>QHXN01000023.1 GCA_003222975.1 Acidobacteriota bacterium | reverse complement strand
CAAGGGCTTAGCCTCAGGATGATAGCGAAGACCGTTGGCACCTCACCGACTAATGCCCGGTATTGGATTCGTAAGTATGGGTTACAACTAAAACAAAAACCGTTCGGCCCAGGTTACGTGCATCCTCAAAAGCCTCACAGGTGCGGACATTGCGGGGAAACTAATCCGGCAAAGTTTTACGGCCACAAACGTAGGCTATGTGGCGCTTGCCACAACGCGTACAACATAAAGCAAGGTCAGGAAAGACGCCTGCGGGCAGTTAGTGAGCTTGGGGGCAAATGCCAAGCCTGCGGTTTTGATAAATATTCTTGCTCTCTTGACCTTCATCACCGAGACTCGAAGGCAAAAGCCCCTAACTTTCGCTCGATGAGAGGATGGTCTTGGGAACGTATCCTTGTAGAGTTGCAAAAATGCATTCTTCTGTGTAAGAACTGTCATGCAGCGCATCATGCAGGTCTCTTACAGATTTGAGAATTTGAGATGGCGGGGTGTAGCGCAGCCTGGTAGCGCGTTCGCTTTGGGAGCGAAAGGTCCTGAGTTCGAATCTCAGCACCCCGATTATTCCTCACCGGTTTAGCGTTCTCTTCTCACCTCTTCAGTTCCTAAGGGACATCCGATTTATCGTTAGAACTCATCAGACGTTCGTCTGACGACCTTTTCGAGCGGCGCACCCGCTGAGCAAGTTCCAACCCGCCGCAGCGTTCATACGTGGGACTGCTCCCATTCGTTTGAGACAAGCTCGCCGGATTAGACCGAAACGACCGACGCCCGCCGGGCGCGCTCGCCTTCAAGAAATTTTTGAGGAGACAGAAACGATGAACCGCCGTGTCAACTATCTCGCGCTCGCCGCGTTGCTGCTGGCGACGACCGTCAACGCGCTCGCTGACGTTGCCATTCGTGACAAGGACAGGCCGAAGAGATCGGCCTTCACCACGCAGATGAAGGTCACGCCGGACGACAAGGCCACGGAAGCGAAGCTCTTGATACCGCGCGCCGTGTGGCAGCAGATGAGGGCCGGCCTCGACGGCGACGACACGCAGGCCGCCGGACTGACCTCCTTCAACTTGGGCGGCGCGCAGACCATGCTCGCCGGCGTCTTCCTCTCGCTGGCCTTCGTCTTCGGCGGCCTGGGCTTCGTGCGCTCACGCGGGCGCGCGCAGAGGTTCGGGCCTGCCGCGCTCTGCGTCGCGGCGCTGGCGCTCTGCGGGGCGAGCGTGGGCGTCGCCTTCGCCAACGCCGGCCCGCCGCCCGTGGCGCGCTCGCTGACCTCGAAGATTCTGACTCAGGACTTGCAGTGGTGGGGCGCATACGGGCAGGTCAAGGTCGAAGTCTCGGACGACGCCGGAGAGATCACGCTCGTCCTGCCGAAGCAGAAGCAGGAGCAGCCTCGGTAGGCCGAGGAACGAACTGATGCAGGAGATCGCACGCGCACCCGCGCACCCACGACCGAAGCGCGAAGCGGCTTTCGCGCCGCGCTTCGCCGTGCCTTTCTTCGCCTTCTGCGTGCTGGCCGCGCTGGTGATCAGTTGGTGGCCGCTCCAACTCTCAATCGCCACGGTCTTCCTCTTCGCCGGGCCGCACAACTGGATGGAGTTCCGCTTCTTCCTCCCGCGCATGCCCGCGCGCTGGGGCAGGTCGAGGCCCTTCTACGCGGTCGGACTCGGCGGGGTCGCGGCGCTCACCGCCGGTTACGTTCTCCTCTACGCGCTGGGCCAGACCTGGTACTTGAGCGAGGCGGGCTGGACTGCGGGCGCGGCCCTCTGGACGACGGCGCTGCTGCTGTGGCTCTGCGCGCTCGTCCACCTGCGCGCGCGGCAGTTGCGGCGTGACCGCTCGTGGGTCTTCGCCGTCGGCTTTGCGCTGTGCGCCGTCGCGTGGCTCGCGCCTTCGTGGTTCGGCCTCGCCCTCGTCTATCTTCACCCGCTCGTCGCGCTCTGGTTCTTAGACCGACAGCTCAAACGCACGCGCCCGCGCTGGCGCGGCGCGTACCACCTCTGCCTCGCCGCGCTGCCGCTCATACTCGTCCTGATGTGGACTCAGCTCGCGCACGCGCCGAACCTCCCCGAAGAGGGTGCTCTGCCCTGGCGCATCACCCAGCACGCGGGCGCGGGACTTCTCGCGGGCGTCTCAAGCCGCCTGCTCGTCGCCACGCACGTCTTCCTGGAGACGGTTCACTACGGCGCTTGGCTCGTGCTGATTCCCCTGGCCGGACTCGGCTCGAAGGCTTGGCGGACGGACAGGATTCCGCTGGCATCGGCGCGCGGCGGCTGGCCGCGCACCGTGCGCGCGGCGCTCGTCTGCGCGGCGCTCGTCGTGCTCGCGCTGTGGGTCGGTTTCGCCGCCGACTACGCGACGACGCGCGACATCTACTTCACCTTCGCGATGGCGCACGTCCTCGCGGAAGCCCCGTTCCTCATCCGCCTGCTTTAAGTCGAGGCTAAACCGCACAGTGAGAACGGCGAGGATACCGCTCAACTCAACTAATGCTCGACGCCGCGGCGTCACGCGCGCGTTAGTCGCCGCTTCGTCGCGCTGCCTTTTCATCGCGCTGATTCTGGCTCTGCTCTGCGCCAGCGCTTTCGGATTCGACCTGGCCCCTGAGCCGACTCGCACGACTTCGCGGCCCGGCGACCTCTGGCTCTTTCTCCCGCTCGGCTACCTCCTGAGCGTCGCGGTCGAGACGCCCGTGCTGCTCGTCGGACTGAGCAAGCATCTGAGCTTCCGCCAGCGACTCTTCGCGGGCCTCTGGCTCACGGCCTGCACGTACCCGGTGGTCGTGCTGGTACTGCCCGTTCTCTTCTCAACGCTTCCGCGCTCCACCTACCTGCTCGCCGCCGAGACCTTCGCGCCCGCCGCCGAGTGCCTGCTCTTCTGGCTCGCCTTCCGCGAACGCGCGGGCGCGGACACAGGCGAGAGGATACGCAACTTCGCGGTCATCGTCCTCGCCAACCTTCTCTCTTTCGGCGCGGGCGAACTGCTCAACGCGACTCGCTGGTTCGGCCTGTTCTAATGTTTCATGTAATGACGGTCGGCTCGTCCGTGCCGAAACGCTTTCGCAGTTTGAGGAGATCGCGGACGGAGCGTGTGAGCGGCGCGAGGATTTCTTCGAGGTCGCCACGGCCCCCGTCTTCGCGGAATTGTTCGAGGTAGATGCGGAGCGTCGCGCCCGACGTGCCCGTGCCGGAGAGGCGCAGGACGACGCGCGAGCCGTCTTCGAGGAAGATGCGGATGCCTTGACGAACGGTCGTGCTGCCGTCAACCGGGTCTGTGTAGCTGAAGTCGTCGGCGCGCTCGACGCGGCTCTCGCCGAGCGGCGTGCCCGCGAGCACAGAGAGGCTTTCGCGCAGAGTGCCGACCATGTCGGCTGCGGCTGCGGCGTCGAGGGCCTCGTAGTCGTGGCGCTGGTAGTAGCTGCGCCCGAACTCGCGCCAGTGATCGCGGACGACCTCCGCGACCGACTTCCGCGTCGCCGCGAGAATCGAGAGCCAGGAGAGAACGGCCCACAGGCCGTCCTTCTCGCGCACGTGGTTCGAGCCTGTGCCGAAGCTCTCCTCGCCGCAAACGGTCGCCAGCCCCGCGTCGAGGAGATTGCCGAAGAACTTCCAGCCGGTCGGCGTCTCGTAGCAGCGGACACCTAACTTTTTAGCAACGCGGTCAACCGCCGTGCTCGTCGGCATCGAGCGCGCGACGCCGGCGAGTCCTTCGCGGTAGCCGGGGATGCTGGTCGCCGCGTGCTCGGCGATGACGGCCAGCGAGTCGCCGGGCGAGACGAAGAAGTCGCGACCGAGTATGAGGTTTCGGTCGCCGTCGCCGTCGCAGGCCGCGCCGAAGTCGGGAGCGCCCGGCCCGCTCATGCGCGCGACGAGTTCGGAGGCGTGGACGAGGTTCGGGTCGGGGTGGTGGCCGCCGAAGTCCGGCAGCGGCACACCGTTAATGACTGTGCCGGCGGGCGCGCCGAGTTTTTCTTCGAGGATGTGTCGCGCGTAAGGGCCGGTGACGGCGCTCATCGCGTCGAAGAGCATGCGGAAGCCGCCCCGGAAGAGGGCGCGCAAAGAGTCGAAGTCAAACAGCCCTTCCATGACCGCCGTGTAGTCTTCGAGCGGATCAATACGGACGACTTCGCAGCCGCCGACGCGCGTGCTGCCTTCGCGTTCGAGGTCAACGCTCGCGTGTTCGAGCGTGCGGTATTCGCTGATGGTCTGCGTCTCGGCGTAGATGCGCTCGGTGACGGATTCGGGCGCGGGGCCGCCATTGCGCGTGTTGTACTTGATGCCGAAGTCCTCTTCGATGCCGCCGGGGTTGTGGCTCGCGGAGAGGACGAGTCCGCCGAAGGCACGGCGGCGGCGGATGACCGCCGAGACGGCGGGCGTCGAGAGGATGCCGCCGCGACCGACGAGGAGCGAGCGGAAGCCGTTGGCGGCGGCCATGCGGATGATCGTCTGGATGGCCTCGCGGTTGTAGAAGCGACCGTCGCCGCCGACGACCAGCGTCGCCGAGTGGAAGTCTTCGCCTGAGTCGGCGCGCACGGCGTTGAAGACAGACTGCACGAAGTTCTCAAGGTAGCCGGGCCGCATGAAGACGCGCGTCTTTTTTCGCAGGCCCGAAGTGCCCGGTCGCTGCCCCTCGAACGGCGTCGTCGGAACGGTCTGCACGCTTCCCCCGGCCATCGGAGTCATGGCTCGCCCCCCATTTAGAGAATGAAGTTTGTTGTGCGAACAGTTTATGACTTTCCTGGCCGGGAGGCAAAACAGGGCAGACGGCAGGAAGCAGGAGCAGACGGCAGGAGGCAGGGGCAGGAGGCAGGAGAAGAACATTCTTCGTCGGGCGGTTAAGGTGAAATCTCCCACACCCGCTAGACTCGACCCCTGCTTCCTATCCCTGCCTCCTGCCCCTGCCGTCTGCTTCCTGTGTGTTGGGCCGTCAGGCAGTGATCATCCAGCGGCCTTCGACCGTCTCGGCGGTGCGCTCGTGGATGCGCGCGAGGTCGGCGCGGTTGAGGCGGAGCAGGGCGAGGCGGTCGGAGCCGAGCGAGTCGAGCGCGGCGATGTCCGAAGGGCTTTCGGCGCAGGCGATGACGTTCGCCATGTGGAGCAGGAGCGCGGCGGGCAAGTTTGTGCGCATCGCGTCGTGGTGAGTCTGCACGAGCGCGCCGAGCGTGCGCGGCAGCCCGAAGGCTTCGAGCACCCACTGGCCGACCTGCGCGTGGTCAACGCCGAAGGCTGCGACCTCACGTTCGAGCCGCGCCTCTTCGTCGAGCCAGATCAAGTTTTCCATCTGTTCGGGGAAGAGCGAGCAGAGCAGCAACTCGCCGATGTCGTGCAGGAGGCCGAGCGCGTAGGCGTCGGCGGGCGCGATGACGCCGGTCTGCTCGGCGAGCAGGCGCGCGGCGACGGCGCAGCGCAGCGAGTGTTCTTTGAACCGCCCGTCGTCGGAGCCAGAAGGGTTGTGCCCGCAGGTCTGTGAGGCGTGCGAGCGCAGGCGGTCTTCGCCCAGGCGCGCGCAGGCTTCGCCGAGGTCTGCCGTCGGCCCCGTGCCTCCCGCGTTCGCCTCGCGCAGCACACACGCCGCGAGCGCCGGCTCGCACATGACCTGGCCGGCGAGGTCGGCTGCCGAGAGGAAGCCGGCATTGACCGGCAGGCTCGAAGTGAGCCAGGGTGCGTGGCCGCGCGCGGCCTCGGCGATGCCCGCGTGGATGACAGCGAGCGCTTCGAGATCGCAGAAGGCACGCACGACTTCGGGGTCGAAGTGTGTGCCCGCGCCCTCCTTGAGACGTGCGATGGCGGTCTCGTGGTCGAAGGCGTCGCGGAAGGGGCGCGGGCTGGTCATCGCGTCGTAGGCGTCGGCGACGAGGATGATGCGCGAGGCGAGCGGTATCTGCTCGCCCGCCAGACCTTCCGGGTAGCCGGAGCCGTCCCAGTGCTCGTGGTGGTGTCGGACGGCGGCGGCCACGTCCTCCATCTCAGGCACGCCGGCGAGCATGCGCGCACCGCGCTCGGAGTGCGCCTGCATGCAGGCCCGCTCCTCTTCGGTGAGCGGCGTCGGCTTGAGCAGAACCGCGTCGGGCGTGCCGATCCTGCCGATGTCGTGGAGCACCGAGGCGAGCGCGAGCTGTTCGAGCGTCGCCGTGTCGAGGCGCATCCTCCGCCCCGTGGCGACGGCGTAGCCGCCGACGCGACGCGCGTGGCCGTAAACATGTTCGTCTTTGGCTTCGAGCGCGTCCGTGATCGAGCGAACGACGGCGCGCGTCATCTGCTGAAGGCGGGCAGACAGACGCCTGTTCGCCAGCTCAAGCTCGTGGCGCGCCCGCGTAGTTTCGTAGTGCTCGATGGCGCGCCCGACCGTGAGGCGGAGGTCGTCGTTGTTCCAGGGCTTGGTGACGTACTTGTAAACCTGGCCGCAGTTGATCGCCTCGACGAGCGCGCCGATGTCCGTGTAGCCCGTCAGGATGATGCGAACCATGTGCGGGCGGAACTCGGCGGTGCGCTTTAGAAGCTCGATGCCGGTCATGCCGGGCATGCGCTGGTCGGTGATGAGCAGCGCCACGTCGTGCTGTTCGAGCAACTGAAGCGCATCCTGCCCCGACGGGGCCACGAGCACTTGGTAATCGCGCCGGAAGAGTCGTTCGAGCAGGCGCAGGTTCGCCGGCTCATCGTCAACGATCATTATCTTGTAAGCCATCTGTCATGAACTCCGTTAGCGTTGGTGTGTTTGCCCCTCGGCCCCTTCGGCGTCGCGGGGCGCGTCTATGGGGATCGAGACGGTGAAGGTCGCGCCGTGGCCGGGCGTGCTCTCGACCGAGATCGTGCCGCGGTGGCGCTCGACTATCGAGTAGGTGACGGAGAGGCCGAGACCCGTGCCCTCACCGACGGGCTTGGTGGTGAAGAAAGGGTCGAAGATGCGCTTCAGGTCTTCGGGCGCGATGCCTTGGCCGTCGTCGCTGACGCGGACGACGGCCATCTGGCCGTCGCGCCGCGTCGTGATGCGAACCTCGCCGCCCGCGCGCGCGGCCTGCGCGGCGTTGACGAGCAGGTTGAGCCAGACCTGATTGAGCTGGCCCGCGAAGCAGTCCACGGGCGGCAGTTCGGCGTAGTCGCGCGAGAGGCGGACGCCGTCGGCGCTGTAGTAGCGCGCGAGCAGACGCAGCGTTGATTCCAGCCCCTCGTGTATGTCCACCTTCTTGAACTCGGCCTCGTCGAGCCGCGAGAAGGTGCGCAGGTTCTGCACCACGTCGCGGATGCGCTCCGCGCCCTCGCGGCAGTCGGCGATGATCGAGCGCAGGTCTGAGAGCGCATGCCCGTAGTCAACCTCCTCCTCGATGCGGCGGGCGCGAGCGGCCAGGTCGGGCGCGAGCGGCACCGCCTCGTAGAAGGCGAGCAGGCACGCGAGGCCGCGCGTGCACTCGTCGAGGATTTCCATGTTGCCGTAGATGAAGCCCGCCGGGTTGTTCAGCTCGTGCGCGACGCCCGCGGCGAGCTGGCCCAAAGAAGCCATCTTCTCGCTCTGGATGATCTGCGTCTGGAGGCGTTCGAGTTCGGCCTTGCTGCGGCGCAGTTCGTCGTTGCTCCGCTCGATGTCGAGCTTGTACTGCCGCGCGGCGCGCAGCAGCGAGCGCCTCTCCAACGCGCGCTCGACAGTCATCGCCAGCACGTCGAGGTCGCAAGGCTTGACGAGGTAGTCGTAAGCGCCGAGGCGCACGGCGTCGAGGACGCGCTGCGTGCGGTCTATGCCGGAGCACATGACGACGACCGTGTCGGGGTAGCGCGCGACGACCTCACGCAGCAGCTCGATGCCGTTGCGACCGGGCATCATCACGTCCGAGATGACGAGCGCGTAAGGCCGGGCGGCGAGCAGCAACAGCGCCTCTTCGGCGGACGCGGCGGTCGTACAATCGAAGCTCTCCGAGAGGAAGCTTGCGAAGAGGTTGCGCACGCCCTCCTCGTCGTCAACGACGAGGATGTGCTTGTCACCTTCCGCCTGGAACTCGGAGGGGGCGAAGGCGCTCGCGTTCGGTGTCTGCCGGGCGGAGTTGTAAGACATAAGTCGTTAAGGTTACGAAGGCGGCGGCAAGGGCGGCGTGCGTCGTCGTCCGGCGCGTCGGCCCGGTGGTCGCCGGCTCTACTGCAACGCGAAGGTGACCGGGCGACCGGGGTTCTGGCCGCTCTCACAGTTTGATTTCGGCTCGTGCGCAATACTTGATTCCGTCGAGGCAACCGCCTGCACCGCCGCCTCGACCTTCGGGTCGCACCCTCCAGCGCTTCTCGAAGACTCGCAGCGCAGTTCTTCCCACTCCTCGCGGGGCACGCGCCCGAAGGCCGCGACCACCCGCGGGTCGAACTGCCTGCCGGCCCAACCATCGAGTTCCGCCGCCGCCGCCTCGTAAGGCCTCCCCTTGCGGTAAACGCGGTCGCTCGTCATGGCGTCGAAGGCATCGGCCACGGCGAATATCCTCGCGTTCAGATCAATCCCCTCGCCCCGCAAGCCCAGGGGGTAGCCCGTCCCGTCCCACCGCTCGTGGTGCTGCGCCACGACGCGCGCCGCCCCTTCCAGGAACCCGATGCCGGCCAGTATCTGCTCCCCGTGGGCGGGGTGCTTGCGCATCTCAGCCCACTCCTCTTCCGTCAGCGCCGAGGGCTTGCGAAGGATGGCGTCGGGGACTCCGATCTTGCCGATGTCGTGGAGGAGTGAGCCGAACTCAAGCGCGCGCAACTGCTCCGAGTCCAACCTCAGTTCGCGGCCCAGGCGGAGGCTGAAGGAGACGACCCGCTCCGAGTGGCCGGAGGTCTCCGAGTCGCGCTTATCGAGCGCAGCGGTCAGCGCCCTGAGCGTCGTGCGGTAGGCCGCTTCGAGCGAGCGAAGGGTCACGTCCAGCTCCGCCGTGCGACGGCGGACGAGTTCTTCGAGGTGGTTTTCGTAGAGGCGCTTGGCGATGCGCAGGTCTCGGTGTTCGAGCGCGCGGCTGACCGCCGTTTCGACTTTCGACAGGTCGAAGGGCTTGATGACGTAGTCGAAGGCCCCGACTTGCATGGCCTCGATGGCGCTCTCGATGGTCTGCATGCCGCTGACCATGACGACGACCGTGTCCGGCGACTTCGACAGCACGTGCGGGATCATCTCCAGCCCGCTCATGCCGTCCATCTGGATGTCGCTGATGACGAGGTCGAACTCCGCGGCGTCAAGCTCCGCGAGCGCCTCCTCGGCGGACGCGACGGGCGTGCAGTCGTACCCCTCGCTGAGTAGCTCGCACAAAAGATTCCTGATCTCCCGCTCGTCGTCAACGACGAGAACGTGCGGTCTGCCACTGCGTAGCTCCAACAATTTTCTACTCCTCTTCGACGCGCCTCATTTCTTCGTGAGGCGAAATTCGTCCTGCCCTTCGGGCCGTCTTCCGATTCGTCGCCCGTGAGGGGCGAAATGGGCCGCCGTGTCGGGCGGAACGCCCGCCCGCGTCGCCACGCCGCGCCAGCCGCGCGAGGAAAAGTGCGACGCCCGCCAGCGGTCTTTGCACCGCACGTGCCACCCGCGCGGCGAAATCGTAAAATGCCGCCACGCGAGGCGCGAGCGGTACGAGGGTTGCCGCGTGACGTGCGGGGCGACACTTGCGGGCCGGCGGGGGTTTGACGACATGAGCGACACGCAGAAGCTTTCGATACTTTATTTCGACGACGAGCCGATGTGCCTTAACGTTTTCCGCGAGACGTTCGCGTCGGAGCACTTTGTGCGGACTGCGGCGACGCTCGACGAGGCCCGGCGCGCGCTTGCGGAAGACTCATTCGACATAATCATCAGCGACCAACTCATGCCGGAGATCAGCGGCGTGGCGTTCCTGCGCGAGGTCGCGCGCACGCACCCGCGGAGCCTCCGCGTAATGATGACCGGCAGCGTCTTAGTCGGCGAGATGTTGGGCGAGATTGGCGACGGCGTCGTCAATCACTTCGTCCCGAAGCCGTGGAGCGTGGCTACGATGCGACAGGTCTTCGAGCGGGCGCGACTCTGAAGCAAACGCAGAAGTCGGAGCGCTGAATGCTGAACCGAAATCAAGTCGTCTTCAGCTCGTGGTTCAGCGCTCCGACTTCATCGTTTATTTTCGTGCGGAGTTCTGGACTGTGAGGTTGTGACGCTTGATCATGCGTTCGAGCGTCTTGCGGTCAACGCCGAGCAGGCGCGCTGCGGCCTGCTTGTTGCCGCCCGTGTGCGCGAGCACACGCGCGACGTAGCGCCCCTCGATCTCCGAGAGCTTCGGCCATTCCCCGCCCGCGAGCGGCAGGTGCTCTTCCGCCGCCTCAGCCTCCTGCTGCTGCGAAGGGCGGAAGTCGCGGACGCGTTCGGGCAGGTCTGCGGGCCGGACGACGTTGCCGCACAGCGCGACGGCGTGCTCGACGGCGTTCTCCAGCTCGCGCACGTTGCCGGGCCAAGGGTAGTGTTCGAGCAACCGGACGGCCTCTGGCGAGAAGGTCGCCGCGGGGTTCGCAGACCACACGCGGCCCGCGAAGTATCTGGCGAGCGGCATGATGTCCTCGCGGCGCTCCCTGAGCGGGGGCAGCCGCAGCGTCACGGTGTTCAGGCGGTAGAACAAGTCCTGACGGAAGCGCCCCGCCTTCACCTCACCCTCGACATCGCGGTTCGAGGCCGTGACCACGCGCACGTCAACGCGCTGGGTGCGGTTCGACCCGACGCGGCGAATCTCCCCCTCCTGTAGGGCGCGCAAGAGCTTGACCTGGAAGGCCGGGGTCGTCTCCGTGATCTCGTCGAGGAAGACCGTGCCGCCGTCGGCCTCCTCGAAAAGCCCCGCGCGATCCGAGGTCGCGCCGGTGAACGAGCCGCGGACGTGGCCGAACAGTTCCGACTCGATCAGTTCCGAAGGTATCGCGCCGCAGTTGACCGCGACGAAGTGGCGCGCGCTGCGCCGGCTGCGGCGGTGCAGGGCGCGCGCGACCACCTCTTTGCCCGTGCCCGACTCGCCCGCGACGAGCACGGGCAAGTTCGTTGCGGCCACACGCCCCACCTGCTTCATCACCTCGATGAAGACCTCGCTCCGGCCCACGAGTTCGAGGTCTGACGAGTTGCTGCCCGAACCCGCCTTGCGCGAGTCCGCGCCGCGAGGCGGGCGCGCGGCTACGCGCTCGCGCGCGGCACGCATGAGCGACTGAAGCTCGTCCACACCGAAGGGCTTCAGGAGGTAATCGAACGCGCCGAGGGCCGTGGCGTCGAGGGCGTCGAGCGCCGAGCCTCGGCCCGTCATCAGCACGACCTGCTTTTCGGGTAGCTCCTCGCGGAAGCGGCGCAGCACGCTGAAGCCGCTCTCGCCGCCGAGCACCACGTCGCAGAGCACGAGCGACCAGTCCTGCTCGCGCAGCATCTCGAAGGCGCGCTCGGCGGACTCGGCTTCGCTCACCTCCCAGCCCTCGCTGCTCAGGACGAGGCCGATGAAGCTGCGCACCTGGGCTTCGTCGTCAATGATTAGCGCGTGCAGTGGTGTCGTCTTCACTGTTTTCTTCACCCGGTAAAAATTCTGATGCGGGGCCGCTACTCAACGCCCACCCCGTCAGCCCCATCGCGCGGCACCGAAGCCTGTCTGTAGCCCTCGGACAACTCCGCTCAAAACTTGCCTGAAGCGTCGGGCGCAAGAGTCGGGTATTGGGGGACACACGGCGGCAGATTGCCAGGGCACCATACCCTACCGCGGCGCGAATTCCAGGTTTTTCGTGCCGGCTACTTAATGTAGGCAGATGTCGTACCGTGAAGATCGCCGGACGCTCATCTGCCCACGGACGAAGAGTAGCTTTGGGTAGAGGTCTGAAGTAGCAAAGCATCCGACAAACACGATTTGGTGAAAGTCATATGGAAGTCAAGCTCTTGGCCTGTGCGCCAACATCTGAAGGTCAACAAGCAAGAACCTGAGCCGCGGTTCGGCTGGCTGCACAGGAGCCTAGCGGCTAACTAAAACGATTTGGTGGAACAAATTAGCCAGTCAAACACTCACTCATACTCTCTCACATCCTTCTGACATCGTCGAGAAGTCGAAACGAAGTTTAAAGGTGTCTGACCCGCGTTTACCTCTGGGCCAAAATAATTTCCGAAAAAAAGCGGGAAAATTGGGATTTTTTCGAGACGCAAAGCCGTCCTATGTGATATATGTCCTGACGCAAGCTTTTCGATTTCTTACCGAATTTTCAGGAGGCAGTGCACCATCCCATGGCGACGAATGCAGGCAAAAAGCGTATGTCACAGTCCGAAGTGATCAACCACTTCGCCGAAAAATTCGACATGAAGCGCGCCCAAGTGAAGGAGATTTTTGAGGAACTGGCGAATTTGGCCGCCAGCGAGGTCAAAGGGAACGGCGAATTCGTCCTTCCCGGCTTCGGCAAGATGGTTCTGTCCGAGCGCAAGGCGCGCGAAGGCCGCAACCCACAGACCGGCGAGACGATTCAGATCCCTGCCAAAACCGCGCTCAAGTTCCGGCTGAGCAAGGGCATGAAAGACTCGGTGGTTCCAAAGAAGTAGGCGGCGTCTCAAGAGCACGTCATTTTTCTCCGATACGGGAAAAGACCGCTGGCCGGGTTATGGAAGGTGGCTCCGCGCCTTTCAATACTAGATGGCGGTCTTTTCTGTTTTGGAACGACTGTCGCCAATCAAGCCTCTATTTATCAACAACTTAGTCTGGTTTCCGGGAAAATCAAGTCACGTCCCGCCGAACTCGCCGCCATCGATTTTGATCGGACGAAAAATTTTCTGGCTTTTCTATCTAATTCCATGTAGAATCTCGTTTTTTCTAAGGCACCAAAATATTCGTATAGGGTGCTGTGCTTTCGAGCAAGGTGGGTTGGCTTGTGCAAAATTTCTGCGGATTGCAACTAATTCGCATCCCAGGAATTCCGAAATGCATCTAAATTGTCACTAATACGTGGCCCTCTGACCAGAATATTTCCGGGGGCCGGAGAAATAAGGAGCAGACGAACAGTGATTGCTACAGAGACGCATCCGCTGGCAGAGCGGTTGAAGATGATTGACCACATTCAGGCGCGTCGCTTCTCGAAGCTTGTGGGCTCTGCCCTTGAAATCGCGACCGAGGGAATCATCCGCCACCTCCGAGCCTGCGACCGCATGGATGTTAACCCGGACGTGGCGGCGGTTCGCGAGATCATTGACGATGCCTTGAACGGTCGCCGTGTCTTCGCCGAGACCTTCAACAACGCCGCTTAAACCGCGAACTCAGGTTTCATTCGCGCAGAGCTTAGAATGCCGCCAGTGCTTAATGCTGGCGGCATTTTCTATTTTCTGCAAGGTATTCGTAAGACTCTGCTGGCGTTCGGTCTTAAAAGTCACGGTGAGCCGCGGCGCAGATGAAGTTGCATGACGGCGAGCATGCTGAGGGCGTCGGTTATCTCGCCCGAACCCGTCATCTCCAGCGCATCTTTCAGGCCGACGCGACGAACAAGAAGCCTCTCCGTGCCGTCGGGACGAGGCTCGCCGTACTCCAGCTCCTCCGCCAAGTACCAGACCGCGAGTTCGTCCGTGGCGGAGTTCGACAGATAAGCCCCGCCCAACTTGCTCCAACGGCGCGCCCGCAGCCCAGTCTCCTCTGCGAGTTCCCGCTTGGCCGCCTCTAAAGGGTCTTCGCCCGCGGGGCAGCCGCCTTCGGGTATCTCCCACGAATAGCGTTCGAGAGTGTATCGGTACTGCCCGACGAGATAAAGTGCCTCGTCTTCCACGGCCAGAACTCCGACCGCGAGGTTCTTGAAGTGAACGACGCCGTAGATGCCCGGCTGGCCGTCGGGGCGCACCACCACGTCTTCGCGCACGCTTATCCAGGGGTTGTCGTACACCTGCCTCGTGGATACTCGTTTCCACGGGTTCTGAAATTCGTCTGAGTCCATGAAAAGTTTTCCGCCGCCGCTCACTTTATCACAGCACCTACGCACCTCGTGTCGAGTTCCTTTACAAGCTAATGCGCGCCCAAGCCGAAGCGGAGAGGTAATTTTGCCGGCGAAGCCGTGCGTGCTAACATCATCGTTGATTTACCGCTGGCCCCTGTAGCTCAGCGGATAGAGCATCTGCCTTCTAAGCAGAGGGTCGCAGGTTCGAGTCCTGCCGGGGGCGTTCCTAATAGACTGCCGATCTGTCATGCCAGTCAACTTGTCAGTGGCACAGGCGATTGATAGTATAAGTTTCCCGGTTGCTTCTTCAGCATGGCGGCTATAGCTCAGCTGGTTAGAGCGCGTGACTGTGGATCACGAGGCCGTCGGTTCGAACCCGACTAGCCGCCCTTTCCAATAGTTTTACACCTTCCCTTTATCTGTTTTGGAAAGTATGAAACAGTGTACTCGCTGCAAAACTGAAAGGACTTTAACCGAGTTCCCGTCAAGAAAAAGCGCGATGGATGGGAAATCATCTTGGTGCTGTAGCTGTTACAAGGAGAGTTGGCGAAAGCGTTATTACGGTAATCATAATTATTTCAAACAGACATGCAGAAAGCAGAAATAGACTACGAAATGAGAAAGCAAGAAAGGTGTATGAGTATCTTATAGATCACCCATGTGTTGACTGCGGAGAAGCTGACCCTATAGTTCTTGAATTCGATCATAAAACCGGCTCGACAAAACTTGAATCTGTCACCCAGATGGTTATCAACAACGCGTCTTGGCAGAACATCGCCGCTGAAATACGGAAATGCGAGGTGCGCTGCGCAAACTGTCATCGGCGTCGGACGGCAGCACGATTTGGTTATAAGCGGTTTATATTTAAGGAGGCGGCAGCCGCGTCATAGGGATTTTCAAAGCTGGAGTTCTCCGTCTAAGATGAAAGTGCCGCAGTTCAAGCTCCTGGGTTTCAGGCGACCGCGCGAGGTCTTCGGCCCCACGCTCGGCAAGCTGGAGCGGACTGTGATGGAGCAGGCGTGGGAGCGCGGGCGCGTCAGCGCGGGCGACCTCTACAACGCGTTCGGCGGGCGCACGGCTTACACGACCTGGATGACGACGCTCGACCGCCTCTTCAAGAAGGGGCTGCTCGGGCGCGAGAAGGAGGGGCGCGCTTACTTTTATGCGCCGCGGGTGTCGCGCGAGGAGTTCGAGCGCGGGGTGGCCGAGGACGTGCTCGGCGGGCTGCTCGACCGCAGCCCCGGCGGCGCACAGCCGCTGCTCGCCTGCATCGTCGAGGCTGTGAGCGAGCACGACCGCGCGCTGCTCGACGAACTGCACCGCCTCGTCGAGGAGAAGAGGCGCGAGCTGCAAGGCGAGGAGTAAAGGCCGTGTACGAACTGATCGGAATCTCTCTCTCACTCGCGGCCCTTCTGGCGCTCGACGCCTGCGCCTTAATCCTCACCGCCGTCGCCTGGCGCGTCGTAGCCCCGCGCACGTCTGGCTGGCGTGCAGCCGCGCGCGCGCGCCTGCTCTTCACGTTGCGCGCACTGCCGCCCGCCCTCGCCGCCCTTTTCGTCTTCGCGCTCGTCGTCCCCGCGTACATCCTAAACGAGCCGGCGCACACGGACGAGACCGTCGGCGTGAAACTGCTCTTCTTGGCCGCGGCCTCCGCCGCCGGAGTCCTCCTCGCACTCAAGCGAGTCGGCGCGACGTGGCTGGCGACCCGCCGCCTCGCGTGCGCGTGGATGCGTCAGGCCGAGCCGGTCGCGATTCGGGGCGTCGCGATTCCCGTCTACAGAATCCGGCACCGCTTTCCAATCATCGCCGTAGTCGGCATAATGCGCCCGCGCCTGTTCATCGCCGCGCAGGTCTTTGACGGACTCGCCGACGACGAACTCGCGGCGGCGCTGGCGCACGAGCGCCGCCACGTCGAGGCGCGCGACAACCTGAAGCGTGCGCTGCTGCAAGCGGGGCAGGACGCGCTCCTGTTCTTCCCGGTCGGACGCGTGCTCGCGCGCTCGTGGCAGCGCGAGTCGGAGTTGGCCGCGGACGAGTTCGCGGCGTCCGCGGGCAAGGCTGCCGCGCTCAACCTCGCGTCGGCGATCATCAAAATCTCGCGGCTGATCCCCGCGGGCGCGCGCCCGGTGCTGCCCGCCGGGGCGCATCTTCTCGGCGCGGAGGAGGACGGGCTGTCGCGCCGCGTCCTGAACCTGTTGCGACTCGCCGCGCCGGATGACGGCGCGTCCGCGGCTCAGAGTTCGACCGCGCGGACGCTCCCCGCGCCGACCTTTTTGTTCGGCCTTTGTGCCGCCTTCCTCTTCGTCGCCACACGCCCGGACGTTCTGAAGGTCACGCACGCGTTCATCGAACAATTCGTCGCGGCTCTGCGCTAGACGCCTCCTCGACGCTCCTCACGCACACGCCACAACCGAGACAAGCTCACGCCGCGCGCCGCAACCTGTTTGGCGAAAAATTGCAATGACAAATCCCGCGGCGATGTTTTATAGTTCAAGTGCGCCTCGCCGGAGGGCGAGCGCCCTTGCCCCTTGAAGCTTCGCCGATCCCGGCTCTCCCGCAGCCGCTCACCTGTCTGCATCGGAAAACAAAGTGAAGAAGGGTAGGCCGTCAACTTTTCTGGCCGCCGCCGGAGTTTTTTTGAGGCAGGGTCTGGAAAAAGTTTTCGTTTGATGTTAGTCTCCCGCTGCTCTTCGGACGGCGACGGAGGGCGCGCAAAGTCCGGCCCGCCCTTTGTAATCAAGCTTAATTCGGATGAACCTTCTGCCGAAGCCGCACAGAAATCATTCCGCGGGTCTACCGCCCGCGGAAGAACTTGCTGCCCCGCGCGGCCTCATCGCTTCAAACGCCTTCTTCAAGACCGTAAATAAAAGGAACCCCCGATGCGTCCAAATTCCCGACTTCTTCTTTCTCTCGTCTCCCTCCTGACTTTACTGACCGCGGCGGCCTACGCGCAGAAGCGCATGTGCCCGAAGCCGCCGCCTTCGCCCTTCAAGCATGACGGGCAGATCATCACCAGCTTCGACAGCCGCGCGGGCGGGATGCGCACGACACTCCAACACCCGCGCCCGCTCGTCAGGGGCGCGGAAGTCTATTACCTCGCGGCGACCTTCATGCACCAGGACCCGCGCCGGCCTGCCGTGCCGCCGACGCTCGATCTGATCCTCGTCTCGGCCACACCCGCCGCGGGCCTGCGCGCCGGGCAGCAACTGGCCTTCGTGCTCGACGGCCAAACGCGCTCCTTCGGCCAGAACGTCAGCTACAGAAGCCAACCCACAGCCGACGGCACGACCCTCGAATCGGCGAGAATCACGCTCTCCTACGCAGAAGCTTCGGCCCTCACGCGCGCACGCCGCGTCGCCGCCAGGGTCGGCGGCACGGAAGTCGAACTCACGAACAACCACCTCGAAGCCCTGCGCGAGATAGTCAGCCTGATGGCCCCTTCGCCCTCCCGCTGGCAGACCGACGCCCTGAGCAGCGCAAGATAGCGCGCCGGGGAAGTCAAAAAGGCAAAAGTAAAAAGGCAAAAGAGGAAGACGGACAGGCCGCCTCTCCTACTTTTGCCTTTTGCCTTTTTACTTTTGCCTTCCCTAGCGCGTGTAGCCGCTGGGGTAGTGAATCTCGCCCTCGCCGAGTGCGGCCACGACGCGGACTTTGTGAAAGCCCTTCTCCGGGTGGGTCGAGAGGTAGGTCAGCGCGAACTGCCTGGAGAGGAGCGTGTCAACGTCGCGCAGGAAGTTGTCAATGCTCACGGGCGCGCCCGTGCCCTCGAAGAAGGCGCGTCCGCCCGTCTCGTTCGAGAGGCGGTTGAGCGAGCCTTGCCCGTTGCCGACGAGCGACCGGTTAGCTGCCCCCACCGTCGGCTCGTAGATCGAATAGACGGCGACGCCGAGGCGTTGCGCCTCGTTGATGGCGCGCTGGAGGTCGAGGCCGCTCGCTGGCGACGAACCCTCGACGCCGCGCGAGATGTCTATACCATCGCTGATGAGTAGCACCGCCCGCCGACCGACGGGCTGTGAGGCGAAGCGCGCGAGCGCCTCGCGCGTCGAGTCGAAGGGGCTGTACGGCGCGAAGGCGGACGAGGAGACGGGGATGCGGAGCGACTTCGCGGCTCGATCCAGGTCGCCCGTGAACTTCTGCCGCACCTGGATCGAGCCGGAGCGCAGGTATGCGACCATGACGCGCGAGCCGGGCGGCAGACGCCGTATGAAGTCCCCAACGCCCTTGATCTCGTTGCTCGCCGACGAGACGAGGTCGTCCTGGATGAGGACGGCGAGCGTCATGGGCGAGCGCCCCGCGCCGCGCGTCGAGAGAATCTCCTGGCGGTCGCCGTTCTCGAAGACCTGCAAGGCGTCGAGGTAGAGCACTTCGGTCTGCGTCGTTTTTTCGGGCAGGCGCACCGTCACCGGGATCGTCACCGTGCGCACGTCGCGCCGCACCTCGCCCTTCACGTCGGCCCCGGTTCTCGTCTGCGCGGGCGTGTCCGCCCTCTGCGCGCAGACGAGCGCGAACAGAAACGCGGCGGCAAGACTCCATCCGAATCTTCTCATCGCCCCTCCTCAAGGCCGTCGGTCGCAACTAACGGCGCTCTGGTATTATAGCTTGTCGGTCGGTCGAAAACGTATTCGGGCCGGGCCGGGCGCGAGCGGCAGGGCCGGCACGCGAGCGTGAACTTCTGTCGCGGGTTCCGAAGGCTTAGACGCTCCGCGCGCGGAGTTTGCTGCTCCGTTTTTTTGAAAGCCCGCAGCGAGGTTTCCGAAGTTGAGTGAAAAACGACGGCGCAACAAGATGAAGGGCGGCGAGCGTCTGACGGCGGCGCTGCTCCGCTGGTCGCCGCTGCTCGTCTTCTTCCTGCTCACGCTCCCGCTGCCCGCCTACTTCCTGTTCCGCTACTTCACGGCCACCGAGGCCGTCGGCGAGTACATGCTCCTCGCGCTGACCTCGCTCGCCTTCACCGCAATCTTCGGCCTGTTCGCGGCTTTCGCCGTCTTCCTCTACCGGAAGTTCTGGGAGCGCCGGCTCCGCGAGAAGCTCTCGGCGGACGGCGTGACGGCGGACGAGCTTTCGTGGTTCCTGTCGGAGCTGACCGCCGATCAGCGGCGCACGCTCAGGCAGATGGATCGTCAGAACCCGCTCCTCGCCGACGCCTACCGCGAGACGCTGGCCGCGCGCATCACGGCCTCGCGAGTGCTGGCGCGCACGCGCGCCGAGGCTGCCGTCGTCGAAAGCCGTCTGAAGAGTGCCGCGCGCCTTAGCGCGTCGAGCCGCGGCGAGCTTGAAGAGGACTTGCGAAAAGACCGCGCGCGACTCGCGCGAGTTCAGAGCGAGGTCTCCGAGCACTACCGCGAGATCGAAGCGCGCCTGCAAATCATCGAGGCGATGGCCGGACGCGACGCCAGCCAAGCCGAGACCGAACTCGCCCTCCAACGCCTCGGCTCAGTCCGCGAGAACGTCCCGCTCGGCCTCGCCTCCGCACGCCTTGAACAGGACGCGCGCGAAGAAGTCGAGAAGGAGCTGCGAAGGCCTTCCACGTCCGGGGCCGCCGGAGAGGTTGCCGGAGAAACCGAGCCGGACGCGGATGCGCGCCTTAACCCTCCTCAACGCCCAGGCGTCTAAAGTGCTCTCTACCTCTCATCAACACCCAAGCGCTCAAGACGCTCGTCCAGGTCTGACAGGCGATAGACGCCCGTCTCGACGCGCTCGGCGAAGCCCTCGTCCACGAGCGCGTGATTGCCCTTGCCCGCGTCTGTGCGCGACAGGCCCGTCACCTTCGCAAGCTCACCGCGCAGCGTCATCCCCGCGCCTGCGAGATAGGCGCGCGCCACTTCGCGCAGCGCCTCCCCGCGTCGCACCTTCGTCGAAAGCTCCTCCGCGAAGCGCGCCTCGCCGAGTGTCCAGATGTACGTGAACCAGGGTTCGTAGAGGACTTCCTGCGGGACGACCTTCAAAGTCTTCTGCAACTCGTCGAGCGCCCGCGTGAACCTCGCGCGGTCTTCGACCTTCGACTCCTTCCGCAAGTCAGCCGTCGCCATCTCCCATTCTTTACGAAGCACACGCAAGATCGCGCGCGCCTCCGCCGAAAGGGCCTTCGCCTCGTCGCGCCGCGCCACGCCCCAGAGCGCTCTGAAGTGCGGCACGAGTCGCGGCGCGACGAACGTCGAACGATTCTTCGCGAGCTTCGCGTAATAGACGCGACCGCGCCGCATCAACTCGTCCTTCAGGAGCCACGTCGCGCTGCTCTCCGGGTCTTTCTGCACGTTGCGTGGCATGTGCGCGTCGCGCCGCCCGCACACCGACACGTAGAGCGAAGGCCCCGGTCGCCTGGCGTCCGTCATGGCGAAACAGAAGCCGACCGACTCGACGAACCTCTCCGCCCTGACCGCGCTCTCGACGCGCGACTCCGGCTCGCGCCTCCACATGCGGTCGCGATAGACCTCTACCTCTTCCGGCAATACTCTCATCACCCGGCCTTGAAACGGGAGATACCCCTAACTGCCTGTCGCCACGCAGTCGAGCTGCCTTGACAAACTATCGCAAACTTTGTTTAAATCATTGTGCCTGCTCTTTTTCCTGGGCAGAGCTGATGTTTTTAAGAGTGTTCTGCGAGCACGGTCGAACGCAGTTTCGCTTGCCGCAGTTTTGTTCCACGCAACATCCTTCCCCGCCATGCTTCCCAGCAATCCGAACGACAGCTTAAGCCGACGGCGAAAAGCACGACGCTTCGCATGAGCCGCCCGTCCACCCCGCGCGCGGCCCGCCCGGTCGCCCGAAATTCTGGAGGTGCAACTTGACCGGCAACACTGAAGAGCGGAAGAGAGAATCCTTACAGCAGCCGAAAAGTATTTCGATACGGGCGCGACGGCGGCGCGACGAGCGACACGATAACACCGGCGGCGGCTACCGGGAAGCTGTCTTGCGAGCCGGCACGCGCATGTTGACACTCCATCGGCGTTCGCTCTTCAAACTAGCCTCGATCATTCTGTCCTTCTGCCTGTTCGCCGCGCCGGCTTTGGCGATAACGTCGAAGGGCCAGAAGAACTACAAGCAGGGTTTGGAGTACGAGGCGGCGCAGCAGTGGGAGAAGGCCGCCGAGGAGTTCTCGCTGGCTATCGCGGCTGAGCCGTCGAACACGGAGTACCAGCTCCACTACCGACGTGCGCTCTTCAACGCGTCGCAGTTCTTCGCGCAGCAGGGCGGCGCTCTGCTCGAGCGCGGCGACTACCTCGGCGCGTACAACGCCTTCCGCCGCGCCAACGGCTACGACCCCTCGAATGAGCTGGCGCACTCGCTGATGGAGCGCGCCTACCAACTTCAGATGGGCAAGGACGGCGAGAACAAGGCGGACGCGGCCAAGCCTGTAGCGTCGGCGAGGCTCGCGCCGACCTCCTACCAGTCCGGCGCGGACGGCCCCGCCCGCTCCCGGCCCGGCGAAGTGAAGCAGGACGACCCGCCCGCTTCGGCCCGCGGCGAACAGTTGCACGCAGTGCAGTACAACGGCGACCTACAGCAGTTCGTCAAGTACCTCGCGCGCCAGCTCCGCCTCAACGTCGTCTTCGACCGCGACTTCCCGAAGCGCAGCGTTGACGTTGACCTGCAAGACGTGAGCGCCGCGCAGGCGCTCGACTACATCTTCCTCACGCAGGGACTCTTCTTCCAGAAGCTCTCGAACCGCACCATCCTCGTCGCCGAGCAGATCAAGCGCCCGCAGTACCAGCAGCTCATGCTCCGCACCTTCTACCTCTACAACGTTGACCCGAACGATGCGCGCACCCTCATCACGGCCTCGATCCCGCCGCAGGCGGGCCGCCAGCCCATCATCACGGCCAACAAGTCAACCAACTCGATCACGGTGCGCGACACGCCGGAAAACGTCCGGCTCATCGGCGAGCTTCTGAAGAGCATTGACAAGGAGCGCGCCGAGGTCGTGATGGACGTGAACATCTACGAGGTCTCGCGCGACGACCTTTTGCAGCTCGGCAACCAGGTCGGCACGGGCGACTCGCTCCTAAACCTCGGCGGCATACAGAAGGGCTTGAGCGTCCTGGGCGGCAGTCGCCAGGTCGTCACGCAGGCGCTCTCCTCCATCCCGACGGCGCTCGGCGCGGCCTTCCTCGTCCCGCCCACCGCCTTGAGCGCCATGCAGCGTAAGAACTCGACGCGGCTCGTCGCCTCGACGCAGGTGCACGCCTTCGACGGCGAGAAGTCCACGGCGCACATCGGCCAGCGCGTGCCCGTGCAGACGGCGAGCGTCGCGCCTTACGGCTCGGTCTCGACGGGCGACAATAACAACCAGCCCGGCGTCGCGCAGGGTCTCTTCGGCGGCACCGGCTACCCCGTCATCCAGTACGAGAAGACGGGTCTGACGCTTGAGTTCACGCCGCAGGTCTTCCCCGATCTCGACGTGCAGGTGAAGATGAACATCAAGTCGGACGACGTGCAACAGACGGCGGGCGGGCCGGCGCTGACGCCGACCTTCACCGAGCGCAACATCGAGGGCACGGCACGCATCCAGAACAACCGCACGATGATGATCGCCTCGGTGGCGCAGAACCAGCAGACGCGTGGCCGGCAGGGACTCCCGATGCTCGGCCTCGTGCCCGTCCTCGGTCGCATGTTCACCGCGCCGCAACGCAACGACCAGCAGACCGACATCGTCATCGCCGTCACGCCGCACGTCATGCGCGCGCCCTCGGTCACGCCGCAGGACGAGGAGATGCGCCCGTCGGGGACGCTCCAGACGCCGACGAGCGACACCCTCGAAGCGATGCTCCAACAGGTTGACCGCGAGGAACAGCTTGCCGCGGCGCGCTCAGTCCCCACCAACATCAACGTCGAGCTGCCCGACGTTAAAATCGAGTCGGCAACCGCGAAGGTCGCGCCGCACGCCGCGGCTGAATTGCCCGCCGCAGTTGAAACGTCCGCCGCAGTCGAGTCGGCAACCGCGGTCGAAACTTCCGCGGCCAGACCTTCCGCCGCCGAAGTCGAACCCTCCGCCGCCGAGGCGACGAACTTCATCCCCGCGCCGAAGGCTCTGATGAACAGCGTCGCGAAGCAGCCCGCGGAGCAACCCACGAAGCAGCTCGCGCAGCGCCCGCGGGACGCGGTTCTTTCAGCGCCCGAAGAAAAGCCCAAGCCGGCAGCCGGCAACTCCCTCTTCTCTTTCGCTCGGCCCGCGCCGGCAGGCGACGCGAACCAGACGCCCGCGCGCGACACACGCCAGCCGAGCGCCACGGCGGTGAGCCTCCCCGTAGCTTACGTCACCGAGAAGCAGCCGAATGTTAAGTCGAGCGTGAACGCGACGAGCGCCGCGGCGCTCAGGCTGATGAGCGACGCGCAGCCGATGCGCGTAGGCGAGCGTCGTCGTTTGAAGCTCCTGCTCAAGACGGACGCGCCGCTCGGCCTCGTCGCGCTGACGCTGCGCATAGACCCGCGCGTGCTCGGCCTGCGCTCGGTAAGCGCGGGGACGCTGCTCGCGCCGGGCGACGCGCACGTCACGCACACGCTCACGCCCGAAGGTCTGCTCCTCGTCACGGTCACGTCGGACACGGCTGCCACGCCCGTCAGCGGCGCAGGCGTCCTGCTCACCTTCGAGGTCGAGGCGCTGGGCGAAGGCGCAAACCCCCTCCGCTTCGACGCCGACGACGTTCACGCCGTGGCGACGGACGGGCGCAAAGTTCTTCTCAAGGTGATGACGGATCAGCTCTCGGTCGGCAGGTGAGCGGCCCCGCCGGGCGAAAGAAGGCGGTCGCTTTCAGTCCTCAATCCTCGCCGTGTGCGCCGCGCCGCGACTTCGACGAGCGGCTGTGTTCGAGCGCGCGGGCGACGCTCTCCTCGACCGTCTCCAGTTGGAAGGGTTTATAGATGAAGTCGAATGCGCCGAGGCGTCTCAGGCCCTCGGCGTGTGTGCTGTCGCCGATGCCGGAGATGACGATGACGGAAGTGTCGGGCTGGGTCTGGCGCAGGTGGCCGAGCAGCTCGACGCCGCTCAGGCCGGGCATCGAGATGTCGGTCAGCACCACGTCGTAGGGCTGTTCGCGGATGAAGGCGAGGGCCTGTTCTGCCGTGCTCGCAGAGTGGCACAGGTGCTCGTCGCAGAGGAGGTCGTAGAGCACGTCGCGGACTGCGGCGTCGTCGTCAACGATAAGAAAGGCGGCCATCGCTTCAGCTCTTCATCCGAAATTTTCGCGCGTGAACCCGCGCACAGTACACTACATCTGTACGACCTAACTCCCGACGCGAATTGGTGTGACATTTCAGTGCGAGAGGCCGCGGGGCGGCCAGATACTAACACAACCCGCGGGCGTTTGATATCAATTCTTCCGCACGCGCTACCGGCAGGCGGATCGTCGCATTCGACGGCGGGGCGTTCTGACTGAAACAGCCCGGCGACGCTGAGGGCCGCCGGGCTGTTCTGGCTGTTGAGGACAGTATGGTCGCGCGCCTTACCTGTTCGGCGCGCTCGCGCGGATCGTGACCTCCGAGCCGCGCGTCAGGTTGAGGTCGTTGCGCCCCTGCGCGTAAACCGAGCCTGCGCCCGCGCCCGCGCCGAGGATGGCCCCGATGGCCGCGCCCTTGCCGCCGCCCGCAATCGCACCGATGATCGCGCCGACCGCCGTGCCGATGGCGGCGCGCTCTTCGGTCGTCTTGGTCTGGTTCTGGTCGCGCACCGTGCCCTCGTTGTCCACCTGGACGATGTCGCCGTTGGCGGCGCGCACGCTGTCAATGAACCCGGCGAACTGGTAGGTGCGACCGTCCGCCATGCGTATGTCGTCGAAGTTGAGCGACATCTCAGAGCGCCCCGTGACGCGCCCGCTGCGCGTGATGTTCGCCACGTGGCCCTCGATGACCGCGCCCTGGAACTGCGAGGGCGAGTTCACGGTCATCGTGAAGCGGTCGCCGGTGTTGGCGCTCTGGGTCGTCAGGTCTGTGTCGAGCGTGGCGTTGAGCGTAGTACCGTCGGGCACGATGAACGTGCCGTTCGGGTTCGCCGCCGCCGATCCGGCCTGGCCGTAAGACGGCGAGCCTGTGTAGATGTTCCACTGCGCCGCGTCCGAAGTGCGGTCGTAAACGTTCTGCACGACGACCGGGTTCTGGCCGAGCTGGCTGTTCCAGATTTGGCGTGTCACGCGCAGGCGCTGGCCGTTCTCAATCGGCTCGAACGTCACGCTGAAGTCCGTCTCGCGCTGGCCCGTCGAGCGGACGGTCAACTGGTCGCCGTTGAGCTGCGCCACGACGCGCGAGGAGCTGCCGTTCGGGAGCTGCTCGCTGCGCTCGACGCCGGTGGCCTCGAACGTCGTCTGCGGCGCGCGCGACGAGGCGATGGTCACGCTGTTGCCGTTGCGCTCGATGGCGATCATGTCCGGCGCTTCGAGGCGGCGCATGACCTGGTCGTGCACGCGCTGGCGGTCGCTGTAAGGCAGGGTGCGCGTGGCGCGGTCGGTCACAGCGCCCGCGTTGTCGCTCAGCGACGGGTCGAGGCGGTAGGTTCCGGTCAGGCGACCGTTGACGCCGTAGCCGTTGCGGCGGTCATTATTGTAACCACGGTCGTTATTGTATCCGCCCGTCCCGAAGACGTTGCCGCCCGCGGTCGTGCCGGCGTTCGGGAGCGAGTTCACGTCCCAGTTCCAGGCGACGTTGTAGGCCGAGGCGAGCTGGTTCAGGTCGCCTTTGAGCGCAGACCAGTCGTTCACGGCGCGGTAGCCGGGCGAGCGGCGGCGCATGAAGTCGTCAATGTAGGTCGCCTGCCGGAGGACGCTCTCAACGTCCGCAGAGACGGAGCGGCGCGCGTCGAAGCGCGAGCGCAGTTGCGCGGTCGCGGCGGCGAAGTCTGTGACGAACTGGTTGATGTTGTCCCCGGCGCGCGTGTTGTCGTAGCCGCCGCGGGTTGACGCGTTGCCGAGGTCGCTGCGGAAGCGATCCGACTCAATCGCGATGCGCCGCAGCAGCGCGTCGAGCTGCGCGTCGCTCACGCGGTAGGTCTGGCCCGTCGTCGCCGACGGATAGTCATACCCTTGCGTGCCGTAGGTCGAGCCGGTCTGGCTCCAATCCCACGTAATGTTGTAGGCGCGGGCGAGCGCGTCGAGGTCTGAGCGCACGAGCGACCAGTCGCTCTGCACGCGCGCGCCCATCCGGTTGTTGACCAGGAAGCCGTTAACGAGCGAAGCCTGCTGCAACACGTTCTGCACGTCGGCGGCCACCGCCGCGCGGCGGTCGAAACGGTCGCGCAACTGGGCGACTGCGTCCCGTAGATTCTGCGTGTAGTTGCCGATGTCGCCCGCGTTCGAGGTGTTGTAGCGGCCACGATTGAGCGCGTCGTTGAGGCTGCTCTGAAAATTATTCGACGACGTTTCGACGCGGCGGATGAGTTCGCCCGCCTGCCGTTCGTCCGTGCGGTAAGTGCGCTGCGCCCGCGCCGTCGTCAGGCCGATGCCGACGAGCGCGAAGACGAGCGCCAGCGAGATCGTCTGTCTGATTCTGTTCATCGCTTTTCCCTCCAGCTTTGTTTCCACCATGATGTTATTAGAACTTCGGCGGCGGCCCCTGAAGAAAGCCGCCCCTCCTCACTCCGCAAAATGTACGGGGAGATGCGCTTTGAACTCGTAGAGACATACGCTCGAAGCAAAGGCTTCATCTACGTCAAAGCAAGCACTGTGCCCCGCATGCCGCGTCCCGTCAAACTGAATTCATGGCCGGGGAAGCTCATGGGAGGCGAACCTGTTAATGGGATTCGGCGAAGTTTAAGCCGGGTTGTCGCTTATCGAGCCGGAACACTACATACATCTCATCGGCGTTGACCGCATGAATGTATGAAACCCAACCCGGATGTTCGGCTAACGTACAATCGCGAAGACGGCCCCGGTCTTTGATTTTCGGCGGCTAAGACGACTCGGCGCGTGCCGTGTTATGCTTGGAAGCGAACGGAGGACTCCGCCGCATGGACAGAAAAGAAGCGAAGGCCGTCGTCCACTCGGCGGGCGACGGCCTCTTCATCGGCATCACGCCGAGCGGCCACGCGCAGGTGCTTGAGACCGACTCGGTGCGCGCGAGCGCCGCCACGCCGATGGAGCTTCTGCTCGTCGCCTTGGGAAGCTGCACGGCGGTTGACGTGATTACGATCCTGCGGAAGAAGCGCGAGCGCGTGACCGCCTACCGCGTCGAGGTGCGCGGCGAGCGGCGCGACGAGCACCCTCGTGCCTACACGCGCATGGAATTGCGCCACATCGTCCGCGGCCACAACGTCTCGGAGAAGGCCGTTGCCTCCGCGATTGAATTGTCGGTGACGAAGTATTGCAGCGTCGCCGCGACGCTCAGGCCCGGCGTCGAGATCGCGACGAGCTACGAGATCGTCGAGGAGTCGGAGTAGCCGAAAGACACGAATGCGACCCCGGAGTCATGGTCGGTTCCGTTCGGGGCGACGCGCCCGGCGTGGCCGCAGCGATTTTCGTCACGGTTTGAAAATGGCAACCTTCACACAACAAGCTCTCGTCTGCTTCGCGGCGCTTCTGCTCGCGCTCTCGTGCGCGCGCGTTGACACCTCGCGGCCCGCGAACACCGCGACCGATGCGCCTTCAGCGCCGCCCGACGCGCCGTCCGACGCGCCGGAAACCTACACCCTCTCGCCCGAAGACCAGACCGACGAAGCGCTCGCCGCCGCCCGCCGCTCGGACGCCGAAGGACGGGGCGCGTCCGGCCAGCTCCCGCAGTTCACGCCGCAGGAGCACATGCGCCGCGCCGCAATCTACCAGGCCAACCGCGCCTTCGAAGAGGCACGCGCGCACTGGCGCGCGCTCATCGAGCGCTACCCGGCAGACCCGAACGTCCCCGCCGCATTCTTCGGCATCGGGCGCACGCTCTTCCAGGAGCGGCGCTACGAGGAAGCGCTGCCGGTCTTCCAGAAGCTCGGCGACACGTACCAGAATGCGCCCGCGGGCCGCGACGGCTTCTACTATGTCGCCGCGACACTGCTGCGTCTGAATCGCCCCGGCGACGCCGCCGCGCGCTACGCCGAGTACATCCAGCGCTTCCCCAACGGCGAGCGCATAGACAACGCCTATCTCAACATCATTGACTCGCTGCGCGAGGCCGGACGCTCTGACGACGCGCTCCCCTGGGTCGAGCGCACGCGCACGCGTTTCAAAGGGACGGCGACTGAAACGAACGCGGTCTTCGCGCGCCTGCGCCTCGACGTTGCGCGCGGCGACTGGCCCTCGGCCCTCTCGACGAGCGACGAGCTGAGCCACATGAGCTTCACGCGCGCCGTGAACACGAGCGCGGCGGAGGTCGCCTACCTGCGCGCCTTCAGCCTTGAGAAGTCCGGGCAGAAGGAGCAGGCGATTAAAGCCTACGAGGGGATCGGCGACGGCGCAGGCTCTTACTCCGGCTGGCGCGCAACCGAGCGTCTGAAAGAGTTGGGCGGGGCGGCGAAGGCAGCCGCACTGGCGCGCGAGGCGCGGGTCGCAGCGGATGTCAGGCGCGCGGCTTCCGACTTCCCCGCGCCTTTCCGCGACTCAGTCCTGCGCGCGTCGAAGCAGTTAAAGATAGACCCGCGCTTCGTGCTCTCGATCATGCGGCAGGAGAGCGGCTTCAACCCGCGCGCCAAGTCGGGGGCGGGCGCGCGCGGCCTTCTCCAGATGACGCCCGACATGGCCGCCAAGTACGCGCCGCTCGCGGGCCTCGCAAGCGTCAGCGAGGAAGACCTCTTCCGACCGGACACAAACGTCCTCGTCGGGAGCGCCTACCTCTCCGAGTTATTTAAGATGTTCCCCGACCTGCCCGAAGCGGTCGCTGCCTCCTACAACGGCGGCGAGGACAACGTTGCGCGCTGGGTCGTCCGCGCCGTACACAAAGACCCCGGTATCTTTACCGCCGAGGTCGGCTTCAACGAGACCAAAGACTACGTCAACAAGGTGATGTCGAACTACCGCGCCTACAAAATTCTCTACACCGACGGTCTCAAGCCACGAAGGTAAGGCAAAAGGCGAAAGAGAAGAGGGCGGGCGCGTCGTCTCTCATCGTCGGCGGTTGATGAGAGCGGTGCTGCTCGCCGTCCACTTCTTCTACTTTTGTTTTTGCCTTTGCTTTTGCCTTCTTCACGGCTCAGGACAATAACCCGGCCCATCGAAACCGCGCGCGCGCTCGCGGCGTTGGAGCGCGCCGTCGTCGCGCCAGGGGCGCGGGAGCACGCCGAGGCGTATGAGCGCGTCGCGGTACTCGTAGCGGACTGTGAACTCCGCCGCCGGGCTGCGTTCGAGGTTCATGTGAATCCACTCGACATCGTTCTCGACCGGGCGACCGATGCCGGTCGCGGCGTACTCGTCGTCGCGTCGCGGCGTGGCGGCGACAGCACCCCTGCCCGCGCTCCTCGACTTGTCGGCACTGCTCTCCGGCGCTCGACTCTCCTTCGGCTCTTCGGAACGGCTCTGCGGCCTGTACGGGCCGTCGTTGTAAGGCGGCGGCGTGACGGGGTAAGGGTGTGGACTTGACTCGCGGTAGAAGACCGCGGTGATGACGCCGAGGTCTGAGGCGCGACCGAGCCGTGCAGCGTAGGAGTCGCGCTCGCTCGTGAAGTAGAAGCGGCGCGCGCGCTGCGAACTCATCTGCCAGCCGTTGATGCGTATCGTGCCGTATGGCTCGATGACCCACTTGCTCGCCTCCCACGCGGAAGTGTGACGCGCGTCAATCGTGTTCAGCCCGTCAACCGAGAGCGCCACGGCCACACGCACGGGCAGGGGGTTGCGCACGAGCAGCTCGTACTCCTCGCCCTCTCTCGCCTCGACGTAGCCGCGCCCGCGCCCGTAAAGCACTTCGAGCGGGCTTCCCCCCACGAGCACTTCCAGATCGAACCCGCCGTAGCGCGGCGTGACGACGCGTCCGTCCTGCGCGCCGCCCGCCGCGCCCCCGCCGCGCGCCAGCGCGCTCGTCTCCTTCATCCCAGGCAACAACGCCGCGAAGAGCGACAAGGTCAAACCGAAAACAAAAGCCGTCCGCGTCCTGTTCATATCGTCTCCTCCTGCCGATAGACTCCGGCACTCGGAGGAACGGGCGAAGAGCCGTTATCTTGCAAAGGCGCTTATGACAGTCGTTTTTCGGAGTCAGTGAGGCGGCGTGCGAAGACGAGCAGCGTGAGCGTGGTGGTGACGGCGGCGGAGAGGAGGCAGTAGGCGCAGAAGGCGTGGATGCGGAAGGCTTGGAGGTAGAAGAACCAGAGCGTTGCGAGGAACATGACCGCGACGAGCGGCGCGAGCAGGCGGCGCGCTCCCCCGTAGCCGAAGGCCGCGAGCGTCGCGAGACTGAAGACCGCGAAGTAGGCGAGCGCACCGACGGCGGCGACGGGGATGCCGGCGGCGAGAGTGGCGTAGCTACTCTGGAGCACCTCGTCGCAGCCCGACACGATCATGCAGCGGACGCTCCTGCCCGTCATGTGCTCGACCGTCAGGTAGGCCGCGTCCGTCAAACCGACGAGGGCGACGAGCGCCGTCGCCGCGTCCCACCAAAGTCCGCGCGGGCGCGCGCCACTCTTCTCGAAGGCTTCAGTGCTCATGCGTGAATCCCGCCTCGGCCTCACTTGCCCGCCGGGCTGAGCGCGGCGTCAATCTCACGGCGTATGTCCTGCTCGGACGGTAGCTTCCCAGGCATCAGCTCGCGCCCGTTGATGAAAATGGTGGGCGTGCCCCTGACGTTGAGCGAGATGCCGCGCTCGTAGTCCGCCTTAATCCGGTCGGCCAAGTCCTGCCGATCCAGGTCGGCCCTGAACCTCTGCACGTCGAGGCCGAGCCGCGCGGCGTAGGAGGCGAAGAGGTCGCGCGGCTCCGGCGCGTCAACCCAGTCCTTCTGGTTGTCGTAGAGTAGGTCGTGCATCTCCCAGAATTTCCCCTGCGCGCCCGCGGCCTCGGCGGCGCGCGCGGCGATGAAGGCGTACTTGTGCATCGAGAGCGGGAAGTTGCGGAAGACCCAGCGGACGCGCTCGCCGTAGTCCCTGCTGATGCTCCTCAAGCCGGGGTCGAGTCCGCCGCAGGCCGGGCACTGGAAGTCGCTGAACTCTTCGAGCGTGACCGCCGCCTTCTCGCCGCCACGCGCGTGCGGGTTCGGCGCGCCCGCCGTCGGCGTCCTCTGCGGCGCGCTCGTGCTTGACAGCAACGTGTTTTGCGTCGGCTGCTGCGTGGACGTGTTCGCGTTGTTCGGGCGCGACATCAGCGCGATGCCGACGACGACGACGGCGAGTACGACGCCGATGATGACGAAGGGGGCGTAACGTTTTGCTCCCTCGGGGTTGGAACTCATTCGACTAAGCACCGTCCGGGTAAGATTTCTGAAGTACAAGAGCGAGCCGGGTTCGGCGGCGCGCGCACTCAAGGCCCTGAGCCGAGCCTCGCCTCGAACGCGCCGCGCGCCCGACGACGGGCACATGGTAACACCTGCGATTCGCCCAGACGAAGCGGCGGCGGCGACTTTCCCGGCCCCGGTTCCGCTCGCGCCCGAACTTAGAAAAAAAGCATATTTGTGTTAACGTTTGCGAACCCGCGGCCCCCAACTTCGCTTTTTATCCCGGCGAGCGCCGATTCGACAAATCTTTAAGGACAGGGGAAACGAATGAGCCAGAGCGAGGCAGCAACCACGAGCTTGGCCGACAGCCCGGCCTCCATCTACGAACGCTTCACGAAACTCTACGACCTGATGTTCAGGTTCAACGGCTACGGTCGCTCGCTCGAACACTACCTGCGCGAGACGCCTCTGCCCCTGCCCGCGGGCGCGCGCATACTCGACGCGGGCTGCGGCACGGGGCTGCTCACGCTCGCCCTTTTGAGAGTCCTCCGAAGGCCCGCCGAGATAACCGCCGTTGACCTTTCGGGCCGCTCGCTCCAGACCGCGCGCCGCGCCGTCCGCAAGCTCGGCACAGACCCGCGCCAACGCGTTGCCTTCGTCCGGGCGAACGCCCTCTCGCTCCCCTTCCCCGACGACTTGTTCAACCTCGTCGTGACGAGCGGCGTGCTCGAATACCTTCCCTTGCGCGAGGGCTTGGGCGAGCTTGCGCGCGTGCTCGCGCCCGGCGGCCACCTCCTCTTCCTGCCAATCCGGCCTTCGCCCGCGACGCGGCTCCTCGAAATCATGTTTCGCTTCAAGGCGCACCCACCGCGCGATGTTGCCGACGCAACCGAACGCCTCTTCAGCGTCGTCGAGCACTACAGCTTCCCGCCGCTCGAACCCATCGGCTGGACGAAGAGTGTGGTGCTGGCACAGAAGCCGTAAAAGCCGTTTGGTGCTATTGACTGATGCTCACATAAACCCATGCATTCATACCCGACCTCAATCGGGCGAGCACGCGTTTATAACCGGCAGGCTCGTATGCGTCGGCCTGTTCAAGCTCCTTCTTCGTCACCGTGAACACCGTGCCTTCTACGAGGTCTGACGTGTTGCCGGTGAATTGAATGTTACGGTGATGCTCGGTGCCACTTGCGGCCACAAAGTTTTGATCCTGTATCCGAATCATCGTCAGGCTATATCCGACCAGAACATCCGGCTTGCCTTCAAATCTTCGACCAAACGTAGCGAGTTGAACCGCCTCCGCCTGCAAAGTTCCATATGAAAACAGATTCTCCGTCTCTTTTTCTTCAAGACTCATATTCCCTCTCGACTTACCGCCCAACGCACATTAATTGTTCACGCTTTACGATTCACGGCTTTTCCGTCAACGCCTTTATTATTTCGCGCGCGACCGTGGGGATGATGTCGCGCTCTTTGGCGAAGTCCGTGGTGAAGGTGACGAGGACGATGCGTTGGCCGCCGGGCAGCTCGATGTAGGCGGCGTCGTGGCGCGTCGTGTCCGTCCAGCCGGCCTTCGACCAGAGGCGCGTGCCCGGCTCAAGCGCCAGCCCCGTGAAGTTGTGCGCCTGGTCGTCCGGGTCTTTGCTCGCGCCTGAGAAGTCGCGCTTCAGAAGCTCCAACATCTTCGCGCTGCGCGCAGGCGTGACCGCGCGGCCCGTGGCGATCTCGGCGAGCAGGCGGGCCGTGGCGTCAGTCGTCAGCCGGTTGCGATTCTCGAAGTGCGGCCCGTAGAACTGCCGCTCGCGCCCGTATGGCCCCTCGCACCAAGGCTTCTGGTTGACGTTGATGCTGGTGTAGCCGAGCGAGGCGAAGTAGCGGTTGACGGCGTTGCGCCGCTCGGCCCACTGCCTCAACTCGTCCGGCGGCAGCTCCGCGCCGTTCGACACGCCCGTCAGCGCGTCGAGGATGAAGTGGGCCGGGTCGTTCAGAGACTCGACGATCATGTCACGGAGCGCGCGGTCAACCTCCTCGGTCTCCTTCAGACGCCCGTCCTCCATCCAACGGTGCGCGGCGACGAGGTAGAAGAGTTTGACGACGCTCGCCGGGTAGATCGGCTCCGCGCCGCGGAAGCTCGCCTGCTCCGTGCGGCGCGGGTCGGTCAGGTCAACGAGCGTGATGGCGAGGTTCTTCTCCGCGAGGCCCTTTCCACGGAAGCGTTCGAGCGCCGCGCGCGCCGCGTCGTCCACGATCTTTTGCAGGCGCGGCGACGCTGCGGGCTGACTCGCCTGCGCGGGCTGCTTCCTCCCGTTTTGCGTCTGCCCTCTTGTCGAGAAAGTTGCCGCCAGCAACAACACTCCGAGCGCCGAGTAGAAAAAGAGTCGCCTCATCTTTTGAGTTGCCTCACTTCAGGTATTTGATGACGAGATTGAAAAAGGCCGTGATGACCAAAGAGTTCGAGAGGTCAATGAAGAACGCGCCGACGACCGGCACGACGAGGAAGCTGCGCGGGGCCGACTGGTAGCGCGCTGTCAGCGCCTCCATGTTGGCGACCGCGTTGGCCGTCGTGCCGAGTCCGAAGCCGACGTGCCCGCTCGCCGTCACTGCCGCCTCGTAGTCGCGCCCCATCAGAGGGAATGTGACGAGCACTGCGTAGGCGACCATGACGACGACCTGCACCGAAAGTATGATGAGCATCGGCAGGGCGAGGCCCGCCAGCCTCCAAAGTTCCAGACTCATCAACGCGATGACGAGGAACAGCGCGAGCGCGATCCCGCCGAGCGCCTCGACGGCGCGCGCGTTCAACTTCAACCAGCCCGTGCGCTCGTCCAAGTTCCGCACGACGGCGGCAAGCACCATCGCGCCGATGTAGTCGGGCAGCACGACGCCCGTCTGCCCGATCCACTTGCTCAAGAGCGCGCCCGCGCCCATCAACGCGAGGATGAGCAGAAGGTTGTGGAGCAGCACCGGCCCCGTCAGCGCGTGCGCGTCAGCCGTCTTCTCGTCTTCCCCCTTCGCCTCGCACTCCTCGCCCGCGGCGACGGTCGGGCTGAGCGCCCAGAACTCTTCCTCCGCCGCGACAGTCATGTGCCCTGCCTCGTGCGCCATCGCGAGTTTGCGTCGGCGTATGAGCCACGTGGCGACGGGGTTGCCGACGAGGCAGGCAACGAAGATGCCGAAGACCGCCGCCGCGATGATCGGTGCGCCCGCGCCCGCCACTCCGTACTCCTCGAACTTCGCGGCCCATCCCAATCCGGTCGAGGGCCCGCCCGTCAACGTCAGCGCGCCGCAGATGATGCCGAGCAGCGCGGGCGCTCCGAGCGCGACGGCCAGAAATATGCCGACGACGTTCTGCACGACGGCGGTCGCCGTGGCGATGAGCCAGAAGAAGGCTGTGCGCCAGCCGCCCTCGCGCAGAAGCGAAAGTGTCGCGCTCAGGCCGATGGTCGTGAAGAAGGCCGTTTGCAGCGGCGCGCGCAAGCTGGTGTCAACGGCGACGCCGAGCGTGCCCCGCGCACGCAACGCGAGCACGACGAAGGCGAACAGCAGCCCGCCGATGGCCGCCGCCGGGATGCTCGAACGCGCGAACAGAGAGACGCGGCGCTGAATGAAGCTGCCGACGAAGAGGAAGAGGGCCGCCAGCGCGAGAGTCAGGATGAGGTCGAACCTGACGGTGCGAAGCCCTTCGACGACGGTTGTCTCCAAGTCGCTATTACCTCTTCAAACGGCGAAAGCAGATCACCACAAACACGCGGATTTAGCCCGCTTCGCGGGCTGATACAAGTTAAGCTCTTACTGTTTTGCCGCCTCGTAAACGACGCGCCCGTCCATGATGGTCGTCCGCACGCGCACCTTCTCGATCTCGACCGGGTCAATCTTGAAGATGTCTTCGGAGAGAATCACGAGGTCGGCGAGCTTGCCGGGCGTGATCGTGCCCTTCGAGTTTTCGGCGAACTCGGCGTAGGCCGAGCCGACGGTGTAGGCGCGCACGGCCTCCTCGACCGTGATCTTCTGTTCGGGAACCCAGCCGCCGGGGTTCTTGTCGTCGAGCGTGCGGCGCGTCGTGGCGGCGTAGATGCCGAGGACGGGGTCGAGAGGGGCGACCGTCCAGTCGGAGCCGAAGGCGAGGACGGCCCCCGTGTCGAGCAGGGAGCGGAAGGCGTAAGTCGTCTTCGCCCGCTCGTGGCCGATGCGTTTTTCGGCCCAGCGACCGTCGTCAATGCAGTGGTAGGGCTGCATCGAGGCGACGATGTGGTCGCGACCGAAGCGCGCGATGTCCTGCGGTCGGAGGTGCTGCGCGTGCTCGATGCGGAAGCGCCGGTCGCGCTCGCCGTGCTCCCGCGCGACCTGCTCGTAGATGGAGAGGATAGTGTCGTTTGCCTTGTCGCCGATGGCGTGAATCATCACCTGAAGGCCCGCGGCGTCCGCGGCCTTGACGCGCTTGAGCATCACGCCTTCGGGGAACATCTCGTCCGCCGGTAGCCCTCGCGTCGTCGGCGCGTCGTTGTAAGGCTCGAAGAAGAGCGCGGTGGTCGAGCCGAGGCTGCCGTCGCTGAAGCCCTTGAGCGCGCCGATGCGCAGCATATCGCCGCCGAACGCGCGCAGGATGCCGACGCGACCGAGCCGTTCCCAGTCGGGCAGCGGCGACGCCCCGTAGATGCGCGTCTTCAACTCGCCGCGGTCGAGCAGAGCCTGATAGACGCCCACGTCGTTGCCGGCGGACATGTCCTGTACGCTCGTGACGCCGTGACTCGCCGCGTGGCCGGTCGCGGCGCGCGCGGCCTCAAGCTTCTCGTCGAAGCTGGGTTCGGGGAAAACTTTCCAGACGAAGCTCTGCGCGGCGTCCTTGAGGACGCCGGTCGGCTCGCCCGTCTTCGCGTCGCGGACGATGAGGCCGCCGGGCGGGTCGGGCGTGTCGCGCGTGACTCCGGCCAGCTCAAGCGCGTAGCTGTTGGCAAGCGCCATGTGGCCGTCGAGGCGGTTGACGAAGACGGCGCGGTCGGGCGTGAACGCGTCAATCAACTCTTTCGCCGGCAGCGGCGCACTTCCGTTAACGTTGGGCCAGCGCTCGTGATCCCAGTCGCCACCCGTGATCCAGCGCCCCTTCGGGAGTTTTTCGGCGAAGCGGCGGATGCGCTCGGCGAACTCCTGCGGCGTCGCGGCGTCGCGGAGGTCAACGCTCGAAAGCTGGAAGCCGCCCGACAGGAAGTGCACATGCGAGTCGTTGAAGCCGGGCAGGACGAGCGCGCCTCTGGCGTCAACGACGCGAGTGTGCGCGCCCGCGAGTCGCCGTATCTCCTCGTTCGTGCCGACGGCGGCAATGCGGTTGCCGAAGACGGCGACGGCCTCTGCCACGGGGCGGCGCGCGTCCATCGTGCGGACGTTGGCGTTGACGACGACGAGGTCGGCCTCAAACTTTTGTGCGTCGTTCGGCTGTGGGAAGAAGGCTGACATGAGACACGCGAGAAGGACGGAGGCAAGAGATGCTCTCATCTTCGGAAGTTTTCCTGCTCTGTTTTTATTTAGGGGTAACGCTCCCGGCTTGCAAGCACGGATGATACTCTGAATGGCGAGATTATCAACCCAAAATGTCCGCCCGGACGGCACCGTCGCGGCGGCGCGCGGGCGGTTGTTGACGGCAGGCATCCGTAGGCGGGCTGTGGTATTCTAACCTGTTCAAACTCCCAATAAATTTCACACTTGAGGTTAAGAATGAAGATCAGAAGATTCGCGGGCGTGCTCTTGGGCGCGCTGCTCGTGCTGTCGTCGCTCGGCACAGCGGCGCGCGCCGACGAGGGCATGTGGACGTTCAACAACGTGCCGAGGGCCGAGATCAAAAAGCGCTACAACTTCGACGTGACGGACGAATTTCTGAAGCACTTGCAGCTCGCCTCCGTCCGCTTCAACAACGGCGGGTCGGGGTCATTCGTCTCGCCGAACGGGCTGGCGCTGACGAACTACCACATCGTCGAGGACTTCGTCACCGAGCTGTCCACGCCGCAGAAGGACTACGCCAAGACAGGCTTCCTCGCGCGCACGCCCGCCGAGGAGATGAAGATACCGAACCTTGAGCTGAACGTCCTCGAATCAATCGAGGATGTGACGGAGCGCGTGAACGCGGGTGTGAAGCCCGGCGCGTCCGCGGTTGACGCGCTGGCCGCGCGCCGCGCCGCCATCCAGGCCATCGAGGCCGAGTCAACGCGGGCGACGAGCCTGCGCAGCGACGTTATCACGCTCTACCAGGGCGGGCAGTACAACCTCTATCGCTATCACAAGTACACGGACGTGCGGCTCGTCTTCGTGCCGGAGTTTCAGGCCGCCTTCTTCGGCGGCGACCCTGACAACTTCAACTTCCCGCGCTTCAACATAGACATGTCGCTCGTGCGCGTCTATGAGAACGGGCAGCCCGTGCATCCGGCTGAGTATCTGAAGTGGTCAACCACGGGCGCGAAGGAGGGCGACCTGACGTTCGTCACCGGCAACCCCGGCTCGACCTCGCGCCTCAACACCGTCGCCAACCTCGAATACCTGCGCGACACGGCGATCCCTCTGCTGCTGCGCTGGCTCGAACACCGCGAGGCCGTGCTTAAAGCTTACATGGCGCAGGGCGAGGAGCAGACGCGGCGCGCGCAAAACGAGTTGAACGGCGTGCAGAACGCCCTGAAGGTCTATCGCGGGCAGTTCGCCGGCCTGAAAGATCAGGCTTTGATGGCACGCAAGAGCAAAGAGGAGCAGGCGCTCCGCCAGTCAATCGCCGCCGACCCGCGCCGCCAGCGCGACTACGGCGACGCCTTCGACTTGATCGCCGCCGCGCGCAAAAACTTCGCGCCCTACGAGCGCGACCGCCGCTTCCTCGACCTCGCCGCAGGCTTCAACACGCAACTCTTCCAGTACGCGCGCTCGCTCGTGCGCTTCGCCGCCGAGAGCGCGAAGCCGAGCGCCGAGCGTCTGCCCGAATACGCCGACAACCGCCTGCCCGCCCTCGGCGCGGCGCTCTCGGCGGACGCGCCGCTCTACCCCGACTTCGATAAGATGAAACTCGCCGACTCGCTCGCCTTCATGCGCGACGAGTACGGCGCGTCGAACCCGCTCGTCCAGCGGGTGCTGAAGGGCGAGACGCCCGAAGCGCGCGCCGCCGAGCTGATTGACGGCACGAAACTGAAGGACGCTTCATTCCGCGCGCAGCTCTTCAAGGGGGGTGCGGAGGCAATCAACGTCTCGAACGACCCGATGCTCGAACTCGCGCGCTCGATTGACCCGGAGGCGCGCGCCGTGCGCAAGCGTTACGAGGACGAGGTCGTCGGCGTCGAGCGCAACGCCTACGCGAAGATCGCGCATGCGCTCTTCGAGACCGAGGGCACGCGGCTCTACCCGGACGCGACGTTTACGCTGCGCCTCTCCTACGGCTCGGTCAAGGGCTACAACGAGAACGGCCACCACGTCGCGCCGTTCACCACGCTCGGCGGCCTCTACGAGCGCGCGGCTGAACATAAATATCAGTTCCCCTACAACCTGCCGCAGCGCTGGCTCGACAGGAAGACGGCGCTTGACCTCAAGACGCCCTTCAACTTCGTCACGACCAACGACATCATCGGAGGAAACTCCGGTTCGCCGACCGTCAACCGCCAGGGCGAACTGGTCGGCCTCATCTTCGACGGCAACATCCAATCGCTCGTCGGAAACTTCATCTACGACGAGTCGGTCAACCGCGCGATCTCCGTTGACTCGCGCGGCATGCTCGAAGTCATGCGCAAGATGTTCGACGCCACCGAACTCGTCGCCGAGCTGACCGGGCAGACGAAGGCGCAGGCCGCGAGCGGGCAACATTGATCCGCCCCGCGCGTAAACTCGAAGGCGGTTGAGGTGCCAACGTCTCTGGCAGACGCTTTATAGCAGTCACGAACGATTCAGGTGGACGCGCTCGTTAAAAATCTACGCGCCGTACTAAAGCCGGAACAGGTCATCTCCGACCCCGAAGAGCTTTTGGTTTTCGAGTGCGACGGGCTGACGCACTACCGCCACCGCCCGCGCGCCGTAGTCTTCCCTGCCTCGACCGAAGAGGTCTCGGAGGTGTTGCGCCTGCTCGCGCACGCGCGCGTGGCCGTGGTTCCGCGCGGCGCGGGGACGGGCTTGTCAGGCGGCGCGCTCGCCGTCGGCGGCGGGGTCTGCATAGAGCTTGCGCGGATGCGCCGCGTGCTCAAGGTTGATGTCGAGAATCGTCTGGCCGTGGTCGAGGCGGGCGTCGTCAACGCGCAGGTCTCGCGCGCCGTCGCGCGTCACGGGCTGCACTACGTGCCAGACCCTTCGAGCCAGGGGAGTTGCACCGTCGGCGGCAACATCGCGGAGAACGCGGGCGGCATACACTGTCTGAAGTACGGCACGACCACGGATCATGTGCTCGGCGCGCGCGTCGTCCTCTACGGCGGGCGCGTCGTGAACCTGGGCGGCGCGGGCGCCGAAGCGCCGGGCTACGACCTGCTCGGAGTCTTCGTCGGCTCCGAGGGGACGTTCGGCGTTGCGACCGAGGCGACTTTGCGCCTGACGCCGGTCGCGCCTTCGGTGCGGACGCTGCTCGCGGACTTCACGGACATTGACGACGCCAGCCGCGCCGTCTCCGCGATCATCGCCGCCGGGATAATTCCTGCGGGCCTGGAGATGGTTGACGGCGCGACGATCCGCGCCGTCGAGGCAAGCGTCTTCGCCGCAGGGATGCCGACGGACGCGGCGGGCGCTTTGCTCGTCGAGCTTGACGGTATCGAGGCGGGGCTTGACGAAGAAGTCGCGCGCGTCCGAAGCATCTGCGTGCAGAGCGGCGCGCGCACGGTTCGCCTCGCCGCGGACGAGATCGAAAGAAAGAAGCTGTGGGCGGCGCGCAAGGGCGCTTTCGGCGCGATGGGCCGCATCTCGCCCGACATACTCATCCAGGACGCGGTCGTGCCGCGCTCGCGCCTGCCCGAAGTGCTCGCCGCCACTTACCGCATCGGCGCGGAGCACCATCTGCGCGTCGCCAACGTCTTCCACGCGGGCGACGGCAACCTCCACCCGCTCATCTGCTTCGACTCGCGCGATCCAGGCGAGGTGGCGCGCGTTAAACTCGCCGGGCGCGAGATCATGGAGACTTGCGTGCGCGCGGGCGGGACGATTACGGGCGAGCACGGCGTCGGCCTCGACAAGAGTGAGTACCTGCCGCTCGTCTTCGACGACGACTCGCTCGGCGCGATGTTACAAGTGCGCGCGGCCTTCGACCCCACGGGCTTATGCAATCCCGGCAAGATCATCCCCGTGCTCAAGGGCTGCGGCGAGGCCCGCGCCGTCGCCGAAGGCAAAAGGCAAGAGGCAAAAGGCAAAAGGGAAAAGTCGGAGACGGCTGAATCTCTTTTGAATGAACTCTCGCGGACGCTTCCCTCGTTAGCTTCGCAGACATCTTTCGCGCCGTCGGTCTCAGCTTCGAGGAGCGGTTTTGACGTTGAGCGCGCGCGCGGCTTGCTCGCCGGCGTCGTCGGCGATGAGCACGTCTTGACGGGAGGCAGTGCGGACAAGATGGGCGGGAGCGCGGCGTGTGGTGACATGGATGCTATCGTCGTTTCTCCTGCATCGGCTGGGGAGGCGTGCGAGGTCTTGAAGGTCGCCGCGCGCGAGGGCTGGAAGGTCGTGCCCGCGGGCGCGGGCGTTTGGCTCGACGCAGGCAATCCCGTGCGCGGCGGGCGCGTCGTCGTCAAGACCTCGCGGATGGAGCGCGTCGTCACGCACGAGCCGGCAGACCTCGTCGCGACTGTCGAGGCTGGTCTGACGCTCGCGGACTTCAACCGGGAGGTCGGGCGCGCGGGGCAATGGCTCCCGCTCGACCCGCCGGGCGGGGCACGCGCGACGCTCGGCGGCGTGGCGGCGACTGGCTTGGGCGGCGCGCAAGCGCATGGCTACGGCACGCCGCGTTCCTACGTACTCGGTATGCGCGTCGCGCTCGCCGACGGGCGCGTCATCCGCGCGGGCGGTCGCGTCGTCAAAAACGTCGCGGGCTACGACCTCTGCAAGCTCTTCGTCGGAAGCCACGGCACGCTCGGCCTCATACTCGAACTCACCTTCAAGCTGCGACCGCGCCCGCCGCGCGAGGCGACGCTCGCCGCGACCTCTGCGGACTTGCCCCGGCTCACGGAAGCGGCGCGCGCGCTCGTCGCCTCGCAGCTCTTCCCCGCCGCGGTCGAGATCGTCTCGCCGCGGATGGCGGGCGCGCTTTCACTCCCCTCCGGGGGCGGCGGGTTCGTCGTGCTCGCTCGGTTCGCGGGGACTGACGGCACGGTCGCCTATCAGGTTGCGCGCGCGCGCGAGCTTGTCCGCGAACACGAGAAAGTCACGGGCGTCGAAGTGCTCGACGATGACGGCCCCGTCTGGTCGGGCCTCGCCGCGGCTTCCGCGCGCGGCGGTCAATGCCTCGCCTGGCGCGCGTCTGTCCTCCCGTCCCGGCTCGGCGCGATGCTTGGGCGACTTCGGGAAGAGCGCGGCGACGAGGCGGCTTGGCACGCAGGCGCGGGCGATGGACGCCTGCGCGTCTTCGAGGCGGCGGTGGCGCGCGACGACGCGGAGACGGTTTCGTCTTTGCGTAGGCTGCGCGAGGCGGCTCGGCGCGCGGGCGGCTCGCTCGTCGTCGAGCGCGCGCCGGACGCCGTGAAGCGCGAGTTCGACGCGTGGGGCTTGAACGACTCCGCCGCCCTCCTGATGCGGCGCGTGAAGGCGCAACTCGACCCGGCGGACACGTTCTCGCCCGGTCGCTTCTGAAGATCGGTTTATGCGTAACCGTCCGACACAACTTGCTGGCGCGCTGGGCGCGGAGGAGGGCAAGCTGCTCGCGTGCGTCCACTGCGGGCTGTGCCTCGAAGCGTGCCCGACATACGTGCAGACGGGCGACGAGAACGACGGCCCGCGCGGTCGCCTGTACCTGATGCGCGCGGTCGAGGAGGGGCGGCTGGGCGTAGAGTCCCGTTCGTTCACGCGCCACATCGAACGTTGCCTCGGCTGCCGCGCCTGCGAGAGCGTCTGCCCTTCCGGTGTCGAGTACGGCCAACTGCTCGAGGCCGCGCGCGCCGACATCGCCGCCGCGGGTCGCGGACGCGGCTTCACGTCGCGCGCCCTCCGCTTCGCGTTGCGCCACGTGTGGCTGCACCCCGCGCGCCTGCGCCTCGCCTTCCGTCTCGCGCGCCTGCTGCGCGACTCGCGGCTCCCGCGTCTGCTGCTCCGAGCGAAGTTAAAGGGGCTTCTGCCCGCGCGCGTCGAGTTCGCGCTCGCGCTGCTCGACAGTTCTTCCGCCGCGTCCTTGAGTGATGAGACGGTTGGCAGGTTTAGCGAAGCGAAGGGCGGCGTGTCGGTTGAAGGCGCTGACATAACTTCGACGGCTGCGGCGTCCAACGCAAGTACGTCCGAGGAGATTGGAAGGTCAACCGAGACGAAAGAGTCCGCGGCGCTGCTGTTCCAGGGGTGCGTGACGGAAGGTCTGTTCGCGCGCGTCAACCGCGCGACGGCGCGCGTGCTCGAAGCGCAGGGCTGCCGGACGCGCGCGCCGCGCGGGCAGGTCTGCTGCGGCGCGCTGCACGCGCACGCGGGCGACCTCGAAGGGGCGCGCCGGCTCGCGCGCCGAAACATCGAGGCGTTCGAGGACGCCGGGGCAGCGCCGGTCGTGACCAACGCGGGCGGCTGCGGCGCGATGCTCGCGTCTTACGCGCAACTGCTCGCCCGCGACGAAGCGTTCGCGGCGCGCGCACGCGCCTTCAGCCCGCGCGTCCGCGACGTGAGCCAGCAACTCGCGGACGTAGGCATACGCGAGGGTGCGCGGCTCGACCGTCTGACGGCGACCTACGACGCCTCGTGCCACCTGCTGCACGGGCAGAAGGCGCGAGTGGAGCCGCTGCGCGTGCTCTCGACGATTCGGGGCCTCAGCCTCGCGCCGCTCGAAGGCAGCGACGTGTGCTGCGGCGGCGCAGGCGTCTATAACCTCGTCGAGCCGGAGCTGTCTTCGCGCGTGCTCGAAGAAAAACTCCGACACGTCCGCGAGACCGGCGCTCAGATTCTCGCGACGGGAAATCCCGGCTGCCACATGCAGATCGGCGCGGGCGCGCGGCTCGCCGGGATGAAGCTGCGAGTCGCCCACCCGGTCGAGTTGCTCGACGAGTCGTACAGGCGCGCGGGCTTCTACAGAAATGATGAATGATGAATACGGAATGATGAACGATAAGAGGTACGCTGTCTTTCATTCATCATTCCGTATTCATCATTCATCATTTTCCCTCGTATGCCACGCGACCGCCGACGAGCGTGAGGCGCACGCGCCCCTCCGCGTCAAGCGCCGTGAGGTCGGCGCGTTTCCCTTCCTCAATCGAGCCGCATTCATTGTGGAGTCCGAGCAGGCGCGCGGGGTTTGTGGAGGCCACGCGCGCGATGTCCGTCTCGGAGAGGCCGAGTGATTTGACCGTGTGGACGGCGTCAAGCATCGTGATGACGGAGCCGGCGATGCTCCCGCGCTCGTTGCTGGTGCGCCCCCGTGTGACCTTGATTGTTTCTCCCCAGACTCGATAATCGCCGTCGCCGAGGCCCGCGGGCGCGACCGCGTCGCTGATGAGCGAGACGCGCTCGGTGGTCTTGCAGCGCAGGACGAGGCGGAGCATGAGGGGGTCGCTGTGGACGCCGTCGGCGATGAGGTCAACGGTCACGTCGTCCTGAAGAAGCCCCCAGCCGACGGGGCCGGGCGCGCGATGGTGGAGCGGTGACATGGCGTTGAGGAAGTGCGTCATGTGACGAGCGCCGGCCTCGCGCGCACGTTCAAGCGTCTCGGCGGTCGCGCGCGTGTGGCCGATTGAGACGATCCAGCCGCGCCGCTTGAGTTCCCGCACCAGCTCGATTCCGCCTTCGACCTCCGGCGCGACCGTAATCATTCGGGCCGCGCCTTCGGCGTCGGGCGCGGGCAGGTCGTCCAGGTCCGAAGCGTCTTTGAAGGTGCGGAAGTAGGCCGTGCGCAGCGCGCCGCACTGCCGCTCGTTGACGAACGGCCCCTCGTAGTGGACGCCGACGGCGCACGCCGCCGCGGGCAGTTCATCCTGCGCGCGCATCAGCCCGGCGATTGCTCCGACCGCGCGGCGGTAGTCTTCCGTCGGCGCGGGGACGAGCGTCGGCAGCCACGCCGTCACGCCGTTCGCCGCGAGGAAGCGCGCGACCGCGTGGAGGTCTTCAGCCGTCGCCTCCAGAGTGTCCACGCCGACCGCGCCGTGGATGTGCACGTCAATGAAGCCGGGGTAGAGCGTGACGCCAGACAGGTCGAGCGTCCGGGTCGAACTGGCCTCTCCCGCCTGTTCCAAGATGCCTGCGATGCGCCCGTCTTCGACGAGCAGACTGGCACCCTCGACCACCCTATCGGGGCGGACGAGGCGCGCGTTCGTGAGCAGGAGATTTTGCGCGCGAGAAGCGTTACTCATAGCGGGGATTAAATCACAGATTGGAGCCGGACGCGCGCATGCCCGCGCCCCTCGCGTCGGAGGGGCGCGGGCATGGACTTTTGGCGCGCGGCCCGGTCGGCTCAGAAGCTGAGCTTCACACCGAACTGCAGGTCGCGCGGATCACGGAAAGTCAAAACTTGGCCGAAGGTGGCCGAAGTGACGTTCGTGCTAAGCGCCCTGAAATTCGTGTGGTTGAAAACGTTGAATGCTTCGGCACGAAGTTGGAGCCGCACGGTTTCCCCGAAACGTATGTTCTTCGCCAGCGTGAAATCAAACCGCGTGGTCGGCGGGCCGATCACGACGCCCCTGGGCGACGTGCCGGGCACGTTGGCGATGCCCGAAGTCGTGGTGGTCGGGGGGTTGAGTTGGAAGCACTGTGTGTTGAACCACTGGCTGACGGTTTGCGGCGCGCTGGCGTTCGGGTCACAGAGCAGGTTCGGCCTGCCGCCCGTCGGGATCGAGTTGATGAAGCCAAGCCCCGCCGGATCGTAGCTCGACGTAGTGATGGTTAAGGGGATGCCCGTGTAGTAAGTGGTAATGCCGGAGGCTTGCCAGCCGCCCAACACCTTGCCGACCAGGTCGTGCTGTCGCTGGAAGAAGGGCAGCTCGTAGATGTAGTTGATGCTGAGGACGTGCCGCCGGTCGAGCGTGGCCGGGCCGTAGTCGCCCCTGATGTTGAAGGTATCCTGCGGCGAGGCGTTATTCGACGACGTTTGATTGTCCGTCAGATTGTGCGACCAGGTGTATGTCATAGTCGCCTGCGAAGCGCCCGAAAAACGGTGCTGCACGTAAGCCTGCAGGCTGTGGTAATTCGAGTTGTAGCGCGTCTGGAGCATGTCAATCGAACGATAGCCGCGGTACGGGCGAATTTGGTCAATTTGAGTGTTGGCCGCCGTGCCGCTGAAGAGCGCAGACCCGGCCACCAAGCACGGAACCGTCGCCGCGCCGGGAGTCTGTAGCGTATTTCCTCCCGTCGCGCACTGCGAATTCAACGCCTTGCCCACCGGGAGGTCATTGAGTTCTGTAAAGCCGATGAGGTGCGTTCCTTTCGACCCGTAATAGCCGATGGTCACGATCGTGTTGCGCCCCCACTGCTGCTGCCAATCCAAAGACCAGTGCTGCATGTAGGGCGTCTTGTAATCAGGGTCAATACCGCGTAGAGACTGAACGGTCAACGAAGCTACCCCGGCGGGCGTTTGGCCCAGGGGTATTGGTTGATCCATCGTTGTATTAGCAATGGAAACAGTCTCCTGAAACGGCGGGTTCTGCCCGAGGAACAGTTCGACCGCTGAAGTCGAAATCTGTTCGTGATAGATTCCATATCCCGTCCGAATGGATGTCTTTCCTTTGCCGAACGGGTCCCAGGCCAAACCCACGCGGGGCGCGAAATCATGCTTCGACACATGATACACGTACTTGCCAAAGGGCGAGACAATCGGCGTGCAGTTGATGAAGTTGGCCGAGCCGGTCGAGAAATTCTGGGCGTTGACGATCAGGCCGTTACAGAAGTTGCTGCCCGCGGTATTAACCCTGGTCGCGTTCCCCGTCACCTGCGGGGCGGCGGCAGGATTCCACAGCGCCGGGTCGAAGTTCGTCAGCAAGCCGTTCTTATCCCAGGGCGGGCCGTAGTATGAGTGGCGCACGCCGTAATACAGCGTCAGGTTATGGCGGAAACGCCACTCGTCCTGCGCGTATGATTCAATCGCTTTCTGTCGGAGGTTAGCGGTCAAATCAAATTTATTCTGCGTGAAGGTGACGAGATTCCCCTGAAGAAAATTTGCCCAGGATTGGAACATCCTGTTGAGGGCTGTGTTGGCAACCCCGGCGGCCAGAACGCTACCGTTAGTCGTGCTGTTGTTGAACACACTGAATGATCCTTGGGCAGTCCCTCCCAAGGCATTTTCCATCTTGGTGTAGTTCGAGAAGGTTGACCCAAACTTCACCGTGTGGTTCCCCTTGATCCAGGTTACGCTGCCGCCGAAATTTGCCTTCGAGGAAGGGTCAATGTAGTTGCCGAAGCCCGTGAGGGAGTTAAATCCGGAGACGCTCAGAATCGGCACGACGTCGCGTGTGTTCGGGTACGCCAGGTTGACGGAGAGCGGCGTGACGTTCTTCGCGATCAGCCCGGTGCTGTTAATGAAGATCGCGCCGAAGCCGTAGGCGTAACGGCCTTCGAGAATTAACCTCGGACTGACGGTGTAGGTGGTCTGAAACGTGTGCGTCGTGCCGGGCGAATTGGACACCGTGGTGTTAACGAAAGGCATCCCCGAGCGCGTGCCGATAGTCCCGTCGGCGTCCTGCGTCGGTATCTTGTCGTGCTCGAACCGATAGTACGCATTCCACTTGTTCGAGAAGGTGTGGTCAATCTTGAAGATCTGTTGGTTGAACTTCGCGACGTTCAGAGCCGGGAAACTGAGCTGGTAGGCGGCGAGGTTGTTCGGCTGCGGAACCTTGTTCCAGATTAAACCGACGTACTGCTGAGCGACGTTGCTCAGCGGGGCGACGGTGCTGATGGGCGTGCCCGCCGGCAGAACGCTCTGGCAAGTCGTGGTCGCCCTCAGGCAGATGGGTACCGGGAAAATCCCCTGCTTCAACAAAGCGTCGGGGACGGTCGCGGGGCCGAGGAGAGGAAAAGTTCTCTCGTTGCGAAACTCTTGCGAGAAGAAGAAGAATGTCTTCGGCACTTTCCCGCCCATGCGTCCCGAACCCTCGCCGAACTTCAGGAAGTAGACAGGCCCGCCGATGGTGTAGCCGTAGTTGTTATAGCGGATCGGCCTGCGCTTGATCTTGCCGTTCGAGGGGTCTGTGCCGAGCGTCGAGGCGAGCGATGGAGTCCTGTTGGTGTTAAAGTCGTTGGCGTTGAAGGCTTCATTGCGGATGAATTCAAAGCCGCCCCCGTGAAACTTCTCTTCGCCTGAGCGCGTCACGACGTTGATCTGTCCGCCGCCGCTGCGCCCCGACTCTGCGGGGTAGAGGCTTCGCAAGATTTCAACCTCGCCAATCGAATCAATGCTCGGATAGGCTTGAATCGTCAGGTTCGAGCCGCGGTCGGTTATGTCCGCGCCGTCAACGGTGAAGGTGTTCTGGGTGCTCCGAGCGCCGTTGACCGAAACCAACATCCTGTTGACGACTTGGGTTTCGGGATTTTGCGTCCCGGTGAACAACAGGTCGTCGAGGTCGTTCGTGACGCCGGGGGCGAGCGTCATGAGCTGGACGAAGTTGCGGTTGTTGATGGAAAGCTCGCGCACCTGGTTGCCGTTAATCACGGTCGCGGCGGTCGGCGTCGTCAGCTCGACGGCGACGGGCGCGGCCTCGACCGTGACGACCTCCTCGATCTTCCCGGCCTCCAAACTGACATCCACCGTCCGGCGCTGGTTAACGTCAACCTTCACGTCGGTCTGGACGGCCTTCTTGAAATTCGGCGCTTCGACCGTCACCGTGTAGGTGCTGACCGGGAGGAGCGGGACGGAGTACTCGCCAGCATCGCCCGTCGTCACCGTGCGGACGACGACCTTCTTATCCCGGTCGGTGATCGTCACGGTCGCGCCCTTGACGACCGCGCCGGTGGTATCTGTGACCGTGCCGTTGAGCGAGCCGGTGATCTCCTGCGCGAACGCAGCGCTCAGGCACGCGCAAAACAGGAGCGCCAGGATAGTCATTCGACGTGCGATTGCTGGGTAGTGTCTCATGGGGTGCTTCCTTTTCATCGAAGTCTGAAGAAGATTCCGGCTTGGGCCGAAGAGTCTCGGACTCTTCGGCCCAAGACTCAGGCGACCTTTCCTGTGGCTGAAAAAGTGTGCGAACTGCTTTGACCGCGCTATCGTTGGGGCTTACCGATTAGTGCCCAACCTTATACACCGGCCCCTTGTTCTTGGCAAGAACTATCGCCGCCCGTCTGCCGTCGGCGGCAACGTGCAGCGCCGTGCCGCCACCCGCCGGGACGATTTCGCCGCTGGCAAGGCAACGGCTGTGCGCGTCGGATACAGGCCGTGGGGCGGAGCATCGTCAGAGTTCTTGTAACCTTAAAAAGCGGAACAGGGCGGGCGCCCGAATTAGCTGCGAAGCTTGATTTTCGCATTTTAATGAACGCCGACACAATAAATAAAGCTAAAAGATTTTATCACTGAAATAAGTATTTTTTTTGGATAAATCCTCTTGACGTTCCCGCCCGTGCGGTTATACTTTCCCACCATCTCAGGCGCGGCGGACGCAGCCGTCGAGTCCTTACCGGGACGCAAACTTTTACAGAAGTAAGGATCAGCCTTCAACACGTGGGCGGCAATAACAGCCGCCCCGCGTAAGCCCACATTTCGTCAGAGACCACGGCCGCGGCCCGGCGCGCGTGCAGACGCGCGGGCCGTGGCCGAAAAAAGGAGTTCCCACATGCCGAAATCCCTTCGAGCTTCAATCTGCCTTTTCTTCCTCCTGCTCGTCGCCGCGACCGGGGCGGCGGCGCAGACGAGCACCTCGCGCATCACCGGCACGGTCACGGACACGGCGGGCGCGGTCGTCGTCGGCGCGACCGTCACGGCGCTTAACGAGGCGACCGGCATCAGGCAGACGCAGACGACCACGGACGCCGGGCTTTACTCGTTCGCCTCGCTGCCCGTCGGCAAGTACACGATCACGGTCGAGAAGGCCGGCTTCAAGACCTCGAAGCAGACCGGCAACGTGCTTGAGGTCAACACCCCGTTGACGGCTGACGTGACGCTCGCGGCGGGCGAGGTCTCGGAGGTCATCACCGTGCAGGCCGGGGCCGAGCAGCTCCAGACCTCGAACGCCGTCATCGGGAACGTCGTCGAGCAGAAGGCCATCGAGGAGCTGCCCTTGAACGGTCGCAACCCGCTCACGCTCATCACTCTGGAGCCGGGCGTCACGCAGCGCTCGGCAGGCGGGGCCGGCTCCGGCATCCACGTCAACGGCTCGCGCGACCGCGCCTACAACGTCACCATTGACGGCATCGAGGCCAACGAATCCTCCGTGCCGAACCCGGTCTCGAACCTCTACCGCCTGAACCCGGACAACGTGCAGGAGTACAAGGTCACGACGAACAACGCGACCGCCGAGGAGGGGCGTAACTCCGGCGCTTCCATCTCGGTCTCGACCCGTTCGGGGACGAACGACCTGCACGGCAACGTCTTCTACTTTCTGCGCAACGACGCGCTCAACTCCAACGAGTTCTTCGCCAACGCGAACGGCCAAGCCAAGCCCGTCATCAAGCTCAACCAGTTCGGCGGCGAGGCCGGCGGCCCCATCATCCGCAACAAGACCTTCTTCTTCGGCAGCATCCAGGACAACCAGGTCAGCTTCACGCAGCCCGTGGATCAGACCTTCGGCGTCCCCGTCGTCTATACGGCGTCGGCGCGCGCCGGGGTCTTCCGCTACTTCGTGCCCGACCCGGCTCACCCGCTCGTCATCAACGGCGTGACCATCACGCGCAACAACAACCTGCTCGTTGACCCGTTCACCGGACAGCTCCGCTCCGGCGTCAGCCTCTGCGCCACGGCGACCTCCATCGGCTGCGTCCGCACATACGACGCGCGCGCGGCGTCGAACAACACGCGCGGCCTCCAGCCCGACTCGGCGATAGCCGCGATCATCAACCCCTACCCGCTGCCGAACAACTTCAGCGTCGGCGGCGACGGCCTGAACACGGCGGCCTTCCTCTGGAACCCGCCCACGCAGATCAAGGGGCCGAACTACATGGCGCGCGTTGACCACACCTTCAACCAGAACAACTCTCTGTTCGTCCGCTTCCTCTTCTCGAACTACAACACCCTGAAGGGCGACCCCTTGAACGGCAGGCCGCAGGTCTTCCCCGGCGACTTCCCGCCGCTCGGCGAGGTCTTCCGGCGCACGCACAACCTCGCCATCAGCTACCGCCGGGTGCTTTCGCCGCGCGTCATCAACGAGTTCACCGCCGGGTACGCGCGCTTCGACTTCCTCTTCACGCAGGGCGAGGCCGACCCGCGCTTCCCCGACGTGCCGCCCTTCACCTTCAACTCAATCAGCGCGCCCTTCAACAACACGCCGCGCACGGCCCGCAACGTGACCACGCCGCAGTTCCTCGACAACCTCTCGGTCGTCAGCGGCGCGCACATCTGGCGCATGGGCACGAACGTCCGCTTCTACCGCCACGTTGATCAGCGAGGCCAGCCGGGCGGCATCAACGTCACGCCCGCGATTGACTTCGCCACCTCGCGCCGCAACCCGTTCACGAGCGACGGCTTCACGGCAGCCGCCGGCATCAACTCGACCGACAACACGACGCTCGGCGGCCTCGTCAACAACCTCTTCGGCCTGCCCGCGCGCATCCAGCAGACCTTCATCGGTAACCTCCACGACGACGCCTTCCTGCCCTTCAAGGTCGGCAACACCGTGACGCTCTTCGACGAGCAGCACAAGCTCAACCAGTACAACTTCTATGTGCAGGACGAGTGGAAGGTGCGCTCGAACCTGACGCTCGACTACGGCGTGCGCTGGGAGATCAACCCCGCGGCCACCACGGTCGGCGGCGACGTGCTGCGCGCGGCCACGCCGATTCAGGCCGGGCCGACCACCTTCGTCAGGGCGAAGACGTGGTACGACATCAGCAAGTGGAAGAACATCGGCCCGCGCGTCGGCCTCGCCTACAGCCCCAATTGGAAGAGCGGCTTTATGCACGCGCTCTTCGGCGACAGCGGCAAGAGCGTCATCCGCGCAGGCTACGGCATCGCCTACGACACGATCTCTTCGTTCCAGGTGACCGCCGCCGCGGGCCGCGTCCCCGGCCTTCTGGTCACATGCTCCTCGACCTTCCCGTTCACGACGGCGACGAACGGCTGCGCGCCGCCGCCGAGCACGACCATCGCCAGCGGCTTCCCGCAGACGCTCAACCCGCCGACCACCAAGCCGTCCACGTTCCTGACGCTGCCCGCGCAGCTCTTCAGCAACGCGCCGCCGATCTCGGTCTTCGCGCCGGAAATGAAGACGCCGACCGTGCACGAGTGGAGCGTGAGCTTGCAGCGAGAGCTGCCGGGCGGCTTCGTCGCGCAGGCGGCCTACGTCGGTCGCGCCGGCAACCACCTCTTCATGGCCTACAACATCAACCAGGTTAACGCCGACCCGATCATCCCCTCGTTCCTCGCGATGCGGCAGAACCGGCGCGCCGGCTGCCGCCCAGACGGGACGGGCTGCCCCGCCGGCACGACGGGCGTCACGCCCGCCCTGCTCGGACAGCTCACGGCGGCGGGTCTGAGCGCGTCGGCGGCGGCGACGTTCCTCAACTCCTCGACGACGACGGGCGAGTTGGACATCAACAACGCCGGCTCCTTCGCCTCGCGCATCGAGGACACGACCCTGGCGCTGCACCTGCGGCCCAACCAGCAGTTCGGCGTCATCACCTACCTCGACAACAGCGGCGCGTCGAACTACCACGCCGCACAGTTCACGCTGCGCCGGCACTTCTCGACGGGGCTGGGCCTCAGCATGGCCTACACCTTCGGCAAGTCAATTGACGACCAGTCGGTTGACCCCGTCGGCTCGTCTTCGGGCGGCGGGCTTTCGACGACGAACTCGCGCACGCCCATTGACGACCGCAACTTCCGCGAGGAGCGCGCGCGCTCCGACTTCGACCGCACGCACATCTTCACCTCCGCCGCCGTCTGGGAGCTGCCCGTCGGCAGCGGCAAGCGCTTCCTGCGCGACTCGCCGGGCTGGGTCAACCAGGTTCTCGGCGGCTGGACTATCAACGGCATCTTCCTCGCCATGTCGGGCGAGCCGTTCTCGGTCAGATCGGGCAGCCGCACGTCGAATTCCGGCCACGAATCGCGCGCCGTCCTGCTCGACCCTTCGGTGCGCGCGCAGTTACAGAACGTGCCGGGCATCGTCGGCCCCGTGGTCTTCGCCAACACCAACGCCTTTGCCATCCCGGAGCCTGGCTCGAACGGCTCGGGCCGAAACATCTTCGTGGCCCCCGGCTACTGGAACCTCGACCTGAGCTTCGTCAAGATGTTCCGGCTCACGGAGCGTTTCCGTGTGCAGTTCCGCACAGAGATGTTCAACGCCCTGAACCATCCGAACTTCGATAACCCGCGCGACGCGTCGGTCGGAAGCCCGAGCATCCTTTCGAGCGTCTTCGCGCAGACCTGCTGCGCTGCGGTCGCACCGCCCTCGACGCAGACCATCATCCAGACGGGCGAGTCGGCCCGCGTCATCCAGTTCGGCCTCAAGCTCCAGTTCTGAAGCATGGGGTTCGACTCCCGCAAAAGCAGAAGAGGCGCTCAACTCCTGAGCGCCTCTTCTTTTACTTCCGCCGAAGCATCTGCCTTTGTCTAAAGCATCTTGACGAGCGCCTTCGCGTCCACGCCCTCTGGCACGCCCTCGACGACGAGCACCGTCGCACCTGTCAACTCGACGCAGACGCCGCCCTCCTTCGTCCTCCAGACCTGACGGCCCGACTCCGCGACCTCCGAAGGCTCGACGCCGTAGCGCTTCGTCGTGCGCTTCACGTAGGCGTCGAAGAACTCGCGCGCGTCCCCATCGGTGTCCCAGACGGACTTCTGCGCGACGAGCACGTCCGAGCTGTTCGGCCCCATAAAGAGCGCGTAGCGGTCGCCGCCCCAGCCCTCCGACGCACGCTTCGACACGTCGCTGGAATTCAGGAACTCGTCGAGCAGGAGGTAGTAGCCCCACTCGCCCTCCACGTCGTTGTCGGCCATGTGCCAGCCCTTGCCGAGCACGTTGGAGATGTCCTTGACGGCGACCTTACGCGGCTCTTCGCCCGCGAAGTATTTGTCGGCGTGGAGCAACTGCTCGGTGGATTTGGGGAGTTTCGTGAAGGCCGCGGAGACTTCGTCCCAGCCGCCGCGCCTGTAGAGCTGCGACACCCAGTTCATCCCCTGGAAGTAAGGGAACAGGAGCGTCTCGCGCAGGACGCGCGGCGCTTTCTCGATTTGATCGGTCGAGCCTGCGCCGCCCGTCACCATAGATTTCATGAAGGAGAGCTGGCGGGTGGGGCTGCGCATGATGTACTGCATCATCACCAGAGAGGCGTCGCCCTCGATGAGCGAGTGGGCCGAAAGCTCCGCGTCCGAGTCGTGCTTCGGCCACTTGTCGAAGCGCCGGAGGTTGAAGTGCTGATCCTGCAAAGCGTGCGTCAGCTCGTGGGCCATGACGGGACGCTGGCCGTCGAGGTCAATCCAGTCGGCGAGGTAGAACTCCTGCGTCTTCGGGTCGTAGTAGCCCGCGACCTGCTCGGCCAGGAGCTTGATGAGGAAGGAACGGAGCTGGAAGTCCTGGGGCACCATGCCGAGCTTCTTGAGCGTCGTCTCCGAAGCCTGCATCTCTTCCGCCGTCACGCTCTCGTTGAGGTTCCGAACGAGCATCTGCTCGATCTCCGCGCGCGACTGCGCTCCGCTGCGCACCTGACGGAGCACGGGGAGCTTCCTCAGCTCGCTCGTCTCGCGCAAGACCTCCGACGTGGCCTCGCGCACCGCCGCCGTCTTCGGGTTGACGACCGCCGGCTTCGCCCTCTGACTCGACGCCGCGCCCGCGCCCGCGAGCAGCAAGGCGGCGAGCGCCGCCACGAACATGGGCGTCAACAAATTCCGCGCCCGGATTTTCTTTGACATCACGAACCCTTCGCTCTTATAGTCCGCAGAAACCGAACGGCCCTCGAACCCTGAACTCGCCGCGCCGCCACGTCCGCCGCGCGGCCAGGAGGCACGAACCCGACAGATGACGCAACCGCCTGCGGCAGACGCACTCTTCGACGACTGGCACGAGACGACCATCCGCGTCCGCTACGCCGAGACGGATCGCATGGGCGTAGTCTATCACGCGAACTACCTCGTCTGGTTCGAGATCGGTCGCACGGAGTTCTGCCGCGCGCGCGGCTTCGCCTACAAGGACATGGAGGAGAACGAGCACGCCTTCCTCGTCGTCGCCGAATCCTACTGCCGCTACAAGGCCCCCGCGCAATACGACGACGAGCTAATCATCCGCACGCACATCACGGAGCTGCGCCGCCGCTCCGTCCGCTTCGGCTACGAGGTCATACGCGCCGCGGACGGCCTCATCATCGCCGAGGGCGAGACCGGCCACGTCGTCACAGACCCGACGGGCCGCGTCATCTCCATGCCCGAAAGCTACCGCCTCGCGCTCAGCTCGCCCCCGCTCGCCGCCGGGCCGACTCAAGACTGAAAAGGCAGGGGCAGGAGGCAGGAGCAGACGGCAGGAAAAACTTTCTCCGTCGAGGGATTCTGGTGAAAGCGGCGATGCCTGCCGAACTCAACCCCGCGCCTCCTGCCGTCTGCCCCTGCTTCCTCTTCCTGCCTCCTGCCCCTGCCGTCTGCTGCCTCCTGTCATTTACGATTCGTGCCTGAGCGACAGCCTGGAAATCTCGCGGGCGCGGCCCGTCGTTTCGTCAACGTCAACGAGGACAGCGCAGATTCGCACGTCGCCTTTCGAGTGTTCGGCGCGCGGGGTTGCGGGTGAGAGGAAGCGGGCGATTGTGCCTTCGGTCTCCATGCCAATGCAGCCCGCGTGGCTGCCCGTCATGCCGATGTCGGTGATGAAGGCCGTGCCGCCGGGCAGGACGCGCTCGTCCGCGGTCTGGACGTGCGTGTGCGTGCCGACGACCGCCGAGACGCGCCCGTCCAGGTAGCGCCCCAACGCGATCTTCTCCGAGGTCGCCTCGGCGTGCATGTCAACGAGCCGCACGCGCACGTCCTCGTCTAATTGCGCGAGCAGTTCGTCGGCGGCGGCGAAAGGGTTGTCGTGCGTCGGAGGCATATAGACGCGCCCCATCAGGTTCAGGACGGCGACGCGCGCGCCGCGAATATCTCCTACCCACAGCCCCCGGCCCGGCGTGGCCTTCGGATAGTTGGCGGGCCTGAGCAGGCGCGGCTGCCGCCCGATGTAGGGGGCGGCTTCGCGCTTGTCGAAGATGTGGTTGCCGGAGGTCATCACGTCTATCCCTGCGGCGAAAAGCTCTTCGGCCATCGAGGGCGTGATCGAGAAGCCGCCCGCGACGTTCTCCGCGTTCATCACGGCGAGATCAACCGCGTGCTGCTCGCGCAAATCCTGTATGCGCTCCAGCACCGCGATGCGTCCGGGCCGCGCCACCACGTCTCCGATAATCAGGACTCTCATAGGCTAAAAGCCGTAAACCGTGAACCGTAAACCGTGACAAGAAGAATACAGCTTTTAACTTGTCACGGTTTACGGTTCACGGTTTACGAAAAGAAAAGGCCGGGGGGAGAACCGCGCTGGCCGCTCCGAAGCCGTAATTGAACCTGCGCTTAACAGGTGGGTGACCTAACCTTTCGGTCGAAGCCGTCGCCTCCGGCAATTCCCTGTCAATGAGGGACTGCACTGGCGACGGCATCGGTCTCCCTTTTCTACGACGTTGGCTCAATCATCGTAAATCGGTGGCGAACCGCGCAGAGCCGACTCCCTCGGCCTGGTGAGGATACTAACACAGTCGGCGCGCCGGGCGTCAGAAAACTGACTTGAAAAATCCCCCCTTACACACTTGACAGGATACCTCCACGCGCCTCTTTACCGGGCGCGCGCCACGGTGTCGCCCCTCAGCTCAAGGCCAGGCACGCTGTCGGCCAGCTCGCGCATGAAGCCGTGCTTGTCCGACGGCGAGATGTGGAGCGTGCGCGTCGAGCCGCCCTTCAGGTATTCGACCGCTACACGGTCGAGCGACCACGCGGGCGCGCTCGCCGGGCTGCGCGACGGGCGCACCTCCTCAATCGAGTCGAGCGGGACGCGCCAGCGCATCACGCCGCTGCGCGCGACGAGGTGCGTCGCGGTGATCTCGTAGTCGAGCGGGTAGGTCAGGATCAAGACCGTGGCCGCTGTGATAACGCCGACGCGCACGAGTTCCCAGCCGAGCTGCAAGTTGCCGCCGGGCGCGAGGACGTTATAAAGGCCGACGAGGAGCGGCAGCGAGACGCCTCCCCAGACCAAGCAGACCAGCCACAAATCCTTCTTCGAGCGGTAAACCATTAGGGACTTCGCCTCCTGACCTCTTTGTACGGCGGGCAGGCGCGGGCGGTTTCGGCTGTCGGGGGTTCAGGGTCGGCGGGCGGTTTCAGGAGATGCTGACGTTGCTCGTGGCGACGGTCTCGGCGGCGCTGCGCGACTTGAGCACGCGGTCGAGCATCTCGGCGCACTCGGCGCTGCGCGAGGCGAGCTGCTGGTCGGCCTGCTCGTGGAGGCGCTTGAGGCGGTGCAGCTCGTCGGCGACGTGGAGCGCGGCGAGGATGGCGACCTTGAGAGAGTCAACGGTGAGCGTGCCCGAAGAGATTTCGCGCATGCGCCGGTCGACGAACTCGGCGAGGCCGATGACGTACTCGCTGTCGCCGTCGGAGCGGATGTTGTAAGTCTGGTTGTAGATTTCCACCCGGATGGTCGGCGTGCCCTCAGCCGGGTTTTTGATGGCGCTCATCCTTGTACTCCGAAACTACCGGCGCATCACCTCAGCCGCCTCGGGGTCGAGCACGGCGATGGCGTCGAGCATGGCCTCGACCTTCATGCGGATCGTGTCGCGCTCCGCGAGCAGGCGCTCGACGTGCGTTTCGAGCCTGTCCTTCTCGTCCAGGAGCGTGCCCAGCTCGCGGCGCACCGAGGCCAGCTCGCGCTCCAGCCCCTCCTTCTCCTGGCGGAGCGTCTTCGTCAGCTCGATGGTGCGGTAAATTTTATCTTCCAGGTGTGAGAACTTCTCTAGTCCGGTCAATCCGACCATCATCATTCTCCAAATCACGCGGCCTCGTGACTGCCCGCCGATTATGCTCCTGTGGCGCGCGCGAGCGCAAGAGCTAGATGTCGGATGTCGGATGTCGGATGCTGATCAGGGGAAATTTCTAACACCTAACACCTAACATCTAGCATCTGACATCTACCCTCTCAGTTGCGCCCCGAACTTATCCTCCAACGCGGCGACGACGCGCGCGTGCATCGAGTCAACCTCCTCGTCGCGGAGCGTGCGGTCGTCGGCGCGGTACTCGACGCGGAGCGTCAGCGAGCGCTTTCCTTCCGGCACGTTCGCGCCCTCATACACGTCAACGAGCGAGACGCCGCGACACTCCTCTAGCCCCAGCGAGAGGATGGCGCGCCGCATCTCGCTGAATGCGGCGCGGCGCGGCGCGAGGAGCGACACGTCGCGCACGACCGAGGGGAAGCGCGGCAGCGGCGCGTAGCGCACGGGCCGCTCGCCCGCCGCGAGCAGCGCACCCAGGTTCACTTCGGCGACATAGACGGGCTGGCGAAACTTGTAGGCGGCGGCCAAATCTTCGTCGAGCCTGCCGAGCGCGCCGACCTCCGCGCCGCCGAAGAGGATGCGCGCCGACTGACCTTCGCGCAGATGTCGGACGGCGGCGGGCGCGAACTGAAGCTCGCCCACACGCATTGCGTCGGTCGCGGCTTCCAGAGCGCCTTTGAGGTCGAAGAAGTCGAGTTCGCGCCCACCAGCGCGCCCCTCTTCGAGCGCCTCGCCCGTCAGCACGAGCGCGAACGCCTCGACCTCGTTCGGTCGCCCGCCGCCCTCGCCCGCAGCGGTCTTACCAATATCATCCGAAGCAGTCTCGACTTCACCTGAAGCGGTCTCGTCGCCTTCGGCTGACGAGGCGAAGACGCGCCCCGTCTCGAAGAGGCGGACGCTGCGCGTGCCGCGGTTGAAGTTGTGACGGACGGAGTCGAGCAGTCCCGGCAGGAGCGTCGGGCGCATGAGTCGCGCGCCCTCGACGACTGGGTTCGAAAGCTTGACGAACGCGCCCTCGCCCTCGACCCTCTGAAGGCCGGGCAGAAGCTCGAAGCGTCCCTCGTTCGACTCGTCTATGAAGCTGATGTTAACGGCCTCGCTCAAGCCACAGGCCGTGAGCACCTGACGCGCGGCACGACGCCGACGGTCGCCCGCGAGGTACTCGCCCGTGACGGGCGAGGGCGGCAAAGACTCTCCGATCTTCTCGTAGCCGACGAGCCGCGCGACCTCCTCGACCAAGTCCTCTTCGATGGAAACGTCCGTGCGCCACGTCGGGGCGCTGAAGAAGAGCTTGCCCTCCGCGTCGTCGCCAGCGGCGACGGGCGTGAAGCCGAGCGATTCGAGAATGCGCGCGCTTTCCCCCGCCGGCACTTGAAGGCCCGTCAATTCTTCGACGCGAGACGGACGGAGATGGACGACGGGCGGCTCGATTCTGCGCGGGTAAACGTCAATCGCGTCCACGGTCGCCGCGCCGCCCGCGATCTCGCAGATGAGCGCGACTGAGCGATCCTGCGCGCGGCGCACGCCCTCGTAGTCCACGCCGCGCTCGAAGCGGTAAGACGCATCAGTCTGAAGGCCGAGCGCCTTCGAGGTGCGGCGCACGGACTGCGGGTCGAAGTAGGCGCTCTCGACGAGCACGTCCGTCGTCGCCACGGAAATCTCCGTCTCCTCGCCACCCATCACGCCCGCGACGGCGACGGCGCGCGCGGCGTCCGCGATGACGAGCATCTGAGTGTCCAACTCGCGCTCCGCGCCGTCGAGCGTCCTTATCCGCTCGCCCGCGCGCGCGCGGCGCACGACGATGCGCCGCTCTGTGAGCTTCGCCAGGTCGAAGGCGTGCAGCGGCTGGCCCAACTCGTGCAGCACGAAGTTCGTGATGTCGGCGACGTTGTTGATGGGCCGCTGCCCGATGGCCTGCAAGCGGCGCGCGAGCCATTCGGGCGACGGCGCGACCTTCACGCCACGCACCACGCGCGCCGCGTAGCGTGGGCACAGACGGGCGTCTTCGATCTCGACGGACGTGAACTCCTCCGCCCTGCCCGCCACGTTCTTCGCCGTCAACTCAGGCAGACGCACGCCCACGCCCGCGAGCGCCGCCGCCTCGCGCGCGATGCCGAGGTGCGAGAGGCAGTCGGGGCGGTTTGACGTGAGGTCGAACTCCAGAACGAAGTCTTCGCCCGCCTCGCGCACGGCGTCCACGGCCAGTCCCGCCATCGTCAGGCGCTCGGCCAACTCCCGCGGCGGCAAGGAAACGTCCGTCAACTCGCGCAGCCAGTTGTAACTGATTTCCATAAGCTGTCAGCGGTCAGCTATCAGTGGTCAGCTACGTGCGTGCCGGGGCACTCGACTTTCAGCGAACGGCCCGACGGACGGGACAGGTAAAAGCTGAAAGCTGATAGCTGACCGCTGACAGCTTCAGAATTGCTCCAAGAAACGCACGTCGTTCTCGAAGAGGAGGCGTATGTCGTCGAGTTCGTACATGAGTCCGCACATGCGGTCAATGCCGAGGCCGAAGGCGAAGCCGGAGAACTCGTCGGGATTAATTCGGGCGGCGCGCAGGACGTTCGGGTGCACCATGCCGGAGCCGCCCAGCTCGATCCAGCCCGAACCTTTGCACAGGCGGCAGCCCGCGCCGTTGCATTTGAAGCAGGAGTAGTCGGCCTCCATGCTCGGCTCGGTGAACGGGAAGTAGGAGGGGCGGAAGCGCGTGCGCGTGCCCGCGCCGAAGAGACGGCGGACGAACTCCGAGAGCGTCCCCTTGAGGTGGCCCATCTGGACGCCGCGCTCGACCAGAAGCCCCTCGACCTGGAAGAACATCGGATTGTGCGTCGCGTCGGGCGTGTCGCGTCGGAAGACGCGACCGGGCGCGATGACCCGAAGCGGCGGGCGACGCCGTTGCATCGCGTGAACCTGCACGGTTGAGGTCTGCGAACGGAGGGAGAGGCCGCCGGTCGTGTAGAAAGTGTCCTGCGGCGAGCGCGCCGGGTGAAGCTCAGGGATGTTGAGCGCGGTGAAGTTGTAGAAGTCGGTCTCGACCTCAGGGCCGTCCTCGACGGCGTAGCCCATCGAGACGAAGATGTCCTCGATGCGCTGGCGCAGTTGCGTGATCGGGTGCAGGTGTCCGCGCCGCGGGCGGCGACCGGGCAGCGTCACGTCAACGCGCTCGCGCTCGCTGCGCTTTTTCCATATGTAAGACTGGAGATTACTTTCGACTTCAGCAATCTTATCTGTGCCAGCAATCTGAGTGAGAAGAAGATATTGACCGAATCCTGAGCGCTCTTCAGGTGAGACTTTGCCGATAAGTTTTTTTAGAGCGCTCAACTGACTTTTTCTGCCGACATACCATGTCTCAAGGTCAGAAAGTGCCCGCAATTCGGCTTGCGCCTCTTCAAGGCTCAAATTAAATTCAGTTACATCTACGACGTTTTCACCATTAATCCTTTTATTGAGAAAGCGCGCGAAGCGCTCGAACTTTCGCTCGAACGCCTCGCGTATGCTGTCTGCCTGTGCTCTGTATCCAGCGACTTCCGAACTCATCAAAGCCCTCGCACGTAGGTCACGCAGCCGCCTGCTGCTTGTTCTCAATCGCCGTGCGCGCCTGGCCCGCCAATTCGGCGAAGGCTTCGGGCGAGTTGGCGGCGAGGTCTGCGAGCACCTTGCGGTCTAGCTCGATGCCGGCCAGAGAGAGGCCGTGCATGAACTGCGAGTAGTTCAACCCGTTGACGCGCGCCGCCGCGCCGATGCGGACGATCCAGAGGCTGCGGAAGTCGCGCTTCTTGAGCTTGCGCCCCGTGTAGGCGAACTTCAGCCCGCGCTCGACCGACTCCTTGGCCGAGCGGTAGAGCTTCGACTTCGTGCCGCGGTAGCCCTTCGCCAGACTGAGAATCTTCTTGCGCCTCTCCGTGCGCTTGTTACCACGTTTTGCCCTCGGCATGACTCAATACCTCCTCAAAAATGCGGAATGCGGAATGATGAATGATGAATGATGAGAAGCAAGCTGTCTTTTCATTCATCATTCCGCGTTCATCGTTCATCATTTAACTGCGCCCGTAGGGCAGCATGCGCTCGATGCGCTTCTCGTCGGACTCGGAGACGAGCACGTCTATGTCGAGGGCGCGCTTCCGCTTGGCCGTCTTCTTCGTCAGGATGTGGCGCGCGTGCGAGTGCCCGCGCTTGACCTTGCCCGACGCGGTCGTGCGGAAACGCTTCGCCGCGCCCTTGTGTGTTTTTAGTTTCGGCATGATGACCTCCGGTGTAGCTAATAGCTGTTAGCTATTAGCTTTAATTAACGACCGGCCAGCGCGTTCATGGCGTTCGTCCGCTCCACGCCGCTGGCGCGACAACAAAACTGAGGGCTAAAAGCTAACAGCTAATAGCCAAAAGCTATGATTGAACCATCCCGCCCGTGCCGGGCGCGACCGGCGGCCCCTGCTTGACGCCGCTGCCTTCGGCCTTCGCGCCCTCATGCTTGGCGGACTTGTGGCGCTTCGGGGTGAAGATGAGAAACATCTGGTTGCCCTCCATGCGGGGGCGCTGCTCGACCTCGGCCACGTCGGCGAGGTCTCGTTCGAGGCGGCCCAAAAGTTCCGCCCCCAGCTCGCGGTGCGTGATCTCGCGACCGCGGAAGAAGATCGTGGCCTTGACCTTGTCGCCCTCTTCGAGCCACTGGCGCGCGTGCTTCATCTTGAAGTTGTAGTCGTGTTCGTCCGTGCCCGGTCGGAACTTCACCTCCTTGACGGTGATGATGACCTGCTTCTTCTTGGCCTCGCTCGCCTTCTTCTTCTGCTCGTAGGTGAACTTGCCGTAGTCAATGATGCGGCAGACGGGCGGGTCGGCGGTCGCCGCGACCTCCACCAGGTCGAGGCCCTTCCCGCGGGCCAACTGGACGGCCTCGCGCGTGTTCATGATGCCGAGCTGCTCGCCGTCCTCCGCTATCACGCGCACCTGCGGCACGCGGATTCTATCGTTAATGCGCGTGGCTGGAGCGCGACGGTTGTCCGGGCGTCCGCCTCGACCTCGAAATGACGGAATACTCACACCTCCTGAGCTAGATGCCAGATGCTAGATGCTAGATGTCAGCGAAAGCCTGCCGCTTGACTGACATCTAGCATCTAGCATCTGACATCACGTTTCTGTGTTGGAGAGCGCGCGCGTCCTTACCAAGCGCAGCGCCGTCTCCCTGAACTCCGCGAGCGGCATCGCGCCGATGTCGCCGCGGGAGCGTTCGCGCACGGCGACCTTGCCCTCTTCCATCTCGCGGTCGCCGCAGATGAGCATGAAAGGAATCTTCTGCAACTGCGCGGCGCGTATCTTCGCGCCGATCTTGTCGCCCCGGCTGTTCACCTCCACGCGCAAGCCGGCCTCGCGAAGCTCGCGCGCGACCCCCTCGGCGTAATCGTTCACGCGGTCGGTGATCGGGAGCACCGCCACCTGCACGGGCGCGAGCCACATCGGAAAGGCCCCCGCGTACTGCTCGATGAGCACTCCGAAGAAGCGCTCGATTGAGCCGAACAGCGCGCGGTGAACCATCACGGGGCGGTGCGGGCGGTTGTCTTCACCGGTGTACTCAAGCTCGAAGCGCTCCGGCAGGTTGAAGTCCCACTGCACGGTTCCCAAC
>QHXN01000090.1 GCA_003222975.1 Acidobacteriota bacterium | reverse complement strand
GACGAACGAGCCGCCGCCCGCGGACGTGCCGGAAGCGTGCGAGTTTGACAAGACGACGAACGCGCGCGGCGCGAAGGTCTGCCGCCGCTGCGGTCGCCCTTTAAGGATGCGGACGCGCTACGACGTTTGGTACGACGCGCTGATTACTACTTACGTCGGCGACCGATACGGCGTCAGACTCGGCGCGACCTACGGCGACGTGCTCAAGTGGCTGACGGCGCTCCGGCCCTACCGCGGAAGCCAAGGCGGCGCGAACGCGGAGTTCTACGACACCGTTTACTCGATCACGCACGTCGTCTATACGCTCAACGAGTACGGCCAGTACCGCCTGCCCGCCCGCCTGCTTCCCCGTGAGTTCGAGTTCCTCAAGGCGAACCTGCGCGAGGCCGTTGCCGAGGGAGACGCAGACATGCTCGGCGAGTTCATGGACTCTCTGCGCGCACTCGGCCTGACGGATGCGGACGCGTTGATCAGGGCCGGGACTGAATACCTGCTCGCGCACCAGAACGCGGACGGGAGCTGGGGCGACGCGCGGGAACGGGACATCTACCTGCGCTATCACCCGACCTGGGGCGGCGTCGCCGCCTTGAGTAATTACGCGTGGCGCGGGACGGGGCCGAGTCCGGCGAAGCTCCGGCTCCTGCTCGCGTTGAATCAGGCTTCCGCTCGGGCTGAATACTGACGCCGAGGACACGGGCCGGGCGAAAGAATAGGGCCGGGCGAAAGAATAGAGCGAGTCGCTCGCGCCCGTCTTCGTTAGAAACACCTTCACAGTCGCTATGGACTTTAAGCCGCGCTTGGTGTAAGTAAGCGGCCAAACAGGCATGCCGCAACGGCGCGCCACACGCGACCGCGCCGCGTTCACGAAAGACCCGCGCGGGGAGTTCAAACACGTGCCACGAAAAATCATCTTCGTCGCTTTCACGCTGCTGGCCGCCCTCGCTCTCTGGCTGATGCCGGGCGCGACCAGCGCGCGGCAGGCGTCCGCAGGTATTTTCACACGACAAGTTTTGCAGAGTCGCAAGGCCGACCCCGAAGCACGGGAAAAGATAGATGAAGCTTTCAAAGCGTTCGAGGAACTGCTCGCGGTCAGCAAGGACGCGGACGCGATGGGTTCTCACTGGCGGGTGAGGCAGGAGTCCTGGCGTAATGCGCAAGGAGCGTGGGAAAAGTCATCCGCAACGCCGCCGTCTCCCGTCAAAAGTCTGAAACGCTGCGCCGTCCCGCTCGGCACGGCCAGGGGAATGATCGAACGGGCGGATAATCTCTTCCGCCAGGCGCGAGATAGCTCAGACACCTTGAGGGCGGCGCAACTACTCGGGCAGCATGAGAGACTTCTGAAGCAGGCCGAAGGCCCGTTGGAGCGAGCGGAGAGTTGCCACCGCGCTGTTCGCAACGCCTACCTGAAAGGCAGAAAGGCGGACGACCGTTCGCATCTCAAGGTGTCCGGCAGACCGTAGTTGATGACGAAAGCCACCGTGCAACGTTGCGCGTAAGAAAGTTCTTATTCAACCTTGCTCTGGCTTTCAAACCCCGCGTCAGTTTTACGGGACTGAGGAGATGGCCTATGTCGAAACTGTTCCGCCGGATGTTCGCGCAGCCCGGTTTCCGCCTGTGTGTAGTGCTGCTGTTAGCGAGCGGCGTGTTGGTCGGGCAGGAGGGCCGTCGGCCTACCCTCGAAGGGGGAGTCCGGCAGCAGGAGCGCCGCCCGACCACCGTCAAGGGAGGCGTCCGACAGCAGGAAGAGCTTCCGGACGAGTTTTCACTTCTTAAGGCGGCTGAGAGCCAGTGCCGGGACGCGCGGGAGGCTCTCGACCTGTATCACAGAGCTGCCGCGGATACGAAGCTTGTGTTGTCGGATGATTGGAACGGGGTTGACGAAAGGCTGTACGCAGGCATGGCATCGTGCATCGAGTGTCCGATGGCGGAGCTGAAAGTTTACATCGAGCTGTTGAGGAAGTTGCAAATCGCGCGCCCCGACCCGCGGGCGCGCGCAGAACTCTACAGGCAGGTGGTGAGTCTCGAATCCGGGAACGAGCCGGCGCGCGGCCCCGCCTCACTCCAAGCCTACGATCAGGCCGTCGAAAAGTGGAGGCAGAAAATACAAGAGACGCTCAAGGGGGCCGAGGGGTGTTTCCGGGAATCCTGCACGGAGACGTTGCAGGTCATGAGGGATGCGCTTCCCCCTGATCGTCCGTTGAGGGGTGGTGTCTCTGGGCAGGACGGCGGTGGCCGCGGGGCGCGAAGGTCGGATGGCGACCTGCCCCCGATGCCTCCCCCTCTCACCGGAGGCAGCGTGAGGCGCGATGGGAACGAGCCGCGCAGGCCCCGGCGCGACCCTTGGGGACTCCCTTCCGCCGAGGCACAAACGCCGCCGGACATGCCGGACTCGATCCTCGACAAGCCGGTCACAAGCTCCGGGCCGGGAAGGTCTGAGATTCTCGACGGCGCCATCATCATCGAGGGCGACGACGACTTTCGCAGGGCGATCTTGCGGGAGATAGAAACTATCGCATCCACCCCGCCCGGATGCGCGGGGAGTGTTCACCCCGGCGCGAAGCTCCTGTACGCGCTACAGGACTCACACAGCAGGGGACGAACCGTGACGATCAAAACCGTCACGCCCGACGAAGTGGCGCGACAGAGGGCCGGCTTCGAGCTGAATAAAGCGCAAGGCAAGGCGACCACGCCGGAATTTATCGTAGGCCCGAAAACCCGCGCCGTCCCCACCAGGGCCTGCTGTGATAGCGTGGGCGCGAGCGTCGTGGTCATGTTCGACCCTGACCAATTCCCCCTGCCGAACGGCAACGACACTCCCGCTCACGTGGCACTTTTTCACGAGCTGGTGCACGCGTTGCACTTCATGAGCGGGAGAGGCAGCGAAGAGACGAGGCCCGACCCACGGCAGCCGGGGCAGCCCGCCCGCGACTTCCCCAGCATGGAAGAGTTCAACACCATCGCGGCTAAAGTTGATTTCACGGAAAACAGCTACCGCCGGTGTTGGAAGCTGCGTTTACGAACGGATCAGCACTTTGGCACCTTTTAATCATTGCTCAGAACTCTACCTGACCGCCCACGGCAGACGGCACATAAGGTTTATGAGGGACGCAGATGCCTCTGCTCGTAGAGGCGCTTGAGGTGTTACATGACCGACTCGCTCGCAGAACACTACCTGGAAAACGCCGTGGCGGAGTTCCGCGGCCTCAAGCGACTCGCGGACAAGGCCGTCGCGCAGGTCAACGACGAGGAGTTCTTCCGCGCGATAGACCCGGAGTCGAACAGCATCGCCGTCATCATGAAGCACATGGCCGGCAACATGCGCTCGCGCTGGACTGATTTTCTGACGACCGACGGCGAGAAGCCAGACCGCCACCGCGACTCTGAATTCGTGGCCGAGGGCGAAGACCGGCGCGCGATTGAGGAGAAGTGGGAGGCGGGCTGGCGCTCACTCTTCGGCGCGCTCGCGCCGCTCAGGGCCGACGACTTGATGGGCAACGTCCTCATCCGCCGCGAGCCGCACACGGTCGTCGAGGCCGTCAACCGACAGCTCACGCACTACGGCGAGCACGTCGGACAAATCATCTTCCTCGCCAAGCACCTCAAGTCTTCGGCGTGGAAGACTCTGAGCATCCCGCGCGGGCAGTCCGCGGCCTTCAACCAGAAACAGGACGAAGGGCAGCCGTCCCAGTCGTACCACGAGCGCATCGGCGACGAGCCGCTGTGAGATTCATCAATGGCTGAGAGCGGCGCGAAAGTGCGCGCATACGTCGGGATGGGGTCGAATCTGGGCGACCGCGCCGGTAATCTCCTGCTCGGCGTGCGCGAGATGATGTCGGCGGGCTTGACGGTGCTTCGCCTGTCGTCGATCTACGAGACCGAGCCGGTCGGCGTCGAAGACGCGCAGCCCGACTACCTCAACATGGTCGCGGAACTCTGCCCGCCACTTCCCACGCCCGAAGAACTCCTCGCGCGCCTGCTCAAGATCGAGCACGCGTCGGGCCGACGCCGCGGACGCCCGGCGTCGGCGCGCACGCTCGACCTAGACCTCCTGCTCCACGGCGACACGCGGCAAGAGAAACCGAAAGAGGGGACGGGGGGACGGGGGGACGGGGGGACGGGGCCATAGGACGCGCAGAGGCACAAACGTCTTCTCGGTACTTCGTCTTCTCCTATCGCCCCTCGCCCCGTCCCCTTGTCTCCCCGTCATCTTTTTCTTGCCCCCTCGCCCGCGTCTGCTTATAATTCGGCGCTCTCAAATTTGCCGTCTTCCGTAGCGCGAGCGTAGAATATCGCCAACATGCGCCGCCACACACTTCTCCTGGCCGCCGGGTCGTCAGCTTACTTCGTCGGAGCATCCGTCAACTCTTATCTACGCCGCACCGCATTCCGCGGCAGCGGCGGAGCGGGCGGTCGCGTCGTCGCCGTCGCCGACCGCCCGCGGGCCGTTCTGCTTCGTCCGCTGAAAGCGATCCGATTCCTCGTCGCGCGCGCCTGCAACGACTGACCCGGCGCGAGGGCCGGGAGGGGACAACCGACAAAATGGTCTATCTCAAACAGCAGCGACCCGAAAAAGTGACCGTGCCCGCCGTGCGGGCGAGCAAAGAGCGCGGCGAGCGCCTGGTCTGCCTGACCGCCTACGACTACCCGACGGCGCGCATCGTTGACGAGGCCGGGACGGACATCATCCTCGTCGGCGACTCTCTGGGTAACGTCGTCCTCGGCTACGACTCGACCGTACCCGTCACGCTCGAAGACATGCTCCACCACACGCGGGCCGTGCGCCGCGGCGTCGAGCGCGCGCTCCTGGTCGCCGACATGCCCTACGGCTCTTACCACACGGGCGAGACGGAGGCGGTGCGCGCGGCGCTCCGTCTCGTCAAGGAGGGCGGCGCGGAGGCCGTCAAGTTAGAAGGCGGGCGCAACCGCGTCGAGGTGATCCGCCGGCTTGTCAGCGAGGAGATTCCCGTCATGGGCCACGTCGGCCTGACGCCGCAGTCTTTGAACAAGCTCGGCAGCTACCGTCTGCAAGCGAAGACGGCGGACGCGGCCCGCGCTCTCGTCGAAGATGCGCGGATGTTGGAGGAGGCCGGAGTCTTCGCCATCGTCCTGGAAGTCGTGCCGCGCGAGATCGCGCGCATGGTGACTGAAGCCTTGCGCGTCCCCGTCATCGGCATCGGCGCGGGCGCTGACTGCGACGCGCAGATACTCGTCACGCACGACCTGCTCGGCCTCTCGTTTAGCCGCACCAGCCCGCGTTTCGTGCGCCAGTACGCGAACCTTCGCGCGGCCATCACGGACGCCGTCACGCGCTACGCCGACGACGTGCGCGCTGGCGCGTTTCCCTCGGACACTGAGTCCTACCCGCTCCCCGCGGACGCCGCCGCCGAACTCGGCCTCACGCGCGCGGGCGACGAGGAAGTGAAAAAGCCGTAAACCGTGAGCCGTAAACCGTGACAAGAAGAAGACTGCTTTTCTCTCGTCACGGTTTACGGTTCACGGTTTACGCTTGAGAATCATGGAAATCATCAACCGCCGCCAGCGTATGGCATCGGTCGCGCGCAAGGTGAGGCGCGAGGAAGATAAGACCATCGGGCTTGTGCCGACGATGGGCGCGCTGCACGACGGCCACCTGTCGCTGGTGCGCGAGGCGCGCCGGATGTGCGACGTGGTGGTCGTCTCGGTCTTCGTCAACCCGACGCAGTTCGGCCCCGGCGAGGACTTCAAACGCTACCCGCGCGACCTGACGGGCGACACCACGAAGCTCGCCGACTACAACGTGGACTACATCTTCGCCCCGCCCCCCGAAGAGGTTTACCCGAAGGGCTTCGCGACCTACGTCACCGTCGAGGGACTCTCCGAGCAGATGGAGGGCGTGGCGCGTCCGGGCCACTTCCGCGGCGTCGCCACCGTCCTCACCGTCCTCTTCAACACCGTGCGCCCCGACTTCGCCTTCTTCGGCCAGAAGGACGCGCAGCAGACCCTGGTCGTCCGCCGCCTCGTGCGCGACCTCGCCTTCGACATCGAGGTCGTCGTGCTCCCCACGGTGCGCGAACAGTCGGGCCTCGCCCTCTCCTCGCGCAACGCCTACCTCGGCGACGAGGAGCACAAGGCCGCGACCGTCCTCTACCGCGCGCTCGCACAGGCGCGCGAGGTTTACATGGAGGGCGAGCGCAGCTCGAAACGTCTGGCCGAGGCCGTGCGCGCGCAGTTCGACTCGGAGCCTCTGGCGCGGCTCGAATACGTCGGGGTCGTGGACGCCGAGACGATGGAGAAGTTCGACCGCATACCCGAAGACCGCGCCGTGCTGATCGCGCTCGCCGCGCAAGTCGGCCCGACGCGCCTCATAGACAACATCGTCATCCAGCCCGCGCGCCAGAAGGCCCGCACCACTTCCGAAGGGTGACGCCCACGCGCCCCCCGCCGGTCGCGGCTTTTCGGAGCGGGCGATTCCGCGTTGATGAAGTTTTCGGCTGGCGCTTGCGGTCGCAACGCTTTGATGTATAATTCCCCGCCGTAGCCCCGAGGCAGGAGTGACGACCCCCGACGCCGTTTCTAAACCTCGCTGTTTGAGAGCGCGTAGATTCACAACTGCTTTTTCAAGCATGCGATTTACCCGCCCGCGGTAAAATCTTGAAACAGTACGAAGTCGTCGCCCGACACACCGCCGCCTCGCGCGCTGCGCGTGCGCAGAAACTTCCGCGGCTCGCCGGAGCTTGTTTGAAGTGCGCCCGTTTCGCCCGTTCTCAACCGTCAACGGAAGACCGCCGCCGCCGCCCCCGCATGACCGCCCCTTCGCCCATGGCCGGGCGCTGAAGATGCCGGCACGCGCGGCGCAGACTCGGAAGTAGCAAGACTCGGAGGAGACATCCAATGGAACGCATCGTTCTCAAGCACCTTAGCGGCTCGAAGGCCAACCAGGTGGAAGAGTTCCCGCTCAACCACGTCAAGGAACTTGTCCTCGGGCGTGACCCCTCGTCAACGGTCAAGTACGACCCCGACCGCGACGACCTGGTGGGCCGCCAGCACGCGCGCATCACCCAGGACCCGAACGACCCCTCGCAGTTCATCATCAGCGACCTGAACAGCCGCAACGGCACGTTCGTGAACCGCCAGAGGATCGCCGGGACGACCCGCGTCAACCCCGGCGACGTGGTGCAGCTCGGCCCCGGCGGCCCCGAATTCGTCTTCGACCTCGAGCCGCGCCCCGCTAACGCGACCAGGCCGACGCGCGTCGCCGCCGGCCCGATGGCCCCGACCATGCAGACGCCCGCCACGCGCGTCGTCGGCCCGACGGGCGGCGGCGCTCCGCCCCCGACCTTCCCGCCAACGGCGAACGCGCACACCGGCCCGGCGTCAGGCGGCGTCGGCAAGGCCACGGTCGAGCGCATCGTCTCCGCCAACGTCCAGCAGGCCAAGAAGAGCCAGGGGCGCACCTTCCTCGCCGTCGGCGCGGTGGTCATCATCCTGGTCGTCGTCGTCCTGGGCGGCGTCGGCGGCTACATGATCTGGCGCACCAAGAGCCAGGCGTCGGCGGAGGTCGCCGGCCTCAAGAAGAATCTCGACGAGGCGAAGGAGACCGAGGCGGCCAGCGCGACGATGAGGGCCCCCGACATCGTCAAGCAGTACGGCGGCGCGGTCGTCAAGATACTCGTCTCCTGGAAGCTCGTCTCGCAGCAGGGCAACGGGCTGGTTTACCACCAGTACATGCCCTTCCAGGGTGCGGTGCGCGCCTGCTACGTCCGCCTGCAAGACGGCACGATTGAGCCTTACCTGACCTACGACAAGAACCAGTACAACGTCGGCATCGGCGGGATGCACACAGGCTCTGGCTTCGCCGTCTCCTCGGACGGCTTCATCCTGACGAACCGCCACGTCGCCGCGGCGTGGGAGACGGCCTACAACTTCCCCGACAACGCCAACAACGGCATCATCCTCGGCCAAGGCCCCGACGGTAAGATCGCCGTCGTCGGCCTCGTGCCGCAGGCCCCGCGCAACTGGGTTCCGGCGCAGTCAAAGCAGGACAACGTCCGCTACGCGGGCCGTAACGACATCCTCGATGTCCTGTTCCCGAACTCCGACCGCCGCCTCTCGGCCAAGCTCTCGGCCTTTAGCCCTCGCCACGACGTGGCGCTCGTCAAGGTTGACAGCCCCGGCTCGCTGCCCAAGGTCGAGATCAACGACAACTACGACACCATCCAGGCCGGCGAGCAGGCCGTCGTCCTCGGCTACCCCTCCATCTCGCCGCCGACCTACGGCATCGTCAAGTCGCAGGACGTTTTCAACCCGGAGACGCAGGCGCTCGAAATCCCCGACCCGACCGTCACGGTCGGCAACATCGGGCGCATCTACCGCAGCCAAGAGGGGACGAGCGGCGCCGAGAAGACGACCGTCAGCGTCATCGGCGACTCCTACCAGCTCCAGATCAACACGACGGGGCATGGCAACTCCGGCGGCCCCGTCTTCGACGACCACGGTCGCGTCGTCGCCATCTTCTTCGCCGGCCTCCGGGATGAGTCGGGCACCTCCGTCACCTTCGCCGTCCCGATCCGCTACGGGCGCGAGCTGATGGGCGTCAAGTAAAACCAGGAGGCAGACGGCAGGGGCAGGAGGCAGTGAGAGCAAATCGGATTTATGAATCTCAAATTCGAGATTTGAAATTCAAGACGACTGCCTCCTGCCCCTGCCGTCTGCCTACTTTCGATTCATGAGCAGAGTCTTCTACATCAACCAGTCTATCGGCGAGTACCGCATCGTTGACTTCCTCGGCGCGGGCGGGATGGGGGAGGTCTATCGCGCGATGCACTCGAAGATCGGGCGCGTGGCCGCCGTCAAGGTTCTGACGCAGACCACGCAGACGAGCGACTTCGTCGAGCGCTTCTTCAACGAGGCGCGCATCCAGGCCAGCCTCCAGCACCCGAACATCGCCACCCTCTACGACTTCATGGAGGTCGGCGGCCAGCCGTGCATCATCATGGAGTACGTTGACGGGCAGACGATCTCGGAGCGCGTCACCGCCTACCGCGAGGCCTACGGCGCGGCGCTCCCGCTCTCCGAGACCATCTACATCTTCGAGCGCGTCGTCGAGGCCATCGAGTACATACACCGCCACGGCATCATCCACCGCGACATCAAGTCGAACAACGTCAAGGTCAGCTCCCTCGGACAGGTGAAGCTCCTCGACTTCGGCATCGCGAAGGGGCAGGCGAGTCCGGGACTCACCCAGGTCGGCTCGGTCATCGGCACGCTCCAGTACCTCGCGCCCGAACTCATCCGCGGCGGCGTGGCGGACGAGCGCGGCGACACCTGGGCGCTCGGCGTGATGCTCTACGAGATGGTCACGGGCCGCATGCCGTTCGAGGCGCAGACCATCGGCGACCTGAGCGACAAGATCGGGCGGGCCGACTACACGCCGCCCGCGCAGTACGTCTCCGGCCTGCCGCGCCCCGTCTCGGACGTGATCGCGCGCTGCCTGCGGCGCAACCCCGCCGAGCGCTACAGCGCGACCGACCTGCTGCGCGCCGTCAAGCAACTCGAATCCGCCGTCTCGAAGCCGGGCCTGAGCAGCACCGTCAGCGACGCCGCGACCGAGTACGTCGAGGAGAAGGCGGGCGGCTCGTCGAAGAGCCTGCCGCTAGTGATCGGCGCGGCGGCGGCGGTCGTCGTGCTCGCCGTCGCGGTCGTCGCGGCCATCTTCGCCTTCGGCCCGTCGTCCGACACGTCGAACGCGAACGGCGTGGCGACGCTGAAGAACGGACTCAAGTCCGGCGCGTCACCCTCCGCGAGCGCCGGCGCGCGGGAGGACGACTGTGAGATCAACGTCTTCGGCCTGCGCGCCGACGTGTACCGCGGCGGCGAGAAGGTCGGGACGACGCCGTATGCATTCAAGTGCAAGCTCGGCGAGCACGTCCTGCTGACGCTCAAGAGCGAAGGCTACGAGAACGGAACCTCGGACTTCACCGTCAGCGATCTGAAGAAGAGGGACATGGTTGTCATGAAGAAGTCAGACCCGTCACACCGTTGAGGGGCGCGGGCCTGAGCCCCGACCGCGAGCGCCGGGCATCGCGCGCTCGCGGTCGGGGCGGTCGTTCAATCGAGACAGGCATTCATTCAGGTTTCATCCAAGAGGGGACAGGGAATGTTCAAACGAGCGAAGTCGGGCGAGGCGGCGACACGCCCTCACGCTGACTACGAGGTCTCCGCCAGCGTCCAGACCGATGTGGGCTGCGTGCGTGAGATCAACGAGGATTCGGGCCGCTTCGTCAGGCCGAGCGACCCGGAGGTCTTGAAGGAGAAGGGAGTCCTGCTCGTCGTCGCCGACGGCATGGGCGGCCATTCGGCGGGCGAGGTCGCGAGCGGGATGGCCGCCGAACTCGTCCCGCGCCTCTACTTCGAGTCGAAGGGTGAAGCCCAGGACGCGTTTAAAAAAGCGGTCGAGGAGGCCAACCGCCGGATTCACGCCGCCTCGCTCGAAGACGAGTCGAAGCGCGGCATGGGCACGACCTGCACGGCGCTCGTCCTCCTCGACGGGCAGGCGTTCGCCGCACACGTCGGCGACAGCCGCCTCTACATGCTGCGCGACGGCAAGGTCTATCTGTTAACGGAAGACCACTCGGCGGTGATGGAGATGGTCAAGCTCGGCCTCATCACGATGGAGCAGGCACGCCACCACGAGGACAAGAACGTCATACTTCGCGCCCTCGGCACGACGCCCGAAGTCGAGGTCGCGATGCTTGAGCCTTTCTCGGTGCGGGTGGGCGACCAGTACCTCTTGTGCTCGGACGGCCTCTACGACCTCGTCCCCGACGACGAGATCGAGCGCGAGCTGTCGGCCAACCACGACATACACGCAGCCGGCGAAAGGCTCATCACGCTCGCCAAGGCGCGCGGCGGGCACGACAACATCACGGTCGGGATAGTCGCCGTCGTGCCCGCGGGGACGGAGGCCGCCGAGGCCGTTGACATGCGCGCGACGCGCGAGTGGAGGGTGCAAGGATGACCGGACAAATCGTTGGGAACTACAAGATCGAACAGAAGCTCGGCGAGGGCGGCATGGGCGCGGTCTTCCGCGGCGTGGACATGATGCTTGAGCGCGAGGTGGCGATTAAGTTTTTGCGGCCCGAACTCTCCGCGCAGCCGCAGGTCGTCGAGCGCTTCCGCTCCGAGGCCGTCACGCTGGCGAAGCTCAACCACCCGAACATCGCCACGCTCTTCAACTTCATGCGCCAGGGCGACAGCTTCTTCATGGTCTTGGAGTTCGTGCGCGGCGCGACGCTCGACAACGTCATCCAGCAGCGCGGCGCTCTCCCCTCGGAGCAGGCCATCCCGCTCTTCTGCCAGGTCCTGGACGGCATCCAGCACGCGCACGACTTCGGCATCATCCACCGCGACATCAAGCCCGCCAACATGATGCTCACCGAGAAGGGCACGCTCAAAGTCTTAGACTTCGGCATCGCGCGCATACTCGGCACCGCCCGCATGACCCGCCAGGGCAACATCATCGGCACGATTGAATACATGTCGCCCGAACAGGTGCGCGGCTTCGAAACGGACGCGCGCTCCGACATCTACTCCTTGGGCATGCTCCTCTACGAGATGCTGACCGGGCGCTGCCCGTTCGACATGCAGAACGAGTTCGAGCTGATGAAGGCGCAGATCGAGCAGTACCCCATGCCGCCGCGCCAATTGAACCCGGCCATCCCCGAAGTCGTCGAGCAGGCCATCTGGAAGGCGATTGCGAAGAACCCGCCAGAGCGCTTCCAGAGCGCCGCGGAGTTCCGCGGCTTCCTCCTCAACGCGGGCTTCGCCGCCACGGGCCGGCTGGAGCCGCTCGCCGTCGGCGACCCAAACCCTTACGCCACGCGCCCGCTCAACACGCAGTCGCCCCTGAGCAACCCGCCCGCGGGCGGCTACGCGACCGTGCCCTCGCAGCCCGGCTACGCGCCGCCGTCGCAGCCGGGAGTGCCGACGCCTTCGCAACCGGGCGTCTCGTCACAGCCCGGACTCGCGCCGCCGTCGCAGCCCGGCGTCTCGACGCCTTCGCACCCCGGCGTGCCGCCGCCCTCGGCGTCGAATCCAGGCTCCGCCAACGCCGCGAGCGACCCGATGGCCGCGACGCTTATCAACGCGCCCGTGCCCGCCGCCGACTCCGCGGCCAAGGAGACGCGCATCGGCACGCCCGGCGCGTTCGCAGCCGCCGCGGGCGGTCAGGACTTGAAGGCGACGCGCATCGGCGCTCCCCCCATGGCCGCGCCGCCGCAGGGCTTCGCGCCCGCCGGCTTCGCGCCTCCGCCGCAGGCGCAGCAGCAGTCCTTCTTTAGCAAGCTCACATGGGTGCACTACGCGGGCGCGGGCATCGCGGCGCTCCTCGTCATCGGCGTCATCGTCGGCCTCGCGGCCTTCGCGCTCACGCGCGGCAACAAGGTCGAGCCTGTGAAGCCGAAGGCCCTGACCGAAGAGTCGAAGCCCGCGCCGCAGCCCGTCGCCCCTGAGCAGCCCGCCGCGCCCTCGCAGCTTGGCGACACCGCGCAGGGCAGCGCGAACACGCCTTCGACCGGCGACGCCGCCGGCTCGAACGGCACGCTCGCCCCGCCCAAGCCGACCGAGGTCGTGCCCGTCGCGCCCGCCGAGACTTCTTCGACCGGCGAGGCCGGCAGCCGACAGTCCGCAGCCCGCGCCGCCGCGCCGCCCAAGCAGCCCGCGCCCGCGGCGAAGCAGCCGCCGCGCAACGACGCCACAGCCGACGCGGCCAAGCGCCGCAAGGCCGCGCTCAACGCGCTCGACCAGTGACGCGGCCCGCAGTCTGCAAACACGAACGAGCAGAGGTCAGAAGTTTTATGGAGTCGAACTCGAAGAAGAGACACACGCCGAAGGCCGGAGCGCTGGCGGCCCACGCGTTCGCGCTCTTCGTCTCCCTCGCCTGCGGCATCGCCGTCGCGTCGGCGCAGGCCAAGAAGCCGATCACCAGAGACGGCCTCGTCAAGGCCGTCCGCATCAATGGACTCTCAACCGCCGAACTCGTCCAACAGATCGAGCAGCGCGGCGTCGCCTTCGAGATGACGGCGGACGCCGAACAGGAGTTGCGGCAGGCGGGCGCGCGCCCCGAAGTCGTCGAGGCCGCGCGCTCGAACTACCACCGCCCGCCCGCAGCCGCGCCCGTCGTGAGCGCGAGCGCGAAGGGCAAGCCCACAGTCCCGCCGGGGCCGCCGCTCTCCAAGAATGAGATTGTCACGATGCTCCAGGCCGGCTCGCCCCCGGCGCGCGTCGAGCAGTTCGTTGACGCGCGCGGCGTCAACTTCCAGTCGAACGCCGCCGTAGCGCAGGAGATCAAGCGCGCGGGCGGCACGAACTCGCTCGTCGGCGCGATCACCTCCAACTACGTCGCCGCGGGCGGCGCGCGCCGCACACAGCCGACGACGGCGGCCAGCCCCGCATCAGCCACCTCGCGCGCGCCCGACTACGACGAGCTGACCGACCAGGCCACCGCCGCCTACGACGCGAGGGACTCGGCGCGCGCGACCCAACTGCTGCAACGGGCCATCCAGTTGCAGCCGCAGTCGCCGCGCGCCTACCAGCTCCTCGGCTTCGCGCAGCTCTACCTCCAGAACAACTTCACGGAGGCCGAGAAGAACATGCGCAAGGCGATTGACCTCGGAGGCTCTGCCGCCTTCCGCGTCTTCCACGACCATGCCAACGGCTCTTTCCGCGACACCTGCGCGGGCACGCTCTTCGTCACCAAGGCGAACGTCACCTTCAAGGCCGACGACGGCCAACATACCTTCGAGGCCGCAGACCCCGACATCCGCGAGATCAAGGTCAACAAGCTGGTGGGCCGCCTCCCCGGCGCGCTCGGCGGGAGCCACCTTCCCGGCGCGCTCGGCGGGAGCCGCCTCCCCGGCCCGCTCGGTGGCGAGGGCGACATCGGGGCCTTCCACATCAAGGTGAAGCGCGCCAGCGACAGCAAGAACTACAACTTCGCGCCGCTGACGAAGAAGAAGGCCGAGTCCGAACTCATCGTCTCTCTGGTGACGGGCTATGGCGGGGTCAAGAGTTAAGGCGAGCTACAGAACCGCGGGCGGCACCCAAGATTGTGGACTGCGGAATGCGGATTTGAAATAGCGCGGCCTTCATCATCCGCCGCAATCCGCAATCGGAAGACGCCGCGCTTCCGTTAAGGAGGCAGTTATGAAAACACACGACATGCGGAGAAGCAGCAGGCTATTCTTCGTCGCGCTCGTGGCCGCGCTGGCGGCCACCCTCTTCGCGTCCGCCGCCTCGACGCAGGCGGGCAAGAAGCCGATCACGCGCAAGGGTCTCGTGGAGGCCGTCAAGATCAACGGCCTCTCGACCGCCGAGATGATCCAGTTCATCCAGCGCCGCGGCGTTGACTTCGAGATGACGGCGGACGCCGAACAGGAGTTGCAGCAGGCGGGCGCGCGCCCCGAAGTCGTCGAGGCCGCGCGCTCGAACTACCGCCCGCCCGCGACCGAGACGGCGGTCGCCACTCCCGCCGCGCGGCCTGCGAACACGCCGCCGCGCAACAACGCGGGTCAGCCCGTGCCGCAGGGGCCGCCGCTCTCCAAGAACGAGATCGTGACGATGTTGCAGGGCGGCATCGCGTCGTCGCGCGTCGAGCAGTTCGTCGAGGCGCGCGGCGTCACCTTCGCGCTGACGCCCGACATCACGAGCGAGATCAAGTCGGCGGGCGGCGACCGCTCGCTCATCGGCGCGATCACCGAGAAAGGCCCCGCGCAGACCGCCGACAACTCCGCCAACTCTTCAAGCCCGTCGCCCTTCGGCAGCAACACCGCGGCGCAGCCCGCGGCCAACAATGCGCCCGACTACGACGACTTCATTGACCGCGCTTCGTCGGCCATCTCCGCGCAGGACTGGAACTCGGCCATGAACTACGCGGCGCTGGCCGCCCGCCTCGACCCCGCGCAGCCGCGCGCCTACACGCTCCTGGGCACGATGCTCCTCTACGTCCGGCAAGACGTCAACAGCGCCGAGCAGGCGATGCGCGCCGCCATCGAGCGCGGCGGCTCCGCCGCCTTCCACGTCTATCATGACCACGACGGCGCGTTCGGGCAGTACTGCGAAGGCTCGTTCTTCGTCACCAAATCGGGCGTCAGCTACAAGGCCAACGACGGGCGCGACACCTTCGAGACCGACGACTCGAACATCAAGGAGGCGAAGATCAATTTGTTCACGGGGGCGCAGGTCGGCGCTTTCCACATCAAGCCCGTGCAGAAGATCAACGGCAGGGATAATTTCAACTTCGCGCCCGGCACGAAGAGCAAGGCCGAGTCCGAACTGATAATCCGACTGATCAAGGCTTACTGAACTGCGCGGGGCGACGCCCGCGCGTCGCCCCTTTAGTTAAGTCAACGACCGCGCCGACCTCGCGCGAGCGTGCCGAGAATCCAGAAGCGATGAAAAAAACCCGACTGTACGCGGCGGCCAGCCTTCTTCTTTTGGCCGCCCTATTTTTTACGCTGCCGCGCGCGGCGCTCGCCGCCCTCCCCCTTCCCCAAAAATCTCAGGAGGCCGACCGCCAGGCGCAGAGGGGCGCAGACTACCTTGCGAAACGCGACTGGAAGCGCGCCGCCGACGCTTACCAGAAGGCCGTGCGCGCCGACCCCAAAAACTTCGAGGCCGACTACGGCCTCGGCGTCGCCTACATGAATCTCAAGCAGACGATGGACGCGCTCGCCGCCTTCTCCAACGTCATCGAGCTGAAGCCCAACCCGCGCGTCCGCGACGCCTTCGTCGGCACGGCGCTCATACACTTCGGCCTCAACCACTACAAGGAGGCCGTGGACTCCTTCGAACTGGCCCTGCAACTCGGCCCCATCCCTTCGGTCGCCGACTACGCCCTCGGCAAGTCGTACATGCAGACGGGGCGCGACTCTCAGGCCCTGGCCCCGCTCCAGCGCGCCTCGTCCGACCCGCAGTTCGCCGCGGACGCGCTCCTCTCCGTCGGCATCATCCGCATGAAGCAGAACGAGCCGCGGCAGGCCGTCGCGCCGCTCGAAGGGGCCGTGCGCCTCGCCCCGCGCAACGCGCCCGCGCTGATGCTCCTCGGCAATGCCTACCTCTCCGCCGACCGCAACGAAGAAGCGCTCACGGCGCTCACGGCCTCGGCCTCGATTGACCCCAACCAGTTCTTCACGCAGTACGGCCTCGGCTACGCGCACATGGGGCTTAACCAGAACGAGGAGTCGGTGGCCGCCTTCATGGCCGCGCTCCGCTTGCAGCCGCAGTCGCCCGACGCGCTTGTCGGCTTGGGGAGCGCCTACGCGCGCCTGAACCGCTTCCGCGAGGCGACCGAGACGCTGGGGCAGGCGATGCGCCTCAGGCCCGACATGCCCGAAGCGCTGCTCGCCATGTGCGTCGTCTATTACTCGCAGGGCAACTACACCTCACTGCTTTCGACGGCGCAGCAGGCCGCGCGCCTCGCGCCCAAGAATCCGGGCGCGCACACGATGCTCGCCGCCGCCTACGCCGTCACGGGCCGGATGCAGGAGGGCACGCTAGAAGTGCGCGAGGCCGCGCGCCTCGACCCCGAAAACTACTGGCCGCACCAGGTGCTCGGCTTCATCCTCGTCCGCGAGGACAAGCCGCAGGAGGCGCTCGCGGAGGCGCTCACGGCGGCGCGCAACAGGCCGAATGCCCCCGACGCGCTCAACCTGCTCGGCTACGTGCGCAACCAACTGAACCAGAACCAGGAGGCGCTCACGGTGAGCCAGCAGGCGCTCGCCGCGCGCCACCAGCCGGAGGACGAGGGCTGGACTTACTACAACATCGCCACGGCCTACGTCGGCCTCAAGCGGCAGGATGACGCGCTGGAAGCCTACCGCCACTCGCTCGCCGCCTACCAGAGAGTCGGTCGCACGCTCGACCCCGACGAACTCTACCTGATGGGCACTTCTTATCTGCGGCTCAACCAGGACGAGCAAGCCGTCGCCGCCTTCCGCCAGTCAATCAAGATCAGGCCGAACTTCACGCAGTCGCACTACAACCTGGGCGTCGCCTACGTCGCCGCCGGCAACCGCCGCGCCGCGACCGAAGAGTACAACGCGCTCCGCCGGCTCGACCCCTCGCGCGCCGCCAAGCTCCTCGCCGTCATCAACGGTCGCTGACCGCGCCGGCCATCAACGGGCTTCTTTAAGCCGGCCCTCTGACACGGGCCGGCTTTCTCGTCTTCGCGTCGGAAAGCCCGAACTGTTATCATGGCCCTTCTGCGACGGTGGCGCTTGCCGGCCCGCCTTACAGCACAGATGACACAGCGACAGAAAGCCCACATCGAGTTCACGCTGAACGGCGAACGCGCGGAGGTCGCCTTCGCGCCGCACAAGACTCTGCTCGAAGTCCTGCGCGAAGACTTGGGCTTGACGGGCACGAAGCACGGCTGCGAACTCGGCGAGTGCGGCACGTGCGCCGTGCTCGTTGACGGTCGCTCGGTGCTCTCCTGCCTCATGCTCGGCCTCGACACGGAAGGCCGCCGCGTCGAGACCGTGGAAGGCTTGGCGACCGAAGAGGGCCTGCACCCCTTACAAGAGACCTTCGCCGACACGGGCGCGGCGCAGTGTGGCTACTGCACGCCCGGCTTCCTCCTCGTCGCCAAAGAACTGCTCGCGCAGAACGCAAACCCGACGCGCGACGAGATCAAGGAGGCGCTGAGCGGGAATCTCTGCCGCTGCACCGGCTACATCAAAATCTACGAGGCGGTCGAGCTGGCCGCCGCGCGGATGAGAGGCGAGGAGGCCGAGTTGCCGCGCGAGAGCATCTACGGCTGCGAATGACGACCGCGGGCGAATCCATGACACAGCCGACCACGAGCCGCGCGAGCGGCGGAAGAAGGTAGCCAGTGGCAAGCGAGCGAAGTGAGCGCGGCCACTCGCCAGCAAGTATTATGTCCCGAAATAACGGAAACAATCAGAACGGCAAGGATTTGAAAGTCGTAGGCCGGCCCTTCCGCAAGGTGGACGCGCGCTCCAAGTGCGTCGGCGCGACGAAGTTCGCCGACGACATCGCGCTGCCGCGCATGCTCTACTGCAAAATCCTCCGCTCGCACCTCCCTCACGCGCTCATCAAATCAATTGATACCTCGAAAGCGTCGGCCCTGCCCGGCGTTCTCGCCATCATCACCGGAAAGGATTTGCCGATACCTTACGGCATCCTCCCCGTCAGCCAGGACGAGCACCCGCTCTGCACCGACAAGGTTCGCTTCATCGGCGACCCCGTCGCCGCGGTCGCCGCCTTGGACGAGGACACGGCCTTCGACGCGATGAACCTCATCGAGGTCGAGTACGAGCAGCTTCCGACCATCGCGGGCATCGAGGAGGCCGTCGAGACCGACGAGCCGCGCATACACACTTACGGCGACCACGGCAACATACACAAGCTGGTCAACCTTGAGTTCGGAGACATTGACGAGGGCTTCCGCGAGGCCGACCTCGTGCGCGAAGACGTTTTCTTCTACGAGGGCAACACGCACCTGCCGATGGAGCAGCACGCGGCGGTCGCGCACTTCGACGCGGACGCGAAACTCACGCTCTGGTCTTCGACGCAGACGCCGCACTACGTCCACCGCGCGCTCGCCAAAACTTTAGAGATGCCCGCCTCACACATACGCGTCATCGCCACGCCCAACGGCGGGGGCTTCGGCGGCAAGAGTGACCCCTTCAACCACGAGATCGTCGTCTCGAAGCTCTCGATGCTCACGAAGCGCCCGGTGAAAGTGACGCTCACGCGCGAAGAGGTCTTCTACTGTCACCGCGGTCGCCATCCCGTCTTGATGAAGAGCAAGATCGGAGTCAAAAAGGACGGCTCGATTACTGCTCTTGATTTTCAATCCTTTCTCGACGGCGGTGCATACGGCTCCTACGGCGTGGCCTCGACCTTCTACACCGGCGCGCTGCAAACGGTCACATACGAAGTCCCGCGCTATCGCTTCCGCGGCCTTCGCGCCTTCACCAACAAGCCTCCGTGCGGCCCGAAGCGCGGGCACGGAACCCCGCAGCCGCGCTTCGGTCTTGAGATTCAGCTCGACAAGATCGCCGAACAGCTCGGCCTCGACCCCGCCGAGATGCGGCTCAGACACCTCGTCAAGCCCTACACCGTCACGGCCAACTACCTGAGAGTCGGCTCGATGGGGCTGGGCGAGTGCATCGAGAAGGTCGTCAAAGGCTCCGACTGGAAGGACAAGTTCAGGCAGCTTCCTTTCGGCAAAGGCGTCGGACTCGCGTGCAGCTCTTACATCTGCGGCGCGGGACTGCCAATCTACTGGAACAACATGCCGCAGTCCGGCGTGCAGCTCCGCCTCGACCGGCAGGGCGGCGTCTGCGTCCAGTGCGGCTCGACCGACATCGGGCAATTCTGACGCTGGCCGTCGCGGAAAAGCTAGGCGTGCCCGTCGAAAATCTCTCGTTCGCCGAACGCCGCGTCTTCGACGTTGAGAACCCCGACGCGGGCGTTAGCTTCGCAGAGGCGGTCGTGCTCGCCGAAAGTAAGTTCGGGACAATCGGCACGGTCGGCTCGTACACGCCGCCGCGCTCGCCCGGTCGCTACAAGGGCGCGGGCGTCGGCCCCTCGCCCGCCTACAGCTACTCGGCGGCGGTCGCCGAGGTCGGGGTTGACGCCGAGACCGGCATCGTCACAGTCCCGCGCATCTGGGTCGCGCACGACATCGGGCGGAGCATCAACCCTGTGCTCGTCATGGGCCAGGTCGAAGGCTCCGTTTACATGGGACTCGGCGAGGCGCTGATGGAGGAGATGACCTACCGCGCCAACCGCAACGTCGTCCACAAGTTTCCATCGCTTCTCGAATACAAAAGCCCGACGACTCTGGAGATGTGCGACGTAATCACCTACCTCGTCGAAGACCCCGACCCCAACGGCCCCTTCGGCGCGAAAGAAGTGGGACAAGGCCCGCTCCTGCCCGTCATGCCCGCAATCGCCAACGCCGTTTACGACGCCGTCGGCGTCCGCATAGACGAAGTGCCCATCACGCCCGAAAAAGTCCTCGCCGCCCTCCGCGCCAAACAGCAGGGCAAGGACGCGCGCTTCGGCCCGTCCACAGTCCCCGAAGTCGCCTGGCCCGAACCGCTCAAGGTCTTGACGCCCGCCGAGGGCGGCGACGGGCGCGAGATGCCGCGCGTAGCCGTGCATTCGTGATAAAGAAGGTCTGGGTTAGTCGCTATGATGAGACTTCCGAAATTCACTTACCTCGTCCCGCGCACCATCGGCGACGCCGTGAGGATGATGGGCGAGGCGGGGCCGTCGGGGCAGTTCGTCGCGGGCGGGACTGACCTTTACCCGAACATGAAGCGGCGGCAGCAGACGCCGCGGACGGTCATCTCGGTCGGGCGCATCCCTGAGTTGCAAAGGATTGAAGGCGACGGCAAAGAGGGTTTGAGGATCGGCGCGGGCGTGTCGCTTACAGAGGTTGTCGAGCACCCCGCAGTCAACCGCGACTATCCGGCGCTGGCGCGTGCGGCGCGGCTCATCTCGACGCCGACGCTGAGGAACATGGGGACGGTCGGCGGGAACCTTCTGCTCGACACGCGCTGCAACTATTACGACCAGAATTACGAGTGGCGCAAGGGCGTCAACTTCTGTCTGAAGAAGGACGGCGACGTGTGCTGGGTCGCGCCCGGCAGTCAGAAGTGCTGGGCCGTGCAGTCTTCAGACCTCGTGCCGCTGATGGTCGCCGTCGGCGCGCGCCTCCGCCTCGTCTCGACCGTGGGCGACCGTCTGGTCGAGGCGCGCGGCTTCTACAACGACGACGGGATAGACTACCTGCGCAAGCGGCCCGACGAGCTGCTGGCGGAAATTCGTCTGCCGCCCGCCGAAGGGTGGCGCGCGGTCTACAAAAAGCTGCGGCGTCGCGGCGCGTTCGACTTCCCCGTGCTCGGCGTCGCGGCTCGGCTCGACGTTGACGGCGGCGGAAACGTTTCGGACGCGCGCGTCGTCCTCGGCGGCATCGCGCCCGCGCCGCTCGAAGTCGAGTCTGCATCGAAGGCGCTCGTCGGCTCTCGGCTCGATGACGAGAGCATGAATGCCGCAGCGGAGGCTTGTTATCTGAAAGCGCGACCGCTCGACAACACGGATCACCTGATGAACTACCGCAAGCAGATGGCCCGCCCCTTCGTGCTGCGTGCGCTCCAAGAGTTGCGCCAATCATTCGTCTGAAAGATAAAGCTGAAAACATCGCGGCTGTGCTTCTCGCCGCCGGTCGCTCGCGGCGCATGGGGGCGTTCAAGCCGCTGCTGCCGTTCGGCGGCGTGAGCGTCGTCGAGGCGTGCGTCGCCAACATCTGCGCGGCGGGCGTCGGGGAGATTATCGTGGTCATCGGCCACCGCGCCGGAGAAGTGCGCGCGGCGCTCGCGCACCTGCCGTTCGTCCGCTTCGCCTCGAACGACGAGCCGGGGAGCGAGATGGGTGTGTCGGTCGCGCGGGGCGTGGAGGCCGTGTCGGCGGGCGCGTGCGTGTTGCTGGTCGCGCTCGTGGATCAGCCCGCCGTGCCGCCCGCCGCGATCAGAAGTTTGATCGCCGCGCGGGCGCGCACGGGCGCGCGGCTCGTCGTGCCGGAGTGGGGCGGGCGCGGCGGCCACCCGGTGCTGTTTGATCTCGCGCTACGCGAGGAGCTACTGAGTCTCGTCCAGGAGAAGGGCTTGCGCGCGCTCTTCGACGCGCACCGCGAAGAGGTTCTGCGCGTGCCGGTGGAGTCGCCCTTCGTCGCGCGCGACATGGACACGTGGGACGAATACGTCGCGCTGCACCGCGAGGTCTTCGGCTCCGCGCCCACCGTTGAAAGGTAAAAGGCAAAAGAGGAAGAGGGCCGGCGCGTCTCTCGTCGTTGACGGACGAGACCAACGCTGTCAGCCCTCTTCTTCTTTTGCCTTTTACCTTGCCTTAACTCTTCGCCGTCGCCTTCTGCGCGCGGTGCCCGCCTTCGGCGAACTCCTCGACCATCTTCTCGTTGAAGGCGGGGATGTCGTCGGGCTTGCGGCTGGTGACGAGGCCGTTGTCCGTGACGACCTCTCGGTCAACCCACTGCGCCCCGGCGTTGATTAAGTCCGTCTTGATCGAGGGCCAGGAGGTCAGCGTGCGACCCTTGACTGCGCCCGCCTCGATCAGCGTCCAGGGGCCGTGGCAGATCGAGGCGACCGGCTTGCCCGCAGCGACGAACGCCTTGACGAACTCGACGGCCTCCGGCTTCATACGCAGTTGGTCGGGGTTGGCGACGCCGCCGGGCAAAAGCAGCGCGTCGAAGTCCGACGGGTCGGCCTCGGCGAGCGGCACGTCAACTTTAAACTTGTCGCCCTTGTCGTAGTGGTTCCAGCCCTCGACCTCGCCCTTCGCGGGCGAGACGATCTGAGTCTGCGCGCCCGCGTCGTCCAGAGCCTGCCTCGGCCCGGTCAACTCCACCTGCTCGAACCCTTCGGCGACAAGGATGGCGACCCTCTTTCCGTCCAGCTTCTTCTCCATGATTCTGATTCGTCCTCCTTATGATGACTTACGGATTGTCGAAGGCTTAATGCTAGCCGCCCGTCTTCGCGGTTCGCTTGCGCGGATGTGACAAAAGCTTCGCGCGACGCCGGACGGTCAAGAAGAGGCGAAGGCGTCATACGATCATCGCCGCTTTGGTTGGCCGCGGGTGTTTTGAATCCAACCATTCGATTTGACCACTCATCTAAAGTCCGGCATGATTGCTCGCGCGCCAGCACGGGCAGACGCGAAAGAGGTCGAAAGGTTCGACCGGCAGCGACCAGGGCGGCGCGCGGCACAAAGGAGTTGAAAATGTTATCCAGGCAACGGCACACGTCCTTCAGTTTAGCGCTCGGCCTCCTGCTCGCGCTGTCGTGCGCGGCACTGGCGGCTGTGCGTGCAGCGTCCGCTCCGCTCGACTTCAAGCTGCACACGACGGACGGCGGAGAGATCACCTCGGAGATGCTGCGCGGCGACGTGGTAGTGCTCGCCTTCGGCTCTTCGTCGCTCGGCTCGCTGTCGAAGGCGCAGGCGCAGAAGACTCAGGAGTTGGCCGACCACTTCGGGCCGCAGAACGTGCGCATCTACTGGGTGTGCACTGACTCCGACTCGCCCAAGTCGAAATCCTACGCGACCGACGAGCAGCTCCGCGCCTTCGCGCACAAGAACGGGCTGAAGGTCGCCGTGCTGCGCGACCCCGACGGCGCGCTCTTCAAACAGACCGGCGCGGATCAGCTCCCGGCCATTGTCATCCTCGACCGCAACGGCGAAATCTCCGGCACGCCCATCGGCGGACTAGACCCGAATCGCGATCTGGTCGCCGTGCTCTCCGAACGCCTCAACAAGCTGCTCGGCGCGAAGTAAGCTCGGACTTTAAAGTCGAAACGAAAGAGGCCGCCCCGTTCAAAGGGGCGGCCTCTTTTCGCGTCCGCGGGGACGGTGCCTCTCCTATCTTTACAGTTCTCAACCCGCCGCCCGCGAAGTCTCGTCCGCGAACCCGCGTGCCAGTTCATAGACGAGGCGCACGGGCAGGCCGACGACGTTCCAGTAGTCGCCCTCTATCCCCTCGATGAAGAGCGCCGCGCGCCCCTGCACGGCGTAGGCCCCGGCCTTGTCGAGCACGTCGCCGGTCTCGACGTGCCAGGCTATCTCACCTTCCGACATCTCGGCGAAGCGCACGCGCGTCCGCTCGACGCCGACGGCAGCGCGCGCCGACTCGGCCTGCACGAGCGCCACGCCCGTCAAGACCTCGTGCCAGCGCCCGCCCAGGAGCCGCAGCATGCGGCGCGCGTCCTCCTCGTCGCGCGGCTTCTCCAGAACCTCTTTGCCCACGACGACGGTCGTGTCCGCGCCGAGCACCAGGCCGAACAGACGCGTCTGCGCGACCGCCTCGGCCTTCTCGCGCGCGAGCCTACGCACGAAGTCTTCGGGCGCTTCGCCCTCGCGCCGCGTTTCGTCCACACCGGCGGGGGACGCCTCGAAGGGCCAGCCGACCGCGCGCAGAATCTCCGCCCGACGCGGACTCGCCGACGCCAGGACGAGCGGAGTTAGAGCCTCCAAGCCCCGGCCCCGCGCGCCGCCCCGCGCTTGTGACGCCTGCTCGTTTTCCATTACACTCACCGTGAAATTTTAGATTTTTGATTTGCGATTTTTGATTTACGCCGTCAGCCGTCAGCACTCAGCATTCAGCTAAAGACAAAAAGCTGACCGCCGAATGCTGACCGCCGACAGCTTAGAATCGCAAATCAAAAATCAAAAATCAAAAATGGACGACTTGTTTCAGGCGCTGCCGAAGCTTCTGCGCGCGGCGGGCGAGGCGGAAGAGGTTTTGGAGGCCGCGGCGTTCGCGGCGTGGCGGCGCGCGGCGGGCGAGGGCTTGCGCGGCTGTGCCGTTCCCTTCCGCCTCCACCGCAAGACGCTCGTCGTCTCCGTGCCCGACGCGACCTGGCGCAAACAGCTCGAAGGGGTCAGCCCGCAACTCGTCTTCCGCATCAACTCGCTGCTCGGCCAGGCGCTCGTCACCTTCATCGAGTTCCGCGTTGACCCCAAGACCGTCCACGACGAGCGCGCGCGCATGAGACAGTCGCAATACGAGCGGCTCGTTCAGGAGGAGAGCGCGCTACTGCGCTCCCACGAACTCGACGAAGCGGCCTCCGCCATCCGCGACGAAACCTTGCGCCGCCGCTTCCTCCTCGCCGCCGGAAGCTGTCTGAGTCGTAAACCGTGAACCGTAAACCGTGACAAGTCAGAACTGCTTCCCCCTCGTCACGGTTTACGGTTCACCGTTCACGGCTTTTTCCTGTCACGATTTACGGTTCACGGTTTACGAGTCTTTATGCCTATCACAGAATCCGACATCAAGAAGATTGCCGACCTCGCGCACCTCGAAATCACGGACGAAGAGCTGCGGACGCTCGCGCCGCAGGTCGCTTCAATCGTCGCCTACGTCGAGCAGTTGAAAGAGCTGGACACGAGCCGCGTCGAGCCGGCCACCGGCGGACTCACCCCCGAAGGTGAGCGCACCGCCGCCACGCGCGAAGACCGCGCGCGCGACTCGCTCGGCCAGGCGCTCGCGCTCGAACAGGCCCCTGACCCCGCGCACGGACACTTCCGCGTGCCGCGTGTTCTCGCCAGCTCGGAGGAGAAAGAGAATTTTTGACGGCGTCCGGCTTAGCGCCTCCAGCGCCTTCGCGTGAGATTAACTTTTCACGCGAAGGCGCTGGAGGCGCTAAGAGATATAATTCGTGAAGAACTCATCTATGACAGTTCCCGGAAAAACCATCGAACTCATCACGTCCGAACTCTCAAGCGGCAAGACGACGGCGCGCGCCGTCGCGGTGCGTTCGCTCGCCGCCGCCGAAAACCTGAACGACACGCTCAACGCCTTCCTGCAAATAGACCGCGCGGGCGCGACCCGACGCGCCGAAGAGTTGGACAGAGAGGCAGGCACGGACGGCGCGGCAGACAGCATCGTGCAAGGTCAGAACGCCGCCACCGAGTCGCTGCTGCGCGCAGTTCCCATCGCCGTCAAGGACAACATCTGCGTGCGCGGCCTTCAGGCGACGTGTGGCTCGCGCATACTCGCGGGCTACCATCCGCCTTACGACGCGACGGTCGTCGAGCGCCTGCGTGCGGCGGGCGCAGTCATCGTCGGCAAGACCAACTGCGACGAGTTCGCGATGGGTTCGTCGAACGAGAACTCGGCCTTCGGCCCCGTGCGTAACCCCTGGGACACGGAGCGCGTGCCGGGCGGCTCTTCGGGCGGGTCGGCGGCGGCGGTGGCGGCGCGCGTCGTGCCCGCGGCGCTCGGCTCGGAGACGGGCGGGTCGGTTCGCCAGCCCGCGGCGCTTTGCGGCGTCGTCGGCGTCAAGCCCACATACGGTCGCGTCTCGCGCTACGGACTCGTCGCCTTCGGCTCGTCGCTCGATCAGGTGAGTGTCTTCGGTCTGACGGTGAAGGACGCCGCCGTTGTACTTCAGACAATCGCCGGGCGCGACGAGCGCGACGCGACGACGGCAGACGTGAGCGTGCCCGACTACGCGGCGCAGCTCGCCGACGACATCCGCGGCGCGCGCGTCGGCGTGCCGCGCGAATTGTTGGGCGAGGGCGTGGACGCGGACGTGCGCGCGCGCGTCGAGGAGGCGATTGAGGCTTACCGCGAACTCGGGGTCGAGATCGTTGACGTTGCGCTGCCGCACGCGAAATACAGCATCGCCGTCTATTACATTATTGCCACCGCCGAGGCGTCGTCGAACCTCGCGCGCTACGACGGCGTGCGCTACGGCTACCGCACGGAAGACCCGGAAGACCTACGCCAGATGTACCGGCGCACGCGCGACGAGGGCTTCGGCGCGGAGGTCAAGCGCCGCATCATGCTCGGCACATACGTCCTGTCTTCCGGCTACTACGACGCCTACTACCTCAAGGCGCAAAAGGTTCGCACGCTCATCCAGCAAGACTTCCTCGACGCCTTCGACGTTTGCGACGCCGTGCTGACGCCGACCACTCCGACGCCCGCCTTCCGCCTCGGCGAGAAGACCGACGACCCGCTCTCGATGTACCTCTCGGACATCTACACCTGCATGGCGAACCTCGCGGGAGTCCCCGGCGTCAGCGTCCCCTGCGGCCTCTCGTCGGCGGGGCTGCCGGTCGGCTTCCAGCTCATGGGCCGACACTGGGGCGAGTCCACCATACTGCGCCTCGCGCACGCATACGAGCAGGCGCACCCGCTCGACGCGCGCCCGCGAGTGATGGCGGAAGAATGAAGGGTAAAAGGGGAAGAGGGTAAAAGGGAAAGGGAACAGATCATAACCGGCTTTTCCTCTTTACCTTTTATCCTCTTCCCCTTTTACCCTTTCACTGTGGCCGTATCCTTTCGCGCGTTTCGGGTAATCAAAAGTCAGCAAGGCGAGTCTTGAAGGAGGGCGGGCCGGGCGGTTTCGGTGCCCCGTCTCGGATGACGGACGAGAAGCTTCTGCAAAGGGCTGCGCGCGGCGACGAGGCCGCCTTCCTCGCGCTCTACGAGCGGCACCGCGCGACGGTCTTCCGCTTCGCCTACCGCATGCTCGGCTCAGCCGCCGTCGCCGAGGAGATAACGCACGACTGCTTCCTCTCGCTCGTCCGCAGGCCCTCGGGCTTCGACCCCTCACGCGCGTCGCTTCGCACATACCTCTACGCCGCGGTCAGGAACCTGGCGGCCAAGCACCTGCGGCGGCACGGCGGCGAGCGGTCCGTCGAAGAACTCGACGACGAGCCTGCCGCGGCGGAGCGCGAGGGGCCGCTCAGCAAACTCCTCGACGCCGAGTTGTCCGAGGAGGTGCGAAGGGCCGTGGCGGCGCTCCCCGCCTTGCAGCGCGAGGTCGTCGTGCTCGTCGAGTACGAGGAGCTAACGCTCGCGGAGACGGCTGAGGTAGTCGGCGCGGACGTGGGCACGGTGAAGTCGCGCCTGCACCGTGCGCGCCGCCGCCTGCGGCGCGCGCTTTCGTTCTACTTTAAAAGCGACGGCGGAGTAGCCTCCGCCGAGAAGAAGGCATGCAAATGAGCGACGAGAAGAGACAGACGCGGTTGCTGCCGTTCCGCCTGCGCCGCCGCGCCACGCGCGACGACGCGCAAGACCACACGCCGGACGAAGAGCTGCGCGAACTCCTGCGCGCGTGGGAAGCGCCCGGCCTCTCACACGACGCGCGCGTGCGCCTGCTCGCGGAGTTCCGCACCGGCGCGCGCCGCGCGCCGCTCTGGCGGCGCGCGCTGATGGCCGAGCTGCGCGTGCCGCTCCCCCTGGCGGCGTGCGCGCTCGTCGCTTTGCTCTCGCTGCTTGCCTTCGCCGCCCACACGGCGACGCGCCCCGCGCGGTCGGCGACGGCGGTCGCGTCACAAACGTCGAACACGGCAAATGCCGCGCCGAGCGTGAAGGTCGTCGAAGTCCCCGTCGTGCGGGAGCGCGTCGTCACGCGCGTCGTCTATGTCGAAAGGAAGGGGCGGCGCGACGCGCGCGGCGCGGGCGCACGGCCAGGCGCAGCGTTGGCCGCGACGGGCGCGGGTGGTTTGAAGGCCGCGGGCGCGGACGCGCCGGCGAGCTACTTCACGCGCGTTGACATGGAAGACTTCCAGCCCGCCGACGAGATGAAGATCAGGATCGTGAAGAAAGGGAGAGCCGATGAGCGGTAAGTCTATTCTTCTCGCGTTGCTGTGCCTCTGCGTCGCGGCGACTGCGGCGACTGTGGCAGGCGCGAAGGTGAAGGTGTCGGAAGCGCAGGACGGCAAGTCGCAGCTCCTCGTGCCGATGCAGAGCGGCGCGTTCGTCCAAATCCGCACGGAGTCCGTGCCGGCGACCTCGCAGGACGCGACGAGCAACCTCGTGGAGTCGGAGGACAAAGCGAACCTCATCCACCGCATCTTCGTGGACGCCAAAAACGAGCTGTTCTTCGGCTACGAGCTGCTGGTCGAGCTTGTCCCGGCCACGCGGCAGTTCCGCGTCACGGTGCGCCCGCTGAGCGAGGAGTATTTGCAGGAGCTGAGCGCGCGCCCCGTCTTCCAGAAGCGCAGGCTTCATCCGAGCTACAACCCTTCGGCCTTCAACTCCACGCCGCAGCTCATCGGCGACGGCGACACCTTCACGCTCGACGTGCTACAGAGCCAGCGCACGGGCGCGAAGATCGTTGACGTGATCACGGTCTCGCTCAGCGACCCAGGCTTGCAGGAGGCCGTGAGCGACCGCGCGCCGCGCGACCTCACGCTCGAAGACGTGCAGTTGAAAGTCACCAACTACAAGCTGCGCGTGGGCGGCGAGACCGTCTATCGCACGACGAGCGGCTGCGCGGGCGCGCTAGTCTGGTTCGCCCTGCCCGAACGCGGGCGCTTCGTCTTCTCGCTCGTCCCGCGCCCCGGCTACGACTTCCGCAAGGTCGGCGTGGTGAAGCACAACACGATCTCTTTCGACTGGGACGGCGTTACTTACGAGTGGGAGTCGGCGCTGCCCGTCGTCGGCACGGGCGGCAACTGGAACGTCTGGGTTCTGCGCGACGCGGACTACCAGTTCGACCTCTTCGACCAGACGCCCGCGCGCGCCGACGAGTCGAAGCAGGCGGCCTCACAGTACGGCGTGGCCGTGCGCCGCATGAAGCAGCGGCAGACTCAGGGCGAGTTCAGCGCCCCGTCGCCGCCGCCCGCCAACGCCCCGTCGCCCCCGCCGCGCAGACACATGCGCGTCATCATCGGCGCTGCCGACAGCGTCGAATACCTCTTCCCGAAAAAGTAGCGGCGAGACATGGGCCGGCCCGCGCGACTTTCCGCGCGCCCGGCGAAACTCTCGTCCCCTGACGGCAGCCGTCGGCTCAAGCAGCCGGCCCGCCGCCCGGCTACCCGTGCGCGCCGAGCGGCGCGCTTCCCGAATCAGGCCACAACAGACCGACGAAGGAGAAACATACGCATGCAATGTCACAGTCTCTTCATGCGACGCCGGAGTCTCTTCCTGTTGAACGCGTCCGCCTCGGCCCTGCTCCTCTTCTCCGCCGGGGCGCGCGCGCAGGGGCGGGACGCGCCGAAGTTCGAGGTCGGCGCGGAGTTCTCTTCACTCTCCGTCAGGTCGCCGGACTTCGCGGGGACGCAGGACGCCGTCGGCTTCGGCGCGCGCGTCACATACAACCTGAACGCCAGCCTCGCACTGGAGGCCGCGGGCGACATCTACAGGCGACTCCGGTTCTCGGACGGCGCGACGGGCGGCCAACCGGCGCAGATGCAGTTCGGCCTCAAGGCGGGCCGCCGGTTCGAGCGCTTCGGCGTCTTCGCGAAGGCGCGGCCCGGCTTCGTCACCTTCGGCGGCGTCCCCGCGCTCGTCGGCACGCAGACCGTCACCTTCGGCGGCCAGCAGTTCGTCATCCCTCTCTTCGAGAACAGGCGCAAGACCTACTTCTCGACGGACGCGGGCGGCGTCCTGGAGTTCTACCCCTCGCGCCGCCTCATCACGCGCTTCGACTTCGGCGACACGATCATCCGCTACGGCCAGCGGCGCTCGCAGGCGACGCTCGACCCGGCCACAGCCTTCGACCTTCCCGCCGAGACGCGGCACAACTTCCAGTTCAGCGCGGGCGTCGGCTTCCGTTTTTAGGATTCCGGTTGAGTATGTTGAGCAGTTTATCAACCGCGGAGGCACAGAGGGCACGGAGACGGCACAGAGTTTTTCATCCTCTGTGCCTCCGTGGTAATTCCTCCCCCGCCCGTTAACGTTGATGTGAAGATGTTGGATATGTGCGTGGACTTTGAACTATTTCTCTAACCGCGCGCGGGCGCGCTTGAGGAAGGCGTGCAGCATCTCGGCGACGCCCTTCTGGAGCGCGGCGCTGAGGCGGCCTTCGCCGGCGAGGGCGGCGAGCGTGTGCAGCTCGCGCGCCGACTGCCGGCGCAGCTCGACGCGCTGCGCGACGCGGATGAGGGTGGTCGCGCCGCGCTCCTCGAAGGTGGCCGAGTAGCGCAGGAAGTTTTTGCTCTCGCCCGCGGCGGGCGACCACTCGATGCGCGACGGCTCGTTCACGGACTGGAAGACGCTGAACGCCTGCCGGATCGAGCCGACGACGGGAACCTCCGCGCGTATGAGCCAGCGCGCCACGCCCACGGCGTCCGCCGTGATCCGCTCGACGCCCGGCATCAGCTCGGCGTAATTCCTGAGATCGTTGAAGAACTCCCGCGCCCGCTCGGCGCTCGTCCTCCACTCCACCCGCTCGTCGAAAGCAGCCCTGATTGCAAACATAGAAGCCTTGAACCCGTGAACCGTAAACCGTGACGAGTTATTGATGCCCGCGCCGCCCGTCGCGGTTTGCCCGCCGCCCCCTTAAAATTTGCCGGTCGAAAGAGGGCGAGCCTTCAAAGTCATGCCCGTTGGGGGCTTTCTCTTTCGCGTCGGGGTGTGCTAAAGACTGCGTTGATACTAACCCGCCCGCGCCGCCTTTCTCAAATTCGAGCGGCGCGCGCCGGAGACTTTCACTGTCAGACCTGAGGGACGAGATGGACGGCGGCGACTACACGACGAGCACGCAGGGCGAGGGGCGCTGCCCGCGCTGCGGCGAAGGCACACTGAAAGCCTGGTACGAACTGAGCGAAGAAGAGCGCGAGGTCGCGCGCCGCCTGCCCGACTCCGCCGACTTCACGCCCGCCGAGCGCGCCTCACGCCACCGCTTCTGCACGCGCTGCTGGTACGAGGAGCGCGCGGGCGCGACGCGCGACGCCTGACCGTATGAAAATCAAGATCGGAATCTACAACCTGCACATGCAGGCCAAGGGGGGAGGCGAGAAGAGGACGCTCGCGCTGGCCGAGCACTTGAGCCGGAGCCACCGCGTGTGGCTCTTCGTCAAAGAGCCGCCCGACGTGGCCGCGCTGGAAAGTTATTTCGGCGTTGACCTCAGCCGGGTGAGCTTCGTCATTCTTAACAAGGAGCGCCGCCGCGCCGCACGCCCGCGGAGCGCCAGGTGGGACGCTCTGTCCACGTCGTTCGAGCACTGCCTGCGGATCAAGTCCTTCAAGCTCGACGTATTCATCAACAACTCTCATTGCAGCAACCTGCCCTGCCCGGCTCCGCGCGGCATATACATGTGCATGTTCCCTTACACGCACCCGACATCATCCTGGAATCTTCCGCGGCGGGCCTACCGTTCGTTCGTGGATCGGGTGGCGGAGCGCGTGCTGGGCTGCCGCGTCTCCGACTTCATCAGTTCCTACTCGGCCATCACCGCGAACTCACGTTTCACAGCCGAGTGGGTCGAGAAGATGTGGGGCCTGCCTGCCGAAGTCGTTTACTCCGTCTGCGACAGCATGGGGCCGCCCGCCGAGAAGGGGAAAATCATCCTCAACGTGGGACGCTTCCTCGCCGGCGACGCGGGCGATCTCTACAAACGGCAGGACGTTCTGCTGGACGCGTTCAGCCGGCTGACCGACATCCAGAGGGACGGCTGGCAGTTGCACTTCGCCGGCAGCGCGGCGCGGGACGCGGGGTCGCGGGCGCTCGCCGAACGTCTTAAAAACGCCGCCCGTGGTCTCCCCGTCTTTTTCCACTTCGACGCCGGCCTCGACGCCTTGCGCGACCTGTACCGCCACGCGTCTCTGTACTGGCACGCCACCGGCCACGGCTTCCCGGCACGCGAGCACCCGCTCCTGCAAGAGCACTTCGGCGTCACGACGGTCGAGGCCATGTCGGCTGGCGCGGTGCCGGTCGTCATCAACTCGGGCGGCCAGAGGGAGATCGTCACCCACGCGGCTGACGGTTTTCTCTGGGACGAACCCGCGGCCCTCGCGCGCCAGACCGTGCGCCTGATTGAAGACCCGAGCCTGCTGATGCGAATGAGTCGGCAGGCGGTTTTGTCCAGCGCCAAGTTCAGCAGGGCGGCCTTCAACGAAAGGGTGGACGCCGTCATCGAGCGACTGATGCGCCAAAGGCAGCCCCGCCGTGCGGTGAAGTGAACGCCGGGTCGCCGCCTGCAATGTAGTTGTACCGCACCGCACGGTTTATAAGTTATGCCGCGTGTAACCGTCATCATCCCCACTTACAACTGGAGTAGCGTCCTGCCCTACTCCGTCGGGAGTGCCCTGCGGCAGACGTTCCAGACTTCGAGGTGCTGGTCGTCGGCGACGGCTGCACGGATGGCTCCGGGGCGGTGGTCGAAGCGTTCGGCGACGAGAGGGTGCGCTGGATAAACCTGTCGGCCAACACCGGCCACCAGTCCGAACCCAACAACGAGGGCTTGTCACCCTTTACTTTCCCGTCGTAATCCGGTCGTAGGCGTCGCGGACGGCTGACATGCGCGCGGCGAGTTCCGTCGTGAGCGCGGCGGCGGAAGGGTAGCCCGCGCGGCGCGCGAGGTCGCCGAGGATGGGGTGGTCTTGCGCGGCGGGCAGGCGGGTGGAGCGGCCCGCGAGGAGGCGCAGGTTGTGGTCGAGTTTGCGCAGGAGCGCGTAGCCTTCGCGGAGGGCGTCGAAGTCTTCAGCGCTGATCGAGCCGTCGTCGCGCAGGCGCAGGAGCGAGGCGCGGGTCGAGCGCTCGTCCTCGCGGTCGGGGAGGCGGTCGCGCAGTTGGAGGTAGCGGACGGCGAAGTACACGTCGAGCATGCCGCCCGGCCCGTACTTGATGTCGGTCGCGCGCGTCACGTTGCCGGTGGCGTGCGTCGCGCCGTGGCCCGCGCGCTCGCGCTCGAGGCGCTCGCGCACGCGGCGCGTCTCGGCGCGCAGGCGCTCGGCGTCAGAGGCGCGCGCGGCCTCGTGGACGGCGGCGCGTGCCCGCCGCTCCACATCGCGCCCGAACTCCAGGTCGCCCGCCACGGCGCGCAGCTTCACGTATGCGAGCCACTCCCAAACGTCGGCGCGCTCGCGCAGGTAGTTGACGAATGCGTGCGACGAGGAGGCGAGAGCGCCGTTCCTGCCGTCGGGCCGCAGGCGCAGATCAACGCGGTAGAGGTGTCCGTCGCGCGTGAGGTTTGAGAGCGCGACGACGAGAAGCTCGACGAGCCGCGCGTATGCCTGCTCGTGCGTCAAGCCTGCGACGGGCGACACGGCGGCGGGGTCATAGACGAGTATGAGGTCGAGGTCTGAGCCGTAGTCCATGCCGCCGCTCCCCAACCTTCCGAGGCCGAGCGCGGCGAGGCGCGGGCCTGCGGCGAGGCGACCGAAGCGGCGGGCCGTCTCGCGACGGGCGACGAGCAGCGCGACGTTTATGGCGGCGGCGGCGAGCGATGTCTGGAGCGCGTTCGACTCGCCCGGCGCGAGGTCGCCGGCCACGTCGCGCGCGCCTATCTCGACGAGCAGGTGAGTCCACGCGCGCCTGAGCGCCGAGAGTTCCGCGCCAAAATTTTGTGCGGCGTCAACCGCCGCGCGCAGGAGCGTCCGGTGGTCGCGCGCGGCGACCGCGGCGGCGGGCGTGGCGACCGACGGGATGAGCGAGGGCTTGCTCGTCAACATCTCGCCGAAGAACTCGGACGCGCCACAGAGTCGCACGAGTTCGCACAAGGCTCCGGCGGATAGCTCCACGCGCTCGCCCGACTTTTCGAGCGACGCGGCGACGCGCGCCAACAGCGCGAGCGCCCGCCGCGGGTTGAGCGAGCGCGCCGCCCCCTCGCGCAACTCACGCGCGAGGCTTTCGACTTCGATTCCTCCTCCAATTACCCCACCGATTCCTCCTTCGACTCCTTCTCCGCTTATCCCGCCCCCGCGCGCCGCGTCGCCAACGATGTGGCGCGCGAAGACGCCCGCCGCGGCGATGACGGATGCGGCCTCCGCTTCGGCCCGCGGCTCCTGCGCGACGCCGCCCTGCGTGGAAGTCGCGGCGCCGTCGCCCCGTGTTTCCGCCGCGCGCGGCGCGACACCTGACGCTTCTGACGCCTCTTCCGCCGCCAGAGTTGGGCCGTCGCCTGCGGCGTATGCGGGCGCGCTCGCACGTCGGCGCGTGCCGTTCGTCTCCGTCTCTTCAAGAGCTTCGTCGTCGGAACTGCCGAAGACGCGGCGGTAGGCGCGCGCGACGTTCGACGTGTGCAGTCGGAGCGCGGCGTCGAAATCTTCGAGCGAGCGCGGGCCGACGAAGTGCATGCGGCGTGCGAGCAGCGCGCGGCGCGCGGCGTCTTCGGGGACGGCGTGCGTCTGTAGGCCGTGTTCCATCTGCGCGCGGTGCTCGACCGTGCGGAGGAACGTGTAGGCGTCGGAAAGCTCGCCGCGCTCGCGCTCCGTGATGAGACGGCGGTCGGCGAGGCGACCCAGACTGATGAGCGTGTGGGCTTCTTGCAGCCAGGGGTCGCGCCCGCCGTGCGCGAGCTGTAGGGCCTGCGCGATGAACTCGACCTCGCGTATACCGCCGCGACCGAGCTTGGCGTCGAAGCCGCGCGACTCTTCGGCGTGGAAGCGGTCTATCTTCTGCTTGGCGAGGCGCACGTGCGCCAGCGCGCGCGCGACCGTCTCTTCGGGGCGATAGACGCGCGGGCGCACCGCTTCGGCGAAGCGCGCGAAGAGCGGCTGTGAGCCGGCTGCGGCGCGCGCGCGTATGAGCGCCTGAAGCTCCCACGGGTGCGCCGCCTCGCGGTAGTAGCGCAGGGCCTCCGGGAGGGAGACGGCGAGCGCGCCGTCGCGCCCGTGGGGCCGGAGGCGCAGGTCAACGCGATAGGCCGCGTCCTCGCCCGCGCGCCCGCCCGCGATGCGCGCGACGCGCTCGGCGAGCTTGCAGAAGAATTCGCGGTTCGTGACCGCGCCGCGCTCGCCCGCGCCCGTCGTCTCGCCGTCGTCGGAGTAGAGGAAGAGGAGGTCTATGTCGGACGAGTAGTTCAGCTCGCGCGAGCCGAGCTTGCCGAGCGCGACCACCGCCGCGCCCGACGCACCCGTCCGCCCGCGCTCGTCCTCACACTGCGGCGAGCCGTAGAGATTTTCAAGCTCCTGCTGCGCCAGTCCCAGCGCGTAACGCAGGACGGCGTCGGCCAGGTTCGACAACTCCTCGGTCGTCTCGACGATGGTCGTCGTGCGGCGTATGTCGTGCAGGCAGACGCGCAGCAGCTCGCGGCGTCGGAAGCGCGCGAGCATGGCCTGTGGCGGGAACTGCGAGTGCGTGAGCGCGAAGCGGGCGAGCGATTCGCCCAACTCTTCGGTCTCGCGGACGCGCGCCGCGGCGCGCTCGCGCGCGAGCCAGGCGAGGTAGTCCGGGTTCTGTTCGAGCGTCGTCGCCAGCAGCGGACTCCACGCGGCCAGTGCCAGAGCGTCCGACAGCAATCCCGCATCACGCGCGAAGGCGCGTGCCACGCGCGCGCTCTCCGCCGTGATGCGCTCGTAGAAGAGTCGCGCGCCTTCGGGGTCGGGCAGCTCGCGCACGAGCGCGCGGATTTTTTCGTTCGGCTCGGTCAACGTGAGTCAAACATAAAACAGGGACGGGCAGGAAGAGAAGCGGGGGCAAAAGGGGAAACGGGGAAAAGGCGAAAAGGAACTGCTTTCCTTCCCTTTCCCCTCTTCCCCGTTTCCCCTTTTGCCCTTCGACTTTTAGATGTCGAAGTAGAGAGCGAACTCCAGCGGGTGCGGGCGCATCCGCAGCGGCTGGATTTCCTTCTCCCGCTTGTACCCGACCCACCGCTCGATCAAACGCGGCGTGAACACGTCCCCCTTCAACAAAAACTCGTGGTCTGATTCGAGCGCGCTCAACGACTCGTCCAACGAGCCGGGCAAAGAGGGCACCCCCTTCAACTGCTCCGGACTTAGGTCGTAGATGTCCTTGTCCAAAGGCTCCCCTGGATCAATCCGGTTCTGGATGCCGTCCAACCCCGCCAACAGCATCGCCGAGAAGGCCAGATAGGGATTACAACTGGGGTCGGGCGGGCGAAACTCCAACCGCTTCAATT
>QHXN01000089.1 GCA_003222975.1 Acidobacteriota bacterium | reverse complement strand
CGTCGGGCTGGTAATGGCCCGAACCGTTCGACCACCATTCGAGCCTGCCGTTGTTGAAGAAGGCTTCGCCCGCGTAGAGCACCTGGCGGCCCTCGGCAATCGAGGGATGGCGATACCTGTTGTGCAGCAGCGTCGCGCCGTCGCCCGTGCGCACGAAGTTGTAGAGTTGGTTCGGGACGTAAACGCCGTGACTCTCCGCCTTGCGCAAGCGGTACTGATCCGTGAAATTCTCCAGGCGGAAGAGGCTGCACGGCTCGATCCGCTCGACCGCGCCGGGGTGCAGATTCGGGTAGAATTTGACGGCCTGCACGACCCGCGATGCGAACTTCTGCACGACCGCGCGGCGTGGCACAGAGGCGCGGACGGCCTGCGCGCCGGAGCGGGACTGATTCGGCTGCGCAACCTTCTGAGCGATCTTCGGCTGCGCGACACGCGGCTGCGACTGAGGGCGTTGCGCATGGCACGCGGGCGTGTGGGCGGCGGCGCGCGGCTGCTGTGGGTGGTTCGGCCTTGAGGGATTCGGAGCGCACTGTGCGCGCGGGGCCGTAGTTGCGACTTGAGGGCGCGGCGGGCAGTGGCCTTGGGGCGTAAGGCCGCGGCCCTTCGTGGCGGCGACTATTTTCGGCTGCAAGGTTGTGGGGACGGGATGCGTGCTTGAGGCGTGTGGTGCGGCGGGCGCGGGGAGCGCGTGCGGCGGGGCCGGGCGCTTCGGCTGAACGGCGTGCGGGCGTGGAAGGGCCGGACGCCCTGCGCCGTTGGCAGGGACGCCGACTGAGCGCCGCGGCTCGTTCTTCGCTCTGTTCACCGAGTTCCCCGAATGAGGTTTCGTGTCCCTTACGCGAAGGCAGTGCGGACCGCTTGAGTTCATCCTTGTCTTCACCAGCCCGGCTTGTAAGGGTATGCCGACTCGACCTTGTCGTCCCTGATGATGCACTCGATCACGATGCCGGTGCTCTGTCCCCTGCCGATGACAACCTGACCGTGCTTCGGATAGCTGTTGGCTACGTAGAGCGCCTCGCTTCTTATCTCGTCTATCGTCATGCCTTCGGGGAAGAAAGTGCCGTTACCGTCGTTGCCGGTCTTGTCCGTCCCTTTGATCGTGAGGCTGGTAGCCCAGTACGTCTTCTTGGTCTGAGAAATCCATCCCCAGTTGGCGTAGCTGTAGCCGAGTGTGCCGTTCGCGTGCGCACTCTCCGTGTGCCACCCGACGCCCGCGTCTTTGCCGAGGACGTGGTTGTTGAAGCCGTCGGTCAGAGGGTATGTAATCCGGGTCGGGTACGGTTTGAGCAGAGACCTGTGACCGCTGACGGTTTTGCGCAGATACTTGAGGTCAGACCTGTCGTGGTATTGGTGCGAAGCCTTGAAGCTCTCGGTGATTGCATTTACGTCTAATATCTTGACCGTCTGGCCGTCTTCGTTCAGCACTTCCTTTTGAAACTCGTCCTTGCCTTTGTTTGCATTAATGAAGGCGTCTATTGCCGTGTTTTCGTAGCCGCGGCGCTGGACGACGCCGACGTTGCGGCCTGCGACGTTGGCGCGCGTCGCCGGGCCTCGCGCGATGTTTGACGCGGGGATGTGCGAAGGGCGCGCGTGCGCGGTTGCGACGGATACCTTCCGCTGCAAGACCTTCGGCGTGGGCTGCGGGCGGTACGCGGGCAGCGCGACCGCCGCGCGGCGGGGCTGGCTCGCGGGCGTCGGCGACTGTTCCCGCGCGGACTTCGCCTGTAGAACTTTTGGGACGGGTTGCGGCCTGTAATGGGGCGGGGCCTGCGGCGCGGGCGTGTGTGTCCTTTGTGCTTTCGGCTGGGCGGCGCTCGGCGCGGCGACAGGCTTCTTCGGCTGTAAGACTTTCGGGACGGGCTGTGGGTGGTACGGCGGGGGCGCGACCGGACGCCGCGTGCCTTGTAGGCTCGGCGCGGCCTTCGGTTGCGCGACGGCTTTCGGCTGCGCGACGCCCGGCGGGCGCGGCTGTCTGTGCGGGAGTTGCCCCGGCAAGAGGCGGGCGCGCGCCTGCGCCATTATATCTTTTCTTGAACTCATTGCCCTCGCACCTATCTACCCTTCGCCGCAGCAGGCGTCGCGCGGGGCGCTCGTCAACGCCGCCTTGATACCCATGCGGTCGGCCTCGGCTTCGAGGGCGTGATCCTGGACGACGGCCACGCCGCTGCCGAAGGGGTTCTGCACGCGGCCCGACTTCTGCTGCACGACGTGCCAGAGTTCGTGTCCGAGAATCTTCTGCCCCTGGAGCGTGTGCGGATTGTAGTGGCCGGGGGCGAAGTGTATGTTCGATCCCCAGGTGTAGGCGATGGCCCCGATGCGCGAAGCCTCATGCCCGACGTGGACGCGCACTTCCGAGAAGTCCGAGCCGAAGGCGGACTCCATCTTCGCGCGCACGTCCGAGGGCAGCGGCTGCCCGCCGCCCTTCGGCTGGAGCGAGACGCGGAAGGCGTCCACGCCGAAGCTGCTCTTGCACTGAACCGCCTGCGTGCCGCCCGCCCCCCCCGCCGCGACGGCGCGACTCTGGACGCCGGCGCGCTGTCGCGACGCGGCCTCGCGGTGCGCCGCCGCGTGCAGCGCGACCAAGCGGTTGTAGAGTGCGCGCGTCCCGCCGATGACGTTGGCCTGAATCGTCCCGCAGGGCGAGCACGCGCCGCCCGAGTCCGCGTCGGCGCGCGCCGCAGCGCCGTGAATTTTCGGCTGCACGGCCTGGGCGGTCGCGCGCGGCGGGGCTTGAACGGGCGCGGCGTGCGCCGTCTTCGCCGGTGTCGCGCGCGGCGGCGCGGCGGCGGGATTCGACTGGCGCGCGCCCTGGCGCATGGGAAAGCCTTCGCGGCGCGCGTGCCCGTGCTGTTTGACAGGGGTGTTCTGGCGAGGAGTCTGCGGCGGCCTGTTCATCACCCAATCCTCCCGGCTCAAGAGAGTTGACGCTGGTGGCTTCTACGGTTCGCGAGGTTTCGGCTGACGCGGATTGTACAACGCCCCGCGGCGAAAGGGTATCAATTTCTCGGCGCGCGCGTCTTCCCGCGCGCCGAACTCATAACGAACCGGCGGGGCGCACGGCGGTCTTCCGCCTCTCCTGCCGCTCGAAGTTGTTGGCCGCCTGGCCCGCGTCCTTCGTGTTCGCATAGGAGCCGATGCGGACGGCGTACCACTTGCGCGCCTCTGCGTCGAGGCCGCTGAAGAGGGTCGGCGTGTAGCCCTTGTTCTCCAACTCTTCGGCCAGGCGGCGAGCCTCCCTCTCTTCGAGGTACGCGCCGACCTGCACGGAGTAGGCGCTCGCGCCCGCTCGCGGCGTCGCGCTCGACGCTCCTACAGCCGCGTCGTCGGCCTCCTCGACGAGCCGCGGGTCTGGGTCAACGGCTCGCGCGCTCAGCCTCTCGGCCTCACGCCTGCCGCTCGCGTAAGTGCCGGGCGCGGGCGCACCCGAAGACTGCGCCGGCGCTGCCGCCGTCATGCCCTGCGGCGCGGCATAACGCTGCGAGCCGTAGCCAGCCGAGCCGTAACCCGCCGGGCCGCCGGCCTGCGGCGCGTAGTCGCGCGGGCCGTAACTTGCGGGGCCGTAGCCGCGGGCCGCGTACTCCTGCCTCGCGGGGTCGTCGTAGAGTGGAGGCTCCTGCGACGGCGGCAACGCAGCTCGCGGCGGCATGGACGTGATTGCCGCGGGCTGCGCCGCGACGGGCTGCACTGCCGGCTGCGCGGCGGTTTGCGCGGCGTCCTGCGCGTCTCGCGTCGCGTCCTTCGCGGTCGCGTGCGCCGCGGGCTTCGCGTTCCAGCCCACGCCGACCAGCAGGCCCACGAAGAAGAGCAGGGCGCACAGCACGAAGGAGCCGGCTAACAGTCCCCACAAAGATTTTCCGTCGAACGAAAAGTCGTAAGTCATCTTTCACCTCCCGGCGGTTGACCATCTCAAGGAAGCATCAACTTGGTCTGACCCGGATTGACTACCTGAATCACGCCGCCCCAGTTGCACATCAATTTCGAGTTGTTGTCGAGCGCGGGCATGTTGCCGATGAGCACCGTCGGAGCGCCGACGATCCACGGCGAGGCCGTCGCAGGCACGCACGGCATCGGCGTCAAGACGCCGAGCGCCGCCGCGGTCGCCGCCGCCACCGTGGGATTGGCCGGCGACGAGCACATGCCGAAGGGCATGATGTTGACGAGCGGCGCGTGATCCATGATGGTGGCCGCGGGCGTCTGCGTCAGCGTGCGGTTCGACGGCAGGACAACCAGTGTGCTCGGCGCGACCCCGAAGCTACACTGGAGCATCGCGCCCATGCAGACCTGAATCGCCATTGTATCACCTCCCACGCCCCCGCGCTCTTCTAAATCTTCGCGTCTTCGGCCATGACGCTCAACGTCGCGCGGTCGAAGGCTGCGGCGCGGGCTGCGGCTTCCCTTCCTTGTAAAGAACGCGCTGCTTGACGTGGCCGTCCTCTGCGAACTCGACGAACTCGCCTTCGAGCTTGTCGGCCTTGAACTGCGCGCGCGTGTGAACCTTCCCCGTCGGGTAATACTCGACCGAGAAGCCTTCGAGCCGACCCGCGCGGTACTGCGAGCGCTTGACGGTGCGCCCCTCGCGGTCGTACCAGATGGAGTCGCCGTCGAGCTTGCCCGCTTTGTAAGAGGCACGCATCACGACCCGGCCCTCCTCGTCGTGCGTCACCGACTCGCCATCGAGTTTGCCGGCCTTGTAGGACGAGACGGCGAGCGCGCGCCCCTTCGCGTAAGCGACCATCGGGCCGTCCATCAACCCTGCGCGGAAACTGACGCGCTGCGCGACCCCGCCGTCCTCGTCGAACATCGTCGTCTCGCCTTCGAGCACGCCGCCCTTGAAATTCGACTTCTGCACGACCCGGCCTCCGTCGCCGCGGATGACGACCTCGCCGTCCGGCGCTTGCGGCCCGCCCGCCGCGCCTTCCCCGTCCCGCCCGACTTGTTCTTTGACTTTCGACATCGCTCTTCGGTAGCGCGCTCGAATCCGGTCGGTCTGTTCCGGCGCTTCAGTTGATCTTCACCAGCGATCCTTTGATCTGCGTGATGCCGGAGCTTTCGACCGTGTTCGTGGCGGCTCCCTTGTTGGTGATGGCCGTCTGCGCCTCGTTCGTAATCGAGAGTCCCTTGTTGGTCAGAGAGGTCTGCGCCTCGTTGGCGACGCTCAAGCCCTTGTTGCTCATCGCGGCCTGCGTCTCGTGCGACATCGCGCCCGTTGACTTGACCGTGGCCGAGCCGGTGACGTTGATGGTCACGTTGCCCGTCACCTTCAGCTCGTAGTTGCCCGTGACTTCGAGCGTGTAGTTCCCCGTCACCTTCTGCGTGTAGTCGGCTTTGTCGGTGTGCGTCTCGTTGCCGGTGACGGTCAGGTCGCGCGTACCCTTGACCTCATAGGTCTCGTTGCCGGTCTGCACCTGGAAGGTTCGGTTGCCCTTGGCGACGACGTAGGTGTCGTTGCCCTCTTGAATGGTCGTCGAGCGGTCGCTCTTGATGGTGTTGGTCTCCTTGTTCAAGACCTTCTTCGTGCGGTCGTTTTCGACGACGATGTTGTGATCCTTCTGCGCGTGGAGGTAAACCTCCTCGGAGTCCTTCTTGTCCTCGAAGCGGATTTCGTTCGAGCCAGCGCCGCCCTTCGACGTGTTGGTCTTGACGGTGCTCTTGGTCTGCTCGTCGGGAAGCGTGTAGGGGACGACCTGCTCGGCGTTATAGACCGCGCCGGTGACGAGCGGGCGGTCGGGGTCGCCCTCCTCGAAGCTGACGACGACCTCCTGCCCCGTGCGCGGCAGGAAGATGCCGCCCCAAGCTTTGCCCGCCCAGCCCTGATCCACGCGAATCCAGCACGAAGAGTTCTCGTCGTTCGTCCCCTTCTGATCCCAGTGGAACTGCACCTTGACGCGCCCGTACTTGTCCGTCCAAATCTCCTCGCCCGACTTGCCCACGACAATCGCCGTCTGCACGCCCGCGATGATGGGGCGCGGGGTTGTGCGCGACGGGCGGAAGGGCAAGTCCAGGGGGTAGGCCTCGAAGGAGTTGGTGTAGCGCTCCTGCGTTGCGGCGTGCGAGACCGAGCGCAGGACGTAAGTCGAGTTGGCGTCGTCGCGGTAGTGGCCTTTGAGGTCGAACTTGTAGCCGGCGGCGAAGGCGCGGACGTGGCCCTCGCCGCGCAAGGTCTTCTTCGGGTGCTCGTGCGACTCCAGGCGCAGGTTGGCGCGCGACTCGCCCGCGTCGGTCTTGAGGAAGCCGCCCGGATATTCATAGACGCGCATGTCGCCCGACTCGCCCGCGGCCTCCACCTTGAGGTCGGTCGAGGGTGTCTCGAAGTTGAAGTCGTCGTGCGCGAACTTGCCGGTGACGACCTGCTGCTCGAAGCGGCAGCGCGTGACGGCGTGATCGTCCGTGTGCTCGATGGCCGAGGCGCGGTAGCGCGCGCCCGCGTCGAGGCCGGGGCACGCCTGGTGCGCGCTCGCGTCGTCGGCGAGCACCAGCGTGTGCTTGCCGTCCTCGTGCTCGAAGAAGTAGAAGATGCCCTCATCCTCCATCAGCCGCGAGACGAAGTTGAAGGCCGTCTCGTTGTACTGCACGCAGTAGTCGCGCGCCGCGTAGGTCTTGGTCAGAGAGTTCTTGTAGTCCTTGAATCCCAGCTCGTCGAAGAGGCCCGTGATGATGTCGGGCGCGGTCTTGTTCTGGTAGATGCGGCAGTCGGCGGTGAGCGTCAGTTGCCAGAGCCAGGGCCGGAGTTCCGCGTGGTAGGTCGTCAGGCGCTCGCTTGAGTCCTCCTGCATGAAGCGCGCGACGACGCCGTGGAAGTAGTGCTTCGTGCCGTCGTTTAAGTTGAGCGTGACGGTCGCGCCCTTGCCGACGACCGCGCCGAAGTCGAGGCCCTTGTCCTCGGAGACGAGTTCGAGCGAGTAGTGGAACAGCCCCGACACCTGCTCTTCGCCACCGAAGGCGCGCACGAGCACCTTGTCCGCGCCGAGCGGCGTCGTGACCTGTAGCTTCAGAGTGTCCTGCTTGTATGTGGCGCTCATAAGTTCAAAGGCAGTGACGAGCGACAAGTGACGAGTGACGAGTTAAGGCAAGCCTTTGCTTGTCACTCGTCACTTGTCGCTCGTCACTGCTTTCGTCTTCCTCACCTCTTGCTCTTCTTCAGACGCGCCTCGGCGAAGACGCGCAGCGTCGCGGCGAAGCGGGGGTAGCACGCGGTGAACTCGTCGAGGTCTTGCTTCTTGAGTTCGAGTATCTCGCACTCTTCCAGAGTGACGATGGTCGCCGTCCGCGCGCGCCCCATGATGAGGGCCATCTCGCCGAAGTAGTCGCCCTCGCGCAGCGTGGCGAGGTAGGACTCCCTGCCGTCCTCCTCGCGGCGGATGACGCGCGCCGAGCCGCGGCGGATGACGAACATCGAGTCGCCCGCGTCGCCCTGCCGGACGACGAAGCTGTTCTCCTTGAGACGCCTGACGCTCATCCTGCCGACCAGCTCCGCCAGCTTGTCGGGCGGCAGGCCGAAGTAAGGGATGTCAACAGCGCCCGCGAACGCGCGCAGGGAGTCGGGCGAGACCGAGACCTGCGAGTCGTCATCCGGCCACTCCTCCGTCTTCAGCCACGAAGTCCAGCCGAGCCGCGCGCCGCCGCGCTCGCCCAGGCGCGTCGGGGGAATCTCCGAAGCCTTCAGCGTCAGGCGGAACGCGAAGTCCAATTCGTCGCCGACGTAGAAGCGCGCGAGGTCGCACAGCGGACGGAAGGCCCAGCCGGTGGGGAGAAAGTCCTGGAACTGCTCGAAGGTGAGCGGGCCTAAGACGACCTCGAACGCGCCCTGCTGATCCCAGACGCGCGTGCCGGCGGTCGCGTCCACGCCGAGCGCGCGGTTGCGGCCCCGCTCGCCGAGCACAGTCCGCTGGCCCTCCTCCAGTTCGTGCCAGCGCCCGCTGAAGGGGAGACCGCGCGCGGGCGCGCCGAAGTAGTCGGCGAGTAAGCGCTCCAGCCCGGCCATCGAGCGCGGCTGCTGTCCAAGCAGGCCCGCGTAGAAAAGTAGCGCGCGGTCTTTAACCTGCATGCGCCCGCGCGTGTTCGGCGTCCCCAGCCCGACGACAGAGTAGAGATGCGACGAGGCGTGGTCTTCGCCCGGCGGCGCGCCGTCGAGTCCGACGCGGTGCTGCTTGCGTATGCGGTAGAGGAGCGAGACGAGGCGGTGGTTGAAGATGTCGAGGAAGTCGCGCAGGGAAGTGTCCCTGCGCCACGCGCGCTCGACGATGAGTTCGGTCGAGGGCATGTGCAGCGGCCCCATCGCGCCGGCGAGTCCCATGAAGTTGACGGTCATCTCAGCCGCGCCGCCCGTGCCCGTCGGGGGTCTTACGTCGGCCACGTCGCTCGCGGCGAACGCCAGGCCCACCGCCGACTTGAAGCGCACGGCCTCGCGCGCAGGCTCCGCCCCCTCGCCGACGGGCGCTGACGTAGAGTCGGCCATCTCAAGGAGTCTCACCGCCTGGAAGAAGTCGAAGCGGTAAGGCTCCTCGTAGAGCCAATCCTCTACAGGATGATCTTTTCCCCAGCCGCGGGCGGCCACTCTTTCCAGACTCCTTCGCGCTGCCGGCTCTTGATGCGCAGTTGCGTGAACGAATTGACCGAGGCGTAGAGCGCCAAGAATCGGTCGAGCACCGCGCCCAGGAGGAACGCGCCGCTGCCGACGTACTTGTCCTCGTCGAACTCAAGCGTGATCTCGACGCCGCGGCAGAAGCCACGCCACGCTTCAGTGCCGACGCGGCGGACGACCTTGCGGCACTCCATACGCGTCAGCCCCATGATCTGCTGCTGGGTGGAGGGGCGGTCGGTCGAGCTGTAGAGTTTGAGAATCTCGCGCAGGGCCGCGAGGCTGTCGTGCCCTTCGGAGAGCGAGAGGTGGTTCAAGCTGAGGTGCGAGACCAGACGCCAGAGCGTCGCGCCGCGAAGGGGCGGCTGCGCCGGAGAGGTCGGCTTCGCGAGGCACGAGATGCCGAAGAGCGGAGCTTGCTCCTCGATCTGGAGGCCCGCGCCCGCCTGTATCTGCGTGGCGAGGTCGCGGTTCGTGCAGAGCGTTTGCGCGTAAACCGTGTCGGCGGGCGGGCGCGTCGGACGGAAGTCGAGGTCGAGGAAGGAGAGGAAGACCTCCGTGCCGTGGATGTCGCGGTTCAAAGAAGGCTGGCGGCGCGCGTGCCAGAAGGCCTTGTGCTCCGCGCCGTCGAGCGCGTGGTTGTAGGAGTAGAACGGCTCGAAGTAGCGCGTGCGCTCGTCCGCCGCGGACGTGGCCGAGACCGACAGAACCGAGTGCACCTCGGTCGTCCGCTCGCGCCGCTTGTCGGGGACGAGGCGGTACTCGTGGCTGCGGTGGTCGAGCCTGATCGGCTCGGTCGTCTTGCGGAAGAGGTTGACGACCGGCGTGCAGCCCAAGCTGAACGTCTCGCGGCTGACGGAGAGGTACTCGGCGGGCATGCGGTCGAGCAGGAAGAGTATGTCGAGCGTCGAGCCGCGGCGATGCGCGTCGAGGTGGTCGAGGTCGAAGAAGTGAAACTTTTCGGGGAACGCGAAATACTCTTGCAGCAGGCGGTAGCCCGGATGCGACTGCGCCGGGTACGGCAGCACGTCCTCTTCGTCGCGGAAGCCGACGGGGAGGATGGAGCCGGGCGGCAGGTGTACGGGCTGCGCCTCGCCTTCGGGCAGCAGCGCCACGCCGCGGACGTGCGAGAACAGGAGTTCGTAGAGCGTGGCCGCCAGCGCCGTGTCGCCCGACAGGTAGAAGCGCAGCCGCTTGAGTTCGAGGTCGGCGAGCGCGCCGCCCAAAACTTTCAGCTTGAGGCGGAGCACGGCGGAGACGTTCGTCATCGAGTCGAGGAAGTCGAACTGCCCCGTGTCCTCGAAGGCCGCGTCCTCGACGGCGAGCGGCCAGAGCGTGACGGGGTAGCAGGTGCGGAAGCGGCACGTGTGCCCCTCGGTCGTGTAGGCGAAGAGCGGCGTGTGCCTCTCAACGCGGAAGCCCGTCGTGAGCTTCCCCTGTTCGGGGTCAACGTCGAAGCGCGCGACCGACATCGGCGGGACGGGGTTGACGAGCTGCGGGTAGAGGACGCCGAGCAGGGCCGTCGTGATTTCCGGCAGCTCGCCGTCGAGGTCGCGTTGCAGCCGCGCGGTGAGGAAGGCGAAGGACTCCAGCAGGCGCTCGACCTGCGGGTCGGCGCACTCGTCGCGGCCCAGCTCGAGGCGCGCGGCCACGCGCGGGTAGAGCGCGGCGAACTCGCCGCCCATCCGCCGCAGGTAGGTCAGCTCGTCCTTGTAGTAACGCAGCAGGTCTTCATGCTGGCTCGTCTTCATGCCCCTCGTTCTCGCTCACTTCCGTCTCGCCCGTCTTCGTCCGCACGAGCACGGGGAAAGAGACCGGCTCGGCGTGCGTGCCCACGGCGAGCGCGGCCTCGACTCTCAAGACCAGCGCGCGGTCGTCCGAGCGCACGCGCTCGACGCGGACGCGCACGTCGCGCAGGCGCGGCTCGAAGGCCGCGACCGTCTGCGCGACTATCGAAGCGAGCCGGTTCTGGTCGTCGCCCGAAAGCGCCGAGAGCGCCGAGAAGTCCGGGATGCCGTAGTCGAGGACAGTCCTCTCCTCGGAGCCGAGGAGGTGCGACGGGACTGAGCAGCGCGTGTTCAAAAGCCGCGCCAGTTCCCGCCGCACCGACTCCTTCAGCTCTTCGCGCTCGTGGACGCGGAAGGGGCGCGCCTCCCCTTCGAGCGAGCGCGGACTTTCGTCCGTCAGCCGCTCGAAGAGGAGGGCGCGACCGCCTTCGATGGGTTTCGGGTCACGCATGGGATTCGGGCGCGGTCGCGCGAGACGGCCTTAGGCCGCCGCGTTCTTCGCCAAATCCCACTTCCCGTCAACCACCCCTTTGACGCCCACTTCAGGCTTCTGCGAAGTGAACTTCCAAGTGAGCTGGTTGTAGTTGAGTGTCAAGGTCTCGACGGGCTTGTCGCCGCCCCCGCCGCCGATGGAGACCGACGAGATCAGGCAGTTCTTCATCGTGTAGCGCATCAGCTCGATCACCTTGCCGCTGTCGTTGCGCCCGATGATGACGTCCACCTGCGGGAAGGCCGTGCCCTGACAGCAGCTCTGGTTCAAGACCGGCGAGGCCGCGTCGAGGTACTTCGTCACCGTCATGTCCTGGTGGTTCGGCTTGCCCGACGTGCGCTCGGTGTTGCTAAGGTCGCCCGTGATCTGCATGGCGACGCCGTGGCTGAACGAGAGCAGTTCGAGCTTGCCCGCGTAGTCGGTCAGGCTGGACTCGCCCGTCACAGTGCTCCCCATGTCCATGATTAAAACGTCCATCGTTCTTCGCTCCTTCTTCTAGTCTTTCAAAAGTTGAGACCTTGCGGATTGCGGATTGCAGATTTGAACGGCACGGCTCTCATGTTCCGTCAAATCCGCAAACCGCAATCCGCAATCCAGCGTTAGGCGGCGGGCGGCGGCAGCTCCGCGACGAGCCGGATCGAGGCCGTCAGCTCTTCCAACTGGAAGTGCGGCCTCAGGAAGACGGTCGCCCTGTAGCAGCCCGGCTTGCCCGGCATGTCGTGCACGTCAATGCGCGCCTCCCTCAACGGGTAGGACGCCTTCGACGCCTGCGAGGCGTTGTCGTTCAGCAGGACGTAGTTGGCGATCCACGTGTTGAGATACTTCTCGACGTTGTCGCGCGTCATGAAGCTGCCGATCTTGTCGCGCATGATCGCCTTGATGTAGTGGGCGAAGCGCGAGGCGGCGAGGAGGTAGGGGAGCTGCGAGGAGACGCGCGCGTTGGCGGTCGCCTGCGGCGTGTTATAGACCTTCGGCTTCTGCGCGGTCTGCCCGCCGAAGAAGGCCGCGTAGTCCGTGTTCTTGCAGTGGACTAAGGAGACGAAGCCGAGGTCGTTCAGCTCCTTCTCGCGGCGGTCGGTGATGGCGATCTCGGTCGGGCACTTCAGGGCGATGTCGCCCTCGTCGGTGCGGAAGGTGTGGGTCGGCAACCCCTCAACGATGCCGCCGCCCTCGACGCCGCGGATGGCCGCCGTCCACTTGTACTGCGCGAACGCGTTCGTGATGCGCACGCCCATCGCGTAGGCGGCGTTGCCCCACAGATATTTCGAGTGGTCGCGCCCGTCAACGTCCTCGCGGAAGTCGAACTCCTCGACCGGCTTCGTGTCCGGCCCGTAGGGGAGTCGCAGGAGTATGTGCGGGAGGGTGAGCGCGACGTAGCGCGAGTCCTCGGCCTCGCGGAAGCTTCGCCACTCGACCAGCTCCGTGCTCTCGAAGATTTTCGCCAGGTCGCGCGGATTGCCCAGCTCCGTGAAGCTGTCCATGTCGAAGAGCTTCGGGCTGGCCGCGGCGATGAACGGCGCGTGCGCGGCGGCGGCGACCGAAGACATCTGCTTCAGCCAGCCCATGTCCTGCGGGTGTCGCCCGAACTCGTAGTCGCCGATGAGCACGCTGTAGGGGTGGCCGCCGAAGGTTCCGTACTCCTCCTCGTAGAGCTGCTTGAACTGCACGCTCTGGTCGAACTCGACGGCCTTCTCCAGGTCTGAGAGCACCTCCGCCTTCGTCGCGTTCAGCAACCGGAGCTTGAGGGTCGTCGAGGTCTCGGTGTTGGAGACGAGGTAGTGCAGGCCGCGCCAGGAGGCTTCGAGGCGCTGGAAGTCCGGGTCGTGCATGATCTCGTTCAACTGGTCGGTGAGCATCTGGTCTATCTGGGCGATGCGCTTGTTGATCATCGCCACCGTGTCCTCGCCGACCGCGATGGAGGAGTCGAGCACCTGCGAGACGAACTCGCCGATGAGGTCGCGCGCGTGCGGGCGCTGCTCGTCGTCGCGCGCCATCCGGCCCTTCACGATGATGGTGTCGAGCAGGCTGACCTCGGCGGCCCCGCCGCCCTGCGCCTGCGTTTCGGGTTGCTTGTCATCCTTTTTCGCCATTGCCATTACCTCCCGTCGCGGATTTGATCTCCTGCATGCCGTCGGTGTTCTTCACCACGTCCTGCAACAGGGCGTCGAGCGCGTCGTTGCCGTCGAGCTTGGCGAGGAGGTCTGCGAGTCGCGTGCGCGCCTCGAAGAGCTTCCTCAGAGGCTCAACCTGCTTGAGGACGTTGATCGGGCTGAAGTCGTCGAGATTCGCGAACGTCAGCTCGACGTTCATCTTCTCGCCATCGCCCGCAAGGCGGTTGTCCGCGCGCAGGGCGAGGCGCGGGCCGATGGACTTCATGATGTCGTTGAAGTTGTCGCGGTCTATCTCGACGTACTTGCGCTCCTTCAGCGGCGGCAGAGGCTCTGCCGGCTTGCCCGACAGGTCGGACATGATGCCGACGACGAAGGGCAGCTCCTTCATCACGATTGCGTCGCCTATCTCCACGTCGTATGTGATCTGAACGCGTGGGGGTCGGACGCGGTCGAGTTTGTGTTGTGTGCTTTCTGGCATTACCGACTCCTTTCATGGCTTGACTTCGGGGTTTCGGGGTTGTTGCTTTAACTCTCCCTCGTTTACGGTGCGTGTGTTAATTCCCTGCTTGTATCCTCGGCGGCCCTCACTTCTCGCGCTCGTCCGCGGGCGCGAGGCGCAGCAGCCGGTTAAGCTCCTGCATCTCGCCGTCGTTGCGGACGATCTGCTGGAGGATTTCGTTGAGACTCATCGCGCCCCACTCGACCGCGCGCCTGACGAGGTAGGGCGTGGGGCTGTGCGGCTCCGTCCGCAGAAGGTAATCGGCGGCCTCGGCGAGTCTTTGATAGGCCTCGGCGCGGCTGCGGATGGGCGCTCCGGGCGACCAGTGGCCGTCGCCGTCTTCGCCGAACGCGTACTCCATCTCGCCGGCCTCGGCCTCGTAGTCCGCGCCGGGGCGCGACTGAAGAATCTCCGCCGCGACGCGGCGCGACTCGGCGAGCGCCTCGCGGAACTGGCGGAGGCTCGGCGCATCGCGCCCGCACCTCTCTTCGAGCAGGCGCTCGAACGCCTCGCAGGCGTCGTGTGCGCCGCGCGTCTCCTCGAACAGCTCGGCGTAGAAGCCGCGTTCGGTGAGCATGACGCTCGAATTGAACTTCGAGGTGGTAGCGGCCCCGCGCGCCTCGGCGGCCTGCGCCGCCTTCGGGTCTTTGCGCGCGAGGTTTTCGAGGTGGCAGGCGCTCTCCCAGTCGGCGTAGGAGTAGGCGGGCACGTCGCCCGTCTGCGGCGAGCTGACGGGCAACTGCTTCAGCCTGACGGAGAGCTTCTCGTTGACCCAGACGACGGGCGCGACGCGGTTCTCGATGTCGCCGCCTTCGACCTCCGGGTACATCTGCTCCCAGAAGTTCTCGCACAGGCCCGACATCAGCCGCAAGCCCGCCGCCGCGCCCGCGAAGCCGTAGAGTTGCAGCCACGCCTCCAAAAGCCACGCGGCGATCTGCAAGTCTTTGGTGCGCGTCTCAAGGGCTTCGAGGGCGACGCGTTCGACCGCCGCCCAGTCGGCGCGCTTCAGCTCCGACTGGTAGATGCCCTGGCTGAGGCGCGGGTCGTCCTCGCGACGCGCCTCGCGGATGCGGTCGTAGGTTCCGTCGTAGCGCAGAGGCTCGCCCGCCGGGCGCTCCGGCGAGATGGGTTCGAGTAGCCTTTCGAGGTCGAAGACGGGGGGAACGTCTGTGCTCATCCTGGTCTGTCCTAATCGTTCGGTCTAAAGCTTCGGCGCTCTCAAGGGGAACGCCGGGAGCAGCAGCGGGTCTTTGCCGCCCGGCGCGACGAGCGAGAGGCGCATGAAGACATCGGCCTCTTCGGGGCGCAGCTCTTCGGGCTGGCGCTCCGAGAGGTTGCCGTCGGGCCGCGTCGGGACTGTGAACTTCAGCGTGTACACGTCCGTGTCAACGTGGTACTTGAAGTCGGAGGCCGTGGCCGCCTGCCGCGACATCAGCGAGAGCAGCGACCAGCGGTTCTTGAACTCGAAGATGGCGACGCGGTCGCGGACGCGGAAGGTCGGCGCGTCGGCGGTGGCGAAGGGGACGCTCGGCGAGTTGTTCGCCCAGCGCAGCGTGAGGCGCACCGGCTCGCCGACTATCCAGCGGCCCGAAAGCTCCTGATCCAGGTAGCGATACTTCTTGCGCCCCACGTCGAACGACCAGTCAATGATCTGCGCGCCGCCCTGCTCCATGTCGCGGTTGACGCGGAACTGCATCTGGAAATCGAGGAACGGCCCCTGCTTCTTGTCGAGATAGGCCGAGAGGAAGGCGTGCGTCTCGTCCATGCGGTCGAGGAAGGCCGATGCCTCGTCGCGCGCCGCGCCAAGCTGCGGGTTGCGCTTGAGGGCGTCGCGCGCCGCCGCCTCCCGCTTGTCGAGCAGGCGGAAGAAGGCCAGCACGGCTTCGGGGTCGGCCTCGGCGAGCGGCACACCGCCGGGCGCGTCGGCGAACGGGAAGCGGCCCGCGAGCGTGCGGTTGAACGAGTCCTCGATCTCGCGGTAGTTGTCGAGCGTATGCAGGTTCTCGTCCGCCGCGCGCAAGTTGTCTTCGTATGACTTCTGCCGCGCCAGTTCGACGCACTGGCGGTAGAGGAGGAGGCGCACGTGGTTGCGCGTCTGTATGAAGAAGTCGCGCGAGACGGCGTCCGCGCCGGCGCGCACGAGCGCGTCGCAGTCGTCCACGCTCGCCTTGTCCATCTGGAAGCGTATGAAGTCTTCGAGGACGGCGACGGAGTTGCCGGGCTGCTTGTTGTCGTAGGCGTCGAGCTGCGAGAGTATCTCGTCCCAGTCAACGCGCGAGTCGGCGCGCACGGCCTGGGCCGGGATGTTCTGCGACGAGAGGAAGGCGTAAACGGGCGCGGCCAGCTCGCGCGCGAGGAAGCCGATCTGCCGGCGCTGCGCGGCGAGGTAGGCCGCGAGGTCGTCGGGGCCGTCCGCCGCGAACGCGGGCGAGGAGACGGGCTTGCCGCCGTCCCACCAGGAGAAGTCTGGCCGCGCCGTCGCGTAGAAGCGCCCGGCCACGAACTCGCGGTTGATCGCGCCGACGAGGTAGGTGGCCTGATTGTTGAGCGCGGGTCGCAGGCCCACGTCAATGTCGAGCCGCGTGGTCGAGTCGAGCAGTTGCGCTATCGTGTCCCCGGCCTGCTGGAAGCTCTTGACCTCGGCGTTGAGGCTCGCGCGCATGGCCGACTCGCCGGGCGTGTGCGCCGCCGTCTCGTAGTGCTGCGCGCGCGCCACGAGCGACGCGACGTTCGCGCGGAGCTGCGCGAGCGCGGCCTGCTGCACGGAGTCGTCGAGGCTCCGTGAGTTCGAGGGGTCGGTCGCGCGCGCGCCCGCGAAGCGCTCGTAGTCGCTGCACAGCGCGACGGCCTGCTGCAAAGAGGCGGTGTCCCAGATCAACTGTCGGCGCGCGAAGACCTTCGAGGGCGGCGCGGCGTAAGAGGAGCCGGCGGCCATGAAGCTCTGGCGCGCGAGGCTGTCGAGCGCCTTGTGCAGCTCGGCCAGTCCCGAAGAGAGCGCCATGTCGTGGAAGGGCGAGCGCGGGTCGAAGACGTAGGTGGCGAGCCAGGTGTATTCGGGGCGCGCGAGAATCGCCTCGGTCTGCTTGATGTCGCCGAGGTAGTCGTAGCGGACTCCGCCCGTCTGCCGCTCGAAGGAGCGCTCGTACAAGACCTCGACCATCTCGGCGAGGTGGGCCGCAAACGCGCGCTGCACCTCGGCTGAGCCGGGCTTGAGCGGCTGGCCGCGCGCCTCTTCGAGCGCGTGGCGGTAGAGTTCGTTGTTGGCGTCGAAGCCCTCCTGCGGCCAGGAGTGGCCGAGGTAGAGCGAGAGCGCCTTCAGGTCTTCGAGCGAGCCGCTGCCCTGCGCGATCAGGCTCTCGTAGCGCGCGCGGTTAACTCTCAACTCCCCGAAGCGCTCGACGAGGCCGTTGATGGTCGCGTCGGAGCCGGCGGAGAAGGGCTGGTCGTAGATGGGAGCCGCGCCGCGCGAGTCGGGCACGCGCGCGAGTGGTGCCGGCGCGCGTGCGTCGGGCGGAGCAGCGCCGCTCGCGCCCGGCACGTCGCCGGCGCGCGGGGACGTGTTCGCGGGCGGCGCGGCATTCGCGCGCGGGATGCCGGGCGCGGGCGTGTAAACGCCGGGCGCGTAGTCGTTGATGGGCGTGGC
>QHXN01000132.1 GCA_003222975.1 Acidobacteriota bacterium | reverse complement strand
GGCGCGGCTCTCGCCCGCCGCTCGTGCGGTGTTGGAACTCGTGTCGGTCGTCCCGACGAGAACTGAAAGGTGGCTGCTCTATGACGCGATCAGCCCGGAGACGACTGCGCTCGAAGAAGCAGTCGGCGCGGGGATGCTGCGCTACGAAGGCGAGGCGATTGCTTTTCGACATGAGCTCGCGCGCCGGGCGGTAGAAGATTCGATCGCTGTCGCTCGTCGCCAGAGCCTGCACAACCTGGTATTGAAAGCTTTGCTCGACCGCAGTTCCGAAGCGCTGTTGGCGCGGATCGTTCACCACGCGGCGCAAGCCGGCGACAGCGCCTCCGTGCTCAAATACGCTCCCGTCGCAGCAAAACAAGCGTCTGCGCTCAACGCTCATCGAGAATCGGCGTCGCATTACCAGACCGCGCTGGAGTACGCCGGCGCTCTCATGCCGGAAGAGCGCGCGGGACTGCTTGAACGGTGCTCGTATGAATGCTACCTCACGGATCAAATAGAGGAGGCGTTAGAGGCCCGCCGCGAGGCCCTCGAAATCTGGAAGCAACTGGGCGACAAGCTCCGGCAAGGTGATGACCTCCGGTGGATGTCAAGACTCACCTGGGGTCTCGGTCGCAACAGAGAAGCCGAAGGCTACAGCATCGAAGCCGTAAGGGTTCTGGAGAGCCTGCCGCCCGGCCCGGAGCTGGCGATGGCTTACAGCAATCGCGCGCAACTGCACATGCTCGCGGACGAGAATCAGGAAGCGGCGCTGTGGGGCTCGCGCGCGATTGAGTTGGCCGAAAAGCTCGGCGCGACGGAAACGCTCGTCCACGCGCTGAATAACGTCGGGGCCGCGGAGTTGCTCGCCCATAACGAGCAGGGGCGCGTCAAGCTCGAAGAGAGTTTGCGGCTCGCGCTGGCGAATGATCTTCAGGAACACGCGGCTCGCGCTTACACCAACCTTGCGTCCTTCATGGTGAGGGCCAGGAATTACGCTCTCGCGCTCCGCTATTTTGAGGACGGCATCGCTTACACGACAGAGCACGATCTGGACTTCTATAAACTTTACATGACGGCGTGGCGTGCGCGCGCTCACTTCGAGCGGGGCGACTGGGACAGCGCGGCCGATGACGCGGGCTTCGTGCTGGGGCGTTATCGGGTGCCGGCTATCACGAAGATTCCCGCGCTCACCGTGCTCGGCCACCTGCGAGTCCGCCGCGGCGACCCTGACGCCGCGCGGCTGCTCGATGAGGCCCACGAACTGGCGGTCGAGACCGGAGAGCTTCAGCGCATCGCGCCCGTCGAGGCGGCCCGCGCGGAGTCCGCCTGGCTCGAAGGCGACCTCGAACGGGTGGTGCGCGAGGCACGCTCAGTCCTGGAGATGGCGAGGGGCCATGACGACTCGCGGCTTCAGGGGGAGTTCCCGCTCGCCTTCTGGGCGTGGCGCGCCGGCTGCGCTATTGAAGGGCATGAAAAACTTGACGCGCCTTACGCGCTCCAGGCCGCGGGCGACTGGCGCGCCGCCGCCGCCGCGTGGAGACGAATCGGCTGCCCTTACGAAGAGGGCATGGCGCTGGCGGACGGCGACGAAGCGGCGCGGCTCGCGGCGCTTCAGATTTTTGAAAGACTCGGGGCCGGCCCGGCTGCGGAAAGGTTACGCCAAGCTTTGCGCGCCACCGGCGTGCGTGGCATCCCGCGCGGCCCTCGGCCGAGCACGAAAGAGAATCCCGCGGGACTGACGAACAGGCAGTTGGAAGTCCTTGTCCTGATGGCCGACGGGCTGAGCAACAATGAGATCGCCGACCGCCTCTTCGTCTCGCCTAAGACGGTTGAACACCACGTCTCCGCCATCCTCGCCAAGCTCGACGCACGCACGCGCGCCGAAGCCGTCTCGGTCGCCCTCCAATCAAACCTCATCAACAAAAAGTAGGGAACCGTGTCAACGATAAAATAGGGGCCGTCGCCCCCAAAATAGGGGAGACGCCCGATGCGCGGCCCGCCCCCGTTTCTGTATCTTCGCGGCCGAGCTGAAAAGCTCACACGAGAGGAACGGGAGGAGATGGTATGCCGCGCTATCTGGTCGAACGGAGCTTTCCGGAAGGTCTGAACATCCCGGCCAACGGCGAAGGGGCGGAGGTGTGCCGGACGGTCTTGCTCAACAACGCCGAGGACGAGGTGACGTGGATTCACTCTTACGTCAGCGACGACCAGAAGAAGACCTACTGCATCTACGACGCGCCGTCGCCGGAAGCCATCAGGCGCACGGCCAGACGGAACAACCTGCCCGTGGACAGCATCACGAAGGTTCGCGTGCTGGACCCTTATTTCTACCGCTGACTTGCGGCGCGAGCCCGCCGAGCTGATCGCCGGCAAACGTGCCGGCCCGGGGCGGAAGAATCTCAGACACGGGCGACCCGGTCGTGAACGGAGGCGCTAAGCGCGCCTGCGCCGGGGAAGGTCTGTCTCCGGCGGCCCGTTACCGGTTTGCCCGAGCTAGCTTCGGCGAGCGAGCGAAGGGAGTTCACACAAGGGTGATTAGCGGCTGAGCGCCGTTTCAATTCGGAGTCCGATGACTAAAGTCAGGAGGTCAACACAATGATCAATCACACCACACGGCGGCTGATGTTCACGTTCGTGATCGCTTTGGCCCTGCTGAACGCAGGCGCGGCCGTCGCGCAGACGACGGCATTCACCTACCAGGGCAGACTCACCGACGGCGGCAACCCCGCCGACGGCAGCTACGACTTGACCTTCAAGCTCTTCGACACCGCGACCGTCGGCGGCGGCACGCAGCAGGGCGCGACGTTGAGCCTGACCAACGTCGCGGTGAGCGGCGGGGTGTTTACCGCGCGGCTGGACTTCGGCGCGTGCGCCGGTTGCTTCGACGGCGCCGACCGCTTTCTGGAGATCGCCGTCAGGCCGAGCGGCGGCGGCAGCTTTACAACGCTCAGCCCGCGGCAGCCGATCACCTCGACGCCGTATGCCGTCAAGAGCGTGAGCGCGGCGACGGCGGACGGGTTGAGCTTGGCGTGCGTCAGTTGCGTGACGAGCGCCCAGATACAGAGCGTGCAGGGGTCGCAGGTGACGGGCAGCATCGCGGGCGGCCAGATCAGCGGCACGATCCCGTTGGCGAGCGTGCCGGCGGGCAGCGCGAGTTACATCCAGAGCGGGACGGGGCAGCAGGCGTCGAGCAACTTCAACATCAGCGGCGATGGGACGGCAGGCGGGACGTTGTCGGGCAACGTCGTCAATGCGACAACGCGAATCAGCCTCGGGGGGTTTCCCATTCTGCGCATTTCGGGCCCGGGTAATGACAGTTTAGGCGTCGGTAGGTTTGCCGGAGTTGGTGGTGAAGGAAATACATTCGTCGGTTTTGAAGCGGGATCAGCCGGCTTTCCAGAGGCCAATAACAACACCTTTGTCGGGAAAATGCGGGGATCTTCCCTATTTTTCACGGAAGCGGTAACACCCTCCTTGGCGCCGACACCAAGCTCGGTAGTAGCTTAAATTCTATCTCTAACGCGACGGCCATCGGCGCCGGCGCATTGGTAGACCAAAGTAATTCGCTGGTGCTGGGCAACGGCGTCAACGTCGGCATCGGCACGACCTCCCCGCAATATAAATTGCACGTTGTCGGTCAGGATGTTCGTGTGGAATCAACTCAGGGCAGTTTTCCCCGTTTCTCGTTGAATTACGCGTCTGCACCAACAGACACCGGGAAGTGGCAAAACTATGCAGCCGAAAACAGGTTGATCTTTTCCGCATTAAATGGCGCGGAGAATGCAGAAAACATCTGGCTTCGGGTTAATCGCCTGGCGGGGACGAATATTGTTACAAACGTCGAATTTCCGACCAGCTTTGTCAGAATCAACCAGTTGGCTGGCGGCGGTTCAAATTCGATATGCCGCGATAGCACAAATCAACTCGCCCTCTGCTCGTCTTCGATTCGCTACAAGACCAACATCGCCGATTGGCGCGGCGGCTTGAGTCTCATCAACCGCCTGCGCCCGGTGACCTTCGATTGGAAAGAGAGCCGAGCGCACGACCTCGGCCTGGTCGCCGAGGAGGTCGCCGAGGCCGAGCCGCTGCTCGTCACCCGCAACCAGAAGGGCGAGATCGAGGGGGTCAAGTACGACCGCCTCAACGTCGTCTTAATCAACGCCGTCAAAGAGCAGCAAGAGCAAATCAGATCGCAGGAAGCGCAAATCAAATCGCAAGCCGACGCCCTCGCCGCTTTGCAGACGCGCCTCGCATCGCTGGAACGAGTGATGCGGCAACCGCGCCGTCATCGCCGAACTAAGAGCGTCGGGAAGGGGCGCTGAGATTCATCGCCGGGTTGAGACCGGGCGAGTACATCGAAAGGAGAAGTCCAATGGCTCGCTCACTCTTCCACGGCCCGAAACAACGCCCAGGCCGATATGAGGCTCGGCATCCGCGACCTCCTGATCAGCAGCACCGGGTTAATGCCCGTAGAGGCCACAGCGGGCTGTCAATTCAGTGAGGGGCGGGTGCGCTAACGAGGCGCAGGCCCACTTACGGATGCGCACAGCCGGAGTGGGCAGGTCAATGCGCGAGGCAACAACATTAAGAATCGAGGAATGGGCCGATGAGAGCAAGTAAATCACGAACCAAGTTCAAGGGAACGCCTTTGGCTCTGTTCGCTCTGTTGTCGTTGAGCACAGCCGTAGTGCTGGGCTACGGTAACAAGCCCACATCCTTTTTTGCCCGCGAATCGAAGACGCCGGCACTCGGTATGAGCGAAGCGCAAGAGGCCGGGCACGCGGGTGTGCGTTCCGCGGGAACGTTGCCGGCACTCCTGGCACCGCAGACGGGCCCCCAATTTGACCTCCCGCGCAACGTGATCGCCGGCGGCGGCGGCACCGGCACAGGGGGGAGCTTCCGAGTGGATGGCACGCCGGGCCAAGCCGCCGCCGGAACGCAGATGAATGGCGGACAGTTTTCGCTAAAGGGCGGCTTCTGGCAACCAGAATCAAAAGCGACGCCGACGCCAACGCCGACGCCTGCACCAACGCTGACACCAACGCCGACGCCAACACCTATACCCGCGCCAACGCCGACGCCAACAGCGACCCCGACGCCGACGCCAGCGCCGACGCCATCTCCTACGTCTACGCCGACGCCCGTGCCGACTCCGACTCCTACGCCGACGCCGACGACGATTCAATTCAGCGTGGCCTCGTACTCGGTCGGCGAAGTTGATGGGCGCGTTGACACAGTCATCACTCGCAGCGGCGATACCGGCGGCGCGGCGAGCGTTAGCTTTGCCACCGACGATCTCGCCGGCGCGCAGGCTTGCGATGTCAGGGACGGCGCTGCCTCTTCGCGCTGCGACTACGAGCCCAGGTTTGCGACTATCAAGTTCGCGCCGGGCGAAACTGCGAAAACCATCTCGGTCTTCCTCATTAACGACTCGTACCTGGAAGGCCCTGAAAGCTTCACCGTGAACCTCAGCGATCCGGTGGGCGCCTCTCTGGGCGCCGAACCAACCGCCGCGGTGATGATTGCGGATGACGACTCGGCCGACGGCCCGAACCCGATCGACGAGCCGAGTTCCTTTGTGCGCGCGCACTATCTGGATTTTCTGAATCGCGAACCGGACCGGGCGGGGCTGGGTTTTTGGGTCAGCAACTTTATCCCGTGTGGCGGTGACGCCGCCTGCCTGCAGGCGCGGCGCGTCAATGTCTCGGCAGCTTTTTATCTGTCAATAGAATTTCAGAACACCGGGTTTCTGGTGGAGCGCATGTACAAGGCCGCCTTCGGTGACGTGAACGGCACTTCGACGCTGGGAGGGAGTCCGCACGCGCTGGCGGTGCCTGTCGTTCGGCTGAACGAATTTCTGCTCGACACGCAGCAGATTGGCGAGG
>QHXN01000088.1 GCA_003222975.1 Acidobacteriota bacterium | reverse complement strand
TGCCAGGGATTCCGAACGCATCTTACATGGAGAGCCGCTTTTGCGCCACCAAAGTTTCACGGCGCGCCGCCGAGCGCGAGCGCGCTGCTCTCGACACTTGAAGGAGAACTGTTGACGGCACTGATAGGTCGCGTGCTACATTGCCAAAGTTACCGGTAACAGTCTGAACGATTCGCGCGGATTATAGTTTCGGTCGCGTCGCGTTCAGGATTCGCCGGCCCGGCCCGAACGCGACTTCTGAATTCGCCGCCGCGCGACGGCGACCGACCCACAGCCAGAGGTCATGATGAAACTGAAAAAACTACTCCGGGTTATTCCCCTTGTCCTGCTCGCCTGCGCGGCGGTCGCGCCGGCGGCCAACCATCAACGGGCGACCCGCGCCGCGGAGCTTGCACCCGCCGCCGTGCAACAGCCGGACGCCGCGGGCGTCTTCAACGTGAGGGCGTTCGGCGCGCGCGGCGACGGCCATGCGCTCGACTCGCCCGCCGTCAACCGCGCGATTGACGCGGCGGCGGCGGCGGGCGGCGGCACCGTCCGCTTCCCCGCCGGGACTTACCGCTGCTTCTCCATTCGCCTGAAGAGCAACATCGCGCTCTACCTCGACCAGGGCGCGACAATCCTCGCCGCCGACCCGCGCGACGGCGACGGCAAGTATGACCTGCCGGAGCCGAACCCTTGGGACAAGTACCAGGACTTCGGCCACAGCCACTGGCACAACAGCCTCATCTGGGGCGAGGGGCTTGAGAACGTCTCGATACTCGGCCCAGGGCTTATCTGGGGCAAGGGGCTGGTTCGCGGCGGCAATCAGTCTCGCACAGCCGCGCAGAACCAGGCGCTTGGAAACGCCCCGCCCGACCCGTCCGGCGGCCCCTTCGGCTACCCGAATGCGCGCGACGCGGTCGAGCCGGGCTGGGGCAACAAGTCAATCAGCCTCAAGCTCTGCCGCAACGTCATCGTCAGAGACATCACCATCCTGCACGGCGGCCACTTCGCCATCCTCGCCACCGGCGTTGACAACCTGACCATTGACAACGTGAAGATAGACACGAACCGCGACGGCATAGACATTGACGCCTGTCGCCAGGTGCGCATCTCGAACTGCACGGTTAATTCACCCTTCGACGACGGCATCTGCCCGAAGAGCTCTTTTGCGCTCGGGTTCGCGCGCCCGACCGAGAACGTGACGATCACCAACTGCCAGGTCTCGGGCTACGACGAGGGCACACTCCTCGACGGCACCTACAAGCGCGAGTACAGGAAGTACAGCCACGACAGCCCGACCGGGCGCATTAAGTTCGGCACCGAGTCGAACGGCGGCTTCAAGAACATCACCATCTCGAACTGCGTCTTCGACTACTCGCGCGGCCTCGCGCTGGAGACCGTGGACGGCGGCCTCCTCGAGGACGTGACGATCACGAACGTCACGATGCGCGACGTGACCAACTCGCCCATCTTCCTGCGCCTCGGCGCACGGCTCCGCGGGCCGAAAGAGACGACGAAGGTCGGCGAGCTGCGGCGCGTTAACATCAGCGACTTCGTCGTCTACAACGCCGACCCTAAGTACGCCTCGATCATCAGCGGCATCCATGGGCACGACATCGAGGGCGTGCGCCTGAGCAACATACGCATCTACTACCGCGGCGGCGGCACGCTCGCGCAGGCCGCGCTCGACCCGCCCGAGAAGGAGGCGGACTACCCCGAGCCGGTCATGTTCGGCGAGATGCCTGCCTACGGCTTCTTCGTCCGCCACGTCCGGGGGCTGGAGATGAGCGACGTGCAGGTCAGCTTCATGGCCGAAGACCTCCGACCAGCGTTCGTCTTGAGCGACGTGCGCGACGCCGAGTTCAGAAACGTCAGAGCGCAGCTCACGCAGGGCGTCCCGACCTTCATCCTGAAGAACGTCGAAGACTTCGGCGTCCGGCAGAGCCGACCGGTTCCCGACACGCAGCTCGAACGTGTGACGCTGAAGAAGTTCTGACGGCGTGGCCGCCGCCGGACAGTCCGGGGGACAGAGACTTTGAAAAAGCTAAGCATCGCCGCGTGCCTTTGCGCGTTGTTCGCATCACTGCCGCCGACGGCCTCCGGCCAAGCGCGCGCTCCCACTTGGGCGCGCGTCGCGCCCGGCGTCTGGAGGACGCAGATCGGGAAGCCCGAGGGGCTCACGCTGCTCGGCGCGGCCGGTGCCAGGCCGGCGGTCGAGGCCTTGCGGAAACTGCCCGACCTCCCCTTCCCTCTCGACCCGAAGGGGATCGAGGCGCGGCAGTGGGGCTGGAAGACGGCCGTGCGCTTCCCGCTCGCGCTCGACGAGGACGTGTACGGCCTCGGCGTTGACTTCAAGACGGTGCGGCGCACCGGCTCCGTCTTTCAACTGCACGTTGACCACTGGGGCGGCGTGACGGGGCGCACGCACGCGCCCGTGCCGCTCTACGTCTCGACGCGTGGGTACGCGGTTCTCTTCAACACGGCGCGCTACCTGAACGTGAGTGTCGGGCTGGGCGTGCGTCTGGCCGCCGTGGAGAAGCCGCCCGTGATCGACCGCACGACGGGCAAGGGCTGGGCCGCGCTCCCGCGCTCGGACTCGGTCGAGGCGCTGGCGAACGCCGAAGGGATGGAAGTCTTCGTCTTCGCCGGCCCGACGCCTCTGGACGCCGTGCGCCGCTACAACCTCTTCAACGGCGGCGGCGCGCTCCCGCCCAAGTGGGGCTTAGGCTTTCTCGCGCGCACGCCGACGCGTTACGGCGCCGAGCAGGCGCTCGCGGAGATCGCCGAGTTCCGCGAGCAAGGCATCCCGCTCGACATGCTCGGGCTCGAACCCGGCTGGCAGGATCACGCCTACCCCTGCTCGTTCGAGTGGGACTCGTCGCGCTTCCCCGACCCGGCGAGGTTCCTCGCCGAAGTAGAGCGGCAGCACGTGAAAGTCAACCTCTGGTTCAACCCTTACGTCTCGCCGACCGCGCCGCTCTACCGCAAGCTCCTCCCCTTCGCCGGCACGCACCTCGTCTGGAACGGCATCGTGCCCGACTACACCCTGCCCGAGCCGCGCAGGATATTCGCCGACCACCTCGAACGCCGGGTGGTGAGCTTGAACCCGCGGGCCGTCGGCGGCTTCAAGATCGACGAGGTGGATGGCTACGACCGTTACCTCTGGCCCGACACGGCCCTCTTCCCTTCGGGGCACGACGGCGAACAACTGCGGCAGACTTACGGGCTGCTCGTGCAGCGCATGATCTACGACCTCTTCCGCCGGCAGAACCGCCGCACCTTCGGGCAGGTGCGCGGCACGAACGCCGGCGCGTCTTCACTCCCCTTCGTCATCTATAACGACAACTACGCCTTCGACGAGTACATCACCGCCGTCGGCAACAGCGGCTTCGCGGGCGTCCTGTGGTCGCCTGAGGTGCGCGGCGGGAAGGGCGAGGAGATGCTGCGGCGCATGCAGGCCGTCGTCTTCTCGCCGCTCGCCCTCTTCAACGGCTGGGCCACCGACGACAAGCTCTGGACTCACGAGGAGGTAAGGGACGACATCCGCGCCGCCATCATCTTGCGGATGCGCCTGCTCCCCTACCTCTACACGACCTTCGCGCAGTACCACTACGAGGGGACGCCGGTCGTCCGGCCGATGCAGCTCGTCGAGGGGTTCAAGGCGGCGGGACAGCCGGAACGGGGACGCCTCGACGCCGCGGCCAACCCTTACGCCATCAGCCTCGTTGAAGAGGTGAAGGACCAATACATGCTCGGCGACTCTCTGCTCGTGGCGCCGATCCCGCCCGGCGTGAAGACGCGCAAGGTCGTCCTCCCGGCGGGGCGCTGGTACGACTTCTACACCGGCGAACTGGCGGGCGACGGCCAGACGATTGAAGTCACACCGCCGCTCTCTCGAATTCCACTCTTTGTCAGAGACGGCGCCCTCATCCCGCTCATCGGCGAGCGCCAGTGGGCGCCGGGGCCGGACGAGGTCTTGCCGCTGGAGGTGCGCCACTACGGCGAATTGCCCGGCGAGACGGCGCTCTACGACGACGACGGCGAGAGTTTCGACTACGAGCGGGGCGACTACTCCTGGACTCGCCTGAGCGTCACGAAGGACGCCTGCGGGGCATGGCGGGGGCAGGTCACGCCGGACAAGAGCGGCAAGAGGTGGCGCTACTCAAACGTCTCCTGGACGTTCATGACCGCGGTTGCCGCCAACACTCTGTGAAGGGCTTTCCGACGGAAACGAGAGACGGAGGAAGGGGTGAGAAAACTTATAACCTTCGCGATCATTGGCTGGCTCTGCTACCTCCTTACCGCGAGAGCGGGGGGCGGCGGCGCTCCTTCGACGCAGGCCACGCAGGCAGCGGCCCCCCAGCCGCAGACTGTTCTGCTGTCGTCAGTGCTCGATGTGCGGCAGTCCGAGTACGAGTTCGCGCGCCCCGTGCTCGACAAGGGGCCGAAAGACCGTCTGCTCAGCGTCGCCGGCCAGGCGTTCGAGCGGGGCGTGAGCGCGCAGGCGGAGACGACCTTCGCGCTCTCGACGGGCGGCGCCCTGCGCTTCTCCGGGCTCGCCGGAGTTGACGACGCGACGGAAGTGAACGACCCCGTAGTCTTCGAGGTGCAGGGCGATGGCCAGAGGCTCTGGCGCGCGGAACTGCGCCGGGGCGAGCGCGCCGCGCCGTTCGACGTGGACGTGCAAGGCCGCAAGGAGTTGCTCTTCGTCGTCGAGGACACGGGCAACGCCACTTCGCGCGCCTACGCCGACTGGATGGATGCGAAGTTCGTCGTCGAGGGCGAGAAGCCGAAGACGATTCAGGTGCCCCTTTTCGCGGAGGAGGCCGTCCGCCTCACGCCGCCGGCGCCAGCCGCACCGCGCATCACGGGCGCGCGCGTCTTCGGCGTCCGCCCCGGCTCGCCTTTCATCTTCACGGTGCCCGTCACGGGCCTGCGCCCCGTCCGTTTCAGCGCGCAGGGTCTGCCGGCGGGACTGAAGCTCGATTCGGAGAGCGGGCGCCTGACGGGCGTCCTGACGAAGCAGGGCACCTACACGGTCACTCTGCGTGCGAGGAACGCGAAGGGCAGCGACGCGCGGGGGCTGAGCATAGAGGTCGGAGAGCGGATAGCGCTCACCCCGCCGATGGGCTGGAACAGTTGGAACGTCTGGGGCGACCAGGTCGATCAGGACAAGGTCCTGCGCTCGGCGCGGGCGATGGCCTTGAGCGGGCTGGTCAACCACGGCTGGAGCTACGTTAACATCGACGACGCCTGGCAGGCGCCGCGCGGCGGCCCTCTCAACGCGCTGCAAGGCAACCAGAAATTCCTTGACATCAAGGCGCTCTGCGACGAGATTCACGCGCTCGGCCTCAAAGCCGGCATCTACTCGACGCCGTGGGTTCAGTCTTACGCCGGCTACCCCGGCGGCAGCCTTGAGACGCTCGACACACCTTGGAAGAAGACGGAAGGGCCGAAGCAGGTCAACAGGAAGATTCTGCCGTGGGCCATCGGCCGTTACCATCTCGCGACCAACGACGCGCGGCAGTGGGCCCAGTGGGGAATCGACTACCTGAAATACGACTGGAGCCCCATCGAAGTCTCCGAGACGGAGGAGATGGCGAAGGCCCTGCGCGCGAGCGGGCGCGACATCATCTACAGCCTCTCGAACAACGCGCCGTTCGCAGGCGCGGCCGACTGGGCGCGGCTCGCCAACGCCTGGCGCACGACCGGCGACATACGAGACACCTGGACGAGCGTGAGCCACATCGGCTTCGCGCAGGATCGCTGGCGCACCGTCGCGGGCCCCGGCCACTGGAACGATCCCGACATGCTGGTCGTCGGCCACGTCGGCTGGGGCCACCCCCACCCGACGCGCCTCACACCCAACGAGCAATACACACACATCAGCCTCTGGTGCCTGCTCTCGGCGCCGCTCCTGCTGGGTAACGACCTCGAACGCCTCGACGCCTTCACGCTCAACCTGCTCACGAACGACGAGGTGCTCGCCGTCGACCAGGACCCGGCGGGGCGGCAGGCCGCGCAGGTGGTCGTAGATGGCCGACGCCAGGTATGGGTCAAAGAGATGGAGGACGGTTCGCGCGTGGTCGGCCTCTTCAACCTCTCAAGGCAGGAGCAGCAGTTGACGGTCGAATGGGGCAAGCTCGGCCTCCGAGGGGCGCAGCGCGTCCGCGACCTCTGGCGGCAGAAAGACCTGGGCGTATCGGCGGAAAGGTTCTCCACTACGGTGCCGCGCCACGGCGTGGTCTTGATTAGAGTCTCGCCCGATCTCGCGAAGAAGAAGAGCTAGTGTCACACATATCAACTACAGTGAGGTGAAGAATGTTAGAAACAGTCTCGTAAATACCCCGGACGGTACGGCGGGTTGACAATTCCTCAGTAAACTCGCCGCTTGATTCTGTCAGCAGGTATTTATGAGATGAGTTCTAGAGGCTGTTCAAAAAGCTGACGGTTAAAGAGTTAAGGTGAAGAATGCCCCTTCGTGATAGCCTCGTGGCTCGTGAGGACCAGCCATGACCATTGACCGAAGGCCATACCCGAGTGACCTGAGCGACAGAGAGTGGAAGATTCTAGAGCCTCTGCTCCCCAGAGAGAAACCTGGTGGCAGACATTGCGGCTACGATGTGCGCGAGATCATCAATGCTCTTCAGTATCTGATCAGAGGCGGTGGCGCATGGCGCTCGCTGCCACATGACTTGCCGCGTTGACAATCTGTCTATCACTATTTCCGGTCGTGGAAGCGAGACGGAACGTGGCTCAGAATCCACGATCATCTGCACGAAGAAGTTCGCCGACAAATGGGACGTGAGGCACAACCCTCTGCCGCCATCATTGATTCACAGTCAGTGAAGACGACAGAAAAAGGGGGGTCCACGGTTACGATGGCGCGAAGAAGATCGGCGGGAGAAAACGGCACATTCTGGTTGATACAACAGGGCTTTTGATAAATGCGGTCGTGCATTCGGCAGCGGTCATGGATCGGGACGGAGCCTTCTTTGTCTTAGGTGCAGCCTACGGCGTGTGCGACCGATTGAAGTTGATCTGGGCTGACATGGGGTATCGCGGCGCAAAGCTCAAAGCATGGATCGAGCAGGAGCTTGAATGGAAGATGGAGATCGTGCAGCGGCCACGAAAGTGGGGCCCGTACCCGAAGGATGTTGAGCCTGAACCGATGCCAGCTTTCACTGTTTTGCGTCGGCGGTGGGTGGTGGAACGAACTTTGGCATGGATCGGGCGCTACCGAAGAATGAGTAAAGATTACGAGTTCCTCACAGCGAGTAGCGAGGCCATGATTCACTTGGCGATGAGTCGCTTGATGCTGCGACGGCTGGCGCACGATGCTCCTTATGGCATTCCCAGTCGCCAGCGATTAGGGTTAAAGCGTTAGCCGACAGCTTTTTGAACAGCCTCTATCCGCAACGGCCTATTGATTTCTTGAGAGGACGGAAGATGAACAAAGACCAAATTCAAGCTTTTGACCGGAAAGAGGCAGCCCGCTTCTTGAACGTCTCGGTCATCACCCTAGACCGTGAACTGGATGACAAAACCATATTTGCCGTATGCGAGGGTTTCCAGCGATGAGCAGCGTGAGGCAGAGACGATTAAGACTCAGATAGCAGAGGTCAATCTGTATTCTTCCGCTCACCCCGATCTGCCGCTCGCGGAGTGGATTTTGGACGAAGGCATCTCCGGGATGATTCTCTTTCACGAAAGGCCGGGCGGCGCGCGCATTAGAACTTTTACGGACGGGCCGATACGCCGGACTCGCTTGCCTCAACCACAAGCGAATCGGGCGCGATGCCTACGTGATTCACTTGGCGGTCAGGCAGATCGAGCAGGAGTTGAGACTTGACATTCAGGCTGTGCGCGAGCCTGTGCTTTCACAATTCGCGCCGGGCGCTCGCGCGCTCATGCGCGCAATGTACGCGGGCGTCGCACAGTATGACCGCGAGGAAGACTTGGCCGCGATGCGCGCGGGGAAGGTGCGCGCCGCGCGAGAGGGTCGCTACAACGGCGGAAACGTTTCCTTCGGGCTGAAGCTCGCCTTCGAGAAAATCGCGGGACGCAAGAAGCCGGTCAAGCGGCTCGTCGTTGACGAGGAGGCCGCGCCCGTCATCCTCGAAATCTTCACACTCTACGCCGAAGGCAATTCGCAAGAGCGCGTCGCTGAAATCCTCAAGGCGCGCGGCGCGAAGCACCCGACCGGCGACGAGTGGAAGCAGAGCACGGTCAGTTACATGCTACGAAACCCCTTCTATAAGGGCGAGGGCGTCTGGCGCAGGCGTTACGAGGCGAAGAACAGTCGTGGCGGCAAGAGCAAATATAACGGCTAGCCCGAAGCGGTCATCCCTTACAAAGACTATCAGGTGCCGGCAATTGTGCTGCCCGAACTGTGGGGGCGGTGTGCGAGGAGACGCGAAGAGGGCTTAAAATTCTCTCCGCGAAACTCCCGTCACCTGTACCTCCTCAGCGGGCTTGTGCGGTGTGGCTTGTGCGACCGCTCCATGACCGGCGCGTCGTGGGGCAGAGATATTTCTATTACCGTTGCACATCGCGCGCGGACGCCCGTGTAGAGAACTGCGCTCTGCGCGACGTGCGCGCCGAGGACTTGGAGCGCCTTGTATGGTCTGGCGTGGAAAGCTTCGCCGCCTCGCCCGGCGGGATGCTCTCGAAACTCCGGGCCGCGATGCGCGCGGAAAGCAAGACGGGGCCTGCGTCGGCGCGCGACGTTGAAAAACTGCTCGAAGCTAAACGGCGCGAGCGCGTTATCACGTGGGCGCGTTAGGATAGAATCACGGACGAGGAATTAGACGCCCAACTCCTACAACTGCGCGGCGAGGTCGCGGGACTCGAAGCCGAAGCGTCACGGCTCAGGTCGTCTCACTCGACGGCGGAGGAGGCGCGCGCCCGGCTCCAGGACGCCGAATCGTTCCTCGATGAACTCGCACGCCGCGTACAAGAATGCACGCGCGAAGAAAAACAGGCCATCCTGCGCCGCGCCGTCCCGCGCGTGACTATCAGGCCGAAGGACGGGGCCGCAAGCTCGTTTCCACCGTCTATCGCTTCACGCCTCCCGTTATATTTGCCAATGCCCCGCCTCCAAAATCTCTTTGACGTAGGAGAGGAAGCGCTCGGCGTCCGCGCCGTCAATGATGCGGTGGTCGAAGGAGAGGGCGAAGTAGGCCATCTGGCGGATGGCTATCACGTCATCGCCCTCTTCGGTGGTGATGACACGCGCGCGCTTCTCGATTGTGCCGACGCCGAGGATGGCGACCTGCGGCTGGTTGATGATGGGCGTGCCGAAGAGTCCGCCGAAGACGCCGGGGTTCGTGATGGTGAAGGTTCCGCCCGCGACCTCGTCGGGCTTGAGCTGCTTGGCGCGCGCGCGCTCGGCCAGGTCGTTGGCGGCGCGCGCGAGTCCGGCGATGGAGAGTTCGTCGGCGCGCTTGATGACGGGGACGATCAGGCCCCAGTCGAGCGCGACGGCCATGCCGAGGTTGATGTCGCGCTTGTAGATGATCTGGTCGCCGCTGACCTGCGAGTTGAAGACGGGAAACTTTCGGATGGCCTGCGTGACGGCCTGGAAGATGAAGGGCATGTAGGAGAGCTTCGTCCCCGTGCGCTCCCCGAACTCCCGCTTGTTCTGCTCGCGCAGGCGGTGGACGCGCGTCATGTCTATCTCATAGACGGTGGCGACGTGCGCCGAGGTGCGCTGCGACATGACCATGTGCTCGGCGATGCGCTTGCGCATGACCGTCATCGGCTCGACGCGGTCGCCTTCGCCCGGCTGGACGGGCGTCGCCTGCGAGGGGCCGCGCATGGCGGGCGCTTCCGACGCGGACGGCGGGACGGAAGGCGCGGGCTGCGCCGCCGCACCCGACTCGATGTAGCTGAGGATGTCGTTCTTCGTCACGCGGCCCGACGCGCCCGTGCCTTCGAGGCGCGAGATATCTATGCCGTGCTCGGCAGCGATCTTTCGGACGAGCGGGCTTGAGCGCGTGCGGCGCAACTCCTCGGCGGTGCGCGCGCCGTGCGTGCCGTCGGCGGGCGGAGCGCCCGCGGTGGCGCGGGGCGAGCCTGAGACCTCAGTGACCGAAGTGCCGCCCGTGGTCGGCGCGGTCGTCGCCGGCTGTTGAGACTGCGGCGCGGCGGCGCGCTGCTGCGGCGCGGGCGTGCTCGGCTGTTGTTGTGCCTGCGGGTGCGGCGGCGCGGGTGCGGACACGGCGGCCTGGCTCGCGGGCGCTGCCGACTGTGCGGCGGACGTGGCCTCCTGCTTCGCGGGCGCTTCGGGCGCGGGCGCGGACGCGCCGTCGCCCTCACCGATGACGGCGACGACCGTGTTGACCTCGACCGTGTCGCCCTCCTTGAAGCGAACCTCTTGCAGGGTGCCGGCGGCGGGCGAAGGAATCTCGGCGTCAACCTTGTCGGTCGAAATCTCGAACAGCGGCTCGTCGCGCTCGACGCGCTCGCCGACCTTCTTCATCCACCGCGTAATCGTCCCCTCCGCGATGGACTCGCCCATCTGCGGCATCACAACTTCCGTCGCCATAAGTGCTCCTCTAGAAACGTAAACCGTGAACCGTAAACCGTGACAAGAAGAAGACAGGTTTTATCTCGTCACGGTTTACGGTTCACGGTTTACGGCTTTCATCCTTCCGCCATCGTGGGGTCAATTATGCGCTTGATCTCGGAGACGCGGTTGGCGGGGAAGCCGCCCTGCGCGGCGTGCTCGCGCACCGACGCCTCGTCCGGCGCGATATAGACGCAGTAAACCTTGTCGCCCGTGACGTAGCTCTCGACCCACTGAATCTGCGGCCCCATGCTGCGCAGGACGCCGCACGACTTCTGCGAGATGGCCTGCAACTCCTGCGACGACAAATCACCCGCGCCGGGGATTTCGCGCTCGATTAAGAATTTCGGCATTGCCTTCCTCTTTCGTGGAAGCGGTCAGCGGTCAGCACACAGCTTTCAGCTTTTTGTGTCCTGTCAACCGAGTTCCGTCGAGACGGCATGCGGCCTCGCAAATCTCAGAAGCTGACTGCTGAGCGCTGAGCGCTGACAGCTTTTTCAATACGCCGCGAGCTTGCGCGCCGCGTCCAGTACGTCGCGCGCCTGCGGCAGGTGGTACTCTTCGAGCGGCGGCGAGTAGGGCACGGGCGTGTCCGTGGCCGCGACGCGCACGACGGGTGCGTCGAGCCACTCGAAGGCTTCCTCGGCGATGGTCGCCGCGATCTCGCCGCCGATGCCGCCCGTGCGCGAGGCCTCGTGCAAGATAAGAACCTTGCTCGTCCGTCTAGCCGTCGCGAGTATGGCTTCACGATCCATCGGCGCGAGCGTGCGCAGGTCTATGACTTCGACACTCAAGCCCTCCTTCTCCAACTCCTCCGCGGCGTCGAGCGCCGTCAGCACTTGCGCGCCGAAGGTGATGACGGAGAGGTCGCGCCCCTCGCGACGCGTGCGCGCCTTGCCGATCTCGACCGTGTAGTCATCTTCGGGAATCTCCTCGCGCAGACGCGGCAGGCGGTAGAGCTTCTTGTGCTCGAAGAAAAGCACGGGGTCGGGGTCGCGTATCGCCGCCTTGATTAAGCCCTTCGCGTCGTAAGCCGTGGAAGGCTCGACCATCTTGAGGCCCGCCGTATTCATAAAAAACGCCTCGGCGTTCAAGCTGTGGAAAGGCCCGGCGTGGACGCCCGCGCCGCACGGGCCGCGGAAGACCGCGGCGACCCCGGCCCCCCAGCGGTAGCGGCACTTCGCGGCGTAGTTCGTCAGCATGTCGAAGGCGGGCGTGATGAAGTCTATGAACTGGAACTCGGCGACGGGGCGCATGCCCATCAGGGCTGCGCCGCACGCCGCGCCGACAATGGCCGCCTCGGAGATGGGCGTGTCAATCACGCGCCCGTCGCCGAACTCGTCCAACAACCCGTCCGTCACCTTGAACGCGCCGCCATAGACGCCCACGTCCTCGCCGATGAGGAAGACCGACGGGTCGCGCTCCATCTCTTCCCACAGCCCCTGACGTATGGCCTCGACGAACGTGACCACGCCGCCGCGCTCCGGGCGGTTCGACTTGTGCTCTTTTTTTGCTGCCGCTGACATTCAGAATCTCGAACCTGAAATTTTAAGTTCCGATTACCTGTCGGCTCGTCACTCGCCGCGCCCGAACACCTTCGGGCGAAAGGCGGGCGGGACGTTTGAGTTGTCGAAGACGTTGTAGGCGGCCTTCTCGGCTTCGGGCATCGGCGAGCTTTCGGCCCACGCCGCATCCTCTTCGACCTCGCGCCGCACGTCGGCTGTGATCTCGTCCAACGCATCCTGCGTGGCGACGCCGTTTGAAATCAGGTGGCGTTGATACCTGTCGAGCGGGTCACGCTTCTCCCACGCCTCAAGCTCGCCTTCGGGGAGGTAGCGCTGGTCGTCGTGCTCGGCGTGGCCTTTGCGTCGGTAGGTCTTCGCCTCGATGAGCACAGCGCCGCCTCCGGCGCGCGCGAACTCGGCGGCCTTCTTCATCACTTCGTAGCAGGCTACGACATCGTTGCCGTCAACGACGTAGCCGGGGATGCCGTAAGCAGCGGCCTTGTCGGCGAGGTTCGTGACGGCGCACTGCTTCCGTGTAGGCGTCGAGTAGGCGTACCAGTTGTGCTCGGCGACGACGACGAGCGGGAGTCTTTGCACGGCGGCGAAGTTCAGGCCCTCGTGGAACGCGCCCGTGCTCATGCCGCCGTCGCCGATGTAGGCCACGGCCACCGTCTCCTTCTTCCGCATGCGCGCGGCCAGGACGATGCCCGTCATCACGGGGATCATGTCGCCGAGGTGCGAGATCGGGCCGACGAACCCGCGCTCGATGTCGCCGAAGTGAATGTTCAAGTCGCGCCCTTCCGAAGGCCCCCAGGCCTTCGCCATGTACTGCGCGAAAATCTCGCGCGGGCGGATGCCCTTGACCAGCACCGCGCCGAGGTCGCGTATCAAAGGCGTGATGAAGTCGGCGGGGCGGAGCGCGTAACAAGTGCCGACCGCCGTGGCCTCCTGACCGAGCGAGCGGAAGACGCCGCCGACGACCTTCGTCTGCCGGTAGAGGTTGACGAGTTTTTCTTCGACGAGGCGCGTGAGTTGTAGCCAGCGATACAACTCACGCATCTGCGCTGGCGCGAGCGTCGTCTCGTCAGTGCAGACCAGCTCGCCGCGCTCGTTCAGAGGGTCTGGCACGCTCAGGGCCTCCGCGCGCGGCGGCGGCAGGAAGATGAAAGACCGCGCCTCGGCTGTGTCGCCCGCGCCGTTCGAGCCTTGCGCGTCGGCTGACACTCTCGCGCCCGCTTCCTCTGCCTCGCCCTTCGCGCTCTTACTCGCGGTCGTTTTCGTCGTCGAACCGTTTTTCATAAAGAAGCTGTTAGCTGTTAGCTATTAGCCGTTAGCTTCTTCCGTTCTCGTACAGCCGGCTCTCGTCCCCTCTCAAATTTACTCAAGGACGAAAAGCTAACGGCTAATAGCTAACAGCTAACAGCTCTAAAAGTGTATCGTCAAACCGTGGATGCCCTCGGCGGCCTCCATGACGGCCTCGGAGACGGTCGGGTGCGCGTGGATGGCGCGGCCCAGTTCCTCAGCCGTTGATTCGAGGTGAAGCGCGACGATGCATTCGTGGATGATCTCGGTCGCATGCGGGCCGATGATATGGACGCCCAGAAGCTCGTCGTAGCGCGTCTCGGCGACGACCTTGACGAAGCCCTCCTCCTCGCCGAGTATGCGCGCCTTGCCCGAAGCCGAGAACGGGAACTTCGCGACCTTCACGTCGTAGCCCATCTCGCGCGCCTTCGCCTCGGTGAGTCCGACGGACGCCACCTCCGGGTCGCAGTAAGTGCACGAGGGCACGTGGCGCAAGTTTATCGGGTGCGTCTTGCGGCCTGCGATCTGCTCGACAACCATGATGCCCTCTTTCGAGGCGAGGTGCGCGAGCGCGGGCGTCGGGATCACGTCGCCGATGGCATAGACGTTCGCTTCGCCCGTGCGGCAGAACTCGTCCACAGAAACGTAGCCGCGCTCCACTTTTATCTTCGTCCCCTCAAGTCCGAGTCCTTCCGTAAACGGCATGCGCCCGACGGCGACGAGCAGCATCTCGGCTTCGAGCGAAACGTCGCCGCCCTTAGCGTCCTTGCCCGTCGCGCGCACGCCGTCTTCAGTCTTCTCGACCTTCTCAAGCTTCGTCCCCGTGAGCGACTTGATGCCGCGCTTGCGGAAAGATTTTTCCAGCTCCTTCGAGACCTCTTCGTCTTCGAGCGGCATGAGCCGCGGCAGGAGTTCGACGAGCGTCGTCTCCGCGCCGAAGCGCGAATAGACGGAGGCGAACTCCGTCCCGACCGCGCCCGACCCGACGACGATGAGCGACTTCGGCACCTGTTTGAGTTCGAGTATGTGGTCGGAGTTGACGACGCGCTCGCCGTCGGTCTCGAAGCCGGGGATAGGGCGGACGACCGACCCCGTCGCGATGATGATGTTCTTCGTGCTGATGGTCTCCTTCTTGCCGCCCTCGTATGTGACCTCGACCTTGCCGGGCAGTTGCAGCCGCGCGAAGCCGTTGAACGTCGTCACCTTGTTCTTCTTCATCAGGTACTCGACGCCCTTCGAGTTCTTCGTCACGACCTTGTCCTTGCGCTTCTGCACGTCGGCGAAGGCGAGGCGCACCTCGGAGACCTGGACGCCGAAGTCGGCGAGGTCTTTTTGAGCCTTCTCGTAGTAGTGCGCCGACATCAGCAGTTGCTTGGTCGGGATGCAGCCGCGCAGGCCGCACGTCCCGCCGAGCCGCCTGTCCTTCTCGACGAGCGCCACCTTCAGGCCCAACTGAGAGCCGCGCACCGCCGCCACGTAGCCGCCGGGGCCGCCGCCGATGATCGTCACGTCAAACTGTTCCGTAGACAAATTATTCTCTCCTCGAAAGGGCGTGAACCGTGAACCGTAAACCGTGACAAGAGAAAACCTGCTTTTATCTCGTCACGGTTTACGGTTCACGGTTTACGATGGAAAGCTTTATCAACGCGGCATTATATTCCGTCCGGCGCGTTTACTCCAACGCGTCGCGTCTGACGCGCGCCGCCCGCCGCGCCCCGGTCAGTGTTCGGCGGAGTCTCTGAACATCGCGTCGTAGTCGGCGACGAGCTTGTCGAGCCGCGCCTTGAACGCGGGGTCGCGGAGCGAAGCGTCGGCGTATTTCACACGGAGCTGGCTCACGCGCTGCGTGTCGTCAACTTCGGCTTCGAGCCACTTCCTCTTCGCCGCCGCGTCCTGCCGGAACTTCGCGTCGCCCTTGAGCGCGGCGATGCCGGCGGCCAACTCCGCCTTGCGCGAGTCGAGGAGCTTCTGCGCCGCCGAGACCCCGGCGCTCGTGTCCGGCGTGGACTCGACCGCCCCCGTCAGCTCCGCCGTGAAGGAGTTGAGCTGGCCGACGACGGCGTCCACCCCGCCGAAAGCGGCGCGATCCTCCGGCGTTTCGCCTCTCTTCCCGCAGCCGGGCAGGAGGACGGCGCAGGCGGCGACGACGAGCGCGGCGTTCAGTCTTCTACTCATTCACACTCCACATGATTATTCGGAAGCGCTATGATGTAGCAAAGTGCGAAAACGAAAGTCAAACGGAGGAAGTCAAAATAGAAGAGGGCCGGCATGAAACACACCGAAGGATTTCTGAAGATCGTCGGCGACGCGAAGACGCGCGTCCGCGAGGTTGACGTGGCGCAGACGCTCGAACGCGTGGGGGCGGGCGCGCGCCTCATTGACGTGCGCGAGGACAACGAGTGGGCGAAAGGCCACGCGCGCGGGGCCGTGCACATGGGCCGGGGCGTCATCGAGCGCGACATCGAGACGGCGATCCCCGACCACGACGCGGAACTCATACTCTACTGCGGCGGCGGCTACCGCTCGGCGCTCGCCGCCGACAACCTTCAAAAGATGGGCTACCGCGAAGTCTATTCGATGGCCGGCGGCTGGAAGGCCTGGAAGGAGGCGGGCGCGGCAATCGAAGGCGAAGGGTAGGGCGGCAATTCTTCCGCGAGTCCGGTCGCGCCCTGAATCCTTCTCCTGCCCGACGCCGTTTCGGGCGTATAATCACACGCGCGCCGTGACCCGACCCGGCCCCGTCGCCCGCGAAAGGTGAAGGCCCGCGGGCGAACTCAATCGAAGCTTCCCTCAGAGGAGTTGTTTCATGAAGCCCTCCGACGCCGCACGCAGCCACGCGCGTCCGCGCACGCTCTCGCGCCTTATGTTCGTCTCGCTCGCCGCGGCCCTCGCTTGCGCCGCCGCGCGCGCGCAGCAGGCCCCGGCCGACCCGAACGCGTCCTACCGTCAACTCATGCAACACCGCATGGAAGAGTCGCAGCGCTCCGTCGAGGAGACCGAGCGCCGGCGCTTCGAGGACGGGAAGCTGCACAACCCTTTCCCCACGGACGCCGACAAGGCCGCGGCCAGGCCGGGCACTGTGCGCGCCGTCTCCCCGGAAGAGCAGCAGGCCCTCGCGCACAACGAGAAGGGACTCGACTACTTCTCCCGCAGCAAGTTCTCGCAGGCCGTCAAAGAGTACGACGAGGCCATACGCATCTACCCCGGCCTAGCCCCCGCGCACAACAACCGCGGCAGCGCCCTCTTCGCCCTCGGTCGTTTCGAGGATGCCGCCGCCTGCTTCAGCCGCGCGGTCGTGATTGACCCGAACTACGGGCAGGCGCACTTCAATCTCGCGCTCGCCTACCTCAAGCTCGGACGCGAAAGGGAGGCCAACGACGCGCTCAACGCCGCCGCG
>QHXN01000087.1 GCA_003222975.1 Acidobacteriota bacterium | reverse complement strand
GGCTACACGCTCGCACACCTCAAGCTCGGCCTCATCTACAACGCCGCACGCCGCTACGACGAAGCCGTCCAGTCCCTCAACCTTGTCGTCGCCAAACAGCCCCGCAACGCCGAAGCCTTCGAGAACCTCGGCGAAGCCTGCGCAGGCCAGCGCAAGTACGCCGAAGCCCTCGCTGCCTCCGAGCAGGCGATCAACCTCCGGCCCGCGTCGCCCGGCGCGCACTACTTCGCAGGCATCGCCGCCGCTGCCCTCGGCCAACGCGAACAGGCCCTCGCACACCTCGACCGCCTCAAACAACTCAAGGCCGACGACTACGCCAAACTCCTCGCCGACTTCATCGAGAAGAAGGCTCCGGGCAAACAGTAGCGACGCCCTTCCCATTCCAAGAGCGATAGAACTCCGCGCGTGCCGCGCCGTCGCTGACGGTGGGCGTTCTGATGTAAAATTGCCGCCGGAAACGTGCTCTTAACAAT
>QHXN01000131.1 GCA_003222975.1 Acidobacteriota bacterium | reverse complement strand
CGAGGTCGTGCGGGGTGAGCAGGAGTATGCGCTCGACCGCCGAGAGGGCGCGGCGGAAGAGCTGCGCCTGGATGTAAACGGCCTTGAGGTTGCCGAGTACGCGCGCGAGGATGCTGCGCACGCCGGCGGCGCGCAGGTGCTCTTCGCTGAGCGCAAGCTGGCCGTCGTAGATCACATCGAGTCGCTTCTGACACTCCTCCCGGTCGGTCAGCTTGCGGTTGAAGGGGTCAACCAGCACGCCCTCGCCCCCGCCTTCGGACGCGCGCACGAGGAAGTGGCCCGGCAGCCCCACGCCCTCGACCCTCAGCCCCGCGCGCCGCCCGACCTCTATGTAAACGATTGAGAGCGTGATCGGGATTCCCGCGCGCCGCGCGAGCACGTGTTGGAGCATGCTGTTGCGCGGGTCGTAGTAGTCGGCCTCGTTTCCCGTGAAGCCCTGCTCCTCGAAGAGGTATCGGTTGAGCGCTTCGACCGCCAAGCCCCCCGCGCTTCGGATGCGCTCGCGCGCCTCCTCGCCCATCTCGTCGAGCCGCGCGAGGCAGCGTTCGAGGTCGAAACGCCGCGGCTCCTCCTCCTCACCGACGAGCAGCGCCGCGCGCGCGAGGTTGATCGCCCCGTCCGGCTGCAAGACCTCCGCCGCGAAACGACCGCGCACCTCCACCGCCGCAAGTCTGTCAGCAGGAGTCATAAAGGAAGTGATGAATGCGGAAAGATGAATGATGAATGAAAACCACTTGCCTTTCATTCATCATTCATCTTTCCGCATTCATCACTTATCTCCTTCCCCACTCCGTATCAAAAACGTGGTGAACTGCGTCGGGCGTCCAGTCGGCGAGGCTGCGGGTGACCGCGTCCGCGCCCGCGTCGCGCAGCGACTGCTCCGAGACGGTGTTGGTGACACCGAGCGCGCGCATCCCTGCGGCGCGCGCCGAGCGGACGCCGGGCGGCGAGTCCTCTATGACGAGGCACTCGACGGGGGCGACGGGGAGCACCTGCGCCTGGCCGCGCCCCGCGTTAAGAAACTGGAGAGCCTTGTCGTAACAGGCGCGGTCGGGTTTGCAGGCGCTCACGTCCCCGGCGCTGACCACGACGTTGAAGTAGCGGGCCAGCCCGGCGCGTTCGAGCGCGTAGTCAATCTGGTCGCGCCCGGCCATGCTGACCAGGCCGAGCGGGTAGCGGCGCGAGAGCGCCTTGACGAAGGTGACGACGCCTGGGAAGAGCGGGAGCGTCTCTTCGATCAGCGCACGGTGCTTCGACGCCTCCCGCTCGATGACGCGCCGCAACGCCTCGTCCGACAGTTCGCGGCCCGCGCGCTCGAAGGCGGCCCGCACGAACGTCACGTCGTCCATGCCGAGCGAGTCGAAGTAGTCTGCTTCGGTCTGCTCGATGCCCTCCTCCCGAAGCGCCTCGCCGAAGGCTTTCATGTGCAGCGGCTCGTCGTCAACGATGACGCCGTTGAAGTCGAAGAAGACGGCCTGAATCATTAGACCCTTGCGGAATCAACCCTGTCTCGGTTTGAGCGGAACGCGAGCATTGTAAGCCCCGCGGCGGGAGAAGGAAAGCAGGAGGCAGGAGCAGGAGGCAGACGACAGGAGGCAGGAGCAGGCGGCAAGGATTGTCTGAGGCGGGCGTTGATGCTGTCACCCGTCGCTTTCGACGGAGAATGGATTTCAACTGCCTCCTGCCTCCTGCCCCTGCCTCCTGTCGTCTGCCTCCTGCCTACCGCTTCCCGTTCCCCAACTGCTCGCGCAGGCGCGCGTTCTGTTCGGCGAAGAGGAGGGGGAGGCGTTCGGATTCGAGCACGTCGAGGCGGCGCATGACCTCGGCGAGCGCCAGCTCGTTCTTGAGGTTGACCTGGTAGTCGAGGTCTGCGCGCAGACGGTCTTTCTCCGACTGGCGGTTCTGCGACATCATAATCAGCGGCGCTTGCATGCCCGTGATGACGGCGAGCACGAGGTTCAGGAGCACGTAGGGGAACGGGTCGAAGACGCGTTCGCCGAGCAGCAGGGAGTTCACGACCACCCACAGTAGCATGAAGCCCATCGAGGCCCCGATGAACTTCCAGCTCCCGCCGAACTCCGCGATGAGGTCGGCCATACGGTCGGCCAACGTGAGACGCGACGCCTCCTCGTCGTTGGCGTTGCGCGAGACGCGGTGACGCAGGAGGTCGTCGGTGCGCCGCAGGCGCGTGGTGATGGCGGCCAGCATCTTGAGCGCCACGTCGGGGTTGCGCCGCACGAAGTCGAGGAAGTCGTCGCGCGCAAGCACGGCGAGGCGCGCTTCCTCGGCGACCGTCGCGCTCGCCGAACGCGGCTTGCCGTCAATGATTGCCATCTCGCCGAAGAAGTCGCCGCGGGCGAGTTCGGCGAGCGTCACGTCGTCGCCGTCGGCGTCAATGATGTGGATGCGGACTCGGCCCGCCTCGATGAGGTACATCGCGTCGCCCGCGTCGCCCGCCTGGAAGAGCACGCCCCCGGCGGGCCTCTGCTCCACTTCGAGCAGGGCGCGCAGGGCGCTCGCCGTCTCGTCGTCGAGCGAGGCGAACAGGGGAACGGAGCGGATGGATTCGAGCGGCATCAACGTCGTTACATCGGCGGCCATAACCTCACCTCACAACAAAAGGATGAAAGGCTGACAGGAGCCGCGCGCGCCTGATCTGGACGCTGCCCCGGCTCAAGCTTCACGAATGTCTTTGAGACGGCGGAAGACCGTGGATTGAGACGCGGCGTGGAAACTTCAAACGCGCGCGCCTTGCGGCGCGGAGATTATCACGAAACCGGGTGAGGTTCGGCAAGGCAATTGATGAACTAAAGAGAGAGCACCGGCGGAGGGATTCCCCGCCGGTGCTCTCATATCTCTCGCGACCTTTGCGACCACTTTGCGTCCTTTGCGGTTAAGTAAATCATTCCTGACCGCAAAGGACGCAAAGCACACGCGAAGGTCGCAAAGGATTTATCTACCTGACTGCGGTCGGCCTCCTCACGCCGCGACCTTGACGTATTTGTCGAGGATGCGCGCCAGAGCCTCCTTGCCGCTCGCGCCGACGACGCGCTCGGACTCCTGCCCGCCGTCGAAGAAGATCAACGTGGGGATGCCCTTGATGCCGTAGCGCTGCGGCGTCGCCGAGTTCTCGTCCACGTTGAGCTTCAGGAACTTGATGCTCCCGGCGTAGCGCCCCGCCAGCTCCTCGAACGTCGGCGCGAGCATGCGGCACGGCGGGCACCACTCGGCCCAGAAGTCCACCACCACAGGCACGTCCGACCTAAGCACGTCCTGCTCGAACGTGCCGTCACTCACCTCGGAAACAAACTGGCTCATCTTTCATCTCCTGGTCTTCAATATCCCCCTGAAACGCGCACGAACCCCGCGCGCCCTGGCAGTATCCGCCGAAAGGCGCGACCACGTCAGTAACTTTGATTACACACGCCCCCGCGGCCCGGATTAGAGGGCGCGTGCGCGCCGTTCGTGTAGAATCTCGGTGGGGGTTTGCGCGCCCGCCCGGAACGCGGGCTCTCTCTCGCGCATCTGAAAGCCTCCGGGTGAGTCTATGGCAACCACGAAAGCGAACGAACACCCAGCGCCAGACCTCTTCCACGGCCTGACCGGTGAAGAACTGCGCGAGGTCGAGCGCGTGACTTCGACGCGCGCTTTCCGCAAGGGCGAGGTCATCTACACGCCGGGCGAGACGGGCGAGGCGCTCTTTCTGCTGCGCGAGGGCGCGGTGCAGATTTACCGCATGTCTTCGGAAGGCCGGAAGCTCGTCATCGCACACCTGCTCCCCTTCTCCTTCTTCGGCGAGATGAGTTGCATCGGCCAGGGGATGTACGACACCTTCGCCGAGGTGACGGAGGATTCCGTCATGGTCACGATGAACTGCGCCGTCCTCAACGGCCTCCTGTTGACCAGACCGGAGGTCGCCCGACGCATCCTCGAAGCCTTCGGCAGGCGCGTCCTCGAAGCCGAGCGCCAGCTCGAAGACACCGTCTTCAAAGGCATGACCGCGCGCGTCGCCGCGCTCCTTCTGAGGGAAGCCGACGGCGACGAGGTCAGAGGGCTTTCACACCAGGACATCGCCGAACGCCTCGGCGTCTATCGCGAGACCGCGACCAACGCCTTGAACGATCTGAAGGCCGCCTCGCTCATCCAGATCGGCAGGAAGCACATCAACATCCTCGACCGCGAGCGCCTTCGACGCGCCGCCGGTGAATAAACCGCACGGCGCTCCGGCAAAAACGAAGGCTCGCAGCGCGCGCGCTGCGAGCCTTCATGCGAAACGCCTCGCTTACTCTCCGGCTAGACCTCTTTGTACTCCGAGTCAACGTCCTCGTCGGAGAAGGCGACGCGGTAGTTGGGCGACTGCTTCTGCTTGGTGATGAGCAGGTCGTCTTTGGTCTTCAGGAGATCGGCGCGCGAGTAGACCGACAGCTCGAAGTTGTAGCCGTGCGTGATGGCGTCCTTCGGGCACGCCTCCACGCAGAAGCCGCAGAAGATGCAGCGCCCGTAGTCAATGTTGTAAACCTTTGCGTAGCGCTCGTCCACGCCCGTGCGCTCTTCCGCGGGGCGCGGGTCGTCCGCGGCGACGATGTAGATGCAGTCCGAGGGGCACGCCGCTGCGCAGAGGTAGCAGGCGACGCACTTCTCTCGGCCCAGCTCGTCCACGTGCAGAAGGTGCTGGCCGCGGAAGCGCGGCTGAAGCGTGACAGGCTCGTCCGGGTACTGAACCGTCCACTTCTCACGCGGGATGTAGGAGACGGTCGTCATCATCCCCTTGATGATGGCCCGCGTGTTCTCGATGACTTCGGTGATGATTGACATATGACCTCGTAAACCGTAAACCGTGAACCGTGATAAGGAGGAAAGCGGGTTTTAACTCGTCACGGTTTACGGTTCACGGCCTTCAAACGAATTCCAGGCGGCTGAAGAAGTACGCCAGCTCTGCGGCTGCGTTCTCCTCCGAGTCAGAGCCGTGGACGGCGTTCTCGCCGATTGAAGTCGCGAACTCCTTGCGCAGCGTCCCCTCGTCCGCTTTGGCCGGGTCGGTCGCGCCCATCAGGTCGCGCCACGACTTGACTGCGTTCTCTTTCTCCAACGCCATGACGACGCACGGCGCGCTCGACATGAACGCCGTCAGGTCTGGGAAGAAGGGGCGTTCGCGGTGGACGGCGTAGAATCCTTCGGCCTCAGGCTTCGTCATGTGGATGAGCTTCAACGCACGGAGTTTGAAACCCGCGTCCGTGATGCGCTGCAAGATCGCGCCCGTCTTCCCCGCCCGCACCGCGTCGGGCTTGATGATTCCGAAAGTGAGATTGCCTGCCTGCTCTGCCATTAGTCTCCGTCACCTATGTTTTTATTGGAACTACTTTCAGGTCTGTCGTCCTTCATCAAGTTGGATACGATCCAGTAAACCACGGCGAGTGTGATTACAGCCACGCCAAATATCCAAAACAAGACGAGCGTTAGAGCGTCCCCCCCATGTAGAAGGATTAACATCATGCAGCGGCGCGCGAGCCGAGCGCGTCCTTCAACGCCTGGCCGATGTCGGCGGGCGAATGCACCACGCGGATGCCGGCCTCTTCGAGCGCGGCCATCTTCTCGGCGGCGGTGCCCTTGCCTCCGGCGATGATCGCTCCGGCGTGGCCCATGCGGCGACCGGGCGGCGCGGTCTGCCCGGCGATGAAGGCGACGATGGGCTTCGTCACGTTGTCTCTGGCGAAGGCGGCGGCTTCTTCCTCA
>QHXN01000130.1 GCA_003222975.1 Acidobacteriota bacterium | reverse complement strand
CTGACGGCCTCCTCGTTCGCCGCGTTCAAAGCCGCGGGCAGCGTGCCGCCCTCGCGCAGGGCGCGGTAGGCCAGACGGACGCAGGGGAAGCGCTCGATGTCAGGCTCCTCGAAGTGGAGCGTCGAGAGCTTCGCCAGGTCGAGCGGCGGGAGCGCGGCGCAGGGGTGTCGCTCCGGGTACGTGAGCGCGTACTGGATGGCGTGGCGCATGTCCGTGACGCCCAACTGCGCGATGATCGAGCCGTCAACCAGCTCGATCATCGAGTGGACGACCGACTCCGGGTGGACGACGATGTCAATCTCTTCCGCGCCGAAGCCGAAGAGCCAGTGGGCCTCGATGACTTCGAGGCCCTTGTTCATCAGTGTGGCCGAGTCAATCGTGATCTTCGCGCCCATGCTCCACGTCGGGTGGCGCATCGCCTCGGCGACCGTGGCGTCGGTCATGGCGCTCAACGTCTTCGCGCGGAACGGGCCGCCTGAGGCGGTCAGTATCAGCCGCCGCACCTCCTCGCGCCGCTCGCCGCGCAGGCACTGGTGAATCGCGTTGTGTTCCGAGTCAACGGGCAGCAACTCCGCGCCCGACGCTTCGGCGGCCCGCGTCATCAACTCGCCCGCGATGACCAGCGTCTCCTTGTTCGCCAGCGCCACGCGCTTCCCGGCTTCCAGCGCCCGCAGCGTCGGCACGAAGCCGACCGCGCCGACGGTCGCGCTCACGACCGTCCGCGCCGCGTCGTGCGTCGCGACCTCGACCAGGCCGCCCTCGCCGACGGCGACGCGCGGCACACTCACGCCGCGCCCCTTGAGTTCGTCCTTCAGTTTCTGCGCGCAGGCTAGGTCTTCGACGGCGACGAGTTCGGGTCGGTGGCGCTCGACCTGCTCGGCGAGCCGCGCGACGTTGCGCCCCGCGGCGAGCGCGACCACGCGGAAGCGTTCGTCGCTAAACGACTCGACCACCTTCAGCGTGTTGCAGCCGATGGAGCCGGTCGAGCCGAGGATGGCGATGCCCTGTGTGTCCATGAAACGTGTTAACGCCAGTAGTAGAGAGCGAAATAGTAGATGACCGGCGCGTTGAAGAGCAAGCTATCGAGCCGGTCGAGGAAGCCGCCGTGGCCGGGTATGATTTGTGATGCGTCCTTGGCCTTCGCGCTTCGCTTCAATGCGCTCTCCGCCAGGTCGCCCGTCACGCCGAGCACGTTCATCACGGCAGCCAGCGGCAGCGCCGCGCGGAGCGAAAGCTCAGGGAAGAACCAGTAGTGGGCGAGCGCCGCCATCAAAAGGCTCGCCGCCGTGCCGCCCGCAGCGCCCTCCCAGGTCTTCCCCGGACTGATCGTCGGCGCGAGCTTGTGCTTGCCCAAGAGCCGCCCCGCGTAGTACGCGCCCGTGTCCGAACCCATCAGCACGAGGAGGAAGAACGAGAGCAAGTGCGTCGAGACGGAATAACTCTCAGGGAAGCCGAGCGCCGGGCGCGGGAAGCCGACTCTCACGGAAATCAGGTGGCCGCCGAGCACGACGACGTAAAGCACGCCGAGCAGGGTCGAACCGACCGACAGGATCATCTTGTCGAAGGGCGCGCCCCTCAGCATCTCCGCTGCCAGCGACCCGACCGTCAGGGCGACGACGCACAGGACGAGCCACCGCGGCTCGACGTATGGCGCGTCGAAGAAGAAGCCGACCAGGAGCGCGGCGGTCGCGGCGTAGCCGACGACCACATCCGGCCTCGCCCCGACGCGCCTCGCCAGAAACCAGAACTCGTAAAGGGCAATAGTGATGGCGGCGACGGCGATGGCGACGAAGAGCAGTTCGAGCGGCGGGTAAATAATCGAGGCGATGATCAGGGGAAGCGCGACGGCGGCGGTGATGAGTCGGTTCATGAAGAGGGCTGTTAGCTATTAGCCGTTAGCCGTTAGCTTAAAATTAGGTTCCGGGTTTAGTCTTCAAACTCTAAAACGGGTGGTCAGCTAATAGAAAAAAGCTAACGGCTAACAGCTAACAGCTATTTCGCATTCGCCACGAGCTGCAACCCGCCGAAGCGCCGGTCGCGCCGCTGGTAGTCAACGATAGCTTCCAGGAGGTCGGCGCGGCGGAAGTCGGGCCAGAGCGTCTCGGTCACGTAAATCTCGCTGTAGGCGGCCTGCCAGAGCATGAAGTTCGAGATGCGCAGCTCGCCGCTGGTGCGCACGAGCAGGTCGAGTTCGGGCAGGCCGCACGTATAGAGGTTGCGACCAATGTCCTCTTCGGTTATCCCGTCGGGCGCGCTCCCCTCCGCGACGAGCGCGCGCACCGCCGCCCGGGCGGCGTCAACGATCTCCGCGCGCCCGCCGTAGTTGAGCGCCACGCTCAAGACCATCCCCGTGTTTCGCTCCGTGCGCTCGATTGCGCGCTGAAGCTCGCGGCGGACGCTCTCCTGCAAGGCGTCGGTGCGACCGATGGGCTGGAAGCGTATGTCCTGGCGGTTGATCTCTTCGAGTTCGAGCCGGAGGTAGCGCTTGAGCATGCGCATCAGCGCGTCCACTTCGAGGCGCGGGCGCTTCCAGTTCTCGGTCGAGAAGGCGTAGAGCGTGAGCGCACCGAGTCCGAGCCGCGCGCCCGTGTCAACCGACGCGCGAACGGCCTCGACCCCCGCGCGGTGCCCCGCGATGCGCGGCTGTCCGCGCCGCGCGGCCCAGCGCCCGTTGCCGTCCATGATGACGGCCACGTGGCGCGGCAGTCGCGTCCAGTCAACTTGCGCGAGCAGCGCCTCGTCGCGCGACCCTCTCTCGACTACCTCGGCGAAGTTTGCGAGCATCCGGGTGTTCTTACCGAAGGGCCTGACGGAAGTGCGTTCTCAGCCCCGCCGCATCTTAATCGCAAATCACTTCAAAGTGCAAAGTTCAGACTTAAAGTTTCAAGCTCCAAGTTCAAAGTTGCAAGGCTCTAAAACTTTGAACCTTGAACTTGGGACCTGGAACTATCAGTAGTGAACCTCGACGAGCGTGAGGCCGTGCGCGGGCGCGGTGGTGATGATGTGAGGGCGCTGGCCGGTCTCGATGGCGTGAAGGATGGCCGCGGCGTTAGTCTCGCCGCGACCGACGGCGAGGAGCGCGCCCGCGATTGAGCGCACCATGTAGCGCAGGAAGCCTTCGGCGCTGACGCTGAACTCGACGAGCCGCCCGCGCCCGCGGCTGCTCCGTCGCTCGCTCACATCGAGCCGCGTCACGCGGCGGACGCGCGTCTTCACGTCCGACTGCGCCGCCGAGAACGCCGTCCAGTCGTGCTCGCCGACGAAGAGCGTTGCGGCCTCAAAGATCGCGCCCGTGTCGAGCGCGCGCGGCTCGTGCAGCGCGTAGCGCGCCCAGAATGGCGACACGAAGCGCTCGTTGAAGACGCGGTAGCAGTAGGTCTTCCCCTTTGCCGAGTAGCGCGCGTGAAAGTCTTCGGGCGCGGGCCGGGCGTCAATCACCCGCAGGTCGGCGGCGACGTTGCCGTTGATGGCGGCGCGAAGCCTTTCCGGCTCGAACTCGCGCCGCAGACGCACGCTCGCCGCCTGCCCCTCGGCGTGCACGCCCGCGTCCGTCCGCCCCGCGCCGTGCACCACGACCTCGCAGCCTTCGATCAGCGACAGCGCGCGCGTCAGCTCGCCCTGCACCGTGCGCCTGCCCTCCTGTGTCTGCCAGCCGTGGAAATCTGTCCCGTCGTATTGAATCGTCAGGCGGTAGTTCATAAGAAGTAGGCAGACGGCAGGGGCAGGCGGCAGTAGAAAAACATTCGTCTTCGAGTGGTTAAGGAGAAAACGCCGCTGCCCATGACAGTCAACCTCCTTCCTCCTGCCCCTGCCGTCTGCCTCCTGATTTCCTACTTCCGGGTTTGACCGCCGGGACGCCGGCGGTGCACTGCGGGCAGGCTGCCGGGGCGAAGGCCGGGACTTCGAGCGTGGCGAGGGCGACGCGGGGGACTCCGACATCGGCGCGCCCGCCGGAGCGGTCAATGATTGAGGCCGCGCCGACGACGAGCGCGCCCGCCGCGCGCAACGCCTCGATGGTCTCGCGCGTCGAGCCGCCCGTCGTTATCACGTCTTCGACGACTAGAACTCTTTCGCCGGGGCGGACTGTGAAGCCGCGGCGGAGCGTCATCGCGCCCGCCTCGCGCTCCGTCCAGATGGAGCGGACGCCGAGGGCGCGGGCAACCTCCCAGCCGATAATGATGCCGCCGATGGCGGGCGCGGCCACCGTCTCGACTTGCTGCTCCGAGAAGCCGGCGGCGATGGCGCGCGCAAACGCCTCGGCCTCCGAGGGGTGTTGAAGCACGAGCGCGCACTGAAGGTAGTGCGTGCTGTGCAGCCCACTCGTCAGGACGAAGTGGCCTTCGAGCAGCGCGCCCGTGCGGCGGAACCTTTCGACGACCTCGTCGGCTTTCACTCTTCACCCGTCCCTGTGGCTTTCAACCTTCACCCTTCCCTTTCCCGCGGCCCGCGTTTACAATGCGCCCCGATGCCGCAGACCTTCCGCAACCTCGTCCCCGATTCGGCGCTCGTCGAGGAGACGATTTCTGTGCTGCGCGCCAGCGGCGGGCGGGCGCGCACGACCGAGGTCGCCGAAGTCGTCCTCGAACTCCCCGGCCTCGACCCTTCGCTCGCCACGGCGCTCGTCAGCGAACTCGTCGGTGAAGACTGGCGCGTCGGCGTCTCGGAAGACTCGCACGAGGTCGAGATGCTCTGCGAGGACGACGAGTGCCGCCCGCTCTCGGAAACCGACTTCGTGGTCTTCGACATCGAGACGACGGGGCCGAAGATGCCGCCCTCGCGCATCATGGAGATCGGCGCGACGCGCGTCTGCGCCGGGCGCATCGTCGCCGAGTTCCAGACGCTCGTCAACCCGCGCACCCCAATCCCGCCCTTCATCGCGGGGCTGACGGGCATCCGCGACGAGATGGTCGCACGGGCGCCGACCTTCGAGGAGGTCGCCGCCGACTGGCTCCGCTTCGCCGGCACCGCCGTCCTCGTCGCGCACAACGCGGTCTTCGACGTGCGCTTCATCAACCACGAGATCGCCTCGGTCTTCCCCGGCAGGCGCATGATGAACTCGCACCTCTGCACCGTCTCGCTCGCGCGCCGCCTGCTGCCCGAACTCAAGAGCTTCCGCCTCGTCGCGCTCGCCGAGCATTTCTCCGTCCCGCACCGCAAGCGCCACCGCGCCGGCGACGATGCGCGCGCCACCGCACGCGTCTTCCTGCGCCTCCTCGAACACCTGCACGAGAACGGAGTCCGCGACCTCGACGGCGCTCGCCGGTTTCAAAAGCGGAGGTCGGAGGTCGGCGGTCAGAGGTCGGTGGAACCTTCCGTCTCGTCCTGACCTCTCATCTTCGCACCTGAATAGCGACCGACCTCCGGCCTCTGACCTCCGGCCTCTTTCTTCCCCCGCCGAAGCAAAGCCCGCAGCACGAAGAAGACGACTATCAGCGCGGCGAGGCCGAGGCCGACCGCCGGGTAGTTCCGCGCGAGAAAGCTTTCCGCCTGCTCGCCGTACTCGACCGCGACGAAGCCTTCGAGGAAGAAGCGGAAGGCGCGGCCCGCGGCGATTGCGGCGGCGAAGCGCCAGACGTTGAGCCGGAACACCCCGCACGTAATGACGAACAGCTTGAACGGGAACGGCGGCGGCAGCACCGACGCGACCAGCACCGACAGAACGTCGTAGCGGTCAACCAGCTCTTTGACGCGCGCCTGCTTCGACGGCGGGAATTTGTCGAGCGCGCGACGGCCCGCGCGCCGCGCGATGTAATAGAGGATGATGCAGCCCAGCACAGACCCGGCGGTCGCCGCCAGCGCGTAGAACGGCATCCACGCGTGGCGCTCGGTCGAGAGCACGAGCATGACCGCGTCGGGGCCGCCCGGCAGAGGGACGAGCGCCGAGTCGAGCAGCGCGACCGCGAACAGCCCCGCCGGGCCGAGCGTGACGAGATACTCCGAGACGTGCGTCATTCCGTTCGTAATCTGGCGCCAGAAACTCACAGCCGGTTTCGCTTACCTCCAAAGTCAACCTTCAACGCGAGGCAGTGGGCGGGAAATCTATTCCGTCCTCGCCCTTCTCTCTGCCCTTCTCCTTCTCCTCGGCGACCTGCTCCATCATGCTCCGCGGCGTCTTGATGTGCTTGACGAGGACGTAGGCGGCGACGCACAGGATCAGTATCGCCGCGACGACGCTCAGGATCGCCAGCCCGTTGATGCGCATGAAGACGAGCACGCGCTCGCCGTAGAAGACCGCGAGCGCGCCCTCGACCACGTAGCGGAGGCTGCGCGCGATCAACACCGTCAGGATGAAGCGCCAGCGCGGGTATTCGAGCGCCCCGGCGGTCGCGACGAATATCTTGAAGGGCATCGGCGGCGGCAAGATGGCCGGGACGGCGATGGCGAGGAACCCATAGCGCGCGTAGGCGCGCTCGACGCGCGCGATGTTCTCTGCGCGGAAGCGTCGGCGCATCACGGCCTGCCCGCCGCGCCGCATGATCGTGTAGAGCAGAAGGCAGCCGAGCACGGAGCCTGCGGCGGCGAACAGCGGAAAGTAGAAGACGGACTTCGGGTCGCTGTAGCAGCGCGCGACGACGAGGTAGTCGTTGATTTCCGGGAGGCTCAGCAGCGAGGAGTCAAGCGTGCCGATCAGGATCATCGCCGGCGCGGCGACGTAGATCGGCACCTCCCTGATGAAGTCGTGCAGCCAACGGACAAGTTCGGCCAGCCAGTCGAACATGAGTTCAAAGTTTAAAGTTCAAAGTTCAAAGTTCAAAGCCGGGGACAGGACTCGACTGCTCAAGCTCTCCGACTTTAAACCTTGAGCTTTGAACTTTGAACTCGTCACTTGACGGGAGCGAAGACCGGGGGCGAGTCGTAGGTGATGCCGAAGGTGACGCCGGTGCGCGGGCTGAAGGCAGTGAGGCCCTTGATGCCGGCGGCGTCGAAGCGCAGGCCCGCGGCCCTGACCTGGACGCCGAGGCGGAACTCGCCGAGCGATTCGGTGCCGAGCGGCGCGGCCTTCCCGCGCGTGTTGGCGCGACCGTTGACCTCCGTGGCGATGCTGACAGACTTGTTGACGCGGAAGAGGCCGGCCAGTCCGTAGAGCAGCATGTCGTTCTGCGTGAAGAGCTGCGTCGGCGCGGTGTAGATGCCGAGGCCGAGGTTGCCAAAGGTGTTCAAACGCCCGTCGCGCCCGAACTTCTTGCCGAGCAGAATCACGCCGTAGGCGTTCGTGTTGTTGAGGCCGATGCCGCGCGCCTGGTTCGAGTTCGGAAGCTCAACGCCAAAGCGGAAGCCCAAGCTTGGGGCGCGGTGAGTCTCGTTTCGTAATTTGATTTTCGTCGAGAGGCGAAAGTCGCCGATGTCGCGCGTCGAGTTCGCGCCCGGCGCGATTGAGAGCGGGAAGGCCGAAGCAGTGCGCGTGTTGATGCTCAGGAAGTTCTGCGCCACGCCCTCGATTGAGAACTCGACGTTCGGGGAGAGTCCGACGTGGAAGCCTATGACGCCGATGCGCGTCAGGTCGCCCGTCAGCCCCGACGCCGGGAACTTCGCGTCCTGCATGAAGTCAAGCCCCGCCTGGACTCTGAGTGCGCCCGGCTCCAAAACGTCCACGTCCTCCGTGATGAGCGGGCGCTGCTGCGCGCGCGCGGCGTGGCCGA
>QHXN01000086.1 GCA_003222975.1 Acidobacteriota bacterium | reverse complement strand
ATTAAGCGGCTCGTCAGGCTGACGATCTGCTTCTCTAAGAAGTGGGAAAACTTGCGGGCGGCGCTCGCCCTGTACTTCGCGTACTACAACTTCTGCCGCATCCACAAGACGATTCGTTGTACCCCGGCGATGGAGGCGGGAATTGCTAAGAGCGTGTGGGAGTTGAAAGACTTACTCGCCGCGTGAAGTTAAAGGCCGCCCGAAAGCGGCCTTTAACTTTTGTGCTTTGGCTTACTCGGCAACTTCGCGGGCAAGTCCGCCTCATCGTTAATCAACGTGTCCGTACATACGCCCGCAACTTCGGCGTAGCGTAACAGTATCAACAAAGGCGGCTCGCGCTTCCCTCTCTCGAACTCCGAAATGCGCGTGTAGTCAATCAACTTCTCCACCCCTAACCGCCTCAACATTTCGCTCTGAGAGACGCCGAACGCTTCACGAATCGCCCGCAACTTCGCGGGCAATCGCTTCTGCCTGAGACGCGGTTTCGCGCCCATCAGAAGCCGACTCCTGACGGGCGGCATACGCTTCCGGCCTTGCCATTATGGGCATTTGCCCATAAAATGCGTTCGCTCAAATCGTTCGCCGTGAGAATCCTTTGTTTCTCAACGGCGATGCCCATCACTCCTTTGAGGTTTGAGCCGTCGCATTACCGTTGCCGGATTTTCAAACAGAACTCACGAAAGGATAGCACAAGACAATGGGAATTTTAGTAGCTGGTTAGTTACGGCTGGCACGTCTTAGGGGAAAGACTGTGCCGCCCGCCCCGACTGAGGGAGTCGGGGCACAAGGCCGTGCGCGCTTCACTTGGGCACAAACGCGCACGGCCTTGCCGTATCAATCAGCGTACCACACTCTCACGCCGTACATACACTTTTACCCCACTACCCGAAAGCGGCAAGAGTAGTTAGTGCCCGCGCTTCTGTGATAAAGTTCGTCCGCAGAACCTACCAAAGACTTTCATGCCGACGGTGTCTCGGAGGAGGGAAATTATGAAACGCTTAGTCGCGCGCCTGTGCGTGTTCGCGCTCGCGCTCTGCGCGGCGGCGCTCGCCCAGGCGCAAGCGCCGCGCGCGCGCTTCACGGTTCAAGACCTGCTCAAGATTCGGCGCGTCGCCGACCCGCAGCTCTCGCCCGACGGGCATTGGGTGGCCTATCAAATCACCCTGCCCGACGTGGCCGCCAACCGCAGCGTCACGCAAATTTACCTGATCGCGACGGGCGGCGGAGAGCCGAAGCAGTTGACTGACGGCGCGGCGTCCGCGAGCGAGCCGCGCTGGTCTCCCGACGGCAAGGCGCTCGCCTTCGTCAGCGGCGATCAGCTCTGGACGATGGACGCGTCGGGCGGCGGACGCAAGCAGATCACCAGCGTCTCGACCGGCGCGGACGGCCCCCTGTGGTCGCCCGACGGGAAGTGGATTGCCTTCGCCACGGACGTTTACCCCGACTGCGCCGACGACGCCTGCAACCGCGCGCGCGACGAGCAGGCCGCGGCGAGCAAGGCGAAGGCGCACGTCGCCACGCGACTGCTCTACCGGCACTGGACTGAGTGGAAGGGCGACAAGCGCACGCACGTCTTCGTCGTCCCGTCGGCGGGCGGCGCGGCGCGCGACCTCACGCCCGGCGACTTCGACGCGCCGCCTTTCTCTCTGGGCGACCCCGTAGACTACGCCTTCTCGCCCGACTCGAAAGAACTCGCCTTCGCACGCAACACGGACACAATCGAAGCCGCCTCGACGAACGCGGATATCTTCCTCGTGCCGGTCGCTGGCGGCGAGCCGGTTCGTCTCACGGGCGGCAACCGCGGCGCGGACAAGACGCCGCGCTACTCGCCCGACGGTCGCTACCTCGCCTACCGCTCGCAGGCGACTGCGGGCTTCGAGAGCGACCGCTGGCGCTTGATGCTCTACGACCGGCAGACGAAGCAGACGCGCGAGCTTCTCCCCAAACTCGACGCATACGTTGACGACTTCACCTTCGCGCCCGACGGCGGCTCTATCTACTTCGTCTCCGGCGAGCGCGGCGTCGAGCCTATCTTCAACGTCTCGCTCGCCGACGGCTCGACGCGGAAACTCATCGGCGGCTTCGATGGCGACTTGCAAATCTCGCGCGACTCGCGCCTGCTCGTCTTCACGCGCTCGACCGCCGCCAGCCCGTCGGAGATTTACACGGCGCGTCTCGACGGTATAGTTGCCGCGGGCGGCGCGGGCAATCAGGCCGTGCAGTTGACGCACACGAACGACGCTCTCATGCAGCAGTTCGGCCTCCGCCCCGCCGAAGAGACGACGTGGGCGGGCGCTTCGGGGACGAAGATCGCGGGCTGGATCGTGAAGCCGCCGGACTTCGACTCGTCGAAGAAGTACCCGCTCGTCGTGCTCATCCACGGCGGGCCGCAGGGGGCCTGGGACGACAACTGGGGCTACCGCTGGAACCCGCAAATCTACGCGGCGGACGGCTACGTCGTCCTTATGCCGAACCCGCGCGGCTCGACGGGCTACGGCCAGCAGCTCACCAACGAAATCTCCGGCGACTGGGGCGGCAAGGCTTACACCGACATCATGAACGGCGTCGCCGAGGTCGCGTCGCTCCCCTACGTTGACAAGAACAACATCGGCGCGGCGGGCGCGAGTTACGGCGGCTACATGGTTGACTGGATTCTCGGCCACAACGACGACCCGCGCTTTCATTTCAAGACGCTGGTCTCGCACGCCGGAGTCTTCAACCTGACGAGCATGTACGGAGCGACCGAGGAGCTTTGGTTCGCCGAATGGGAGTTCAAGGGGGTGCCTTGGGAGCACCCGGAGCTTTACGAGAAGTGGTCGCCGCACCTCTTCGCCAAAAACTTCCACACGCCCACGCTCGTTACAGGCGGCGAGCTGGACTTCCGCGTGCCGGTTGACCAAGACCTGCAACTCTTCACCTACCTGCAACGCCAGGGCGTCGAGTCCAAGCTCGTCGTCTTCCCCGACGAGGGCCACTGGATTTTGAAGCCCGCCGACTCGCAGCTCTGGTACACAACCGTGCTCGACTGGCTCGACTCGCACCTGAAGTCGAAAACCTAGAACGTCGCGGCGGCGAGCACGTCTGAGGCCATGCGTAGATTAATTCTTCTCTTCATCGGCTGTGCGCTGCTGTCGCTGCCCTCCGCGGCGGTCGTCGCGCGGGGCAAGGCGCGGCGCGCGAGAGACGAGTCGCCGCTCATGCGCTCGCGGCAGTTGGTTGTGGTGACGACGCGCGGCTGGGACGCGGTGCGGGGTACGCTGCGACGCTTCGAGCGGAAGAACTCGAAGGCGAAGTGGCAGCCGGTCGGCGCTGCAATTCCGGTCGTCGTCGGTCGCAGCGGCCTGGGCTGGGGCACGGGGCTGAACGCGCGTGCGGGCGACGGCCCCGTCAAGAAAGAGGGCGACGGGAAAGCGCCCGCGGGCGTTTTCAAACTCGGCCCGGCCTTCGGCTTCGGCACGACGGCGGAGGCGTCCTGGGTGAAGATGCCTTACACGCCCCTGACCGGAAGCGTCGAGTGCGTGGACGACGTGAAGTCGGGGCAGTACAACCAGATCGTTGACAGGAACGGCGTGCAGGTCATTGACTGGCGAAGCTCGGAGCGGATGCGCTCGGTCGAAGGCTACCGCTGGGGCGTCGTCGTCGAGCACAACGCGAACCCGCCCGCCGCCGGTCGCGGCTCGTGCATCTTCCTGCACATCTGGGCCGGCCCCGAAAAAGGAACGGCGGGCTGCACCGCGATGGAGCAGCCGGAGCTGGAGGCCCTGTTGCGCTGGCTCGACGCGAAGAAGAACCCACTGCTCGTCCAACTGCCCGAAGCCGAGTATGCGCGCCTCGGAGTCGCGTGGAAGCTGCCCGCGCGCTAACACGGCCACGCGCGTCGAACACCCGCCCCGCGCCTTTGAGCAAATCCCGAAAAGGCACTATGCTAGTCTCAAACAGAACACCGGCTTAAAAATCGGGAGGCTCCGCGGGAGGGAAGGATTTGCCATGAGCGCGACCAGAGACACCTTGACCATTACGGACAACCGCACGGGCAAGCAGTACGAAGTCCCCGTCAAAGACGGAACCATCCGCGCGATGGACTTGCGCCAGATCAAGGCCGGCGAAGAGGACTTCGGGCTGATGACCTACGACCCGGCGTTCATGAACACTGCCTCTTGCAAGAGCACCATCACCTACATTGACGGCGACCGCGGCATACTCGAATACCGCGGCTACCCCATCGAGCAGTTGGCCGAGCAGAGCAACTATCTCGAAGTCGCCTACCTGCTGCTGCACGGCGAGCTTCCCACGGAGAAGCAGTTGGCGGACTGGCGTTGGAACATCACGCACCACACCTTCATCAACGAGAACATCAAGAAGGTTCTGGACGGCTTCCACCACAGCGCGCACCCGATGGGGATGTTCGAGGCGATGGTCGCCGCGCTCTCGACCTTCTACCCCGAAGCCAAGAACATCGAGGACGCCGCCTGCCGCCGGAAGCAGATTCACCGCCTCATCGCCAAAGTCCCGACCATCGCCGCCTTCGCCTTCCGTCACCGCATCGGGCTGCCGTATTCGTACCCCGACAACGACCTCTCCTACGAGGGCAACTTCCTCAACATGATGTTCAAGACGACGGAGTTGAAGTACCAGCCGAACCCCGTCTTGGAGCGCGCCCTCTCCGTCCTCTTCATCCTCCACGCCGACCACGAGCAGAACTGCTCCACCAACGCCATGCGCTCCATCGGCAGCGCGCACACAGACCCTTACTCGGCGCTCGCCGGCGCTGCCGCCGCGCTCTACGGCCCGCTCCACGGCGGCGCGAACGAGGCGGTCTTAAGGATGCTCAACGAGATCGGCTCGGTCGAACGCGTGCCGGAGTACGTCCGCCGGGTGAAGGCCGGAGAGTTCAAGCTGATGGGCTTCGGCCACCGCGTCTATAAGAACTACGACCCGCGCGCGACGATCATCAAGCAGATCGCCTACGAGGTCTTCGACGTGACGGGCAAAGACCCGCTCCTCGACCTCGCGCTCGAATTGGAGCGCATCGCCCTCGAAGACGAGTACTTCGTCAAGCGCAAGCTCTACCCGAACGTTGACTTCTACAGTGGGATCATCTACCGCGCCATGCGCTTCCCCGTGGACATGTTCCCCGTCCTCTTCGCCATCCCGCGCACTTCGGGCTGGCTCGCGCAGTGGGTGGAGCTTCTCGAAGACCCGGAGCAGAAGATCGCGCGCCCGCGCCAGATTTACCTCGGCCGGCGCACGCGCGACTACGTCGCGATGAAACAGCGGGACGGCGCTGCCGCCGGCCAGGCGGCGGGCGCTGGAGGAGAGGCATGAACCTGCCGGACATCGAGAAGGTCGCGGCCAAAGTCCACGAGGCCTGGATGGAGGCGAAGCGCGCGCGCGGCGTCACGTCCCGCAAGAGCGAGGAGGGCGAGGAGCTGCTGGTTCCTTACGAGCAGCTCTCGGAAGAGGCCAGGGAGCTTGACCGCTCGACCGTCCGCGCGGTCTATAAGGCCGTCCGTTCGCTGACCGGGGAAGACTGACCAGGGCGGCGCGCGACCGCCGGACAGCGGCAAGCTCCCGCGAGCGCGCCCCGGCCTCACGTTTCGCTTCCGACTTCGAGCGGGCAGGAAAGCAAGAGAGTTGTGCAGGCACGCATACCCGTCTCCACCTACAGGCTCCAGTTCAACCGCGACTTCACCTTCGAGCAGGCACGCGCGCTCGTCGAATACTTCTGCGAACTCGGCGTCACCGACTGCTACTCGTCGCCGGTGCTGAGGGCGCGCACGGGAAGCCCGCACGGCTACGACATCGTTGACCACTCGCAGGTCAACCCGGAGACGGGCGGCGAGGGCGCGCTCGTCGAGTTCGCGCGCAGTTTGCGCGAGCGCGAGATGGGCCTCGTCGTTGACGTGGTGCCGAACCACATGTGCATCGCGAGCGCGGAGAACGCGTGGTGGCAAGACCTCCTTGAGAACGGCCCCGGCTCGCCGTTTGCACGCTACTTCGACGTTGACTGGAACCCGCCGAATCCGAGTCTGAAGAACCGCGTGTTGCTGCCCATCCTCGGCGAACAGTTCGGGCGCGTGCTCGAACGTCAGGAGTTGAGAGTCGCCTACCGCGACGGCGCTTTCTTCATCAACTACTGGGAGACGCAGCTCCCCGTCGCCCCGCGCACCGCCGCGCCTGTCCTCCGCCTCGCCCTCGAAGGCGTGCACGCGCGGCTCGATGAATCGCACCCGCACGCGCTCGAATTAGAGAGCATCCTCACGGCGCTGGGCCACCTGCCGCCGCGCACCGAGACCGACGCCGCGCGTCTGCGCGAGCGCCGACGCGAGAAGGAAGTGGTCAAGCGGCGGCTCTCGAACTTGGTTAAAGAGAGCAACGAGGTGCGCGCCGCCGTCTTCGACGCGCTCGCCACACTCAACGGCGAGAAGGGGCGGCCCGAAAGCTTCGACCTGCTCGAACAGCTCATCAGCGACCAGGCTTACCGCCTGAGCTTCTGGCGAGTGGCCTCCGACGAGATCAACTACCGCCGCTTCTTCGACATCAACGAACTGGCCGCCGTCCGCGTCGAGGAGCGCCCCGTCTTCACGGCGGTTCACGAAGTCGTCTTCCGCCTCGTCCGCCAGGGACTCGTCACCGGCCTGCGCGTTGACCACGTTGACGGCCTGCTCGACCCCTTCAAGTATCTCGCAGACCTCCAGCGCGAGGCGGCTGCCGCCGCGCGGCGCACGCGCAAGGAGGAGGCGCGCGCGGGCGAAGGCGCGGGCGAAGCGCGCGGCGAGGGTGGCGACGAGCGCGCCCTGCCCTTCTACGCCGTCGTCGAGAAGATTCTCGGCCACGACGAGCTGCTGCGGCGCGAGTGGCCTGTGCACGGGACGACCGGCTACGACTTCCTGAATCTGCTGAACGGCGTCTTCGTTGACGCTTCGAACGGCCAGGCGTTCCGCGAGCTATACGGCGACTTCACGGGCGCGCGCGTCAGGTTCTCCGACCTCGTGTACGAGTGCAAGCGGCTCATCCTGAAGGCGGCCATGTCGTCGGAGCTGCACGTGCTCGCGCGCCGCCTCGCGCGCATCGCCGAGCGCCAACGCTACACGCGCGACTTCACCTTCAACAGCCTCCAGCACGCGCTCACCGAAGTGATCGCCTGCTTCCCCGTCTATCGCAGCTATATCCGCCGCACGCAGAACTCGGTCGGCCCCGACGACCGCCTCAACATCAACACCGCCGTCAGCGCCGCCAAGCGACGCAACCCCGCGCAAGACCCCTCGATCTTCGACTTCATCGCTTCGCTCCTCCTGCTCAAAGACCCGAAGGGCACGACCGCGCCGGAGCGCGCCGAGCGGCGCGACTTCGCCCTGCGCTTCCAGCAGCTCACCAGCCCCGTCACGGCGAAGGGACTCGAAGACACGGCCTTCTATCGTTTTTACCCGCTCGCCTCTCTGAACGAGGTCGGCGGCGAGCCGGCCATCTTCGGCGCGACGGTCGAACGCTTCCACCGGCGCAACCAAGACACGCGGGAGACGTGGCCGCACACGCTCTCGGCCACCTCGACGCACGACACCAAGCGCGGCGAGGACACGCGCGCGCGCATCAACGTCCTCTCCGAGATGCCTGAAGAGTGGAACCGGGCGCTCCACCGCTGGCGCGAGATGAACCGCCTGAAGAAGGCGACGCTTGAAGGCGCGGAAGCGCCCGACGCCAACGAGGAGTACCTGTTTTATCAAACGCTCGTCGGCACGTGGCCCTTGCTCCCGATGGACGACGGCGCGCACGCCGTGTACGTCAGCCGCGTGCAGGAGTACATGCTGAAGGCCCTGAAGGAGGCGAAAGTCCACACGAGCTGGATCAACCAGAACGAGGAGTACGAGCGCGCCGTCGGCGACTTCGTCGCCTCGGTGCTCGACCGCGCCCGCGGCGACGGCGCGCGCGGCACGTCCGCCGGAGGCAACGCGTTCCTCGAAGACTTCGCGGAGTTCCAGGCGGTGACGGCGCGCGCCGGGATGCTCAACTCGCTCTCGCAGACGCTCCTGAAGACGACCGCGCCCGGCGTCCCAGACTTCTACCAGGGCACGGAGCTTTGGTCGCTCACGCTCGTTGACCCGGACAACCGCCATCCAGTTGACTACCGTCTGCGCCGCGCGTTGCTCGCGACGCTGCGAGACGCGGGCGACGGCGACGTGACGGAGTTCGCCCGCGGACTCCTTGAGCGGCCCGAAGACGGGCGCGTCAAGATGTACGTGACGGCGCGCGCGCTCAACTTCCGGCGCGCACGCCAAGAGCTTTTCGCGCGCGGCGACTACCTGCCGCTGCGCGCCGCGGGCCGTCGCGCCGAATCGGTCGTCTCGTTCGCACGCTCGCTCGCGGGCGACGCCGTCGTAGTCGTCGCCGCGCGCTTCTTCACGCGGCTCGGCACGCTTCGCTCCGCCACGATTGGATTGAGCCGCGAGGCTTGGGGCGACACGGCGCTCCAACTCGGCGAGCTTCCCGGCGGTCGCTTCCGCGACGTTTTCACCGGGCGCGAGTTCGAGGCGCGCGACGGCGCGCTCCGGGTCGCGGGCGTGCTGTCGCCGCTGCCCGTCGCGCTGCTCGCGCGCGCGGGATGAACAGCTATAGTTCGGAAGAGTGAGACCGATTTTAAGGAAACGATGATGAAAGTCTGGCCTGGGCAGCCGTACCCGCTCGGCGCGACGTGGGACGGCGCGGGCGTCAACTTCGCGCTCTTCTCGGAGAACGCGACCGGCGTCGAGTTGTGTCTGTTCGACTCCCCGAACGCTCGCGCCGAGTCGCACCGCGTCGCGCTCACGGAGCGCACAGACCTCGTCTGGCACGCCTACCTCCCCGAAGCGAGGCCGGGCCAGCTCTACGGCTACCGCGTCCAAGGGCCTTACGAGCCGCAAGAGGGCCACCGCTTCAACCCGCACAAGCTCCTCATTGACCCTTACGCGAAGGCCGTCGCGGGCGACGTTCGCTGGGACGACGCCGTGTTCGGCTACCGGATAGGCGACCCGGCTGCCGACCTCTCGTTCGACGAGCGCGACAGCGCGCCCTTCGTCCCGAAGTGCGTCGTCGTTGACCCGGCCTTCAGTTGGGGCGGCGACACGCGCCCGCGCACGCCCTGGCATAAGACCATCATCTACGAGCTGCACGTCAAAGGCTTCACCAAACTTTATCCCGAAGTGCCCGAAGAGATGCGCGGGACTTACGCGGGACTGGCGCACCCGTCGGTCGTTGACTACCTCCGCTCGCTCGGCGTCACGGCGGTCGAGCTGATGCCCGTCCACCAGTTCGTCTCCGACAAGTACCTGCACGAGCGCGGCCTGACGAACTACTGGGGCTACAACTCCATCGGATTTTTCGCGCCGCACGCCGCCTACTCTTCGGGCGGCGTGATGGGGCAGCAGGTCGCCGAGTTCAAGACGATGGTGAAGACCTTGCACCGCGAAGGCATCGAGGTCATCCTCGACGTGGTCTATAACCACACGGGCGAGGGCAGCCAACTCGGCCCGACGCTCGCCTTCCGCGGCATAGACAACGCGGCCTTCTACCGCCTCGTCGCGGGGCAGCCGCGCTACTACATGGACTACACGGGCTGCGGCAACACGCTGAATATGAACCACCCGCGCACGCTCCAGCTCATCATGGACTCTTTGCGCTACTGGGTTCTGGAGATGCACGTGGACGGCTTCCGCTTCGACCTCGCCTCGGCGCTCGCGCGCGAGCTGCACGAGGTTGACCGTCTCGGCGCGTTCTTCGACATCATCCACCAAGACCCGGTGCTCTCGCAGGTCAAGCTCATCGCCGAGCCTTGGGACTTGGGCGAGGGCGGCTACCAGGTCGGCAACTTTCCGCTGCTCTGGGCCGAGTGGAACGGCATCTACCGCGACAACGTGCGCTCGTTCTGGCGCGGCGACGCGGGGCAGATTGACGACCTCGCGTTTCGACTGACGGGCAGCAGCGACCTCTACGAGCGCGGAGGCCGTCGGCCTTACGCCAGCGTCAACTTCGTCACCGCGCATGACGGCTTCACGCTCGCAGACCTCACGAGCTACAACGAGAAGCACAACGAGGCGAACCAGGAAGAGAACCACGACGGCCACGACCACAACATCAGTTGGAACTGTAGCGTCGAGGGGCCGACCGACGACCCGGAAGTCTTAAACTTGCGCGCGCGCCAGCAGAGGAACTTTCTGGCGACGCTCCTGCTGTCGCAGGGCGTACCGATGCTCGTCGCGGGCGACGAGACGGGGCGCACGCAAGCGGGCAACAACAACGCCTGGTGTCAGGACAACGAAATCTCGTGGGTTGACTGGAACCTCGACGAGCGCAAGCGTGAGCTGCTGGAGTTCACGCGCCGGCTCATACAGCTCTTCCACACGCACCCCGTCTTGCGCCGCCGCAAATTTTTCCAGGGCCGGCAGATTCGCGGCGCGGAGAGCAAAGATATCTCCTGGTTCCGCCCCGACGGGCAGGAGATGTCGGAGACCGACTGGCGCAACGAGCAGGCGCGCTCTTTAGCCGTCCGCCTCGCGGGCGACGCCATAGACGAGGTGGACGAGCGCGGCAACCGCGTCACGGACGACACGCTGCTGCTGCTTCTGAACGCGCACCACCGCGCCGTCTCCTTCGTCCTGCCCGCGCACCGGCAGGGCATAACTTGGGAGCAGTTGCTCGACACGCGCGAGAGCTTCGGGCGACGCAAGACGCGCCGCACCGTCCGCGGCGGCGGAAGCTATCGCCTCGAAGCGCGCTCGCTCGCCCTCTTCCGCCTGGAAGCGGGCGGCGAAACGGGCGCGCACGCCGAAGAGCAGGCGTCGGCGCAAGTCGAGGAGCAGAGGGACGAGTCCGAGCCGCCGGACACGCAGGCCGCAAGGCGCGAAGCGGGCGTGCTCCGCGCCGCGCCCGAAGCCGAGGGGACGCAGACGATCTACTGCGAGCACGCGGGTGCGATAGTCCCGCTCGACGAAGGCTTTTGCCGCGCGTGCAGCCGCCAGGTCAGCGAAGGCGACGGCATCCACCGCCCGCCGACCCCGGAGATGCTCAAGCGGCTCGGCTACGCCACGACCGACGTGCCGGAGGGCGAGGCGCAGGGCGAGGATCAGGGAGAAGCACCCGCGACCGAGGAGCGGCCCGAAGAGGAATGACCGATGCGAGGAAGGCAAAAGTAAAAAGGCAAAAGAGGAAGAGAGAGAGCAAGCGTGAAAACAATAGTTCTTCGCGCGCGCGTCCTCTCTTTTGCCTTTTTACTTTTGCCTTCTTATCTCTCGCCGCGTCCCATCTCGACTTCGGTTTCGAGCGCGACGACGAGGTTGCGGACGCTCGGCTGGTCAACGGGTTCGACGAGGCGCAGGGCTTCGTCGAGGACGCGGCGCTGGTATTCGGGCCAGTTGGGTTTGCCGGCGACGCAGCCGAACTCGCCGGGGTAGTAGGCGGCGCGCGGCGGCCTCACGCGCTCGACCGTCTCGCGCGAGACGGCGAGCGTCATCGTCGGGATGCCGGCCATTTCGATTGCGCGCGCGACGAGCGACATGGTCTGGTGGCAGAGGCGCGAGGCGGGGACTAAGAGCGCGGCCTGCACCTCGTAGCGGCGGACACGCTCGACGAGTTGCGGGAGCGCCGTCGCCGTGAAGCGCGCGGCGTTCGGCACGAAGCCGCAGAGGCTCCAGAAGACCGGGTTGAGTTGGCCGATGATGCCGTTGCCCTCGAACTCCTTGAGGCGCGCGATGGGAACCTGAGAGTTCATGTCCTCAAGAACCGCCGCCGGGTCGTAGCCGCGCGCGGCCCACTTCAAATCTTCCGGCCCGACCTCGACGGGGATTTCGCGAAACGAGGCGTCGCCGCCGAAGACGGAAGTGTCGAAGGGGTCGGTTCCGTCAAGGTAAGCTCCGGCGGAGGTGAAGAGCGCGAGGTTGAGCATCGGGAGCGCGCGGCGCGCGGGCTGGAAGGGCGCGTGACGGTTCTTGACCCAAGGGTAGTGCTCGCCCACATCGTCGCCGCGCATCTCGTTGATCTGCTTCCAGCGCGCGTAGCGGTCGCGCCACTCCTCGGCTCGTTCGAGTATCTCCACCGGGGTTCTCCTTACTTCACGGGACTGTCTTGGTTGAGTAGGCAGATTCTAAACGCAAACGCGCGCGAGCGCCAACCCGACGTCAGTCGAACTCCGTCACTTCGGGCAGAAGGGTTATGCGCGGCGGCGCGAAGTCGCGGGGCTGAATGGCCTCGCGCGGGTCGGCTGAGTGTTCGAGCCAGGAGAGCGAGCGTTCGAGCTGCGCGAGGTAATCCGGGATGTCGAGCGACATGAAGCGGCGTGCGCCGAGGCGCGCGAACTTCTCCCGCGCCATCGAGTACATCCGCCGCGCCGCGCCGCGCCGCCCAATCTCGATGTGGTGGAAGACGACCGCCGACTGGATCAATGCCTGTAGGAAAAGCTTCTCGCGCGCGCCGCAGTCGTCGCGCCAGCGCTCCTCCCAGGCGTCGTGCGCCGCGTGGAACTCGCCCGCGTTGTACAGGTCTATGCCCGCCAGATACTCCGGCGGGTACGCGGCGGCGTGCGCCTCTGTGTACCCAGTCATAAACGATGAAGTCTAAACGCCGAACGGCGAACCGGAACACGGTTGTCTTTAGTTCATCGTTGTGGCGTTCGCGGACTTTCGGCGTTCCCTCCGCGTCTCTGTGGCATCCCGGTTTCAGTAGCGCGGGACGGACGGGTCAATCTCGTTCGACCAGCGGTCTATGCCGCCCACGAGGTTGTAGATTTTCGTGAAGCCCTGGCGCGCGAGGAAGGCGCAGACCTGCGCGCTGCGCACGCCGTGGTGGCACATGAAGACCGTCTCCTGCTCGCGGTCGAGCGACGGTGCCCACTCGTTGAAGAGGCTGAGCGGCAGGAGGCGTGCGCCCTCCAGGCGCGCCAGCTCGTACTCCTCCGGCTCGCGCACGTCAATCAGAAGCAGCTCCTCGCCGCGCCTCCGGCGCTCGGCGAACTTGGCGGGTGTGATCGTTGGAAAGCTCATAGGTTTCAGACGCGGAAAAGTAGCAGCGCCGCGCGCCCGAGCGCAAGCCGTGCGCGGCGGCGAACACCGCGGCGCGTCACGCACGCGGGCTAAAGGTGCTGGCCTCCGCTCGCGCCGAGCGGCCAACTTTTTATCGCGAGCGCTCCTGCGCGGCGGAGTCGCCCGCGAAGCGCGCGCGGATGCGGACGCAGCGCTCTAGTCCGTCCGAGGCTTCCAGCACCTTGAGGCGCAGGTCGCGGTCGAGCTGGGCTTCGCGCGCGAGGAAGTCGCGCACGGACGAAACGGCCCGCTCGCTGCACTGCCCGCCGATGAAGGCCGCGAGCCAGCCGTTGACGAAGAAAATCTTGCGCGTGCGCTTGAGCGCGGGCAGCTCGCTGAGCGCCGGTTCGAGGTAAGGCAGAGTCAGTTCGGACTGCCGCGGCGTGTTGAAGGGGCCGAGGCTCGCCTCAATCCAGCTCTCGGCGATGTCTTTGTCGTTCGCGTACTGGTCGAAATACTTCTTCTTCGTCGCCGCGTCGGGCCAGGCCGCAAGCGCGGCGTATGCGTAGCGCCGCGCGTCGTCCGTCTTGTCCTCGTCGCTCTGACGTTTGAGGAGCGCGGGCGCGCGTTCGTCGCCCGAGGCCACGAGCGCGCGGATGATGTCGAAACGGTCGCGCGAGCGCAAGGTCATGCCGGGCACAACCACCTCGCCCCGCATAATCTTTAACAGAGAGTCGCGCGCCGCAGCACTCTCGGCGACCTCGCGGAAGGTTCGGAAGTACGTGATGCGCTCGCCGACCGTTTTGGCGTTCGGCATGCCGTCTTCGAGGGCGCGGAGCAGTTGCGGCCCCGTTGCCTTCCGCTGCTCTTCGGAGAGGTAGCGTGTGAACGCTGTCTGCGCGCGCGCGAGGATGAAGCCGAGCATCACGTCGTCGTGCTCGTTCGGCGCTTCGCGGACGGCGAGGGCGATGAAGTCGGAGGGCGCGAGTTCGGCCTCGCGCACCGAGTCCCAGAGCGAGTCCCACAGGAGCGCTCGCAGGAAGTCGTCTTTGACCGCGCCGAGATTTTTCAACAGTTCGGCACGGCTTGCACCGTCGAGGAGAAAGCGACCGTAGCCGTAGTCCTCGAAGTTGGCGAAGACGAAGGCGGGGCGTCGCTTGCCGATTGCTTCCGCGACGCGAGTCGTTCCAGCGCCGTGCAGCGTGACGTTTATCACCTCCGGGCGCGCGCCGGGCGCGTCGGGCGCGAGCAGAACCTTGACGCTCATCGGCCACGAGCCGCCTTCGCCGAGCACGTCACTCTCTTCGATCTCGAAGCGGTTGATGAGGCCGCGCGCGTCCGCGCTCCAGCGCACGCGCACGTCTGCCATGCCACGCCGCTTGACCCATCCGGCGGCCCAAGCGTCGAGCCGTCGGCCCGACGTGCGCTCGAAGGCGCGCACGAGGTCTTCCCAGGTGGCGTTCGCGTAGGCGTGCTCTTTGACGAAGAGTTGGATGGCGCGTTGGAACTGCTGCGGGCCTAAGTAAAACTCCGCCTGCCGCAGCATCGAGGGCGCTTTGCGATAGACGATGTTGCCGTAGGCGGACTTGGCGGCGGAGAGGTTCGGAATCTCCTGGAAGATGGGCGTCGTGCCCTTCGTCACGTCGGTGAGGTAGGCGAGCGGCTTGGTGCGGAGGTGGAAGAGCTTCCAGGCGTTATACTCAGGCATCAGCGCTTCAATCGCTTTGTAGGCCATGAAGGTCGCGAAGCCCTCTTTGAGCCAGAGGTCGTCGAACCAGCGCATCGTGACGAGGTCGCCGAACCACTGGTGCGCGGCCTCGTGCAGCATCGTCTCGGCGCGCGCGGCGAAGTCGGCGGAAGTCGGGTCGGAGGGGAAGAGCACGGCGTCCTCGCGCAGAAACGTCGCGCCCGCGTGCTCCATGCCGCCGTAGGCGAATTCGGGGACGAGCACGAGGTCGTACTTCGGGAAGGGAAACTTGTGCCCGAAGTAGCCCTCATAGAACTTCAGGCCCTCGCGGTTCAGGCGGAAGACTTCCGTTAGCTCCCGCTTCGTGCGCTCGGCCTTCGACTTGCGGACGAACAGACGAGTGCCGTAGGGCGAGGCGTCGTCTTTGAACTCGGCGAACGGCCCGGCGGCGAAGGCGAACTGGTAGGTGCTGAGCGGCTCGGTCTCGCGGAAGTGCCAGAAGCTGTTCGTCCCGCTGCGCGTCACGGTCTCGGCGACCGTGTTGGTGATGACGTTCCACGCCGTCAACGTGCCGACGTTCAAACTAAATCGCGCTTTCAAGTCGGGCTGGTCGAAGCATGGAAAAGTCGTGCTCGCGTCCGAGGGTACGAAGAGCGAGTAGATGTATTCGGAGTTGTCCTCGCGGTCGAGGTAGCGTGTGACAGCACTGCCCGAAGTGCTGACGGGCGACTCAAAATTCATCTCGACGGTGTTCGCGCCCGTCACAAGATGCGCGCGAGGAATGACGATGTGCTCGCCCGCGAACTGCGCGTCGTCAATCTTCTTGCCGTTGGCCGTGATGTCTGAGACGCGCGAGCGCGGGTCGGCGTCCGCTTTGATGACGCGCCAGTCGAGGACGAGGTCGCCCGCCTCGGCGTCGAGCGTGACGTTGATCTTCGCGCGGCCCTTGAGCAAGTCCTCGCCGGGGAAGATACTGATGTCGAGCGCGTAGCGCACGTCGCGGTAGTGCTCGGCGCGCCAGCGCGCGAGTTCGCGCGGGACGCCCGGCTCAGGCTTTGGCGTCCCCGCTTGTCCATTAAAGCTGTAAGCAGCGCCGCACATCAGCGTGAAGAGAAAGAGTGTGAGCAGAAAGCGCAAGGGCATCGTCGCTCCTCCGAAACGTCCTGGCTCGCCGGTCGCAAAGGCATTGTTAAAAAGTCGAAGCAGAAAAGTCGCAGCGTTGATTTATTCTCACCCGTCGCGTGCAGCCGACGCAAGCCCGGAGTTTTTAGGGCGGCGCGGGCACGCGCGTTTCCGAAGGGAGGAGTTGAGAGGACGATGGCCGAAGAGAATGAGACGGACGAAGGGGCGCGGGGCGGCGCGCGTCGTGTGGAAGGCGCGAGCGGGACTGACATCACGGGCGGGACGGACAAGACCGGCGAGGGCGGACTCGCAGGCTCTGACGCGCCGGGCGTGGGCGACACGGGGGTGCGCGAGACGGGCGACATCGCGGGCGCGACCTCGACCCACGCCGGCGCGGGCGGCGTGATGGACAACACCGGCGGCACCGGCACAGCGCCGACGGAATGAGCGCGGGGAAAGGAGAAGAGGCAGGAGGTAGGGGCAGACGGCAGGAAGCAACCGAAGCCGTTGTGGATTCGTGATTCAAAGCTGACGACTGAGGGAGGCTCTTACTGCCTCCTACCGTCTGCCCCTGCCTCCTGTCTTCTCCTCTTCCCCTTTTACCCTTATGCCTCAGCCCTGGGCGGCGCGCGCGTTGTCGCGAGACGGAAGCAGTTGTTTGAGGAGTGCGTCGAGGCGTTCGAGGTCGAGCGGCTTAACGACGTAGTCGCAGCAGCCGACGGCGTCGGCGGCGGCGCGGAACTCGGCGGTGTCGTAGGCGGTCACGGCCACGACGGGCACGTCGCGCGTCCGCTCGTACTCGCGTATGCGCAGCGTCGCCGTGAAGCCGTCGAGCACGGGCATGTTCAAGTCCATCAGGACGAGGTCGAGTCCGCCCTGCTGCGACAGCTCGATGGCCTCCTGCCCGTTGGCGGCCTCGACGACGCGGCAGCCGCTCAACTCAAGCATGTGCCGCATCATCTCGCGCGTGTCCTGGAAATCCTCCACCAGCATCACGACCGGACTGCCCGTCACTTCAGACACCATCGCGCCTCCCGCCCTCACTAAAAACCAGCCGCCGCCGCGCCCGACCGCCGGGACGGTCGTTTGCCGCATGATACTCGAAAGCGCGGCGGGGCGACAGTGATGCCGCGCCCTCGAAGTTCGTAGCCGGCGGCGTGCCTGTCGTCAGGATTTAGAAATGTCTAATGCGCGCCGGCTCGCCGAAAATTCAGCGTCCGGGCCGGGCGCGTCCCGCCGAAGCGTGGAGGCGAGCTTGTGCTGTCCGCGGGCGCGGCCCCTTCCCCGGTTCGTGAGTCCTGCCCGACGCTCCCGGCGGAAGCGGCGCGGCACAGTTCCTCCCACTCCTCGCGGGGCACGCGCCCGAAGGCCGCGACCACCCGCGGGTCGAACTGCGCGCCAGCGTGCCTGTCCAGCTCCGCCGCCGCGCACTCATACGACTTGCAGCCGCGGTAAACGCGGTCGCTCGTCATGGCGTCGAAGGCATCGGCCACGGCGAATATCCTCGCGTTCAGATCAATCCCCTCGCCCCGCAAGCCCAGGGGGTAGCCCGTCCCGTCCCACCGCTCGTGATGCTGCGCCACGACTCGCGCCGCTCCTTCCAAGAACCCGATGCCCCGCAGAATCTTCTGCCCGTGCCGCGGGTGCTCGCGCATCCT
>QHXN01000129.1 GCA_003222975.1 Acidobacteriota bacterium | reverse complement strand
CGCGGCCACGCGCGCGCCGTCGAGCTTGCGCGCCTCCGCGCGCCCCCTGTCCTGTGCGGTTGTTTCCATCGGCGTTTGCGAACATCCTAGCACAGTTCCCTACACGCGCCGCATCGCGCCCGCCAGCTGCGCGACACCCCGCGTCTGTCCCACAATCCGCACATGCGTCGTCACGTCGAATCAAGTCCCGGCAAATTCATCGGCAACGTCCCACTCTTCGCATTCACCCTCGTTCTCGTCGCGGGCCTGTCCGCCTGCGCCGGCAAGCGCCGCGAAGAGCACCGTTACGATTTGAAGGGCAAGGTCGTCGCGGTTGACCGCGCGAAGGGTGAGGTGACGGTTGACCACGAGGAGATCGTCGGCTACATGCCCGCGATGACGATGCCCTACCCTCTGCGCGACGCCGACGCGCTCAAGGTCGTGGGCGTGGGCGACCAGCTACAGGCGACGCTCGTCGTCGCCGACGAAGACTACTGGCTGGAGAACCCCATCATCACGAAGGGGCCGGCCAACGCTTCCGGCTCCGCGCCCCCCGCGGGCGGCGCGGAGCCGCAGCCCGGCGCGCCGGTTCCCGACGTGAAGCTCGTCAACCAGGACGGCAAACCAATTCATACGGGGCAGTTTAAAGGCCGCGCGCTCCTCGTCACCTTCGTCTATACGCGCTGCCCCATGCCCGACCAGTGCCCCCTGTTGAGCGCGAACTTCGCGCAGGTCAACGGTGTGCTCGCAAACGATCCCGACCTGCGAAAGAAGGCACACCTCCTGAGCGTCACGCTCGACCCCGAATACGACAAGCCGGAAGTTCTGCGGAGTTACGGCGCGGCCTACGCCGGAGGGAAGTTCGACGACTGGGATTTCGCGACCGGAGACCCCGAAGAGGTGAGGCGTCTGGCCGAGTTCTTCGGCCTCATGTACAGACGGGAGAACGGGCAACTCATCCACTCGCTCCGCACTGGCGTCGTCACGCCCGACGGCAGGCTCTACAAAATTTACCGCGGCAACGAGTGGAAGCCCGACGAGGTGCTGAGGGATTTGAAGAGCGCGGCGGCGGGAAGTTGATACAATGTCAATGCGCTAAACACGACAGGGGCGAGTCTAGCTCTTCAGCTTCTTAATCTCCTCGGTCAAAACAGGCACGACCTCGAACAGGTCGCCGACGATGCCGTAGTCGGCGATGTCGAAGATGGGCGCTTCGGGGTCTTTGTTGACGGCGACGATTGTCGAGGAGTTCTTCATGCCGACGAGATGCTGAATCGCGCCGGAGATGCCCAGGGCGACGTAGAGCTTCGGCGCGACGGTCTGCCCCGAAGAGCCTATCTGCCGGTCAATCGGCAGCCAGCCCGCGTCGCAGATGGGGCGCGAGGCCGCGATGTCGCCGCCCAAGGCGTCGGCGAGCTTCTGGGCGAGCGCGATGTTCTCCTGGCTCTTGATGCCGCGCCCGATGGCGACGATCACGTCCGCCTTCGACAAATCAACCGCCTGCTTCACCTCCTGGAACGGCGCTTCGGGCTGCATCCGAACCTCGCCGACTTCGACCGGCAACGACTCGACCTGCGCACCCTCGCCCCGCTCGGCCTGATCCGCGCGGTACGCGCCGGACTGGAACGTTGCGAAGACGGGCGGCTCGCCCTTCGCTACAACGTCGGCGTCCATCTTGCCGAGGAAGAGGCGGCGCGTGAAGGTCACCATCGGCCCTTCGGCCTTCATGCGTATGCAGTCGCTGACGAGTCCCTTGCCGAAGCGCGCGGCGAGCTTCGGCGCGTAGTCGCGAACGAGGTACGTGTGCGGCAGAAGGACGTACTGCGGGTCGCGCGCGCGGACGACCCGCTCCATCGCGTCGGCGTATGCGTCCGAAGTGTAGTCGGCAAGCTTCGGGTTCTCGGCTGAGATGACGCGGGCCAGCTTGTATGCCGCGACCTCCCGCGCCACACCGGCGTCTGCGCCCAGCACGACCGCAGACACGTCCTGCCCCGCGCCCGCGCCCAAGGCTTGCGCCGCCGCCACGGCCTCGAACGACGTTTTATTAATCGCACCCTGCCGGTGCTCTATGAAGACAAGGATTCCGTTTGGCATTGTAGGCTGTTAGCTATTAGCTGTTAGCTTTTAGCAATCAACTTTCAAACTCTCGACTCACAGCGACAGCATTCAACTTGGAGTTGGCGCAAGCTAAAAGCCAATAGCTAACAGCTAACGGCTTCTAAATCACTCGCGCCTCGTTGCGCAGCTTCTCGGCAAGTTGGGCCGCGCCGCGCTTGGCGTCGCCGTCGCCGAGGAACTGTGTCTGCTTCTGTTTGAGCGGGAGGTAGATGCGCGTGACGGTCTGGAACTCGCCGGCGGCTGCTGCGTCCGCCGCGGGCTGGACTTCGCGAATCTCCTTCTTCTTCGCGGCCATGATGCCCTTGAGTGTGGCGTAGCGAATCTGGCTGATGCCGGACTGGATCGTCAGCAGGCAGGGCGTCCGCATCGTGTACCACTGATACCAACCGCTCTCAAGCTCACGCTTGACTCGCAACTGCTCGCCCGAATAATCAACCTCGATGACGATGGTCGCGTGCGGCAGCCCCAGCAGTTCGGCGGCGATGACGCCCGTCTGCCCGTAGCCGTAGTCGTCCGACTGAAGGCCAGTCAACACGAGGTCTGCCTGCTCCTCTCGAATCGCCTCGGCCAGGATTTTGGCGGTGGCAAACGGGCCGACGTGTTCGAGGTTGTCTCCGAGGATGTGGATGGCGCGGTCGGCCCCGCGCGCCAGGGCGTCCTTGATCACGCTCTTGACGCGCTGCGGCCCCAGAGAGCAGACGACCACCTCGCCGCCCTTCTTCTCCTTCAGACGCAAAGCCTCTTCGAGCGCGTAGCCGTCCGACTCGCTGACCTCGAACGAGAGGTCGCCCTCCTCGATCCACTTCTCTTCACGGTTGACGCGCAGGATCGCGTCCCTGTTCGGAACCTGCTTCATCAAGACGACGATTTTCATTTTAAGCACTCAGCGTTCAGCTATCAGCGTTCAGCTTTTTGCCTCCTCAGTGCTCAGGATTTTCTGACAGTCGCGCGGCGCACATGGCAGAAAAGCTGAAAGCTGAGTGCTGATAGCTGACAGCTTTTCATTCTTCAAAGCGTTTAAAGAGCAGCGCCGCGTTCGTACCGCCGAAGCCGAAGCTGTTGGAGAGCGCGTAGTTGATGCGCGCCTCGCGCGGCTCGTTCGGGACGTAGTCGAGGTCGCAGTCGGGGTCCGGGTTGACATAGTTGATCGTCGGCGGAAGTCGTCCTTCGGTGATGGCAAGGACGGAGAAGACCGCCTCGATGCCGCCCGCGGCTCCGAGCAGGTGGCCCGTCATGGACTTCGTCGAGCTGACGGCGAGTCGGTAGGCGTGCTCGCCGAAGGTCTTCTTGATGGCGAGCGTCTCGAACTTGTCGTTGTAGGGCGTCGAAGTCCCGTGCGCGTTGATGTAGCCGACCTCTTCGGGAGAAATCCCGGCGTCGGAGATGGCCTTCTGCATGACGCGCACCGCGCCCGACGCGGTCTCGTCGGGCATGGTGATGTGGAAGGCGTCGGCGGTCATGCCGTAGCCGACCAGCTCGGCGTAAACCTTCGCGCCGCGCGCGCGCGCGAACTCCAGCTCTTCGAGGATCATCATCCCCGCGCCCTCGCCGATGATGAAGCCGTCGCGGTCGCGCTCGAAGGGGCGTGAGGCGCGCGCCGGGTCGTCGTTGCGGGTCGAGAGGGCACGCATGGCGGCGAATCCGGCGACCGACATCGGCGTGATGGCCGACTCCGCGCCGCCGCAGATCATCACGTCGGCGTCGCCGCGCTGGATGATCTTAAAGCTGTCGCCGATGGCGTGCGCGCCCGCCGAGCAGGCCGTGGCGGTCGCGGAGTTCGGCCCCTTCGCGCCGAAGCGGATCGAGACCTGTCCGGCGGCGAGGTTGACGATGGCCGAGGGGATGAAGAACGGAGAGACGCGGTGCGGGCCTTCGTCCAGAAGCTTCGAGTGCTCGCGCTCGATGGCCCAGAAGTCGCCGATGCCGCTGCTGATGTAGGTGCCGGTTCGCTCCGCGAACTCTTCGCCGTGCACGTCCGCGAGTTTCTGGCCGCGCTCGACCAGGCGGCTGTCGTAGATGGCCTCGTCCGTCGCCGCGATGGCGTAGTGGATGAACGCCCCCATCTTGCGGGCTTCCTTCTTCTCGACGAACTTGAGCGGGTCGAAGCCTTTGACTTCGGCGGCAATCTTCACCGAGAACTTCGTGGTGTCGAACTTCTCGATGTAGCCGACGCCGCTCCGGCCCGCCATCAGCGCAGACCAGGTGTCGGCGACCGTATGGCCGCAAGGTGTGACAAGGCCGATACCTGTTACCACTACGCGACGTTTCAAAGCTACTTCTCCTTACGCGGGAGAGAACCGGGGCGGGCGGCGACCTCTCCGACCGCCGACCGCCAGACCCGCCGCCACTCGGAGCGCGCGGCGGACGGCGACGCGGCTGCTGCCCCGCGTCCACGGACGACCCCCGACGGGGCCGCGCGTCCGGGAGGCGCGGCGCGAACCAACGGCGCGACCGTTTACTTGTTCTTCGCCTGGTGCTGGTCTATGTAGTTGTATGCGTCGCGGACGCTCTGAATCTTCTCGGCGTCCTCGTCCGGGATTTCGATGCCGAACTCCTCCTCGAAACGCATCACCAGCTCGACCGTGTCGAGCGAGTCCGCGCCCAGGTCGTCAATGAAGCGCGCGTTCGGCGTCACCTCGTTCTCGTCAACGCCCAGCTCGTCAATGATGATCTGCTTCACTTTTGCTTCAATCTCCGGATCGGCCATTATTCCTGCTCCTCTTCGTCCAAAGTTGGAAAACTCGAAAACTTTTTGTCACTCGCCCGACGCTCTCGAAAGCTTTGAGTTCAAGCTTTAGCTTGCCGGGTCGGCGGCCCGAAGGCCAAACACGCGCGCATTCCGGTCTAGTCGCCGCCCGCTTTCTGACTGTTCGACAGCGACTCCGCGGCGAGCGCGGCGAGCGTCGCCTCAAGGCTCGCGCCGTCCTTGACGTTCAGGCAACGTACCTGCGGCGCGGTATGGCGCACCAGCCCGCTCAAGACCTTCCCCGGCCCGATCTCGATAAACGTCTCGACGCCCTCGCGCGCCAGAAGCTCGACCGACTCGCGCCAGCGCACGGGCGAAGAGACCTGGCGCACCAGAGAGTCGCGCGCCTGCGTGCCCGCGCGCACTACCCTCGCGTCAACATTCGACACGAGCGGCACGCGCAAGTCTTTGAACTCGACTCGCTCCAAATCCGCCGCGAGCCTCTCCTGCGCCGGCAGCATCAGCGCGCAGTGAAACGGCGCGCTCACCTTGAGCTGCACGGCGCGCTTCGCCCCGCGGGCCTTGAGCAGAGGGATCGCGCGCTCGACCGCCGCCGCGCTGCCCGCGATGACGACCTGCCCCGGCGAGTTGATGTTCGCGGGGCTGCAAACCTCTTCGCCCTGCCGCGCCTCCGCGCACGCGGCCTCGACCGACTCGATGTCCGCGCCGAGTATGGCCGCCATCGCGCCCGCGCCCGCGGGCACGGCCTCCTGCATGTAGCGCCCGCGCTTGTGCACCGTCTGCACTGCATCGCCGAGCGTGAGCGCGCCCGCCGCGACGAGCGCGGAGTATTCGCCGAGGCTATGCCCGGCGACGAAGTCCGGGCGCGGCAGCCCTTCCGCTTCGGCGGCACGCAGCGCGGCGACCGAGGCGGCGAGAATCGCCGGCTGGGTGTTCTCGGTCAACTGCAACTCTTCCGCCGGGCCGTCGAAGCAGAGCCTTGAGAGAGCGAAGCCGAGCGCGTCGTCCGCCTCCTCGAAGACCTCGCGCGCCGCCAGGTACTTCTCCGCCAGATCGCGCCCCATGCCCGGAGCCTGCGAACCCTGACCTGGGAAGATGAAAGCCAAGCTCATAAATAGCTGTTAGCTATTAGCTGTTGGCTTTTAGCTTTTGGTCTTAACAGTCA
>QHXN01000125.1 GCA_003222975.1 Acidobacteriota bacterium | reverse complement strand
GTCCCTTTCAACCAATCGGGTGGCGAAGGTGTGTCGGAGATCGCAAGGACGTAGGCCCTCGATTCCGGCACGCTCGCAGGCGAAGCTTGGTAACGCAGTACCGAAGCTTGGTAACGCAGTACCGAAGCTTGGTATCGCGCTACCAAGCTTCGGTAACGCGATACCAAGCCTGAGTAACGCGTTACCGAGCCTAAGTATCGGGCTACGCCAGCCTTTTCACGCGCCAAAGCTCGAAGCGCTCGTTGTCGAAGCCTTTGAGTTGCGCCTCGGTCGGCTCGGCGTCGAGGCCGGCGGCGGGGTCGTCGAGGAGGTCGGCGACTTCGGGGTCGCGGCGCACGTCAGAGGTGATGACGCAGTCGTCGCCGTTGGAGAGCGGCTCCAGCCGTGCGGCGATGTTGACGTTCGAGCCGAAGTAGTCGAGCCGCTCGTTGAGCGTGACGGCGATGCAGGGGCCTGTGTGGATGCCGGCCTTGACCGTGAGCGGGCGCATGCCTTCGGGCGGCGAGGCGAGCGTGGACTGCGCGGCGATGATGGCGCGAAGCGCCGGCGCGGGCCGCGTGAAGACGGCCATGACGGCGTCGCCGAGCGTCTTCACAATCGAGCCGCCTTCCTTCGCGATCTCCTCGCGGAGTATGTCGAAGTGATTCATCACGGTTCCGAAGGCTACGGAGTCGCCGATCTCCCGGTAGAGGCGTGTGGAGTTGCGGAGGTCTGTGAAGAGGATGGTCATCTGGCCGACGCTGATCTGGTCGCCGGGGCGGAGCGCCTCCGTCGAGAAGAGGTCGCGGAAGAGTTGCAGGGCCGTGACCTCGGCGGCGGTCGCGGCCTGGTCGCCCCAGGCCATGCGCTCCAAGATGAAGAGCTGTTCGTCGGCGGTCGCGTTCTCAAGCGTGATGACGGGGCGCGTGCTCAGTCGCACCTCCTCGTTCGGCCACGACGCGCCATTGGCGCGCAGCGTCAGCGACCGAGCGCCTTCGCGCGTGACGAAGACGAACTGCCCGCCGGGGAGCGCCTGCGTGCGCAGTCGGTGTCGGCCCTCTTCGAGGACGGGCGCGACCTCGCGGCGCTCGCCGGGCCGCGTGAGCTGCTGCACGACGATGTGCGGCGTGACCTGCGGCCCGCCGACGCAGAACTCGCGCGACTCGACGCGGCGCACGGCCTGGTTGGGACGGAAGATTACTTCGACCGAGCGGTCGAAGTTGACGGTGAAGTCTATGTTGCAACTGTCGCAGTGCAGACTCGCCTGCACGTCGCGCAAGCTCTTGGCCGACTGCTTCGCGCCGCGGCACAAGGGGCAGAGGAGTTCCCAGCGCAGGTCGAGCAGGCCCGCGCGCGTCGCCAGCAGGCAGAGTTCGAGCGCGTCGCGGCGCGCGACGCCCCACTCGTCGGCGAGCGCGTAAGGTCGCAGGCGCGCGAGCGTCAGCTCGTCGCCCGTCTCAATCGTTTTAAAGAGCCGCGCGACGAGTTCGGCGCTCGCGCCGGACGAAAGCAGCTTGCGCCTCTGCGCCTCGAGCAGAGCACGCTCGCCCGCGCCGGGCCTGGCGGTTGTTGTCGTTCCGTTCTGCTGCTCGCCGCTCAGGGCGAGCGCGTCGTAGCGTCGGAAGAGTTCGGCGAACTTGCGTCGGGAGACGCGCCCGACCTGCACGGGAATGACCGCGCGACCGAGTGCGCCGCGGGGCTTCGCCCAGACCTGATAGACGAGGTGCGTGCCGCCGCCCTCGCGCTCGGAGAGTTCAAGAGTGACGCGCGCCTCCTTGACGGGGCCGCGCTTGTACTTGCGGACGACGCCGAAGCGGTGCGGGCGAATCCACTCAAAAGGCTCCTCCTCCCACTCGATACCCACGCCGAGCTTTGACAGGCGCAGGCGTCGGCGACCGCCCTCCGCGGCCAAGACCTGCTCGGTGACATCGGGCAGCCCCGCGTCGCGGTTGAAGCGGTTCGTGTCGGCGACGAGCGGCCAGAGCGCCTGCGGGCTGGCGCTCAGGTCGTACTCCCAGCGGTAGTGAAACTCTTTTTGCCCCACGGCCTTTTAGTCCGTTGCTAAATCTTGACGAGAATGTCGCCGCGCCCCGGTCGGGAGATCAAGCCTGCTGCACTCCTCACGGCCCGGCCTCGCTCCGTGGAGGCATATTCTTTCCGCGCCGGCACGCCTAGTCAACAACATTCTTCGCCACGCACTTAATTTACGTCGCGCCGTCGCGCGGCGGATTCTTCCGATTGCGGATATTGCGGAATGCGGATTGGAAGAGCGGCCTGCCTCAATCCGCAATCCGAAATCCGCCGCTCCGCAATCAGGAGAATCCGCCGCCCCGCAGTCAGAAAGTTGATGACAGCGGCGCTGTTGTTTGTTACGTTGTGGGCGCAGTAGAAATCAGTCTGACAAGGAGAAAAGGAAATGGCTTCGAGTAAGTCGTCAAAGAAGTCGGGGAAGAAATCCGGCGGGTCGAAGAAGTCAGGCGCGAAGAAGGGCGGCGGCAGGAAATCCGGCGCGAAGAAGGGCGGCGCGAAGAAATCAGGGGCCGGGAAGTCAGCGGCCAAGCGCGGCGGCGCTTCAAAAGCCCGCAAGGGCGGGGCGAAGAAGGGCGGCGCAAAAGGCGGGGCCGCGAAGAAGGGCGGCGCTGCGAAGAAGGGCGGCGGCAAGAAGGCCGGGGCCAAGAAAGGCGGCGGCGGTAAGAAGGGCGGCAGTAAGAAAGGCGGAGCGAAGAAGGGCGGAGCGAAGAAGTCCACCAGGAAGAGCGTGGCGAGCAGGCTTCTCGACAAGGCCAAAGATGTTGCCGGCGACGTTCTGGTCGGCGCGGCGGCGGGCGCTGTGATCGGCGCGGTCAAAGGGGGCGTCGAGCAGGTCGAGGGCGCAGCCGGAATCGAGGGCGAGCACAAGACGCCGGACGAGCAGAAATAAGTAAAAAGGCAAAAGGCAAAAGAGAAGACAACGGCCAACAGTGCGGTCATCGCCCTCGCGCCGAAGGTGATGAACAGTCCGGGTCTCTTTCTTTTGCCTTTTTACTTCTGCCTTCTTCAGTCCTTCCGGCGCTTGAAGAAGACCGCGTTGGGCGTGTTGAGGGGGTTGGGGCGGGATTCGGCCCGGACTTCGAGCGGGCCTGCGCCGACCATCTCCCATCCGTCCTGTCCGAGCTTGGCGACGGCCTTCGCGAAGGCGCTGCCGCCGGGGCCTGACTCCACGTCCTCGGTCTTGACGCCCTCGCCCTTGAAATAAGCTATCCAATAGACGAACCGCACAGTGTTGGGGTACTGCGCCTTCAAGACCGCGCAATACTCCCACTGCACGTCGCCCGCGTCCCTCGACGCGGCGCGTGCCTGGGCGATTTGCGGAGACGCCAGCGCGCCGTACAGCGCGTGCCCCGCTACACCAGCGGCCAGGGCTAGGGCGAGCGTCAACAGGAAATTGTTTTTACTCATCTTCAACTCCTCTAAAATAACGCCGTGCGGCTGGTTTAGAGTTCACGCTTTAGCGTGCTTCGCAGGAGCAGCCTGAAGGCTGAACTCTGAACAGGTCGCATCCTACTGAGAACCGCTACTAGGCACGTCACAACCCGGCGGAAGTGCCGAAAACAAGAGACCGGAGTGGCGACGGGCCGAGAGCAGTATGTCGCTGCCCTCGGCCCGTTGCGAGACTGTTCCTCTCCTTCGCCGCCGTTTACTTTTCCGCGGCGGAGTGTGCGGCGCTCACAGCCGCGCCGATGATCGCCGTCTCGTCGCTCGTCGGGACGATCTCGAACGAGCTGCCTTGCAGCGGACTCATCTTCACCATCTCGTGGAGGTAGATGTCGAGCAGGCCGGTCTGGACGAACTTCGAGTACGGGCCGGAGACGAAGAACTTGCCGGGGCCGCCCGCGTGGACGCTGTTGGCGGTGGCGGCGGCGAGCGCGCGGTGCCACATCTTGACGAACGAGGCGCAACGCTCATCGCCCTCGCGCGCGTGCGCGAAGACCTCTTCGGGTTCGAGGTCTAAAAAACGCAGGCGCATCGCGCGCCGCCCCATGATGCCTTCGAGGTGGCCCACGCCGCCGCAGCGGCAGAAGGTCTCCTTCGGGTCGAGCGAGACGACGCTGTGCCCGTTCTCCCAGACGCCCTCGGCCTGCGGGTAGCGCCCGAAGCCGACGCCGCTGCCCAAGGCCCACACGCGTATGAAGCTGCCGAGGTGGCCGCGCGTCGCGGCGATCCCGGCGGCGATGGCGTCCGCGTCGTTGACGAGGAAGACGGGCGCACTGATGCCTTTCTCGCCGAGCAGAGACATCAGTTGCTCGCCGAGGCGCTGGCCCTTCATCTGCTGAAGGTTCGGCGAGTCCTCGACGACGTTGGCGCTGATGATGCCTGGGAATCCGATGCCGATGGCCGCGACCTCGCCGCCGTCTGCCGCGGCCTGCACCTGCGCGGCGATGCCCTGCGCGATCTGCTCGGCGGGCATCTCGGCGAGCGAGTCGTACTCGCTCTGCGTGTCTGGAAAGACGCGCTTCGCGCCGACGAGCCGGTTGTCTTCCACAAGCCCGACCGCGATGTGCTCCATCGCCATAACCCCGATTGTTCTCGTCATGGTTTCACCTTCCGATTAACTCCGGCCCGACCTCGCCTTACGAAATGTTTTTATTAATCAGCCGATCTCCGAGCCGCGCAGACGGTTGACGCCGTTGAAGGCCGCGGCCTTGTAGCACTCGGCCAAGGTCGGGTAGTTGAAGACCGTGTTGATGAAGTAGTCAATCGTGCCCTTGAGGATCATCACGGCCTGGCCGATGTGCAGAATCTCGGACGCGCCCTCGCCGATGATGTGGACGCCCAGGATTTCGCGCGTCTCGCGGTGGAAGACGATCTTCAGCCGACCCGTGGTGTCGCCGCGAATCTGCCCGCGCGCGATCTCGCGGTAGAAGGCGACGCCGACCTCGTAGGGCACGTCCTCGTCGGTCAACTGCTCCTCGGTTTTGCCGACGAAGGAGATTTCCGGGATGGTGTAGATGCCGTAAGGGTAGTTGGCCGGGTTGGAGTGAAGCTTGCTGCCGAAGGCCAGGCCCGCGGCGATGCGCCCCTGCTCCATCGAGACCGAGGCGAGCGAGGGGAAGCCGATCACGTCGCCGACGGCGAAGATGTGCGGCTGCTTCGTGCGGTAGTCCGCATCCACCGTGATGCGCCCGCGCGCGTCGGCCTCTAACCCGGCGGCGGCGAGGTTCAAGTCGTCCACGTTCCCTTGCCGCCCGACGGCGTAGAGCAAGGCGTCGCCCGAAACCTTCTTGTTGCTCTTCAGGTTCGCCACGACGCTCCCGTCCGGCATCTCCTCGACCGAGGCGACCTCCTCGTTCAGACGGAGCGTCACGCGGTTGTCTCTCAGGTGGTAGCAGAGCGCCTCGATGATCTCCTGGTCGGCGAAGCCCAGAAGCTTCGGCATCTTCTCGATGAGCACGATGCGCACGCCCAGGGTGGCGAACATCGAGGCGTACTCGACGCCGATGACGCCGCCGCCGACGACGATGAGTGTGCGCGGCAGTTGCGCGAGCGAGAAAATCTGGTCGCTGTTGATGATGGTGCGGTTGTTGATCGGGACGTTCGGCGACTCGGCGGGGCGCGTGCCCGTGGCGATGACGATGACCTCGGCCTGGTATTCGTCCGACTGGCCGCGCGCGCTGTTGACCTGTACGCGGTGCGGGTCTGTGAAGCTGGCCGCGCCGAAGACCACGTCAACGCCGTTGCGCGACAGTTGCGCCTGCGTCACGTCAACCTCGGTCTTGACGACGTGCTGGACGCGGAAGGAGAGGTCGGCAATCGTGATGTTCTCCTTGACGCGGTAGTTGATGCCGTAGATGTCGTGGTACTGGTAGCCAGAGAGGTGCATCACGGCCTCGCGCATTGACTTCGAGGGGATGGTGCCGGTGTTGATGCACGCGCCGCCGATGACCTCGCGCTTCTCGGCCAGGGCGACGCGCTTGCCGAGCTTCGCGCCCTGGATGGCCGCGCGCTGGCCCGCCGGGCCGGAGCCGATGACGAACATGTCGTAACTTTGCATGGCTTGCTTCTGGCGCGCCGCCGCCGGGGCGCTCGCCCGTGACAGAAAGTTTCGGATTGTGTCAGAACGGAGACAGACTCTAATCTCCGGCGGGCAATTGTCAAGTCGAATCTTCGCGCGGCTCAAACGGAGGCGTCGGGCCGGGTGTGTAGTCAGGCGGCGCGTTGAAGTAGGAGATGAGGGTTTGAGTCTTACGGTCTTCGTCGTCTCAGCGATATGAGTTCCAGCGCCACGGGGATTGCAATTCCGAGCGACATCCCCATACCGACGTTGTGGAACATCATCCCGTAAGCGATGCCGATGGCGAGGGCGAACGGGAGTCTATAACCTCTCTCATACACGGCAGGCAGCACGGCCCCGATTGTACTACCGGTCATCAGCCCGTTCGCCACGCTGCCGAAGATTAAACCCGCGACCAGGCCGAGCGCAGTTCCCGTGATCATGTACGGGGCGACATCCCGCCTAAAGACTCTTACCATTTCCGGCCACATGGCTTCCCCTCCGAAAAGTCTTTCGCCGATGCTGCAAAAGCCCGTCGAGGCCGTAGATACGCAAGGACAATCTCTAAAGTTTCTTTTGGGTTCGGGGAGGTCACTTTAACACGAGGCAGAGTAGCGCCACACCAAAGAATGAATAGACCTGTCAGCGGCCTCTCAAGCTTGTCACCCGCCGCGGCTTTACTTATCATCGGGGCAGATGCCGTCGAAAAAGTCCCCGAAGCCGAAAGAGCCGACGGAGCGCGTCTTTCTCATAGACTCGTTCTCGCACATCTTCCGCGCCTTCTTCGCGCCGATGGGCGCGCGCACCGAGCCTCTGACGAACAGCCGCGGGCAGGTCACGCAGGCCGTCTTCGTCTTCACGAACATGCTCCGCAAACTCCTCGCCGACGAACGTCCGCACTACATCACGGCGGTCTTCGAGTCCGGCGTGCCCACCTTCCGCCACGAGCTGAGCGCGACCTACAAGTCGAACCGCGCGGAGATGCCGGAGGAGCTTCATTCGCAGATTCCCTACATCATCCGCGTGTGCGAGGCTTACAACGTGCCCATCCTCAACGCCCCAGGCTTCGAGGCCGACGACGTGATCGGCACGCTCGCCTTGCAGGCCGCCGAACGGGGCCTACAGGCCGTCATCGTCTCGAACGACAAGGACATGACGCAGCTCGTCAGCGACCCGCTCGTCGTCTGCATGCGCAACAACTCGCAGAACGTGAAGCGCAAGGAGCCTGTGCCGCCGGTCGAGTGGTGTGATGAGCAGTGGGTCGAGAACAAGTTCGGCGTGCCGCCGCGCCAGATCGTTGACCTTCTGGGACTGATGGGCGATTCGGTTGACAACATCCCCGGCGCACCGGGCATCGGCGCGAAGGGGGCCGTGCAGATAGTCAAGCAGTTCGGCTCGATAGAGAGCGCGCTCGAACGCTGGGAGGAGGTCAAGCACAAGACCTACCGCGAGTCCCTGCGCGACAACCGCGCACTCATACTCCAGTCGAAAGAACTGGCGACGATCAAGACGGACGTGAACATCACGCTCGACCTCGACAGGCTTCGCTGCAAAGCTCCCGACCGCGCCGCCGCATACAAGCTCTTCCGCGAACTGGAATTTCAGAACCTGATGCGCGAGTTCGCCGACGCCGCTTCCGAAGTGGACACCGGCGCGGCGGTCAAGAATTACAGGCAGATCAAAACGGTCTCCGAACTCGAAGCGTTGACGCGCAAGCTCTGGGACGTGGAGCACTGGGCCTTCTCTCTGGCCGATTCGACGCCCGCGGGCGCGGGCCAGCAAACCAGCGTGCGCGAGGAGAAGCCGCCGACGGGACTTGCAATTTCTTACGCGCCGCACACCTCGCACTTCGTCAACTTCGAGGAGTTCGAGGGCGGGCCAGGGGCAGCCGTCTCCGGCTTGCGCGACGTGCTCTCGAACGGCCTGCTCTCGAAGTCAGTCCACGACCTGAAGCGCGCCATCGCTTTGCTCACGGCAGTCGGCGTCGAAGTCGAGGGCGTGGAGGACGACACGCTGCTCGCCGCGTACCTGCTCGACCCCGTGCGCAGCCGCTACGACCTCGGCGACCTCGCGCGCGAGGCTTTGAACATTGAAGAAGGCTGGACTGAGCCGCCGGGCGAGGGATGGACGCCGGAGCACTGGCGCGCGGCGGAGGCCGCAGACCTCACCGCACAGGTCGCCGACGTGCTCCACAGCCGCGTCCTCGAACAGGGCCTCGAAGCAATCTACAACGAGATAGAAATCCCCATCGCGCCCCTGCTCTACCGCATCGAGCGCGCGGGCCTGCGCGTTGACACGTCCGTGCTCGGCGAGCTGTCGGCCCTCTTCGGCGCGGAGCTTGAGAAACTGACCGAGCAGATTTACAAGGTGGCCGGGCGCGAGTTCAAGATCAATTCGCCGAAGCAGGTCGGCGAAGTTTTGGAAGAACTGAACATCAGCACGGGCCGCAAGACCGCCACGGGCCAGGTCTCGACGAGCCGCGCCGTGCTCGACGAGCTGGCTGCGCAAGGGTTCGAGCTGCCGCGCCTCCTCATCGAGTTCCGCGAGCTGGACAAGCTCAAGGCGACCTACACCGACGCGCTGCCCGCGCTCGTCGCGTCGGACGGGCGCATCCACAGTCAACTTAATCAGACCGTGACGGCGACGGGCAGACTCTCTTCGAGCGAGCCGAACTTGCAGAACATCCCCATCCGCACGGAACTCGGTCGGCGCATACGCCGCGCGTTCATCCCCGACGCGGGGAACGTCTTCGTCGCGGCTGACTACTCGCAGTTGGAGCTTCGCCTGCTCGCGCACATCACGCAGGACGCTCAGATGCTCGACGCCTTCCAGAAGGGCGAGGACATACACGAGCGCACGGCCCGCCTCGTCTTCGGCGCGCGCACGAAGGCGGAGCTGAAGGAGAAGCGGCGCTTCGCCAAGATCGTCAACTTCGCCATCGCCTACGCCGTCGAGCCTTTCGGACTCTCGCAGCGCGTC
>QHXN01000124.1 GCA_003222975.1 Acidobacteriota bacterium | reverse complement strand
CAGGCCGAAGAGGCGAAACAAAAAATCATCGCCGGGCAGATTAAGGTGACTGACGCCATGACCAAATAAGGCCAAGTTGACGGCATGGGAAACTTTTACACCAACATCACACTGCGGGGCGTGGGGCAAGACGAGGTGACGGAGTTCCTAACGCGGCAGGGCACTAACGCATACGTCACACCGACAAAAAATGAGTTCACGGTCGTCTGCGAGGAGCGGTGTGACACGCAGGAGCAGGGAGAACTCGAAAGAGTCGCTTCCGAACTCTCCGCGAGATTTCACTGCCCCACGCTGGTAGTCTTGAACCACGACGACGACATTCTCTGGTTCAAACTTTACAGTGATGGCGCGGCGCTCGACGAGTACAACTCTGCGCCCGGCTATTTCGAGGGCGACGACGTACCGCCTTACGGCGGCAACGCGCATCAACTGTGCGAGATTTTCGGTGCGGGCCAGAACGCCGCGGAAGTCGAACGGATACTTCGCTCGCCCGACGGCAGTTACCGCTTCGCCTACGAGCGTCACATAGACCTTGCGCGGGCGCTCGGCCTCCCCTCTTACACGGTCGGGCTGGGCTTTAACTACCTTGAAGAGGACGAGACCCCTCTGGACGATCTCGACATCGGGGCGTTGAAGCGCACCGGGGGATAAACTGACGCTACCATGCTTGAGCTGAGAGAAATCACGAAACGCTTCGGCGACGTGCTCGCTAACGACCATATCAATATACGGGTCGAGCCGGGGACGATTCACGCCATCGTGGGCGAGAACGGGGCGGGGAAGTCAACGGCGATGCGCATCGCCTACGGCTTCTACACGGCGGATTCGGGCGAGATCATCGTTGACGGCGAGCCGCGCCGGATCGAGACGCCACACGACGCCATTGCGCTCGGCATCGGCATGGTGCATCAGCACTTCATGCTGGTGGACACGATGAGCGTCGCCGAGAACATCGTGCTCGGCGCGGAGCCGGGGTCGGCGGCCTCGATTGACCTGCGTAAAGCGGCGCAGGAGATTCGCGCGCTCTCCGACGAGTTCCGCCTGTCGGTTGACCCGAACGCGCTCGTCCAAGACCTGTCGGTCGGGCAGCAGCAGCGCGTCGAGTTGCTGAAGGCGCTCTACCGCCACGCGCGCCTGCTCATACTCGACGAGCCGACGGCTGTGTTGACGCCGCAGGAGGTCGAGGAGTTCTTCGCCATCCTCCGACGGATGCGCGAGCAGGGCAAGACCGTCATCATCATCACGCACAAGCTCTCTGAGGTGCTCGCCATCTCGGACGACGTGACGGTGATGCGCGACGGGCGGGTCGTCGGGCGCTTGAAGACCGCCGAGACGGACGCGGCGGAGCTGGCGCGCATGATGGTCGGGCGCGACGTTTTGCTCCGGGTCGAGAAGCCGGACGCGAGACCGGGCGGCGCGGTGCTGAGCGTGAAGGGGCTGTCGGTGACGGCGGGCGGCGAGCGCGGCGTGCGCGACGTTTCCTTCGACGTGCGCGCGGGCGAGATCGTCGGCGTCGCGGGCGTCGAGGGCAACGGGCAGACCGAGTTGATCGAGGCGCTCGCCGGCCTCGTCACGCCGTCGCAGATGGGCGGCGCGGTCGAGTTAGGCGGGCGCGACATCACGCGCGCGAGCGCGCGCGAGCGCTACGAACTCGGCATCGCGCACGTGCCGGAAGACCGACACCGAAGGGGCTTGCTGCTCGACTTCGACCTTGCCGAAAACTCCATCCTCGGCGTCCACTACCGCAAGCCCGCCGTTTCGTTCGGCCCGCTGCTCGACCTCGCGGGCATACGCGACCGGGCGCTTGAAATCATACGCGACTTCGACGTGCGCCCCGCGAACCCTGACCTTCCCGCCCGCGCGCTTTCGGGCGGCAACCAGCAGAAGCTCATCATCGGTCGCGAGTTCGAGCTGCGCCCCAAGCTCCTTCTGGTCTCGCAGCCGACGCGCGGCGTTGACATCGGGGCCATCGAGTTCATACACCGCAAGCTCGTCCGTCTGCGCGACGAGGGCTGCGCCATCCTGCTCGTCTCCGCCGAACTCGAAGAGGTCACGTCGCTCGCCGACCGCCTGCTCGTCATCTACCACGGGCGCATCGTCGGCGAGGTTGATCCGAAGCGGACGAGCCAGGAGGAGATCGGGCTGATGATGACTGGAGGCAGGAAAGGAAATGCGGAATGATGAATGATGAATGATGAATACAAGGCCGACAAGCTTTGCATTCATCATTCATCATTCTGCATTCATCATTTAATTATGAGACTTCTCCGCGAGCTACTGTTCCCCGTCGTCGCCGTCGTCTTCGCCTTCATCGTCGGCGGCATCATCGTGTGGCTGGTGGGCGACAACCCCATACAGGTTTACAAGCTCCTGCTGGGCAGCGCGCTGACGTGGCCGGACGGCATCGGCTACACGCTCTTCTACGCGACGCCGATCATCTTCACGGGGCTGGCGGTGGCGGTCGCGTTCCGCTGCGGCCTGCTGAACATCGGCGCTGAGGGGCAGCTCTACACGGCTGCATTCGCGACCGCGTGGGTCTCGATCAAGCTCGGCGGCGTGGTGGTCACGGGCATGTCGGGCGTGCCCGTGCAGCCGTGGGCGAACCTTCCCGGCGTGGTGCTGGTGCCGCTGGCAGTTCTGACGGCGATTCTGGTCGGGGCGGCGTGGGCCGGCGTGCCGGGGTGGTTGAAGGCTCGCTTCGGCGCGCACGAGGTCATCACGACCATCATGATGAACTTCATCGCCGTCGGCATAGTCAGCTACCTCACGCAGTACCACTACCGCACGCAGGGCGACCCGATCATGGAGAGCGCGCCCATCAGCGAGTCGGCGCACATCGCGCGCCTGGGCAGCTTCATTCCGGGACTGCCCGCGCGTCTGCCTGTGAACGTCGCGTTCATCTTGGCAATCGTCGCGTGCGCGCTCGTCTACGTCTTCCTGTGGCGGACGAAGTGGGGCTACGAGATTCGCGCGACGGGCGCGAACCCACAGGCCGCCGAGTACGGCGGCATCAACGTGCGCCGTCAGATCGTGCTGGCGATGGCCGTGTCAGGGGGCCTGGCCGGGATGGTCGGTGTCAACGAGGTGCTCGGCTACCACCACCGCTACTACGACAGCTTCTCGGACAACTACGGCTTCGCCGGCATCGCCGTGGCGCTCCTGGGCCGCAACCACCCGGTCGGGGTCTTCTTCGCGGCGCTCCTGTTCGCGATGTTGCAGCGCGGCGGCATACACGTTGACGCCTTCAGCGAGCACGTCTCGAAAGACCTCGTGCAGGTGCTTCAGGGCATAGTCATCCTCTTCGTCGCCTCGGAGGCTTTCTTCCGCGGCTCGTTCGGCAGGTTCGGCCTGCTGAGGCGGTCGAAGGTTTAGGAGCTGTTAGCCGTTAGCTATTAGCTTCTTTGCGATTCGGAAACAGGACGCTGAAAAAAGGATGCGCGAACACGAGGTAGGCTAACAGCTAACAGCTATTAGCTAACAGCCAAAAACAATGAACGAGCTATTCAATCTCAACCTTCTCTTCTCGACCATACGTCTGGCGACGCCGCTTATCTTAGCCGCGCTCGGCGGGATGTTCTCGGAGCGTTCGGGCGTCATCAACATCGCGCTCGAAGGTAAAAAAGGATGCGCGAACACGAGGTAGGCTAACAGCTAACAGCTATTAGCTAACAGCCAAAAACAATGAACGAGCTATTCAATCTCAACCTTCTCTTCTCGACCATACGTCTGGCGACGCCGCTTATCTTAGCCGCGCTCGGCGGGATGTTCTCGGAGCGTTCGGGCGTCATCAACATCGCGCTCGAAGGTCTGATGCTCGCGGGCGCGTTCACCGCCGCTTCGATCACGTACTACGCGGGCAGCCCGTGGGTCGGCTTGTTCGCGGCGATACTGGCGGGCGCTTGCATAGCCATGATTCACGCGGTCGTGTGCATCCGCTACAAGGCGGATCAAGTCGTTTCGGGCACGGCCATCAACATCCTGCTCACCGGCGCACCGGCGCTGCTGAGCGGCGCGTTCTTCCTCTCTTCGGGTTCGACGCCGCAGGTTCCCGAACAGCACCTGATCCCTTACACGCCGATTGTCATCGCCTTCGCGCTCGTCCCCCTGACGTGGTACGTGCTCAACCGCACGCCGTTCGGGCTGCGCCTACGCGCCGTGGGCGAGAACCCGGAGGCGGCGGACGCGGCGGGCGTGAGCGTCAACCGGATGCGCTACACGGCGGTTCTGTTGTCGGGCGCGCTGGCAGGCATCGGCGGGGCGTACCTCTCCATCGGGCAGTCGTCTTTGTTCACGCGCAACATGACTTCGGGGCGCGGCTTCATCGCGCTCGCCGCGCTCATCTTCGGGAAGTGGCGGCCCGTGCAGACGATGCTCGCGTGCCTCCTGTTCGGCTTCACCGAGGCCATCGCCATCCAGCTTCAGGGCGTGCGCTTCGGCGGCGAGGAGATTCCGAACCAGTTCATCCAGATCATCCCCTACGTCCTGACCATCGTCGTGCTGGCGGGCTTCATCGGCCAGTCGCGCGCGCCGCGCGCACTCGGCATCCCGTACCAGAAGGAGAGGTGAGGATAACGCCGGCCCGCACGCCTGTCGCCGTCCGTTTGAAGTAGCCTTCTGCCGAGTCCTTACTGGCTGATGTTATGCGGATTGGATTTCAGCCTGCGAAGCAGGCGGCAGCATAAAGCCCCGTGCGATGCCGGAGGCGAGCGCGAGGGCCGGAACACATGAGTCATTAATCGAGCTATCGAAGATAGCGACAGACGTTTGATGATCGGTCTGCCGCCCGCTCTCGCGGGCTTGGACGTGTTATCGCCGTCTCAGACCCCACGCTGACGCGCGGGGCTTTATGCTGCCGCCGTCTCCGACGGCTGAAACCTCTGGCCGCGTAACATTAGTTATATGAAACCCACACTCCAACAATGCGCTCTCGTCGTGCGTCAGCTAAAGCCGGGCGCGGGTGTCACGGAATCGAGCGTTGAAGTGTCGAGCCTTGAGCAGTTGTTCGATCAGTGCCTGTCCCTGGTCGAGCAGCAGTTGCTCGAACGCTTTGTCGTCGCGGGCCTCGACGCGCGCGGACGCCGCCGCTCGCTAACCTTCACTTTCCAATCGGCCTCCGAACGCGATTAGCCCTCCGCGGCTGTTTCCGTTTATTATTAACCGACAGCCCCACACAGTTCGTCGCACGCTGGAGACAGGCTGACGCATGGCGATTTCGCTCAAGCCCGAACACCTGAAGCGCTACAAGGACATCGCGCTGCTGCTCGTGAAGTACGGGCGCTCCGACCTCGTCAAGAGCGCGGGCCTCGACGCGGCCATCGAGGGCGAGCAGGACGGGCAGGTCTCGCCCGCGAAGATGGAGGAGCTGGCCTCCGACATCGAGCGGATGGGGCCGACCTTCATCAAGCTCGCACAGCTCATGTCCACGCGCGCAGACCTCCTGCCGCAAGCCTACATTGACGCCCTCACGCGCCTCCAAGACAAGGTCGGCCCGTTCCCTTTCACGGAGGTCGAGCAGATCGTCAACACCGAGCTGGGCGTGCGCATCTCGAAGGCGTTCGCCGACTTCGACTCGCAGCCGATGGCCGCCGCCTCGCTCGGACAGGTGCACCGCGCGCTGATGCGCGACGGGCGCGACGTGGTGGTCAAGGTGCAGCGCCCAGGCATCCGCGAGGAGATGTCGAAAGACCTCGAAGTCCTCGGCGAGATAGCCTCCTTCCTCGACGCGCACACAGAGGCGGGCCGCAAGTACGAGTTCACGCCGCTCCTCGAAGAGTTCCGCAAGAGCCTCCTGCACGAGCTGGACTACCGGCTAGAAGCGCGCAATCTCGCCGTCTTCGCCGACAACCTGCGCGACTTCGAGCGCATCGTCGTCCCGCAGCACGTCGAGGACTACACGACCTCGCGCGTGCTGACGATGGAGTACGTCCGCGGCAAGAAGATCACCAGTCTTTCGCCGCTCGCCAAGATAGAGCTGGACGGCTACCAGCTCGCCGAGCATTTGTTCCAGGCGTACATGCAGCAGATTCTCGTTGACGGTTTCTTCCACGCAGACCCGCACCCCGGCAACGTCTTCCTCACGGACGATGGCCGCGTCGCGCTCATAGACCTCGGCATGGTCGCGCGCGTCAGCCCGCGCTTCCAGGAGAACCTGATTCAACTCCTGCTCTCGATCAGCGAGGGGCGCGGCGATGAGACCGCCGACATGACCATCAAGATGGGCGAGCCGAAGCTCAACTTCGACGAGAAGAGTTTCCGCCGCTCGGTGTCCGACCTCGTCTTGCAGTCGCAGAACGCGCAGCTTGAAAACATAGACGCGGGCCGCGTCGTGCTGCGCATCACGCAGATTTCGGGCGACTGCAATTTCCGTTTGCCGCCCGACTTCACGATGATCGCCAAGACCTTGCTGAACCTCGACCAGGTCGTCCACACGCTCGACCCGAAGTTCGACCCGAACTTCGCCATCCGCAACTACGCCAACGTCATCATGCAGCGGCGCATGCAGAAGGCTCTGTCCGCCGGCAACCTCTACGGCACGGTTCTGGAACTGAAAGACTTCGCGCAGAAATTCCCCAGCCGCATCAACCAGCTCGTTGACACGCTCACGAACCGCGGCATCAAGATCGAGGTTGACGCCATTGACGAGCGGAGCCTGCTCGCCAGCCTCCACAAGATCGCCAACCGCATCACCATCGGGCTGCTGCTGGCCGCGCTCATCGTCGGAGCGGCGCTGATGATGCGCGTCGAGACCAGCTTCAAGATTCTCGGCTACCCCGGCATCGCGATCATCTTCTTCCTGCTGGCGGCCATCGGCGCGCTCGTGTTAGTTTTCAACATCCTCTTCCGTGACGAGAGGCACAAGGGGGAGTCTTCCGACTCGCAGTAGGATTGACGCGGAGGCGAGAGAGATGAGGCCGGTCGAGACCGGGCAGCCGGACACTTTGTACGAGCGCGCCGAGCACGCCGCGCGCTTCATACGCTCGCGCGTCCCCGCCGCCGAAGACGCTCGCGTCGCGCTCGTTTTGGGGAGCGGCCTCGGCGCGTTCGCCGACGCGCTCGAAGACGCGCACCCGCTCGCCTACGCGGAGATTCCCGGCTTCGCGCGCCCGACCGTCGAGGGGCACGCGGGCCGCCTCGTCTTGGGCAAGGTCGAGGGCGTGGGCGTGGCCGCGATGCAGGGGCGCTTCCACTTCTACGAGGGCTACACGCTCGAAGAGGTGACGTTTCCAGTTCGCGCGCTCGGCTTGCTCGGCGCGGGAAGCCTCGTCCTGACGAACGCCGCGGGCGGACTCAACAACTCTTTCGAGCAGGGCGCGCTCGTCGTCATCAGCGACCACCTGAACCTCTTGGGCGCGAACCCACTGCTCGGCACGAACGACCCGCGCTTCGGCCCGCGCTTCCCCGACATGAGCGAGGTTTACGACCGCGAGTATCAGGACATCGCCATCAACGAGGCGCACGCGTTGGGCGTCGAGCTGCGCCGCGGCATCTACGCAGCGCTCGCCGGCCCTTCCTACGAGACGCCCGCCGAGATACGCATGCTGCGACTCCTCGGCGCGGACGCCGTCGGCATGAGCACCGTCCCCGAAGCCATCGTCGCGCGCCACATGGGAATCCGTGTGCTCGGCATCTCATGCATCACGAACATGGCCGCGGGCGTGTCCGACAAGCCCATCAACCACGAAGAGGTCATCGAGACCGGCGAGCGCGTCCACGAGACCTTCGCGGAGCTGTTGAGGAGAGTGATACCAAAGCTGTCGTAAACCGTGAACCGTAAACCGTGACAAGTAAATTTGTCTCGTCACGGTTTACGGTTCACGGTTTACGGCCTTTCGGAGCGAAGCGACGAGATGATTATCGGCATCTGCGGCGGCACAGGGTCGGGTAAGACCACGGTCGCGAACCGCATCCTCGAATCGGTGAGCAAGGACGAGGTCGTCTTCCTTCAGCAGGATTCGTACTACCGCAACCTCGACCAGATGCCGCTCGACTACCGGCGCATCGCGAACTTCGACCACCCGGACGCGATAGACAACGACCTTCTGGTCGAGCACGTCCGCGCGCTTAAAGCGGGCGAGGCCGTCGAGCTTCCCGTCTATGACTTCCGCACGCACACGCGGCTCGCCGAGACGCTGCACATGGAGCCGCGACCGATTATCATCGTCGAGGGCATACTCATCTTCGCCGACAAGCGCCTGCTCGAAGAGATGGACATCAAAGTCTATGTTGACACGCCCGACGACATACGCTTCATCCGCCGTCTGCGCCGCGACATCGCCGAGCGCGGGCGCACGGTCGAGTCGGTCATCGAGCAGTACGTCGAGACGGTCAGGCCGATGCACACGCAGTTCGTCGAGCCGTCGAAGCGCTTCGCCGACGTAATTATCCCCGAAGGCGGCCACAACCTCGTGAGCATCGGGCTGATTTCCGGCAGGATTCGCGAGCGCCTCGCCGACGCGCAGCGCTCGCGAGCTGAGGCCGCGACGGTGGGCGTCCGCGTCGGAGTCGAGCAGGGAGGGTAAGTGAGCACAGACAACCAACAGAACTTGATTGCGGGCGACCTGCAAAAACTGATCGAAGAGGCCACGAACGCGCGCAACTGTGCGCTGGCGCGCTACTCGAACTTCTGCGTCGGGGCGGCGCTCGAAGCCGAGGGCGGGGGCGTCTTCACGGGCTGCAACATCGAGAGCGCGGCCTACGAGCAGACCATCTGCGCCGAGCGCGTCGCCATCTGGAAGGCTCTCTCGGAAGGCGAGCGCCGATTCAAGCGCCTCGCCGTCGTCGTGGACACCGAGCGTCTGACTCCGCCCTGCGGCGCGTGCCGCCAGGTCATCTGGGAGTTCTGCGGCGACATCCCCGTCGTCCTCGCCAACCTGCGCGGCGACACAGAGACCTTGCAGATGCGCGACCTCCTGCCCCGCCCCTTCGACGCGAATTTCCTCGAAGAGACTGGCGTGGAAAAGAAATAGCATCCGGCGGGATTTGCTATGTCTCATCGAACTAGAATCATGTATATCGAGTACAAGGGCGACGGTATTGTCGGGCCTGCGCGAATTGGCCGCGTGACTTTCTCCAAGACTGGCAAGTCGCTTCGCTACAGGGGACGAGAATTTCACTCGCTTAAAGGGCAAGGATTCAAAGCGAATTACGCCGACGGCGAGACGAGAGAGCAGTATTGGATTTCCGGCTGCAAGAAAGACGGAGCTGACGCGCTGTACCCGACCACCGTGGAGATAGACGATGATGTAAGAGAGGAATACTGGGTGAAGATTCGCAACAAGCCGGAGCTAAGGCATATCAAATCTTTGAAGTGCGCCAGCAAGTATTGAAAGCAGCGCGGCGCGGCATCGTCAACGACCCGAACGAAAGACATGAACAGACTAACACGTCCCTTTCTCGCCCTCATCCTGACTCTTCAACTCGTCTTTACTCTTCAATCCGCCTCGGCGGCTCAACGTCTGAGGCGAGTTGACCTCATCGTCAGCGGCGGGACGGTCGTGACGATGGACAGGGAGCGGCGCGTCATCGAGGACGGCGCGGTGGCGGTCGAGCGCGGGCGCATCGTGGCGGTCGGAAAGAGGAGCGACATCGTGCGTCAGTACGCGGCGCGCGAGGTCATTGACGCCAGCGGGCGCGCGGTCATCCCCGGACTCATTAACGGCCACACGCACGTGCCGATGACTCTGTTCCGCGGCATCGCCGACGACCTCGACCTTCA
>QHXN01000085.1 GCA_003222975.1 Acidobacteriota bacterium | reverse complement strand
CCTGTTTCTGAGTAGGACATTGATTCAATATCTGCCAACCTTTCGGCAACAACAAATTCCTTCTTGAAAAAGAATCCCTCATTTGCGTAAAAGAGTAACCGTTCGCTCGTTATAAATAATTCGCATTTTCGATGTTGTATCCACACCTCTCCGCCGCGGTATTGGATGTTTTCACCGGGCATGAGCCATTGTTGCAGAGCCATCGTGAGGTACTCCTTATATTTTAAGATTCCCCGCCCGCCAAGTCCTCGAAGTCTTCGACGTTCGGCAGCTCGCTCAGGTCGCGGAGGCCGAATTGCAGCAGGAACTCTTTCGACGTGCCGTACATCATCGGGCGGCCCACGGTCTCCTTGCGCCCCTTGGCGACGATGAGGCGCTTGTCGAGCAGCGTCTTGATGGCTGATGAAGATTGCACGCCGCGTATCTCTAAAATTTCGGGGACGGTGACGGGCTGCTTGTAGGCGATGACGGCGAGCGTCTCAAGGGCGGCGAGCGAGAGCTTGGCGCTCGGCTTCGCCTTGAGGAAGGCGCGTATGTGCTCGTGGTGTTCGGGGCGTGTGGCGAACTGCCAGCCGCCCGCCACCTCGCGCAGCGTCAGCCCGCCGTTCCGCTCGTTGAACTCCCGCGCCAGCTCCTCGACGGCCACTTGCACCCAGCCCCTCTCCTCGCCGAGTAGGTCGGCCAACGCTTTAACTGACAGCGGCTCCTCGGAGACGAAGATCAAAGCCTCGCAGATCGCCACCAATGCGGCCAGCTCGCGCGGCTGGCCTCCGGGCGCGACCTCGCCGTCCGCCTCTTCGTCCTCGCCCGACGCCCTCGCCTCCGCGCGCTGGCGCGCAAGCTCCTCGGCGCGGTCTTCCGCGTCGGCGTCGTGGATGACTACCTCGCGCCCCTCGTCCCGCTGCTCTTCGCTGTCGTCGGCTTCGCGCCCTTCGTAGTCGGCGGCGAACTCGGCTGACTCGAAGGAGGTCGTCCCGCCCACGTCAACCTGTTCGAGGGGGTTGTCATTCTGAGCGAGGGGGTTGCCGTCGCCCCCCTCTTCAGTTCCGGCGACCGTCTCGCCGCCCGGCAAGGCTTCGAGCGCGTCGTCGAGCTGCGCGGCGGCCTCTCCCGACTTTTTCCTGCTGCGTTTGCTCATTTCCGTTCGCAAGGTTTCAGGCGCTGACGCGCGCGATGATGTCGCCGAAGGTCTGGCGCTGGAAAAGTTTAATCTCCGTCGTGCGGACGAGTTCGAGGACGGAGAGGAAGGCGAGGACGAGTTCGCGGCGCGTCGCCGCGTGCTCGAAGAAGTCGCGCATGTTCAGCTCGCCCGCGGAGAAGATCATGTTGCGGAGGCGTTCGAGCATCTCGGCCATCGTGACCTCTTCGCGCTCGATCTCCATCAAGACCTCTTCCTTGCGGCGCACGAGTATCTGCTGAAAGACGCGCAGAAGGTCGAACGCGCCCGCCGCGACCTCCGGGTTCTCCTTGTCCGTCTCCAAAGGCGCGCGCGTGTAAACCGCCTGCTCGACCGTGGCGCGCGACCAGAGCATCTCGGCGGCGGCCTTGTACTTCTGGTGTTCGAGCAGGCGCTCGACCAACTCGCGCCGCGGGTCAAGCTCCTCCAACTCTTCCTCGCTGATCGTCGGGTCGCGCGGCAAAAGCATACGCGACTTGATCTCGATGAGCGTCGCCGCCATGACGAGGAAGTCGCTGGCGACGGTGATGTCCATGCCTTGCATCATGCGTAGGTAGTGCAGGTACTCGTTCGTGATGCGCGCGATGGGGATGTCGTAGATGCTGACTTGCTCCTGCCTAATGAGGTAGAGCAAAAGGTCGAGCGGCCCCGCGAACTCGCCGAGGACAAGCTTCAGTTCTTCGCCGCTGTGGTCGGAGGTGATCTCCGGCGTCGCGCCCGCGACGTTGATGTGCTGCCCGTCGGCGGCGCTCGCGACCGTCTCGGCTTCCGTCGGTCTTTGTACTTCTGGCTGCTCGCTCGACAACTCTTTATGCCCCCACGATTCCCATTCTCTCTTTCACCGCTCGCATCGTCTCGCGCGCAATCGAGCGCGCCTTCTCCGCGCCTTCCGCGAGTGTGCTGCGCAGCTCTTCGTCGCCGATGGCGTTCATGCGCGCCTGGAACGGGCGCAGGAACTCGACCGTCACCTCGGCCAATTCCGACTTCAACTGCGCGTAGCCCTTGCCCGCGAAGTGCTCCTCGATCTCCACGGAGGTCTTGCCGGTCAGGAGCTGGTAGATCGTCAGCAGGTTCGTGATGGCCGGGCGTGATGCGTCGAAACGAACCTCTGTGCCGGAGTCCGTGACGGCGCGCTTGACCTTGCGGCGGACGGTGTCGGCGTCGTCAACGAGCGTGATGCTGCCGTGCACGTTCTCGTCGGACTTCGACATCTTCTTCGCGGGGTCGTCGAGCGCCTGAATCTTCGCGCCGACCTTCGGGATGAAGGCTTCGGGCATGCGAAACGTCTCGCCGAAGTCGCGGTTGAAGCGGGAGGCCAGGTCGCGCGTCAGCTCCAGGTGCTGCTTCTGGTCGTGGCCGACGGGCACGAGGTCTGTCTGGTAGAGCAGGATGTCGGCGGCCATCAGCGCCGGGTAGGTCAGCAAGCCCGCCAACACGTTCTCGCGCTGCTTCTTCGCCTTGTCCTTGTACTGCGTCATGCGCTCTAGCTCACTGACGCGGACGACGCAGTTGAGAATCCACGCGAGTTCCGCGTGCTCCGAAACGTCCGATTGCACGAAGACGGTCGAGACCTTCGGGTCAATCCCCGCGGCCAGATAGATGCGCGCGACCTCACGGGTTTTGGCCGCGAGCGCCGAAGGGTCTTGCGGGACGGTGATGGCGTGGAGGTTGACGACGCAGAAGAAGCTCTCGTACTCGTGCTGCAAGGCGACCCAGTTGCGCAGCGCGCCGAGGTAGTTGCCGATGTGCAGGTTGCCGGTCGGCTGCGCGCCGCTGAAAATTCTTTTTGGCATCGAACTGCTTACCCCGAAAACGAACGCCGCCCGCCGAAGCCTAGAGCGACACGAGGAAATCAATCAGGTGCGCGACGGGCGCGAAGATGATTCTGAAAAATCCGAAATAGAGAAAAGCCATCAGGATGATGAAGCCGTACCGTTCGAGCGTTTCCAGAACCGGCTGCGCGCTCGCGGGCAGAAACGAGTAGAGAACCTTGCTCCCGTCGAGCGGGGGGAACGGCAGCAGGTTGAAGACGGCCAGCGAACTGTTCATTATCAAAGAGTATCCGAGGAACAACTCGACCGGCTCTCGCGCCGATCCGAGCAACCCGCCCGGAGCGGACAAGTTCGTGTACTGGTAAATTTTGATGAGTATCAGCGTGACGACGGCGATGGTTGTGTTCGCCAGAATCCCCGCAATCGAGACCATGACGTTCGCCGCGTCCTTGTTGCGCCAGCGGAGCGGATTGACGGGCGTCGGCTTGCCCCAGCCGATGAGCGGGATGCGCGCCGCCGCGCCCCCCATAGAGCCGAGAATGAACCCGACAATCGGGATGAGCAGAGTGCCCACGGGGTCTGTGTGCTTGACCGGGTTGAGCGTGACGCGGCCCAGCAGATAGGCCGTGTCGTCGCCGAATTTGTGCGACATCCAGGCGTGCGCCGCCTCGTGCGCCGAGATGGCGAACAGGAGCACGACGATGTAAATAATCAGTTGCCCGATGAGATCAGTTGACATCTATGAACACCACGATAAGAGAACCCTGACGAAGCCAGAAAAAGTAGCACGCGAGTTTTAAAAGAGCAATCGGCAGCCAGCTTTCAGCCTTTTGTTTTCGCCCCGACACGCAACCTGCAAATCAACGCCCGACTTTATCGAAGAGAAAGGCCGAACGCCGATTGCTGAACGCTGACAGAGCTACTTCAAAAGCGCCCCCTTGATGCCCAGCGGAAGGCTGAAGACGGCCTCGTTCGTGGCGACGACCATATCGCCCGCGGCGCTGAAGGCGAGGCCGACGACGTTCATCCCCGCGACGGCGAGCCGCGCGTCCTGACCGTCGGGCGCGATGCGTATGATGCCGCGCCGCCCGCGGTAGGAGGCGGCGACGTAGAGGTTGCCGTCGCGGTCGAACGCCAGACCGTTCGGCCTGCCCAGGCCCTTGAAGAAGACGGACGTGCGCCCGTCGCGGTCAATGCGCTGCACCGACTCGTGGCTCGAAACGGTCGGCCCTGTGACGTAGAGGTAATCGTCGGGGCCGAACGCGAGATGGTACGCGGCCACCGATGGTTCGAGCAGCGCCCACACTTCGCCCTCGCCTCGCCCGTTGACGCGGTGAATCGTGCCCGTGCGGTCGCCGACGTACATGCGGCCCGCGCCGTCGAAGGCCAGGCCCGTCGCGACGCCGAGGTTGCGCGCGAACGGCACGACCTCGTGGAAGGGCGTGACGCGATAGACCGTCCCGTCCATCCGGCTCGTGACGTACATCTGGCCGAGGCTGTCGAAGGCGATGCCCGTGGGGTTCGTGATCTCGCCGCTGACGCCCGACAGCTCGCCGCCCGTGTCAATGCGCATGAGCGATACGGGGACGCGCTGGCCGCGCGAGCCGGAGCGCGTCACGTAGAGCGAGCCGTCGTCAGGGTCGAAGGCCGGGTTGGCGACGAGGTGTAGGTCTTCGGCGAGCTTCCGGCCCAGGACGACGCGCGCCGGATCGCTCCGCTGCCCGTCCCTGCTTTCGAGGACGACCTCCACGTCGCCGCCCTCCTCCAGGGTCTCCGGCACAATCGCCAGCACGCGCCACGGCGCGGCCCCGACCAGGCGTGCCTCCGCCCCGTCAAACGTCGCGCGGCACTCGCGCAGATTGCTCGTGTCGTACCCCTCGCATTCAACCGACACCTCGCCGCCGGGTATCGCCGCCGCGGGGTCAACACGCACGATCTGTTCTTTCGACATCACGCAACTCCGCCGACCATCTATGCCACCGCCCGCGCGCGAATCCGTCGGATTAAAAATCACAACCTCGGCGGCGACGACTTCACAAGAAAAGTTGACCTCATCATACGACGGCCTCGCCGGGACTGTCTATTGACTGGTTAATTGATTCATCTATTCATTTCTTCATCGAACCAATGAACCGATGAATCAATTTTGTGCTTGCTTCCTGCTCGTTGTGTTATAATCAGCCCAGTTTGACGAGACAGATGCTGCGGCCTCAAAAGCGCGGCTCGTTTTTTTGTCGCGCCGTTTTCGAGTCGGGGAGGCCGCGGGCGCTCACACGACAAGACGAAGTGTTTGCGCGTAGAGGGACATCGAAGGGTTCTCCAGCAGCGTCCGTTATTTTCCGCTCGCTTCACTCTTTCTCTAACTTGAGGACGAATAGAAACGCACCGGCGAAACGCAAGCGCCGGTGCTTTCTGCTTTTGCGGAGACTGGCGGGACGCCGACGGAAGGAGCAGTCATCAGCAACGTACAGGGCAACACGCAAGGGTTGAAGCCGAACCAGCTCCGGCGCATCGAGAAACTCTACTCGCGCCGCATCTCGCCGCAGCAGGTCGTCACGCCGGAGTTCGCGCGCCAGCTCTCCGAGCTATCATTCGAGACGCGCCGCCAGATCGGCGCGCTCATTGACCGCAAGGGCTACGTCGAGTACGTCGTCGTCGGCGACGCGCGCCGCATCGAGTGGCCCGACCTGAAGCGCACGCGCGTCGCCACCGAGCGCTTCCGCGGCCTGCGCGCCGTCCACACGCACCTGCGCGGCGAGGAACTGACGCAGGACGACTTGAACGACCTCGCGCTCCTGCGGCTCGACCTGATGGTCGCCGTCGAGATTGACGAGCGCACGGGGCTGCCCGGCAAAATACGCGGCGCGCACCTGCTGCCCGTCACGCCCGAAGAGGTTGACGACGCGGCTGCGACCGCCGCGGCCTACACCTTCTTCGAAGCGCCCGCCGCCTCGCAGCTCGACATAGATTTCCTCGAACTCATCAACTCGCTCGAAGAGGAGATGGCGCGCAACCGGCGGGTCGTCCGCCGCGCCGCCGCGCGCGACCGCGCCATACTCGTCGGCGTCACCACCGCCTCACTCTCCGAGGCCGAAGAGTCAATGGCCGAGCTGCGCGAGCTTGCGGCGTCCGCCGGCATCGTCGTCTTAAATGAAATCATCCAGCGCCGCGCGAGCGTTGACCCGCGCACGGTGCTGGGCCGCGGCAAGCTCGACGACCTGTTGGTGCGCGCGCTCCGGCTCGGCGCAGACCTCATCGTCTTCGACCGCGAACTAAGCCCCGCGCAGGTGCGCTCCATATCCGAGGCGACCGACCTCAAAGTCATAGACCGCGCGCAGCTCATCCTCGACATCTTCGCGCAGCGCGCGCAGACGCGCGAGGGTAAGATTCAGGTCGAGCTGGCGCAGCTCAGGTACATGCTGCCGCGCCTCATCGCCGGGCACGACTCCGCGTTCTCGCGTCTCGCGGGCGGCATCGGCGGACGCGGCCCCGGCGAGACGAAGCTGGAGACCGACCGCCGACGCGTGCGCGACCGCATTAACCGTCTCGAAAAAGAGATCGAGCACCAGCGCCTGCGCCGACAGCAGCGGCGCAAGGAGCGCACGCGGCGGGGGCTGCCCGTTATCTCAATCGTCGGCTACACGAACGCGGGCAAGTCAACGCTTCTGAACACGCTCACATCCTCCGAGGTGCTCGCCGAGCAGCGTATGTTCGCCACCCTCGACCCGACATCGCGCCGTTTGCGTCTGCCGCGCGAGCAGGAGGTCATCGTCAACGACACCGTCGGCTTCATACGCGACTTGCCGCCCGACCTCATCGCGGCCTTCCGCGCCACCCTCGAAGAGATTTCGGACAGCGACCTCCTCATCCACCTCGTTGATGCCTCGAACCCGCGCCTGCGCCAGCAGCTCGAATCGGTCGAACGAATTTTGGGCGAACTCGGCCACACAGGAATCCCGCGCCTCGTCGCCTTCAACAAGGCAGACCTCCTGCCGCCGGAAGACCTCGAATCAATCCTGCGCCAAGCCTGTCAGGACGGCGCGCGCGAGTGCCTCGCCGTCTCGGCGCTCGACCCCGGCACCCTGCGCCCGCTCCTCGAACGCGCCGGCGCGATACTCGCCCGCAACCTGACGCTTGAAGAAAAGCCCGCGCGCTATTCAGTCGAAACCGGGACAATGAAGACACGCGAAGGCGCGGATGACGCCGAAGAGTCGGCGTCGGAAACCGGCGACGAGCGCGCGGAAGAGGCTGTGGCGCGCTAGGCCCCATCAACATGAAGAGACAAGGACGACGACCCCGCTTCAAGACCCCGCTGACCGACGCGCGCAACTTGGCCGCGCGCTTCGCTAGGCGGCCCCTCAAGCTCCTGCCTCCGACGGCGCGCTTCCTCCTCGGCTTCCTCGCGCTCGCGGCGCTGACCACCCTCCTGCTCGCGAGCACGCGCCCGGCCCAGACCTCCGCGGAGGTCTATCAGGAGGGCGACGTGGTGCGCGCGGCGGTCGTCTCGCCCGCCGACATCACCGCCGTGGACGCCCGCGAGACCGAGCGACGGCGCGAGACCGCGCGGCGCGAGATGCCGCCCGTCTGGAACTTCGACGCCTGGCAGATCGAGGACGCCGCGCAGACCTTCCGCGCTTCGTGGGCGGCGTTGAAGCAGCAGTCGGAGGCGCGTGGCGGCAACAGTAATCAGACGAACGGCAACGCGAACTCTCAGCGCGAGCGCGCCGAGCCCGTTTGGCCGGGTGCGGTCGGCGACCGACCGGCCATCACGCGCGCCGTCGCCGCCCACGGCTTCGACGCGGGCGCGCTCGAAAGCCTCACGCGCATGATCCGCGAGGCGGGCGGCGGCTACGTCTATGACGAGCGCGAGGAGTCGCACGTCTCGCCGGAGATTCGCGTCGTGGACGTGCACAGCGGCACGCAGGCGTTCGTCAGCACCTCGCAGAGCCAGTTCATCCCGCTCGCGGCGGCGCGCGAGCGCCTGCGCGGGCGCATCTCGGAGCTGACCGGCTGGAAGCTCGCCGAGCGCGAGGCCCTCGCCTCCGCGATGCTCCCGCTCTTGAGGCCGAACATCGCCTACAACGACGGCGCGACCGAGGCGGCGCGCGTGGCGGCGGTCGAAGCCGTTCCGCGCGTCGTCGTCGTGCTCAAGCGCAACCAGGTTCTGGCGCGCGAGGGCGACACCGTCACCGCGCCGATGCTCGGACAGTTCGCGGCCCTGCGCGAGTACAGCCACACGGAGCGCCGCCCGCAGCTCTTCATCGGCCTCTTCCTCTTCGCCTGCGCACTCTACTGGGCCGCGTGGCGCTTCACCGAGTACCGCTCGACGACGCGGACGCTCCCGCTCTCCGCCAAACGCGCCTTCACGCTCGTCTGTCTCTCCGTCCTCGCCGGACTCGTCCTCACGCGCGCCGGCTTCGCGCTCGCCGAAGGCGTCGCCGCGCAGTCAACGCACGCCCCGACGAACGACGCAGGGCTGTGGGCGTTCGCCATCCCCTTCGCGGCCTCGGCGCTCCTCGTCACGATGCTCGTGGACACGCAGCTCGCGCTCATCACCGCCGTCCTGACGGCGCTCTTCGCCGGCCTGCTCGCGCCGGGCGGGATGCTCACCGCCTGCTTCGCGCTCGTCTCCTCCTCGGCGGCCATCTACGGCATCGGGCACTACCGCGAGCGCCAGTCCGTGACGAAGGCGGGGCTGCTCATCGGCGCGGTCAACGTCGCGCTCGCCTTCGCCGTCATGCTCTCTTCGCAGAAGCCGCTGACGCTCAACGCCATCCTGCTCGCGGTCGCGTGCGGGCTGGCGGGCGGGTTGTTCACGGCGGTCTTCACGGCGGGACTTCTGCCCGTGAGCGAGTCGCTGTTCGGCATCCTGACGGACGTGCGCCTGCTCGAACTCTCGAACGCCGACCTGCCCGCACTCGGCCAGTTGGCCCTGCGCGCGCCGGGCACGAACCAGCACGCGCACGCCGTCGGGCAGCTTGCGGAGGAGGCGAGCCGCGCCGTCGGCGCGAACTGCCTGCTCACGCGCATCGGCGCGCTCTACCACGACATCGGCAAGCTCGCCGCGCCCGACTACTTCATCGAGAACCAGCACGGCGATAACCCGCACGACCGCCTCCGTCCCTCGCAGAGCGCGCGCATCATCACGAGCCACGTCACCTACGGGCTGAAGCTCGCGCAGGAGATCGGGCTGCCCAAGCAGATCGCCGACTTCATCCCGCAGCACCACGGCACGCGCACGCTCCACTTCTTCCTCCGCAAGGCGCAGGCCGAGGCCGCGGACGGCGAGACCGTTGACGAGCGCGAGTTCCGCTACCCCGGCCCGAAGCCGCAGTTCAAAGAGTCGGCCATCATGATGCTCGCCGACAGTTGCGAAGCCGCCGCGCGCTCGCTCGCCCGCCCCGACCCCGAAAACGTCCGCACCATCGTCAACAAAATCTTCGACGCCATCGTCAGCGACGGCCAGCTCGACGAGTGCGACCTCTCCCTGCGCGAGTTGACGAAGGTGCGCGACTCCATCATCAACTCGCTCACGGCCATCCATCACGCGCGCATAGACTACCCCGGCTTCAACCCGCCCTCGCTCGACCCCGCAACGCCCACACTCCCGCCGCCCGACATTGACAGCGAGGAGCGCGGCCACGGCTACAACCGCCCCATCGAAGTCCCCATCAGCAAGGGCGGCGAGGTCGAGGACGAAGCGCTGACCAGCAGGGGCAAGGTTTAACTACTTCGGTCTGCGAAAGGGCGAAATGAGCTTAGAACGACATCCGTCGCAGTTAGTAACAGGCGACCTCGGTGAGGGACTCGGATTCGTCGAAGAGGCGATTCAGGGAAGTATCAACTTCTTCAACAACAGGCGGAACTTCAATAGAAAGATGGCGTTCCTCTTCACTGTCGTGCCCACTTCACTCTCGGCTGCGGCGACAGTTTTAATCGGAGCTTCGGAGAAACTTGATCTCAATGTCAAGTGGCTGCTGGTTCTAGCAATGGTGGCTAGCGGAGCCGCGACGGTGCTCGGTGCCTGGAAAGAGTTGTTCTCTAATAGGAAACTGTGGGTGGAGAATAATTCTACCCTGGCGGAGTTGTACAAGCTTCAATGGGATATAGGATACCGCAAGGAGAAAAAAGAAGAACCGATCACGCAGGCGGAAGTGGACGCTTTCTATGCCCGCTTTCAGAAAATTCAAGATAATGCCGAGCAAGTCCTGAAAACGACACGCTCCGGCTGATTCTAGCATCAATAACTTATTCGTAGCACAAGGGGTACAACCATGTGGGCTAGACGTTTCGGAAATCGTTTACTCGCATTCCTTCTTCTCCTCTCTCTCCCAACCTGCACGCGACCACAAAACGCGAACAGACCGGCGCGCGCCGAACGCTTCGCCCTGCGCGCGGCGCGCATGCTCGACGTGACGAGCGGGCAGGTGGTCAACGGCGCGGTGATTCTCGTCGAGGGCGATAAGGTTTCGGCAGCGGGCGCGAACCTCTCGATTCCGCGCGACGCGAAGGTCTTAGACCTCGGCGACGTGACCGTGCTGCCCGGACTGATTGACGCGCACACGCACATCACTTACCACTTCGACCCGTCGGGCCACTTCGGCCTCGAAGGCGATGCGAGTTCAGACATCACGCTCAAGTACGCCGAGCAGAACGCGCGCGACACGCTCAACGCGGGCGTCACGACCATCCGCAACCTCGGCGCGGGCGGACGCGTTGACATCACCCTGCGCGACCGCGTCAACCGCGGCGACGCGCAGGGGCCGCGCATGCTCGTCTCCGGCGAGCCGCTCACGTCGGACGACATGGCGGGCGCGGGCAATGCGACAGAGCGCCTCGCGCGCATACGCGAGTTCGTCCGCGCGCGGGTCAAAGAGGGCGTTGACGTAATCAAGATTTTCGAGGGCGTGTACCCGGACGGCGAAGCCGTCTTCAGCGCCGAAGAGATTCGCGCCGCGGTAGATGAAGCGCAGCGCGCGGGCCTGCGCGTTGCCGTCCACGCGCACGAGGCCGCGGCGGTGAAGGCCGCAGTCAGGGGCGGCTGCACGTCAATCGAGCACGGCACGTTCCTCGACGCAGAGGCCATGCGCCTGCTCGTCTCGCACCACACGGCGCTCGTCCCGACGCTGTACCTGCCGACGCACTACCTCGAACACAAGGGCCAGTTCGCGTTCGACGACTCGACGTGGGATTTCTTCGAGCGGCTGCGCGCCGGAAACCTCGCCAACGCCCTGCGCGCGAAGAAGGCGGGTGTGTGGATCGTCGCAGGCTCGGACGCCGTGGCGGGCGTGCACGGCCACAACGCGCGCGAGATCGAGTGGCTCGTCAAGGCCGGTCTGACTCCCGCCGAGGCCCTGCGCGCCGCCACGCTCGACGCCGCGCGGCTGCTCGGACTTGAAGACAAAGTCGGCGAGATCAGGGCGGGCGAGTTCGCGGACATCATCGCCGTCGAGGGCGACCCACTGAAGGACATCAGCACCGTCGAGCGCGTCCGTTTCGTGATGAAGGGCGGGCAGGTCTTCAGAGACGACCTCACGCGGCGGTAAGCTCGGTTTGGGTGAAGTGTTTTAGAAACGCCCGCGCAGTTTGTCGTAAGTCGTCTTGAGGTCTTCGGGGATGACGCGCGTCTCGCCGACGGTGGTCATGAAGTTTGAGTCGCCCGTCCAGCGCGGAAGCAGGTGAAGATGAAGATGGTCGGAGACGCCCGCGCCCGCCGCCTGGCCGAGGTTCATGCCGAGGTTGAAGCCGTGCGGGTGGTAAACGTCTTCGAGGAGACCTACGGCGCGCTTCGCCAAGTCCATCAACTCGTCGGAAGTCTCTTTGGCGAGCGCAGGCAGGTCAGCGGTGTGCTCGAAGGGGACGATCATGAGGTGGCCGGCAGTGTAGGGGTAGATGTTGAGGACGACGAAGTTTTGGCGCGCGCGGTGGAGGATGAAGCTGCCTTCGTCGTCGCCGCGCGCCGCGAGCGTGCAGAAGACGCAAGACGCGCCGAAGCCGGTCTTCTCGCCGCTCGCCCCTTTGATGTAGTCGTAGCGCCAGGGTGTGTAGAGCCTGTCCACTTCCGCTCCGCCCGCCGAGAGTTACATCAGAGGGGGCGTCTGCCCGCCCTCGCCGCCTTCGGTCTGCGCCGCCGGGCCTGCATCGTTCGCGGGAGATGAAGGGGAGGACGACGCGCTCGCGTCCGGCTCTTCGTTGATCAGCTCTTTCAGTTCCTTGCCGGGCTTGAAGTAGGGCACGCGCTTGGCGGGGATGTCCACGGGGTCGCCGGTCTTCGGGTTGCGACCGCGCCGCGCGCCGCGCTCGCGCACGCGGAAACTGCCGAAGCCGCGCAGCTCGATCTTCTCGCCGTGGTTCAGCGTCTCGATGATGCTCTCGAAGACGATCTCGACCAGCCGCTCGGCGTCCTTCTTCGTCAACTCCGCCGCGCGCGCCACGTCTTCAACCAGTTCTGCTTTGGTCATGTTGTCTCCGCCTCTCCGGTGAAGGCTTCTGCCGGGACTCAAGACAGGCCGATGGGTTTGGGGTGCAAGAGCCGGACTGTAACTTAGCAGAAATCGCAAACCCGTAGCAAGGTTTAAACGTCCGCGCGGCCAACGGTTTACCGAATTTTTGATTTGGGATTTTTGATTTCGGATTGGAAGACGCTATGCCCTTTGCCGACGCGCGACGCGGCCCGTCTCGTCGGGTCGGTAAGCGCGACTCTCATCAGTCGGCGGCCCAAATCTAAAATCTAAAATCGGAAATCAAAAATCAGAAGCCCCGCGCCGAGTCAAACGGCTCGGCGCGGGGCTTGTAGTTCCGGTCGGAATGAGGTTAGTGGTCGCCTTCTTCCTCCGGGCCGCCGGATCGCTTGTTGAAGAAGTCGGCCAACTCGCCCAAAGAAGCCATGCCGCCGCCCGCGTCGGTCGTGTAGCTCTTCACGTCGGCTACGGGTTCGTCGTGCTTGGCCGCGCGGTGTGAGAGTCCGATCTTCTTCGACTCCGGCTCGATGCGAAGGATGCGGAAGTCCATCTCCTGGCCGATCTGCGCGGCGTCTTCGGGCCGCTCGACTCTCTCGTCCGAAAGCTCCGAGACGTGGCACAAGCCTTCCAACCCTTCGGCCAACTCGACGAACGCGCCGAAGTTGGCGAAGCGCGTGATCTTGCCGTGGACGATGTCGCCGGGCCGGTGCTCGTTGAGGAACTTCTCCCACGCGCTCGGCTCGGTGTCCTTGATCGAGAGCGAGAGTCGCCGGTTGTCAACGTCAATGTTCGTGATGACGGCGTCTATTTCCTGCCCCTTCTTCAGGACCTCGCCGGGGTGCTTGATGCGCTTGTTCCAGGAGATGTCCGAGACGTGCACTAGCCCGTCCACGCCGTCCTCGACCTCGACGAACGCGCCGAAGTCCGTCAGGTTGCGCACCCGCCCGTGCACGCGGTCGCCGACGTGGAAGCGTTCGGGCAGAGTCTCCCAGGGGTTCGGCTGCGTCTGCTTCATGCCGAGGCTGATGCGCCTATTTTTAGGGTCAACGCCGAGCACCTCGACCTCAACGCTGTCGCCGGGGTTGACAAGCTTCGAGGGGTGCTTCATGCGCTTCGACCAGGTCATCTCGGAGACGTGGACGAGTCCCTCGATGCCGGGTTCGAGTTCGATGAACGCGCCGTAGTCCGTGACCGAGGCGATCTTGCCCTCCATGCGCTGCCCTGTGGGGAAGCGCTCGGAGACCGACTCCCAGGGGTCGGGCAAAAGCTGCTTGTAGCCCAGACTGACGCGCTCACGCTCCTTGTCGAACTTCAAGACCTTGACCTGCACGCTCTCGCCGACGCGGAACATGTCGCCGGGGTTCTGCAAGCGGCCCCACGACATGTCGGTGACGTGGAGGAGTCCGTCTATGCCGCCGAGGTCAACGAACGCGCCGTAGTCGGTCAGGTTCTTGATCTGGCCCTCGACGATGATTCCCTCTTCGAGGTTGTTCAGCGTCTCGCTCTTCTTGCCCTCGTTCTCCTGCTCCAGAATGGCCTTGCGCGAGAGCACGACGTTCGAGCGCTTGCGGTTGAGCTTGATGACCTTGGCCTCGATCTCCTGGTTGCGTAAGGATTCGAGATTGCGGATGGGGCGCACGTCAACCTGCGAGCCGGGCAGGAAGGCCGCCACGCCGTCAACGTCCACGCGCAAGCCCCCCTTGACGCGCTCGGCGATACGGCCTTTGACGGGAGTGCCGTCGCGGTAAGCGCGCTCAAGCTCGTCCCACGCGCGCATGCGCACGGCGTCGGCGCGCGAGAGCAGGGGCACGCCCTCCTGCGACTCCATGCTCTTGATGAGCACCTCGACCTCGTCGCCGCGCTTGACGGTGAGTTCGCCGCCCTCCATGAACTCCTCGACGGGGACGGCCCCCTCCGACTTGAAGCCGAAGTCTATGACGACGTTGCGCTCTGTGACGCCGACGACTGTGCCTTTGACTACCGAGCCTTCCTGGTAGGCGGCCTGCTCCTGCTCGTACTGGTCGAGCATCGCGCCGAAGTCGAAGTCGGACGCTCCGCCGCGCGGCTCTTCCTCGTCCGCTTCGGGCGCGGATTCGGGTGCGGGACTCGCCGCCCCGGCGGTCGCGGCGGGCGGCGGTTCGTTAGCCGGTGTCGGAGCCTCCGCCGGGGCGGTCGCGGAAGCGGCGCTCGCCGACTGGTCGCCGTGCGCGCCCGTCTCGCTTGAGGCGGCGGCGGGGGCTGGCTGTTCGTTCTGGTTCTCGCCGTTGGTAGGCTTATCGTTTTCGGTTGACATGAACTCCTGTCGGACTCCTGCTTGTTTGGTCTGGCGCGAACTTCTCCCTCCCGCGCCCTGCCCGGCCACAAAACTTTCAACGCGCCCTAGCGAAGTAAGCGAATCACACTTCCCACAACCGGGCGTTGAAATTCTGCCGCGAGTAGCTTTGGTTGATTGACGGAGGACGGAGGACGGAGGCGGGAGATGCGAGCCGCTGAAACAGAAAAAAAAGAAGCGACCGAGGTTTCAATTTTTCCTCATGCCCGTGGATCACCCGCGTGATCCGCCAATCCACCAAGCTAATCTGCCAGGTAGGGCAAGAATTTACACAGCCGGACAACCAAGTGTCAAGGCAATAGGAGGGGAAAAGGGGAAAGGGTAAGAGGGTAAAAGGAAGAACCTCGTCTTTCCCTTTACCCTCTTACCCTTTCCCCTTTTCCCCTCCTCAAACTTATTTGCTCGTCGCAGCCGCGTCAGCCCCGCGCCGCGCGACATAGACGCCCGCCGAGTGCGAGCCGACGAAGATGCGGCTGCTGTCTCGCGGGTCGAGCGCGAGCGCCCAGACGCGGCGGCTCGGCAGCGGTGGGTCGAGGCGCTGCCAAGTCATTCCCGCGTCGGTCGAGCGGAAAACGCCGCCGCCCTCGGCCTCTGTGAAGACGCGCCCCCCCCGCTCGTAGGCGTTGCCGACGAAGACCTCGTCCGGGTTCTCCGGGTTGATGAGGACGCTGGTGAAGCTGCCGAGCGGAAGGTTGCCGCCGCGGCGCAGCCAGCGCTGGCCCCCGTCGTGCGAGACGTAGAGAGTCTGGGTCGTGCCGACGTAAACGTTTTCGGCCCGCTTCGGGTCGCGCTCGATGACGTTGACCGGCGCTTCCGACGGGATGCCGCGCGCCTGCTCCCAGGTTTTCCCCGCGTCGTGCGTGACGAGCACGCCGGAGTTGGATGTGCCGACGAAGATGGTCTGCGCGTCTTGCGCGCTCGCCGAGACGCAGAGCGTGCGCACGTCGAGGCGCGGGCCGTAGGGGACGACCTCCCAGCCCTTGTTCAAATCGTAGCTGCGGAACAGGCCCGCGTTCGTCGCGGCGAGCAGGCCCGGCTGGCCGTCGCGCTCGTCGCCGGTGTAGGCGAGCGCGTTGATCGTGTCGGTCAAAAACACGGGCGCGGTCTGCGCGGCGGCGGCTGTCGCGCCCGCCGACTCCATGCCGCCCGCGAGGCCGAGCGCCACGAGCGTCGCCGCGTCAACGATGCCCGTCACGGGGATGCCCTTGTCGGTCTGATACTTCCTGATGGCTGCGACCGTGCGCGTGCCCGCAACCCCGTCGGGCGTGCCGACGTTGTAGCCCGCGAGGTTCAAAGCCTCCTGCGCGCGCTTCACGCTGTCGTTCTGCTTCGGCCTCACGGAGACGGTCGGCGCCGCGACCGACGCGCCGTTGCGCGACGCGGCGCTCGAAGACGCCGCGGGCGTGGCCCCGCCGCGCGCGCCGCGACCGCGGGCGGCGGCAGCGCGAGCGCCGCGACGACCGCGCCTGCGGGCCGGCGCTTTCGGCTTCGGCGCTCCCATGGGCGACCACGAAGCGCCGCGGTCGGTCGAGCGGTAGAGACCGTAGTTCGTGCCGAGGTAGATGTTGTTGCCGTCCTTCTGGTCTTGCAATATGGAATAGACGATCAGGCTGGGCGACATGTTGCGCGCCGAGAGCTGCCACGTCTCGCCGTCGTCGTTGCTGACGTAGAACGAGCCGCCTCCGCGCGCGGTGTTGATCGTCGAGGCGTAGATGCGACCGGGCTTCTCGCGGTCGGCGAGGATGGCGTAGGCGCGCCGCCCCGAATAGCCGCCGTTCGACATGGCCCAGTTGCGACCGCCGTCGTGCGAGACCATGATGCCGTAGTTGTTCGTGCCGATGTAAACCGTGTCGGGGTTCTTCGGGTGGACGGCGATGGCGTTGACCTCGAAGTTCTGCCGATTGGTCGTCACCTTCCAGTCGCCGCCGCCGTTCGTGCTCATCCAGAAGCCTTCGGTCGTCCCGGCGTAGATCACGTCGGGGCGGGCGGGGTTCTGCATGATCGAGCGCGTGCGGCGCGACTGCGAGGGGATGCCGTTAACCTTGCGCCAGTTCGTGCCCGCGTTGCGCGTCTCGTAGATGCCGCTGCACGCCGACAGGATGACGTGGTCGGCGTTGCGCTCGTCTATCTCGATGGCGAAGATGTCGGAGTCGTCAATGATGCCCGTCTTCGTGACGTTCCAGGACTTACCGCCGTCCGTTGACTTGTAGGGCAGATACCAAGTGCCCGCGTAGTAAACGTTAGTGCCGCGCGGGTCAATGGCGAGCGACTCGACGTTGATGAGGCCCGGCGCGGCGGCGGTGTCGAGGTGTTCCCACGTCTCGCCCGCGTCGCTTGAGCGCCAGATGCCGTGGTTCGTCCCCACCAGCAGCAGGTCGAGGTTTTTATCCGACTGCGTCATCGAATAAATGCCCTCGCTCCTCAGTTGCTCGGCGTCGCGCCAGGTCTTCCCGCCGTCCGTCGTCTTGAAGAAACCGCCCGCCTCCTTGTACCTGTTCGCGGCGGCGTAGATGACCTTCGAGTCGCGCGGGTCAATGATGAGGTTGTCAATCAGAAGCCCCGGACGGTTGAAGCCTTCGAGGCGCGACCACGTCGAGCCGCCGTCGGTCGTCGTGTAAATCTGTCCGTCAATGGTTCCGAAGTAGAGGCGCTGCGGGTCTTGGGGGTCAACGACGAGCGAGCGCACGTCGCCGCCGAGCGGCCCCGTTACCTCCCAGCTCAAAAGCCTCTGCCCCGCCGCGTCCGGGTTGTCGGCGGCGTGCGCGGCCAGCGCCAGCGCCGACCAGGAGACGAGCAGGGCGATTAAAAGGAGAACTGAATTTATCTTCTTCAACGGGCGATTCATTTTCATTGAGAGCACCACGGTCTTCAAAATCTTCGAGCGTCGCGGCGGGGGGTTTTGAACCGCGCGGCTATTATCCTCATCAAGCGCCTCTTTGCAAAGCCCGACGACGCGGGGGAGGCCCGGAGACGTGTAGGATGCCTGCGCGAAAACGGCAGTTGTACGCACGGACTGCCCGCGTGTGTTCAAGCGGAAAAGCGAAGCGGGCGGCGCTTCCCTTTCGAGAAACGTCGCCCGCGTTCGGTTCGGGGCCGCGCCTCAATAATTCAGAGGAGCGACGTTGTTTTGGTTTTTACTCCTCGTCGTCGTCGTGGCCGCGGCGGCGGCCCCTGCGCGGGGCAGCCGTCGCCTTCACCTCCGACGGATCAACCGTCGGGCTGGCCGCTGGCGGCTGCGCCCCCGTCGGCACTACCCACAACTCCACCGTCAGGTCTTCGCGGTACCCACCATCAACCGTCACTACCCGCGAAGCGTCAATGCCACGGGTCGTCACCAGGTAGTTCTTCGCACGGTCGCACCGCGCCTGAGCCTCGCCCGCTCTCCCTCGACGCCCGCCGTAGCAGATCAGGTAGCCCTGACTCGTCGGGTCGTTCTGCAACTCGATGGCGAAGTTATCCAGCCTCGCCTTCTCGTCGTTGAACCGAATGTTCCCGTACTCGTCCACCTTCCGCGCCACCCTCACGGGCGGGAAGCTGGTCGTGCAACTCGCCGTCGCGTTGCACGAGCGGTCGTAGCCGCCCACCGTCACCGTCGCCGTGATCGTGCCGGTGACGCCTGCCGTGTCCACCGTGATCGAACTCGTCCCCTGCCCAGACGTGATCGTCCCCGCACTAACCGTCCAGTTGTAAGTCGCCGTCACCGACGGGTCGCCGCCACTGACGTTCGCCGTGAACGTCACCGGCTGGCCCACCGTCCCCGTGTCGGGACAACTCACCGTCACCGTCGGACACGTCGGCACCACCGGAATGGTCTCGCAGCCGCAGGCCG
>QHXN01000123.1 GCA_003222975.1 Acidobacteriota bacterium | reverse complement strand
CGACCCATTTTTTATCTGAGTCCCGTAGGGACGGCTGAATGGATTTTAAGGTTACAGAGTTAATACCTGAAGTCCGCGGTTCAGTCGTCCCTACGGGACTCCAAAATTCTCTCCGGCTTCATTCCCGGCACTGAAGTGCTGGGCTACTTTCAACTGTCCCTACGGGGCAACAACGGTCGTGTCTTTCAAGTGATCTTCTGCTGCTCATGTCAGCTCGCGTACTTGCGCTGCGTGCGGCGGTAGAGCGTCAGGCCGAACCAGAGTTCCCAGAAGATTGCGAGGATGACGAGCGCCGAGACGATGGAGACGAGCTGCGAGTCCGTCACCTTCTGGACGACGACGTACACGTCGCCCGAAAGTCCGAGCGCCAAAGGGACGAGCGCCGCGACGAGCATCTTCGAGGCGAAGCGGTGGAAGTGCTCCGTCTCCTGCCCCTGCTCGACGATGCGGTGGTAGGCCGCGGGCGTCATCAGGAGCACGATTGTCAGCGCGTTCAGGCCGATGCACGCGAGGTGCACGTACTTCGACCCGCTCGGCAGCTTGTCGAAGCTCTCGGTGAGGATGGCTATGAACTGGAAGCCCATCAGGGCCTGCGCGCCCGGCAGCACGACGCGGCACTCCGTCAGCACGTGCTTGATCTTGTCGCTCAGTTTTTTACGCTCGTCGCGCTCCTCGTCCTTCGGCTCGTCCACCTCTTGCTCCTCCCTCTTCTTCTCCGCGATCTCGCCGGCGCGCTCGCGCCTGCGGTACAGTTCGAGCAAGTACCAGAAGAAGACCGCGACCAGCAGGCCCAGCAGCCCGGCGGCCGCCCCCGTCTTCCAGCCGACGACCTTCTGCGCCGCCACGTACAGGTCAATGCCGAGGCCGAGGGCGAAGGGCAAAAGCGCGAAGCCCATCAGCTTCGACGTGTAGCGGTGTATCTCCTCCGTGTCCTCGCCGCGCTCGACGAGCCGGTGGTAGGCCGCGGGCGAGATGAGCAGGCCCACGGCAAGAAGCATCAGCCCCAGCCCCGCGAGCTTCAGCGCCTGCGAAGGAACGGGCAGCGACTCGAAGCCCTTCTCGAAGACGGAGCGGAACTGCAAGCCGACCAGCACCTGCGCGCCGAGCACCAGCATGCGCGCCTCGTCGAGCGCGTTCTTGACCTTGTCCTTGATCTTCGCCATGTTCGGAACGATGAAGTCAGAACGCTGAACGCTAAACTGAAAGCACCCGGTTTCCACTTCAGCGTTCAGCGTTCTGACTTCTGACTTCCCTGAAGCTTGCGCTTCAAAACCTTGCCGGTCGGCCCCTTCGGCAGCGACTCGACGACGCGGACTGTCTTCGGGCACTTGTAGTCGGCCAGGTGCTCGCGGCAGTGCGCGATGATCTCTTCGGCGCTCGCCTTCTCGCCCTCCCTGAGCACGACGAAGGCCGCGACCTCCTCGCCGTACAGCTCGTCGGGCACGCCCACGGCGGCGGCCTCGGCGACCGAAGGGTGCCTGTAGAGCAGCTCGTCAATCTCGCGCGGGTAGATGTTCTCGCCGCCGCGGATGATCATATCGGATTTGCGGTCAACGATGTAAAAGAAGCCTTCCGCGTCGCGGTAGCCCACGTCGCCCGTGTGGAACCAGCCGCCGCGAAAGGCGCGCCGCGTCGCCTCCTCGTTTTTGAAATAGCTCTTGCAGACGTTCTCGCCACGCAGGACGATCTCGCCGGGCGTGCCCGTGGGCACTTCCCTGTCCTCCTCGTCCACGACCCTCATCTCGTTGCCGACGGAGACGCCGCACGAGCCGGGCCGCCGGCGCTCGTCCGGCGGGTTGAAGGTCGAGCGGCAGGTTGACTCCGAGAGTCCGTAGCCCTCGACGACCAGGCATTTGAACGTCTCCTCGAAACGCCGCAGGACTTCCGCCGGCACGGGCGCGGAACCGCACATCGCGAAGCGTAGGCGCGACGTGTCGAGACCCGCGGGCACGCCTTCGGGGTAAGTGGCGAGCAGCATCGAGAGCATCGTCGCCACCGAGCCGAAGGAAGTCACACGGTAGTCGCTGACGATCTGCCAGAAGCGCGAGGCCGAGAAGCGCTGGCTGACGACGGTCGAGCCGCCCGCGTAGAGCGCGCTCAAGGTCGTCACCGACACGGCGTTCATGTGGAAGAGCGGCATGATCGTGAGCAGCCTGTCGTCCCCAGTGAAGCCGAGCCACTCGACGATCTGCCGCGCGTTGGCGATCAGGTTTCCGTGCGTCAGCAGACAGCCCTTCGGCTTCCCCGTAGTCCCCGAAGTGTAGATGATTATCGCCTCGTCGTCGCGCGAGAGCGCGCGGGAGTGCCAGTCGTCGCCTGCGTCTGTGCCGAAGCTGGAGGTTACTTTCTCGTAGTCGTCGAACTCGACCACGCCGCGTAAAGAAGGCGTCTGCTCGCGCAGGGCCGCGACGTTCGGCAGGAACTCGGAGCCTGCGAGCAGCAGCTTCGCCTCCGAGTTGCCGACGACGTAGGCGATCTCCTCCGGCTTGAGCAGGGAGTTGACCGGCCCGGCCAGAGCGCCCAGCTTGAAGCACGCGAAGTAAGCGACGACGTACTCGGCGCAGTTCGGCATGAGCAGGCTCACAACGTCGCCGCGGCCCACGCCGTGCGCCGAGAGCATGTTCGCCGTGCGGTTCACGGCCCCGTCGAACTCGCCGTAGGTGAAGCGCCTGCCGTCGCGCTCGGAGAAAAGAAAGACTGTGTCGGGCGACGCCTGTGCGCGCGCTTCCAGAAGCTCGCGGAGGCTGTTCGCCGTGGGTGTCTGCTGCAATTTTCTACCCCGTTGTGCTATATTCGCGGCGTTTTTGACGGCCACATGCGCGGGCCGCGTCCATGACCCGACGCACGCGCTCCAAGCTTATCGAATACGATCCCATTTTCTCAACGGCTCCGCCACCGGCTGACGCTCCGAGCGTTCGCGTCACACGCGCGAACCCCTTGGCGAGTCTGTGATTGCTCTCATGGAAACTTACCGCAATTTCATCAACGGCGAGTGGGTCGAGTCCATCTCGTCGAAGACGTTCGAGAACGTCAACCCGGCGAACACCGACGACTGTTTAGGCGTCGTCAAGCTCTCGACGCGCGAGGAGGCGCGGCGGGCGGTCGAGTCGGCGGCTGAAGCCTTCCGCTCGTGGCGCGCGACGCCCACGCCCGCGCGCGGGCGCATCGTCGCACGCGCCGCCCGCCTGATGGAAGACGACAAGGAAAATCTCGCGCAGCTTTTGACGCGCGAGGAGGGCAAGACCGTCTCGGAGTCCCGCGGCGAGTTGCAGCGCTCGATTAACGTCGCCGAGTTCGTCGCGGGCGAGTCGCGCCGGATGACTGGCGAGACCATCCCTTCGGAGTTGCCGTCGAACTTCGCTTACACCGTCAAGCAGCCGCACGGCGTCGTCGCCGTCGTCACGCCCTGGAACTTCCCCGTCGCCATCCCCGTCTGGAAGCTCGCGCCCGCGCTCGTCGCCGGAAACACCGTCGTCTTCAAGCCGGCCACGAACACGCCCGCGACGGCCACCCGCCTCGTCGAGATATTCGCGGAGGCGGGCGTGCCCGCGGGCGTCCTGAACCTCGTCCTCGGCTCAGGCTCGGACGCGGGCGACGAGATAGTCAACCACAGTGCCGTGCGCGCTATCTCGTTTACCGGCTCGAACGGAGTGGGCTTGAAGCTCTACGAGCAGGCGGCGCGGCGCGGCGTCCGCGTGCAGTGCGAGATGGGTGGCAAGAACCCGGTCGTCGTGCTCGAAGACGCCGATCTGAACCTGGCCGTCGAATCAACGGCGCAGGGCGCTTTCGGCTCGACGGGCCAGCGCTGCACGGCGACGAGCCGCGCGGTCGTCGTCGAACAGGTCGCCGACGAGTTCGTCTCGCGTGTCGTCGAGCGTGCAAAGTCTTTGCGTCTCGGCGACGGCATGAGCGCGGAGACGGACGTGGGGCCGATTGTTGACTCAAGCCAGTTCAAGTCCGTGCTCCGCTACATAGACATCGGGCGCGAGGACGGCGCGGAGCTTGTCACGGGCGGCGAGGTGGCCGACGGCGCGGGGCTTCGCAAAGGCTTCTTCATCAAGCCCACGGTCTTCGACCGCGTCACGCCCGACATGCGGATTGCGCGCGAGGAGATTTTCGGCCCCGTCCTCTCCGTCCTTCGCGTCAAAGATTTTGACGAAGCCTTGCAGGTCGCCAACGACTGCGAGTACGGCCTCTCCTCTTCCGTCTTCACCAACGACGCCGCGCGCATCTTCCGCTTCGTTGACGAAATCGAAACGGGCATGACGCACATCAACTCGCCCACGACCGGCGGCGAGGCGCACGTCCCCTTCGGCGGCATCAAGGCAACAGGCATCGGCGACTTCGAGCAAGGCTCGACCGCGCTCGACTTCTACACCGAGCTGAAAGTCGTTTACGTTGACTACACAGGCAGAAAGCGGGAAGGAAACCTTTACTGATGAGCACAGCAGAACCGCAACTGAACGCGACCGAGACCAATCCGACTAACTCCGAGACCGTCGAGAAGCACAAGGAATTTCTTTTCCCCGCGGTCGCCATGTACTACAAGGAGCCGCTCGCGCTCGTCCGCGGCGAGGGCGAGTACGTCTGGGACGATCAGGGCAACAAGTACCTCGACTGCTTCGGCGGCGTGCTCACCGTGAGCGTCGGCCACAACAACCCGAAAGTCACCGAGGCGGTCGTCGAGCAGGTCAAGACGCTCCAACACACCTCGACGCTCTACGCCAACAAGCCGCAGTCCGACCTCGCCGAGAAGCTTTATCAAATCACGCCGGGTAAGCTGAAAAAATCCTTCTTCACCAACAGCGGCACGGAGGCCGACGACACGGCCATCCACGCGGCCAAGACGGCCACGGGCCGCCACGAGATAGTCGTCCTGCGCCACAGCTATTCGGGGCGCTCGGCCACGGCTCTTTCGGCCACGGGCCATTCGACGTGGCGGCCTCTGCCGCCGCAGGTCGCAGGCATTGTTCACGCGCGCGCGCCCTACTGCTATCGCTGCCCCTTCAAGCTCAGCTACCCCGAATGCGGGCTGGCCTGCGCTGAAGACATCGAAGAGTTGATTATGACCTCGACGACGGGCGAGATTGCGGCCTTCATGGCCGAACCCATACTCGGCGTCGGCGGCTTCATCGTCCCGCCCGCCGGCTACTTCGAGCGCGCCGTTGAGATCACGCGCAAGCACGGCGGCCTCTTCATCGCCGACGAGGTGCAGACGGCCTGGGGCCGAACTGGCGACAAGTGGTTCGGCATCGAGCACTGGAACGTCGAGCCGGACATCATCACCTCCGCCAAAGGTCTCGGCAACGGCGTCCCCGTCGGCATCACCGTCGCCACTTCGGAAGTCGCCGACAAGTTTCCGGGCCTCACCTTCTCGACCTTCGGCGGCAACCCCGTCTCGATGGCCGCCGCGCTCGCCGTCATCAAATTCATCGAAGACGAGGATTTGAAGCGCAACGCCGCCGAAGTCGGCGCGCACTTCCGCCAGCGCCTCGAAGAACTCAAAGACAAGCACGCTGGTATAGGCGACGTGCGCGGCATGGGACTCATGCAGGCCATTGAATTGGTTAAAGACCGCGAGACCAAAGAGCCTGACCCGCAATCCGTCCTCAAAGTCTTCGAGGAGACGAAGCGGCGCGGCGTCCTCGTCGGCAAGGGCGGCCTCTACGGCAACGTCATCCGCACGGGCGTCATGCTCAACTCGACGAAGGACACGATTGATGAGCTGATCGAGGCGCTGGACGCGAGCTTCGCCGCGGCCTGAGGGGGCGTTTATTCGATGGTCGTGGCGGCGGACACCAGCGCGCCCAGCATCGCGATTACGGCGACGGCGAGGCACAGCAGCAGGAAGCGAAGGATTTCTTTTCTCATCTCGGTATGGAAGGGTAGGAGCTGGGTTCGGCTTTAGGTGAGGCTCCTCAAGAATGGCCCCGCACGGCGGCCACCATTTGAATTTACCCATGTCGAACCCGGCAGGTCAAGAAAAAAATTCGGCAGCCGCGCCCGTCGGCAACGGCGGCCCCTTGCCATCGCCATCCGAACGGGGCTGAGGCATGAAATAACACCATGAAGACTCTTATCCGAAATGGCCGCGTCGTTACGGCGGTTGACGACTACAGGGCCGACATCCTGATTGACGGCGAGACCGTTTCGACCATCGGCGCGCGGCTCGACGTGGAGGCCGACCGC
>QHXN01000084.1 GCA_003222975.1 Acidobacteriota bacterium | reverse complement strand
GAAGCTCGGCCCTCAGGCTCTGAAGGTCCTGCGTGGTCATGCCTTTTGCCTCCCCACCGGGTCTGTCTGAGCGGGCGGAAGTTTATAACGACTTCCGAGACTTCGGGCAAGAACGCCGCCCGACCGCCGAAAGAGAAACGGCAAGCCCCGCGGCCTGCCGCCTCGCGCCCGAAATTTTTGGTGGAGGCGAGGGGATCGAACCCCTAGCCTGCTTTACATAACTGGGATGGAGGCGAGGGGAGTCGAACCCCTGACTGCGCGTTGCGAACGCGCTGTGTTGCCAACTATACCACGCCCCCAGATGAAATCTTCAGCCCAAAGACAACCTTTGGTTTGACCGTTCAAACTAGGCCGGTAGCGAATTGTAATGTTCCGCTTGCCGTTGAACTGTGTCGGCGGAAGCCACAGCACCTGTTCAATCTTCGGTACATAAACTAAAAGCACATCTATTTCTTCCGCAGTGTAGCAGGGAAAAGAGTGCCTCCCGCCTCTGGTAATATTGCCGGAATGCAGCATTACGGCCCCGGTCGAGTGACTGGACGATCTGTCACAATACTTGACCTGAGCGCGGTAAAGCTTCCCCTTCCAATCAACGATCAAATCGTAGCGACAGGATTCTCGTAGCGGCTTACTTAATAGCGCCCCAACTTCCAGCGCCCGCAACTGCACTTGCAGCATAGCGAGTTCGCCTTTCTCATTAGTCGTCATATGACGCTACGCTTCGGCCAAACCGAGCTACTGTCCCGCGCTGAAGTTAGATATTAGGGTGGCAAACGTTGGCCGTCAAGTCCGCCCCGCCGCCCCGTCGTCAGGCGGCCCGTCCCGCGCGACTTCCGTCCGCGGCATTCTTCCGCCGCACGAACTCGTGTACAATCCCGCCAGTTATCCGGTCGGGTGGCGGCATCGCCGGCCCGCGCGCCCGTCCTGTCAATCGTCCGAGAAGGTTATTCCGAAGGAGTCAGGCCATGACACTCCGAACGCCCCTTGCGTCGCTCGCCCTCGCGCTGCTCGTGTTCGCGAACGCCGCGGCGCAGTTGCCGCAGCTCAGCCAGGATTCGAAACTGCCGCAGCTCAGTCAGGAGTCGAAGGAGGAGAAGGAGAAGGCGCAGAAGGAACTGGAGCGCAGGGCGCTGTCGCTGCTCGACGACACGCTCCAGTCGGCGCAGGCGCTCAAGCTCGCCGAGAACCGCGCGGTCGTCCGCGCGCAGGCCGCCGACCTTCTCTGGAAGCGCGACGAGAAGCGCGCGCGCTCCCTCTTCCGCGACGCCGTCTCTGACCTCGCCGCCGCGTTGGGCGGCGACACCGTCAAGCGCGACCGCTCCTACTGGATGCTCGTGCAGTTGCGTCCGCAGTTGTTGCAAATGGTGGCCGCGCGCGACCCGCAGCTCGCGCTCGACCTCCTGCGCGAGTCGCGCCCCGCCCCCGGCGAGAACGCGGAGACGGTTTCGGGGATGGGCGACCAGGAGCTGAGGATGGAGCAGTCAATCATGGCGCAGGCCGCGGAGAACGACCCGAAGGCCGCGCTCAAGATGGCCGAGGAGAGTCTGGATAAGGGCGTCACCTACGGCGTGTTGAGCGTGATTGAGCGGCTGCGGCAGAAGGACGCGGAGGCGGCGACGCGCCTGGCGGGCGAGGTCGTCGAAAAGCTTCAGGGCGAGAACCTCACGAGCGACCGCGAGGCGACGCTCGTCGCCGTCAACCTTCTCAGCTCAGTCCTGCTGCCGCCGACGGAGCAGAGCTTCCGCGGCGCTGCGTTCAGTAACCGAGATGTGGAGAAGCCGAAGCCGCTCGTCATGGAAGACGACGCCGTGCGCGACCTGGCCGACCTCGTTTCGAGCGCCGCGCTCAAAGACACGTCCGGCATGTACGGGCTGCTGATGCAGGTCAGGCCGCTCATGCCCGAACTGGAAAAGCGTGTGCCCGCGCGCGCCGCGCAGTTGCGCGCCAAGATTGAGGCGGCGTACAAGACGCTCGACCCGCAGACGAGGGCCTGGACGCAGTTCGAGTCGCTGATGAGCCAAGGCTCGGCGGACGCCATCCTCGATGCGGCGGCGAAGGCCCCGCCGGAGATGCGGCAGAACTTCTACTCGATGGCGGCCATGAAGCTCGCGCAGTCGGGCGACACGGAGCGCGTTCGCCAGGTCATCAACGACAACCTGAGCGGGCAGGCGCGCGAACAGATGCTGGCGCAGGTTGACGGCCTCGCGGTCTCGCGCGCCGTGGAGAAAGGGAACCTGGACGAAGCGCGGGCCGTCGTCTCGCGCATCAAGTCGAAGGAGCGGCGCGCGGGCGCGCTGGCCCAGTTGGCGACGGCGTTCGCGGCCAGGGGCGACCGTAAAGGGGCGGCGCAGCTTCTCGACGAGGCGCGGGGCTTAGTAAGTCGCCAGCCGGATAACGAGAAGGAGATGGCGGCGCTGCTCGAAGTGGCGCGCGGCTACGCGCTGGTCGAGCCGTCGAAGACCTTCGAGATGATTGACCCGCTGATAGACCAGGCCAACGACATGCTCGCGGCGGCGGCGCTGCTGGAGAAGTTCGGGGCGGGGCAGGGGCTGTTCAGGAAGGGCGAGATGATCCTCTCGCCCGGCTTCTCGAACATTAACGGGATGTACGGACGGTACGTGAAAGCGCTTGCGGAACTCGCCCGCGTTGACTTCGACCGCACACGTTCGGACGCCGACCGCTTCCACCACGAGGAGGTGCGTCTGATGGCCCGCCTCGTCATCGCCCAGAGCATTCTGTCAGACCACCTCGACGCGGGCGGCGGGGTGTACGGCTTCGGCGAGGGGTACACCTACGGCGGCGGCAGCGCGATCCTCGTCGGCTACTGACCGCCGTTCGGAAGTGAGCACGCCTGTTCGGACGGCAGAAGAAATATGCCTGGCCTTACGCGCTAACGTCTCAGGTAGTCGTCCGTCTTGTCGAGCCAGTCCTGCCGGGGCGGGCTGAAGATGTCCACGTCGAGCGTGTCTTCGAGGGCCTCGGCCTTGTGCTCGACGCCCGAAGGTATGTGCAGCACCTCGCCGGCACGCACGTCGAAGACCTCCCGTTCGTCCTCGCCGATCCAGAAGCGCAGAGCGCCCGTGAGGATGTAAGTGATCTGCTCGTTCTCGTGCGAGTGGCGGGGCACGACCGCCCCCTTCTTGAGATAGACGTGCGCCAGCATGATGCGCTCGCCCGTAATCAGCCGGCGGTCGAGCGCCCCGGTAACGCTCTCCTTCGGCATGTCCTCCCAGCGGTGCCAAGTCACCTTGCCCTCGCTCATCTCTCTGCCCCTCCACGAGTCGAAGTGATGCGACCTTAGTCAACGAGCTTACGCTTTTATGCTAAGCCCGCGTAGCGAGTCAACGACTCTTCCCTCGCGCGGGAATTAAACTCGTCGCGCTCAAGGGCGCTGCGGCGGGTTGCCCGGCGCGTTCTCAGGCTTGATTGTCACCTCGCGTTCGGGCGCGACCTCGTATTCGGGCTTCGGCACGCCGAGCAGCCAGTGGTCGAACCAGCCGACGATGTGCTCCAGGCGCTCGACGCGGTGCCAGGGCTGGCCCGAACGCGAAAGCTCATGCGACTCGCCGGGGAAGCGCACCATGACGGTCGGAATCTTTCGGAACTTCAAGGCGCGGAACATCTCCTCGCCGCCCGCGCCCGGCGGCGTGCGGTAGTCCGCCTCTCCCAAGACCAGCATGAGCGGCGTCTTCACGTCGTTGATGTAGGTGATGGGCGAGCGCGCGCGGTAGTCCTCCGGGTCTTCGAACGGCGGGGCCTTGAACCAGGTCGGCTGGAAGAGCGTGAAGTCTGCGGAGTACCACCAGTCGGCCCAGCTCGCGATGTCGCGCTGCGAGACGGCGGCGGCAAAGCGCGTCGTGTGCCCCACAGTCCAGTTGGTCAGGAGTCCGCCGCCGCTCCCGCCCGTGACGCCGAGCTTGCTCGCGTCAACGTAGCCGCGCTTGATGACTTCATCAACGCCGGCCATCAGGTCTTTGTAGTCGTCGCCGGGGTATCGGTACTGGATGACGTTGCCGAACTCCTGCCCGTAGCTCGTCGAGCCGCGCGGGTTCGGGTAGAGCACGACGTAGCCCTTCGCAGCCATCCACTGGAACTCGTGGTCGAAGACGTAGCCGTAGGCCGTGTGCGGGCCGCCGTGGATGTTGAGGATGAGCGGGTACTTCTTGTGCGGGTCGAAGTCGGGCGGCTTCTGAAGCCACGCCTCGACGCGCTTGCCGTCGGAGCTTGTGTACCAGAACTCCTCCGGCTCGGTCAGGTTCAGGCGTGAGAACAGCTCGTCGTTGACGTGCGTCAACTGCCGCGGCGTAGCGCCCGCCGCGTCGAGCCAGAAGAGTTCGTTGATCTCTGTGGGCGTCGAGCGCGTGAAGACGAACTTCGTCGTGCCGGGCGCGGCGCGGAAGCTCACGACGGCCTGGTTGCCGCTCGTGAGGTCTGTCTCGCGCCCCGTCGCCGCGTCGAACAGACCAAGATTCGCTTTGCCTTCTCTGGCGAAGACCTCGACGACGGCGCGCCCGTCCGGCGTCCAGACCGGCGCGTTGCCGCCGAGCGCGCGCGGGGCGGTGTTGTCGCCGCCGACGCCCGCGCCCACGTCGTAGTCGAACGCGGCGGTCAGGTTACGCGGCTGCGCGCCCTGGGTCAGTTCGAGCACCCAGAGGTCTGGCTCGGTGTAGGAGTTGACGGGCTTGGTGGCCGAGGCGACGAAGGCGAGATGGCTGCCGTCGGGACTCAGGGAGAAGCCGCCCGCGCCCATGTCGAACGAGGTGAGAAGTGTTGGCTCGCCGCCCGCCGCGGGCACGGAGTAGATGTCCGTCTTCGGCAGCTCGTAGTAAGGCTCGTCAATGTGCGTGGTGGCGAAGTAGAGCCGCGCGCCGTCGCGCGACCAGACGGCGTCGCCCTCCTCGAAGCGTCCCGCGGTCAACTGCCGCGGCGTGACGCGCTCGTCGGCGCTACGCGGCGCGCGCACGACCCAGAGGTGCTGCGGGTGCTTCGGGTCGAGGTAGCCGCCGCCGTTGAAGCGATAGACGGCGCGCGTGATGACGCGCACGTCCGTTTCGTGCTCTGTGCTGGCGTTCGCGTCTGCGGTTTGAGTGCTCGCGCCCGACGCTTGAGTGCCCGCCGGCTGCGGGCCGCCGCGCTTCGGGCCGCCCTGTTTCGCCAGGTCTTCCGGGTTGGTGTTGCTGAGGAAAGCTATCTGCGTCCCGTCGGGCGACCAGACGGGCTGCGTCGCGCCTCTCGGCAAGGTAGTCACCTGGAACGAGTCGCCGCCCGCGAGGTTGAGCATGAAGAGCTGCGACTGGTCGGGCCGCCCGTCCTTCTCGGTCACGCGGACGAAGGCGAGGTACTTGCCGTCGGGCGACCAGCGCGGCGAGGAGTCGCGGTTGCCGCTCGTCAGGCGGTGCGGCGCGTCGCCCGACGCGGCGGGAACGAACCAGACGGAGGTGTCGTAACCGTCCCTCTTCTCGTTGACCGTCACGCGGACAAAGGCCACGCGCGAGCCGTCGGGCGCGACCTGCGGGTCGGCGATCCAGTTGAAGTTGAAGAGGTCTTTCTCCGTGATGCTTCGTTTCTGCGCCGTGGCCGCCGACGCGAAGACGAGCACGACCACGAACAGGCGGGCGAGAGTAGAGCGCATGCGAACTCCTTTCGAGTTTGAAGGCGGACTCAGAAGACCGCGTCACGTCTGCTCCGCCGGCTCCGGGACGAAGCGGTAGCCGACGCCGCGCACGGTCAGCAAGTGCCTGGGGCTGGAAGGGTCGTCCTCCACGTGCCTGCGGAGGCGGACGATGAAATTGTCTATGGCGCGCGTGTCGGTGTCCTCGCGCAGGTTCCAAACGTCTTCGAGTATCTCCCTGCGCGAGACGGGGCGACCCGCGTTGCCGACGAGATAACGCAGAAGCTCGGCCTCCATCAAAGTCAGTCGCACGACGCGCCCGCGCGCACGCAACTCCAGCGCGCCGAAGTCTATCGTCTTCCCGCCGAAGGAGTATAGCTCCGTCTCGACGTTCGTCTGCCGGCGCTGGCCGCGGCTGTGCCACTCGCGCCGCCGCAGAAGGCCGTTGAGGCGGGCGAGCAGTATCGCAAGCTCGAAGGGCTTCGGCAAGTAATCGTCCGCCCCGGCCTCGAAGCCGCGCAGAACGTCTTCGGGCCGCCCGCGCGCCGTCAGCATCAGCACGGGGACGTAACACCCGGCGGCGCGCATCTCCTTCGCCACCTCGAAGCCGTCCTTGCCCGGCAGCATCACGTCGAGCACCATCACGTCGAAGTCCGCCCCGCCGCCGAGCAACAGCTCAAGCGCCGCCTCGCCGTCGCCGACCGTCTCCACCGTGTAGCCCTCGGCTTCGAGGTTGAAGCGCAGCCCCGCGGCGAGGTGCTCTTCGTCTTCGACGACGAGTACGCGCGCGCCGTTCATCCGGCGGCCCTCGGCAGGCGGATGATGAAGGTGCTGCCCCTGCCTTCGCCCTCGCTCTCGGCGACGATCTCGCCGCCGTGCCTCTTCACGATTGACTGCACGATGAAGAGGCCGAGGCCCGTGCCTTTGACCTGCGCGACCAGCCGCCCCGGCGCGCGGTAAAAGCGCCTGAAGATGCGCTTCAACTCGGCGCGTGGGATGCCGACGCCCCGATCACTCACGCGCACTTCCAGTCGTCTCTCGCTGACGACCGCGACGCCCACCGACACCCGCGCCTGATCGTCGGAATACTTGACGGCGTTATCAATCAGGTTGATGACGGCTGTCCTCAAGTCGTCGGCGTTGCCTTTGACGAGCGCCCTCTCGCCGTCTTCCGGGGTCTGTGCGTAGTGGAACGAGTCGGCGGGGAGGTGCGGGTAGCGCGTGCGGGCCAGGTCGAGGCAGGCGCGCGCCGTCTCGCGCAGGTCAACCAATTCCTCGTCGCGGCGAGAGTGGCGGTGCGCGACCTCACCCGCGCGCAAGACCTGATTGACCGTGTGGAGAAGTCGGTCGGTGTCTGCGAGGCAGATGTCGTAGAACTCGGCGCGCTTCTCCGCGTCCAGGTCGTGCCGCTTCAGCGTTTCGAGGTAGAGGCGGATGGAGGCAATCGGCGTCTTCAACTCGTGGGAGACGGCGTTGATGAAGGCGTCGTGCTGTTCGTTGCGGCGGATTTCGCGGACGAGGAAGATGGTGTTGAGGATGAGGCCCGCGATGATGACGCTGAAGAAGCTGACCCCCAGCACCAGGAGCGCCACCTTGCGCCAGTTGAGCAGAACCCAACTGACGTTCAGAGTCACGGCCAGCCCGACCAGGCACGCCCCCAGCGTGATGAAGAACGCGATGGATTTGCGGTGGCCTCTCAGTCTCATGCGGCTCACCGGGCATGTTACTCTAAGCCGCCTTCCTGAGCACCCCCTCAAGCTTTCCGCCGCGCCCGCCCGCGCGCTGGCCGGAGGCGTTGACGAGCTTGACGGACTTCGCCAGCCCGAGCAGTTGGAGTGTGCGGATGCCCCACCAGTTGACATCTATCTCGTACCAAGTGAGGCCGTGGCGCGCCGCGCGCGGGTGCGCGTGGTGGTTGTTGTGCCACCCTTCGCCGAACGTCATCAGGGCGATGAGCAGGTTATTGGTCGAGTCGTCGGTGGTCTCGAACCGCCGCGTCCCCCACATGTGCGTCGCCGAGTTGACGAGCCACGTCGCGTGCAGCCCAACGACGGTGCGCAGGAAGATGCCCCACAGGAAGACCGACCAGCCGCCGAAGACAAGCAGCGCGACTCCCAGCGAGACGAGCGGGAGAAAGTACCAGCGCGAAATCCAGACCTGGAAGCGATCCCTGAGCAGGTCGGGCGAGTAACGCTCGACTGTGGCGCGGTCGTGCTTCTGCGCCGTCCCCGTGAGAATCCAGCCGACGTGCGCCCACCAGGTTCCGTCGCGCGGGCTGTGCGGGTCGGCGGGAACGTCCGTGTGCGCGTGATGAATCCGGTGGGTCGTGACCCACTGGATCGGCCCGCTCTCCAGCGTCAGCGTGGCGCAGACCGTGAGAACATACTCGACCCACTTCGGCGTCTTGTAGCCGCGGTGCGTCAGCAGCCGGTGGTAGCCCATGCCGATGCCGAGGCTTCCGGCCACCCAGAGGATGACGAGGGAAACGATCAGCGCCGTCCACGTGAACATGAAGAGCGCGGCCACCGCGCCGACGTGGAAGACGATCATGGTGATGGTGGTTTCCCAGTTGATGCGCCCCGCCCTTTGCTTGTTCGTCAGTTGCGTTTTCATGTCTCTCACTTTTAAGGATTTCATCTGGCCCTCGTTTTGATGCATTAGACCTGAGCTATCCTAGCAGGAGACGCGCGGGCGCTTTGTAATAGTTGTGTAAGAGCACCCGCGGCCTCGCGTTCGTTACAGACTCGTCACAGATTTGTCGCCGCCGCCGCCGCGTAGTCTTTCGGCCCGGCGTGTGTTATGGTTTCTACGTTAAGTCCCCGACCGGCTCCGCCCTTTAGAGACACTACCTTTCGATAGAGGACGCAGGCCCCGGCCTCCTTCTTGTGCCGCCTGCTGTTTTTCCGAACTCGACCGCCGAAGGAGGCTCCGGCGTGCACGCGACGCCGCCAAATTCGCCAGACAAGCAACTCCCGACCGGGCCGGCCTGGCGCACGCACGCGGCGGCGAGTCGGCAGACGGCTTTCCGGCGGGCGCGGAGAGGACTTGGAGAGGTCTTTGACGAGGATGGAGACGCATCAGCCAGATCACGCGCGCGAGTTGCGCGGACTCGAAGACGCGAAGGCGGAGGCGCTTGCGGCTTTCGCGGCGATAGCTGATATTATTGACCGCGTTGACGGGCGCGAGGCGTCGTCGGGCGTTGAGTCCCTGCGGAAAAACGCGGCGGGGCATCTTTCCGCCGCCCTGGCTATCGTGGATCGAAAGGCGGTGACTCGGTGACCGGGTACGACGATTTCATAGAACGCCTTGAGGCCGCGCTCGAACATGAGGACGGGCGCGAAGAGTTTATAGACTACCTGCAAAATCTTACGCGGCAGGAGCGCACGGAGCTTTTAGACGAGGCGGAGCAGCGCGACCCCGAAGGCTCGGCGAGTTTGGAGCCGAGAAAGGCCAACTCACCGGAACCGCGCGGGATTCTCGAAGGCGAAGGCGATTAAGAAAGGCAGCGAAGGAATGAACCGACAGAAGCGGGTCAGCCGGGACGTGAAACACTACCTCGTCAAACGACCGGGCAAAATCCTGAGCAGCAGGCTGAGTTGGAACCAGGTGCAGGCCGAGCTGACGGCGAGGGGCACCGACGCGGACGAGTCCATGCTGTTCAGGGGCATCGTGACCGATGACGGCACGGAGTACCTGGACATGTACGCCGACAGCAGGACGCAGGTGACTGAGCACGCCGACTGAGCAGGGAAGAAGAAAGGCGGCAATAAGTGAGCGCTGAATACCGGGACCAGACGCGCGTCTGCGTGGACTGCCACAACGAATTCCTTTGGAGCGCAGGCGAGCAGGAGTATTTCCACGAGAGGGGATTCACCGAGCCGCCCAAGCGCTGCAAGGAATGCCGGCGGGCGAAGAAGGAGCGGCGCGGGGAAGGCGAGCGGCAGAAGGGCGGCTGGAAGTGACCGGCGCGAGGGCCGAGCCCCTTCGGCGGAAGACGTGAGGTGATGTCATGGGATATATAGTGCGTAAAAAAAGTCTCTCCGGGGCGACGCCGCCGCGGCCCGAGTCTAGCGCCGTCAAAGTTCACGAGGGCGCGGGGTGCGAGGACGAGTACCTGCACACGCCCGGCGGCGTGGAATTCGAGCGGGACGGTCGCACCGTGTTCGACTCGCGGGAAGAGGCGTCGGAGGACGAGCCGGAGAAGTGAGGCCGGGCGCGTTTGACTCGTCGTCCAAGCGGCCCGCACCATCCCTCCTTCGCCGGAAGAATCGTCCCCGGCTGCCTCAAGCCTTCGCCCCGGCGGTCGGAATACATCACACAGCATCCGGTGCGTCTAAACGGCGGGCACCCACCGTAGCCCTCGAAGAACCGACGCCGCCCGCCGCAGACCTCGCCGCGCGCGGCACTGCCCGCAAGTAGATTGCCTGCAAACGCCCGGCGACCGATTCGTTGCATCCCTTCCAGTCTTTTATCAACTCGGTGAGCGTGGCCGCGTCTTTATCGTGTGGCGGCGGGCGCGGTCTGTGCCGCGAAGCCGTGCAGGCGCAGCCAGTCGGCGCAGCGCGCGGGCCAGGTCGAGAGGACGGGGTCTTTCTCGGCGAGGCCGAAGCCGTGCGGCCCGCGCTCGTAGAGGTGGAACTCGAAGGGCACACCCGCGCGCCTGAGCGCCGCCGCGAACATCATGCTGTTCTCGACGGGCACAGCCTCGTCGTTCATCGTGTGGACGAGGAAGGCGGGCGGAGTCTCTTTCGTCACGTGCTCCTCGTTCGAGAGCAGCGCGACCGCGTCGGGCGAAGGCCGCGGGCCGAGCAGGTTCTTCTTCGAGCCGGCGTGCGTCAGCTCGCGCATCGTAATCACAGGGTAGATCAAAATCATCAGGCCGGGCCTGGAACTGACGCGCTCGACGGGGTCGGTCGCGCCCGCGTTGCCGGCGTCGAAGTGTGTGCCGAGCGTCGAGGCGAGGTGGCCGCCCGCGGAGAAACCGAGGATGCCTATGCGCGCCGGGTCAACGCTCCATTCCGACGCGCGCGCACGCACGGTGCGCAGTGCACGCGCCGCGTCCTCGAGCATGGCCGGGTGCTGGTAGCGCGGCCCCAGACGGTACTTGAGCACGAAGGCCGCGACGCCCAACGTGTTGAGCCACTCGGCGACGGGCCGCCCCTCATAATCAGAGAGGTTCTGGTAGCCGCCGCCGGGGCAGACGACGATGGCCGCGCCCGTGGCCTTCTCCTTCGGCGGCAGGTAAGGCGTGAGCGTCGGGATGTCTTCCGGCTCGTGCCCGACCGCGCCCGGCGCGCCGCCGGGCCACAGGACGAAGGGCGCGTCCGCGTTCGCCTCAGCCGTGCCCGCAAGCGTTGCCGGTAGCATGAAGGTTGATAGTAGTAAGACCGTTAGACAGATAAAAGCGCGCCCCATTTTCGCACCGCCCTTTGTCTGAAGTGATAACCGATTGACAACGCACAAACGTTATGGCATGAACGAGGACACGCTGAAACAGAACCCGCATGCTCCTCCTTATCGCAGTGAAGCAGACTCGCGTTCGTCCGGGGTTAACCACTTACCATGAAGCGGCGGCTGGGGCAAGCGGAAAGTCAGAGATAATACCCGCGCGCTTCTGGCCGGACGGCGAGTCGCTTTCGAACTCTCCGCGGAGAAAGGCATGTGATGAAGATGCCAAACGAAAAGCGTTTCGACCGGCGCGGCTTTATCAAAGCGGGCGGCGCTACCTTGACGGGCCTGGCCCTCGCGCGCCGTAGTCTCCGCGCGCAGACCGCCGCCGCGCAAGGCGCGGACTACTCCGAGCGCCGCGTCTTCCCGCTCAACCACCGTTGGCTCTACAGCGAAAGGGCCGCGCCCGAAGGCACACGCCCCGGCTTCAACGATACAAGCTTCGCGCGCGTCAACATCCCGCACACGAACCGGCTGCTGCCCTGGCACGGCTTCGACGACAGGGAGTATGAGTTCGTCTCTCTTTACCGAAGGCACTTCCGCGTGCCCGCCGACTTGCAGCGCGGGCGGCGCGTCTTCGTGGACTTCGGCGGCGTGATGACGGCGGCAGTTGTTTCGCTCAACGGCGCGCGGCTCGGCGAGCACCGCGGCGGCTACACGCCGTTTTCATTTGAGTTGACGCAGCACGTGGATTGGCGCGGCGACAACGTGCTGGCCGTGGAAGTTGACTCGACCGAGCGCGCCGACATCCCGCCCTTCGGCGGCGAGATTGACTACCTGACCTTTGGCGGCATCTACCGCGACGTGGCGCTGCGCTTCGTCCCTCAGACCTTCATCGAAAACGTCTTCGCCAAGCCGGTCAATGTTATGAGCGCCGACCGGCGCGTTGACGTGCGCTGTTATCTCAATAGTCAGGGGGCGCAGCCCGCTCAACTCAAGCTTAATGTTGAGCTGCGCGACGGCGACCGCGTCGTCGCTTCGCAGAGCCGCGACGTACAGCCCGCGGGCGCTCCCTTTTACGACGTGACGCTCGACAAACTCGGCCCGGTCGAGCTGTGGGACTTGGAGAGGCCGAAGCTTTATCAGGTGCGCGTGCGCCTGTTGGAAGGCGGGCGCGGCGTTGACCACTACGACGCGCGCGTCGGCTTCCGCGAGGCGCGTTTCACGCCCGAAGGCTTCTTCCTCAACGGCCAGCACGTGAAGCTTCGCGGCCTCAACCGCCACCAGACCTATCCCTACGTCGGCCAGGCCATGCCCGCGCGCGTCCAGCGCCGCGACGCCTGGATTCTGCGCAGGGAACTGAAGTGCAACATCGTCCGCACGTCGCACTACCCGCAGTCGCCGCACTTCCTCGACGCCTGCGACGACTACGGCCTCTTAGTCCTTGAGGAGATTCCCGGCTGGCAGCACGTCGGCGACGCCGCGTGGAAGGAGCTTGCCGTCCGCAACGTCGAGGCGATGATAAGACGCGACTGGAATCATCCGTCAATCATCCTCTGGGGCGTCCGCATCAACGAGTCGAAAGACGACCACGACTTCTACACGCGCACCAACGCCACGGCCCACGCGCTCGACGACTCGCGCCCGACGGGCGGCATACGCTACAACTACGAGTCGGAGTTTCTGGAAGACGTTTTCACGATGAACGACTTTGGCATCCCCTTGCGCCCGCCCAACCACCCGCGCTACCTGAACACGGAGTTCATCGGCCACACCTACCCGACCAAGCGCAGCGACAACGTCGAGCGCATCACCGAGCACACGCTGCGCCACGCGCGCGTCCACAACCAGCTCGGCTCGGACCGGGCTTACGCGGGCGGCATCGGCTGGTGCGCCTTCGACTACAACACGCACGCCAACTTCTGCTCCGGCGACCGCGTCTGCTACCACGGCGTCTCGGACATCTTCCGCATCCCGAAGCCTGCCGCCGGGTTCTACAAGTCGCAGTGCGACCCGAAGGAGGAGGTTGTTTTAGAGCCGGCCTTCTACTGGGCGCGCGGCGACCACAACGAGAGCTTCGACCTCGCGGTGGTCTGCTCCAACTGCGAGCACTTGAAACTCTACATCGCCGACCGTGTAGTGGCCGAGGTTGACCCCGACCGAAAGAACTTTCCGAACCTGCCGCACCCGCCCTTCGTCACAGACCTCCGCCAGGTGCTCTGGCGCGGCTGGGGCGATCTGAAGATCGAGGGCTACATCGGCGGCAGGCTCGCAATCACAAAGCAACTGTCAGGCAGGGGCGTGGACAGGCAACTGCTCGTCGAGCCGGACGACACGGAGCTTATCGGCGACGGCATTGACTCGACGCGCGTCGTGCTGAGAGTGACGGACGAGTACGGCGCTCCGCGCCCGTTCGCGAACGACGCAATCGTGTTGCTGCTGGAAGGGCCGGGCGAGGTCGTCGGCGAAAATCCGTTCGCGCTCTTCGGCGGCGTGGGCGCGGTCTGGGTCAGGACGAAAGAGGCGGCGGGCGTCATCCGGCTCACTGCGAAGCACCCGACGCTCGGCACGAAGACAGTCGAGATACGCGTGCGCCGGACGCCCGCCGACGTGCCGACGATCTGAGCGCCGGAGTCAGTCGTCATTAACGTGTGAGTTCAAACCTTCCGCGGTTTGGTCGAGCGCCTGCTCCACGTCGGCGATGATGTCGTCCGCGTCTTCGATGCCGACGGAGATTCGCACCAGCCCGTCGCCGATGCCGAGTTGCCGGCGGCGCGCGGGCGCGACCTCGCGGTGCGAGGCCGTGGCCGGGTGGAGCACGCCCGTGAAAACGTCGCCGAGGCTCGTCGAGCGCACGCACAAACGGAGCGCGTCCATGAAGCGGAAGGCGGCCTCGATTGTGTCCTCGGCCAGCTCGATTGAGACGAGCGCCCCGGCGTGCGGCGCGCGCAGCACGCGTCCAGTCACCTCCTGAGTTTCGGGCGAGGGGTTGAGGGCCGGGTAGTGCACGCGCGAGACGCGCGGGTGCTCCGTGAGTCGTTCGGCGAGCCGGCGCGCGTTGGCGCACTGTCGGTCGAGCCGCACGGCCAGCGTCTTCAGGCCGCGCATGACTTCGTGCGCCTCCCAGACGCCGAGCACGCCGCCCGCGAGCTTCATCACGCCGACGAGCGCCGCGCGGTCGGCCTCGTCGCGCGTGACGACGAGGCCGCCCATCACGTCGGCGTGCCCGCCGAGGTACTTCGTCGCGCTGTGCACGACCATATCCGCGCCGTGACGGAGTGGCTGGCAGAGGTAGGGCGAGGCGAAGGTGTTGTCAACGATGAAGCGCGCGCCCACCTCGCGCGCCACGCCGGCGCACGCCTCGATGTCGCAGACCTTCAGGAGCGGGTTCGAGATCGTCTCGGCGAGGAGCACGCGCGGTCGCGCCTCAAGCGCCTTCTCTCTGAGGGCTTCCGGGCGGGAGAAGTCAGCCGTCACGGTCTTGACGCCGAACGAGCCGAAGACCGTGTAGAGCAGGTCGGTCGTCGCGCCGTAGAGGTCTTGCGAGGCGAGGACGGTCGAGCCGGGCTGAAGCTCGCAAGCGAAGACGGCGGCATGCAGCGCGGCCATTCCCGTCGCGTAGGCGCAGGCGGCAGCGCCGCCTTCGAGCGTGCGGACGGCCTCTTCGAGCGCGGCGGTCGTCGGGTTGCCGTAGCGCGTGTAGATGTAGCCCGCCGCCTCGCCGGAGAAGACGCGATCAACCTCGGCCATCGAATCGTAGGTGAAGGTCGCCGTCGCGTAGATCGGCGTCGAGACCGGAAGGCCGGCGGGAGGCGGGAGCCTCTCGCCCGCGTGCACGAGCTTCGTCGTGATGTCGTACCCCTCTTTAACTCGACTCATCGTTGCCTTCCTCCGGCCAAAGGGCTGTCGCCGCCACCTCCCGCCCTAAAAACAAAAATCCCGCGCCGAGGAATCGCGCGGGGTTGAAACTACCCAGGCGGTTCCTTAGCAGTTTTTTACGTGGAGCAAGTCACCCGAAATCGCCACGCCTCAAGCCGTTGATGTCAAAAATGACGGCGCAAGTATTACAGACGCGGCACCGGTCATGCAAGAGGTGCGGGCCTGATTAACTGGTGTTAAGTAATACAAGACTCTCCGCGGGAACATCTCCTGGTTAGTGAGTTTCGGAGGTATGGGTTTTGAGGTCATGGAAAAGATTTCTTTCCAGATGAGGCTCGCGCGCAAAGCTCTAGGCGGGTTCTTTGAGTTGAGTTTTCAGCTCCCGCAAGTCGGCTCGCGTCTCGAAGGCGACGGAGGCCACCCGGTCTAGTTGCGTCTCTATCTTGTCGAGGCGCGTCTCTATCTTGTCAAGGCGCACACACAGCTTCTCGTCTAACACGTTGATCCGCTCTAAGACGGTCTGAATCGTCGGGTTGGTCTGGTACTTCTCGCCGATCTCTTTGGTGGGGTCTTCGCTCATTTCTTAGCCTTGATATTCTCAGTAATGGTATCCAGCTTCTTGTCTATTGAATCCAACTTCGCTTCGACGGTCGCCATTCGGGAACTGAGGCTATCGCGCGATTCGAGCACCACCGAGTTTAGTTTATCAACCTTGTCGGAGGTGGCCGTGACCTTGCCGGACATTCCGCCAAGCCAGAAGGCGAAGCCGATGATCGAGAGGAGCGTGACACCTTGAAGTAAGTTGCCGAGCCAAGAGGCGGGCGCAGTGGACGCCGACTCCCTCTCTTGCATCTTCGCTTCGAGTGTCCGCGTGCGCTCTTCGAGAATACGCAGGGACGCCAACACCCTGTCCTGCTCGATGCCGGGTTGACCTCCTACGGAGTACCCGCCCTGTCCTGTCGCTCTTTCGCTCATGTGAAGATGTTACGCCCGATGAAACAAAAAGGGCAAGAGCTTCACAGCCCTCGCCCTTCGTCCTTGCCCTGCCGAACCTGTTCACATGAGTTATTAAGCCGCCACCAAAGAACGGTCGTAACGCTCGGCCAGGCGGACGCGCTTCTCGTAGGCCTCGCGCGCGACCGATACGTCTTCGAGGAACTGCGGTAGCTCTTCCAGGAGGAGCGCCTGCGGCCCGTCAACGAGCGCGTGTTCGGGCGCGGGGTGGAAGTCCACGAGGATCATGTTCGCGCCGGCGACGACGCCCTGCGCGGCGGCGTGCATGATGTCGAGGATGCCGTCGGGGCAGCGCGAGCGTGTGCCGACCGAGTGCGAAGGGTCAATGCAGACGGGCATGCGCGTCAGGCGCTTGACGACGGGGACGTGCGCGAAGTCAACGAAGTTGCGGTGCGGCTCTCCGATGCTCGTCTTCATGCCGCGCAGGCCGAAGACGACCTTGCGGTTGCCCTCACTCGCAAGGTACTCGGCGGCGTTTAAGGACTCGTCCAGCGTGATGCCGAAGCCGCGCTTGAGGAGCACGGGGAACTCCTGCTGCCGCCCGACGATCTTCAGAAGCTCGAAGTTCTGCGTGTTGCGCGTGCCGATCTGGAGCATCACACCGGTCGGGCTTCCGGTCAGTTCGAGCGCGCCGCGAATCTCGTCAATGTGCGACTCGTGCGTGACCTCCATGGCGACGACGCGGATGCCGTACTTGCCCGCCAGCTCGAAGACATAAGGCAGGCAATGCTTGCCATGCCCCTGGAAGGTGTAGGGACTCGTGCGCGGCTTGTACGCGCCCATGCGCGTGCAGACCTGGCCGTAGTCTCTGAGCGCCCGCATCATCAACTCGACGTGCCGGGCTTCGTCAACCGCGCACAGGCCGGCGAAGACGTTGAGCGTGTCCTGCCCGAAGCGGACGCCTTTGTAGTCGAAGTGCGTGGCGCGCTCATCGTCCTTGTGCCGCCCGATGACGCGGTACTCCTCGGAGACGCGCACCGCGCGCTCGACGCCGGGCAGAGCTTTCATCTCGTTCAGCGATAGCGAGGCGGTGTTGCCGATCAGATAAACTTCCGTCAGGCACTGCTCCGCCCCCTGCTCGCGGTGGACGCGCACGCGTATGTTTTGCAGGCGGGAGAGGTGAGCCATGAGACGCTTGTAGGCGTCGCCTTCCGTGTCAATGTTGGGAGTCAGGATGAGTATCATAAATTTCTACCATTCCTTAATTCGTCAGATTCAATCGAGCGCGCCGAAGGGTAGCAGCCCAGAACGCGCACGCTCGCGGTTCTTCCACGCAACTCTTCGAGGGCGTCGGCGGCCCCCCGGTCGTTCAGCGACGCACTCAAGTCGAGAAAGATGTAGTACTCCCACGGCTCGCCTTTGACGGGTCGGCCCTCGATCTTGAGCAGGTCAATCTGGCGGCGCGCGAAAGGTTCGAGCGCGTGGTGTAGCGCGCCGGGGCGGTGCGGCAGCTTCAAGACGAGCGAGAGCTTGTCCGCGCCGTCAGGTGTGGCCGGCGAGGGCGTGAGGAGGACGAAGCGCGTGTAGTTCTCGCCGTGATCCTCCAGGCGCTCGCGCAGGATCGTGCCGCCGTAAATCTCCGCCGCGCGACGGCCTGCGATGGCGGCGCGCGTCGGGTCTCCGCGCTTGACGACCTGCGCCACGCTCCCGGCGGTGTCTTCCGTGGCGACGCGGCGTATTTCCGGATGCTCGGCGAAGAAGCGTTCGCACTGCGCGAGGGCGACCGGGTGCGACTCGACGGTTCTGATTGAGCCGAGCGACGAGCCGGGGCAGCCGATGAGGTAGTGTTGGATGGAGATGACGACCTCAGCGGCGATGTGAAGCGAGGTTTCAAGCAGGAGGTCGTAAGACCTTTGGACGGAGCCGGCGAGGCTGTTCTCGACAGGCGCGAGCGCGAAGTCGGCGGCCCCTTCGGCGACCGCCGCGAACAGCGACTCGAAGGTCGGGCGGGGCACGAGCGCGACCCGCTCGCCGAGCAGTCGGACGGCGGCCTCCTCGCTGAAGGCTCCGCGCTCGCCCTGAAAGGCCACGCGCGGCGGCGCTGGCGTCCGGGCACTCATCGCAGAGCACCCTCCGCGAGCGTGCCCGTCTCTTCGAGGGCGACGGTCTCGGCGCGGCGCGATTCGAGGATGATGCGTCGGAAGAGCCTCGCGACGGCCCGGTCGTCAAGCGGCCCCGTGTTGGCGCGTCGGACGCGCTCGATCACCTCGCGCTCGCGCTCGCCGTCCCGGACCGACAGCCCCACGCTCCTCTTCGACTCGCCGACTCTGATGGCGAGCGCCGCGCGCGCGTTCAAGAGGCGAAGCAGTTCGTCGTCAATCGCGTCAATCTCCGCCCGCCAGTCTTCGATGGTCATCCCCTTCAAGCTCCTCTTTGTCGAACGAACGCCCGAACCTCGGCGGCCTTGTCCCGCCGTCGAACCCGCCCGCTAAAAGAGCCAGCCGCGACATCCCTTTCAGGAGGTTGCGGCTGGCTTCGGGTGAAAACTTTTCGCGGCGTCTAGCTCTTCAAGTCGTCAGCATCTCGGACGCGCGCACGCTTCTGCCCCTGGCCGCCCCTCCGTGAAGGAGAAGCGGAACGTAAAAGCGAAATAATAGAAGCGAACGCTGTGCATCGTGTTGAAGCTTCGGCCCGCTCCCAAGTGGGGCGGGCAAGAGAACTATACGCAGGCGCGAAAAAGACTGTCAAGAGTTTCCAGCCGACCGCCCGGTTAAAACATTTTATGGCTCACTAAAAATAATCTATTGGTCAACAAAGATAAGCGGCCTGTAAAGTGTGCGCGCGAGCGGAGACATAACTACAAACGGGAGGGACGGAAATGGATGACGAGTGCCAGTGCCCGGAGTGTCGGGATTAATTCCGGGGTGACTGCGGCCCGGCCTGCGTCGGACTCGGCGTGACACCTCAAGGGCGAAGCTGTAAGCTTGGCTCATTCAGCCGTAGCTTCGTAAAGATGAGGAGGGCAGAGCAGTGCGCAAACGCATCATCGGCACGAACACGCCCAGCCCCGCGGAGGCCGGCGCGGACTGGCTGCCGCTTGAGCAGGTCGCGGCGGTCGAGGTCACGTCCGAGGAGACTTCGCACCCGATAGAAGGCGCGCTGCTCGGCGACGCGGAGGCGGGCTGGCGCGCGGCGCTGCCCGGCGAGCAGACCGTCCGGCTCGTCTTCGACGACTCGCAGCAACTCAGCCGCGTCCGGCTCTTGTTCGTGGAGCGCGAGGTCGAGCGCTCGCAGGAGTTCGTGCTGCGCTGGTCGCCCGATGGCGGACAGACTTTCCGAGAGGTCGTGCGCCAGCAGTGGAACTTCAGCCCGCACGGCTCCACGCGGGAGGCGGAAGACTACCGCGTCGAACTCAACGGCGTGACTCAGCTCGAACTGAAGATTGTGCCCGACCGGAGCGGCGGCGACGCGCGCGCGTCACTCGCGCAGTTGCGCCTCGCTTGAGTGAGCAGGGGCAGGAGGCAGACGGCAGTAGCAGGAGAAAAGCAATCTCTGTCGAACGGTTAAGGTGAAAACGCCGACGCCTGCTAAAAGCGACTTCCTGCCTCCTGCCCCTGCCGTCTGCCTCCTGCCTTTCATCGGCGCGACGCGGTGGGACTTTGGAGGAAGCGCGAGAGCCTGTCGAAGACCGTCCCAAGCACATCCTCGCCCGCGAGATAGACCAGACGGAAATGGCATGGCTCCGGGACTGCCCCGAACCCTGAGCCGTGCACGACCAGCACGCCGGTCTCCTCAAGCAGGTCGAGCACGAAACGCTCGTCCGTCCTGCCCGCCGGGTCGTCCGCTCTTATCATCGCGTAGAAGGCCGCCGCGGGCGTCACGCACGACAAGCCTTCGATACCCTTCACGGCTTCAACGACGAAGTCGCGCCTCCTCCTTATCTCGCTTATGAATTCGACGAGGAAGCTGCGGTCGCCTTCGAGCGCCGGGCGCACGGCGTACTGCGCGGGCGTCGGCGAGCAGAGCCGCCCGCTCGCCAGCCGGTTGACGGCGCGGACGAGTTCCGTCATCCGCCCCGCGTGCGTGAAGCGCATCCAGCCGACGCGCCAGCCCGGCACGAGGTGCGTCTTCGACAGACTCTCCAGCGTGACGAGCGCGACCCCCACGCCTTCGGCCAGAACGGACGAAGGCGCGGGCCGCTCGCCGAAGCACAACTCGCGATAGACCTCGTCGGCGATGACCAGCAGGTCGTGCCGCGCGGCCAGTTCCAGAAGCTGCTGCGTCGTCTCGTCGGGAGTGATTGAGCCGGTCGGGTTGTTCGGGTTAATCAGGACGAGCGCGCGCGTCCGCTCGTTAATCAAAGAGCGCACCTCTTCGGGCGAAGGCTGCCAGCCGCGCGCGCCGTCGAGTTGGTAGTGGCGCGCGACCGCGCCGAGCCGGTTGAGGATGGCCGGGTAGAGCGGGTAGCCGGGCGCGGGCAGAAGCACCTCGTCGCCCTCTTCCACCAGCGCGGTGAGAATCAAGTCCGCCGCCTCGGATGCCCCGGCGGTCATCAGCACGTCGTCGGGCGCGGTCTGCGCTCCCAGGTCGGTCGCGTAGGCGGCGACCGCCTCCCGCGCTTCAGGCAGGCCCGAAGAGTGCGCGTAGCCCGTGAACTTCTCGCGGAGTGCGCGCGCGACCGTCTCGACGACGTGCGCGGGCGGGCGGAAGCCGTAAGCCTGCGGGTCGCCGATGTTCAGGTAGATGACGCGTCGGCCCGCGCGCTCGCGCTCTTCCGCCGCGCCGACGATGTTGCGGATCGCGTAATGAAACTTCGCGGTTCTGCCGGACGGACGGATCATCTTCGCCCCTTGAAGGATTTTTGCATGGCGCTTTATTCATCACGAATAATACGACGCCGCGCCTTTGATTGCCAGACGCGTCCGAACTCGCCGGAGAGTGCACCGGCTTGAAGAAAAAACGCCGCCGAGATTTATCAAAACTCGCTCCCCAAGACGCGGTTTCATTTATACGGCGATAAAAATATTTACTTTGACTGACCCGCCGCCGTCCGCTACATTAGCCCGCTGGCGACGGCTAAAGAATTTGTCCGGGTGTCGTTCAGAAACCCGCGCGTCTCCTTTGTGCGGGCTGCTGTTTGCAGGTCAAGCGTGGCGATTTCAGGTAACTTGCTCCACGTTAAAAACTGCTAAGGAACTGTCCGGGCCTTTGTCGCTCCCGCGCGTTTCCTTAGCGCGGGGCTTTTTGTTTTTACGGACTGAAGAGTTGAGCGCGATTCTCGAACCATCTTTTGAAGGCGACTGTACTTTCGCGCGTGACGAGCCGCTGCGCGTGAGCGGCGGCGAACTGCGGCCCGTGACGCTGCGTTACGCGCTCTACGGCGCGCTCAGCCGGCGGCGCGACAACGCCGTCCTCGTCTGTCACGCGCTTTCAGGCTCGGCGCGCGTCGCCGACTGGTGGCCGGAGCTTTTCGGCGCGGACAGCCCCTTCGACACCAGCCGCTTCTGCGTCATCGGCACGAACGCCATCGGCTCTTGCTACGGCTCGACGGGGCCTTGCTCCGTCAACCCGCAGACCGGCGCGCCCTACGGCGCAGACTTTCCCCTCGTCAACATCGGCGACATGGTTCGCGCGCAGTCGCTTCTGCTCGAACACCTCGGCGTCGAGCGCCTGCGCGCCGTCGTCGGCGGCTCAATCGGCGGCATGCAGGCTTTGCAGTGGGCGGTGGATTTTCCCGAAAGGGTCGAGAGGTGTGTGGCCGTCGGGGCCGCGGCGCTGCCGGCGATGGGGCTGGCGCTCAACCACCTGCAACGTCAGGCCATCAGGAACGACCCGCTCTGGCGCGGCGGGCATTACACGAAGGATGCGCCGCCCGCCGCCGGACTGGCGCTTGCGCGCGCCATCGCCATGTGCACGTACAAGTCTGCGGGGCTGTTCGATGAGCGCTTCGGGCGCAACCCCGACCGCGCGGGCGAAGACCCGCACCGCTCTTTGGACGAGCGGTTCGATGTCGCGGGCTACCTCGACCACCAGGGCCGGACGTTCACGCGCCGCTTCGACGCGAACTCTTACCTCGTCTTGTCGAAAGCGATGGACACCTTCGACCTCGCGCGCGGCTACGAGTCCGAGGCGGCGGCGCTGCGGCGCATCAAGGCGCGCGTCCTCCTCGTCGGCATCACCTCGGACTGGCTCTTCCCGGCTGAAGACGTGCGCGCCCTCGCCGGACGGATGAAGGCTGCCGGCGTTGACTGTCGTTACGATAAGCTCACGTCCGGCCACGGGCACGACGGTTTCCTCGCCGACGCCCGTTTGCTCGCGCCGCTCCTGCTCGCGGCGCTCGACGAAGAAGAACGCGCGGTAAGCTCCGCGCGGGCGGCGCTGGTCGCCGTCTGAAATGTGCAGCAGGCGGTACTGACTGCCTATTCAGAAAGTGGAAACGTCATGGCCGAAGATTATCAAGTAAGCAACGCACTCCCGCGAGACTTGTTGAAAGACCGCGTGGCCGTCGTCACGGGCGGCTCGCGCGGAGTGGGGCGGGCCGTCGCGCTCAGGCTCGCCGAGGCGGGCGCGAGCGTCGTTGTGAGCTACGTCCGCCGTCAGGCGGCTGCGGAGCAGGTCGCGCGCTCGTGCGGCGAGTTCGGCGTCGGGGCGCTGGCGGTGCGTGCCGACGTGGCGGAAGTTCGTCAGGCCGACGCGCTCGCGTCCGCCGCCGTCGAGCGCTTCGGGCGGCTCGACATTCTGGTGGCGAACGCGGGCGTCTGGGAGGGCGCGCCCGTCGAGGAGCTGTCAGAAGATTTGTGGGACAGGGTGATTGACGCCAACCTCAAGGGGACTTGGGCGGCGTGCCGCGCCGCCGTGCCCCTGATGAAGAAGCGGCGGCGCGGCTCAATCGTCGTCGTCAGCTCGACCGCGGGGCAGCGCGGCGAGGCGGGCTACTCGAACTACGCGGCCTCGAAGGGCGGGCAGATCAGCTTCACCAAGTCGCTCGCCGTCGAACTCGCGCCCGACATACGCGTCAACGCGGTCGCGCCCGGCTGGGTTGACACGGAGATGAACGAGGCCGTCTTCGGCGACGGCGCGTACAAGCAAACGGTCGTCGAGGCCATCCCGCTCCGGCGCATCGCCACAGCCGACGACGTGGCCCTCGCCGTCCTCTTCCTCGCCTCCGACTGGGCACGCCACATCACGGGCGAGATACTCAACGTCAACGGCGGCTCGGTGCTCTGCGGGTAGAGAAGAAGCGGCGAACGCGTCTGAGGCGACCGGCAATCTCAACGCCGGAAGCGCTCGCAATCAATGTGGTACTTCTTGACCTTGTAGCCGAGTATTCGCTCCGTGGTATCCAAGAGCTTGGCGGCCCGCGCACGGTTGCCGCGCGCCGTCTTCAAAGCGTCCTGGATGATGTCGCGCTCGTAGGCCTCGACCGACTGCGACAAAGAGAGCCGCTCGACCGTCCCGCTCCCCTCGGCGGTCTGCAAGGTCGGCGGCAGGTGGTGGCCGTGGATGACGCCGCCGTCGCAGACCACGACCGCGCGCTCGATGACGTTCTCCAACTCCCGCACGTTGCCGGGCCAGTGGTACGAGGTCAGCATGTCAATGGCCGGCGTCGAGATTCGCCTGATCTGTTTGCGGTGCTCGCGCCCGTACTTCTCCAGGAAGTGGTCGGCCAGCAGGAGCACGTCGCTCTTGCGCTCGCGCAGGGCCGGCATGAAGATGGTGAAGACGTTGAGGCGGTAGTAGAGGTCTTCGCGGAACTGCCCCGAAGAGATCGCCTTCTCCAAATCTTTATTGGTCGCGGCCACGAGGCGGACGTTGGCCTTGACGGTCTCTGTGCCGCCCAGGCGCTCGAACTCCCGCTCCTGAAGTACGCGCAGCAGCTTGATCTGGGTCGAGGCGTTGAGGTCGCCGATCTCGTCGAGGAAGAGCGTGCCGCCGTCGGCCAGCTCGAAGCGCCCCTTCCTGCGCGCCGCCGCACCGGTGAATGCCCCCTTCTCGTAGCCGAACAGTTCCGACTCGATGAGCGTTTCAGGGAGCGCCGCGCAGCTCACCTTGACGAAGGGCTTCGACGAGCGCAGAGAGTTGTAGTGGATGGCGTGGGCGATGAGTTCCTTGCCTGTGCCGCTCTCACCGCGGATGAGGGCGGTGGTGTTGGTGCGTGCGACCTGCGTGACCTGCTCGTAAACCCTGCGCAGGGGGCCGGAGTTGCCGATGATGTGGGAGAAGTCGTAGCGCCCGCGCAACTCCTGCTTGAGGTGCGCGTTCTCGTCGAGCAGGCGCTCGCGCTCCGACCCGGTGAGGCGCTCGACCCTAACGGCCTGCGCCGCCATCGAGGCGACGACGGAGAGGAACTCTGCCGCGCGCCCGTAGTCGCGCCCCGGCTCGTAGCGCAAGTCCACGCCGAGGACGCCGACCGCCTTGCGGTTAATTAACAAAGGCACGCAGACGAAGCTCAGCTCTTCCTGCCGGCGGCCCTTCCTGCGCCCGCCGAGCCGGTCGAGGAACAACGGCTCGCGGCTGATCTGCGGCACGATGATCGGCCTGCCGGTCTCGGCGACGCGGCCCGTGATGCCCTCGCCGACGCGGTAGCTTGCGCGGCGCGCGCCGTCCTCGCCCATGCCGTGGGAGGCGACGGGGCGCAGCTCTTCAGTCTCCGAGTCGAGCAGCATCACGAGGCCGCGGATCATGCCGTGACGGCGCGCGAGCGTTTCGAGCACGCGGCCCAGCGCCGACTTCAATTCGTGCGCGCCCGCGAGCGCCTGGCCGACCTCCAGCAAGGTCGCCAGCTCTCGCGTCTCGGCCTGTTCCTGCGTCATAAGAACGGAGTCCGGTCGGTGCGCCCCGGAAGTGTGTGACTGAGCAGATTCTCGCATCCCTTTTGCAGCTAAAGCGTCTTGCCTCGCCGATTCGCCGTCGCCAAACCCTTCAGTCAGACGGAAGCCGGGCCGGACGATTCGGAACGAAGCCGAAGAGGAATCATAACCCATGTCCGGCGTCCAAAGTCCAACGCCTGAGAGTGCCAAGTCAAGAAGCGGCTACCGCTGACTGTTTTCGGCCTGGGCCTGCTGCGACTTCGCGTGCTGGCGCAAGACCTTGAGGAAGGCCGCGGCGGCGTGGGAGAAAGTCATGTTGCGGCGGTGCGTGATCCAGAGCGTGCGGTGGTAGGCGAGGCCCTCGACGGGCACGCTGGCGAGCGTGCCGCGCTCCAACTCCTCGCCGACGCACATGCGCGGCACGAAGGCCAGACCGATGTTGAGTTGGACGAAACGCTTGATGGTCTCCACGGTCGCCAGTTCCAGGGTGATGTTGAGCGGCGTGTGATGTTCGGCGAAGACCTCGATCACCTTGTTGCGCGAAGCAGTCCTGACGTTGTGCGCGAGGAACGACTCCGTGCCCAGCTCCTCGACCGTCACCGACTCGCGGCCCGCGAGCGCGTGTTCCGGGTGCAGTATCAGCACCAGCTCGTCTCGGAGCACAAGGAAGGATTCGAGGTCGCGGTCAACCGGCTCGAAGGCGAGGAGCGCGAAGTCCACGCTGCGCTCCAAGACCTCGCGCGGCAGCCGCTCGGAGACGTGCCGGTAAATCTCGACCTTAACTTCGGGGTGGCTCTCGCGGTAGGCGAGGATGATCCGCGGCAGGAGGTAGAGCGAGGTGCTCTCGTTCGCGCCGACGCGGACGCGGCCCCGCTTCAGAGAGCGCAGCTCGGCGACCGACTCGCGCGCCTGGTCGCGCAGGGAAAGAATTCTCTGCGCGTAGTCGTGTATGACCTCGCCCGCTTCGGTCAGCGTCGGCGTCTTCTGCGAGCGGTCGAAGAGCGGCGCGCCGACCTCCTCTTCCAAACGGCGGACGGCGATGCTGACCGCTGGCTGCGTGCGCCCGACGCTGTCAGCCGCCTTCGAGAAGCTGCCCTCCTCGATGACCTTCAGGAAGAATTCGAGCTGCGACATCTCCATGCTGGTGCGTGACCTCTCGGACGTTGGCCGCCGGCAACCTTGCGCAGTCGTTCGCTCACGGTCAAGCCGTTCGCGCGCACTGCGGCGGCTTAGAGCGCCGCCTCGCCGCGCTCGCCCGTGCGGATGCGGATCACGTCTTCGAGCGAGGTGACGAAGATTTTGCCGTCGCCGAACTTGCCCGTCCGCGCCGTCTTCGTGATCGCCGAGACGACCGCCTCTTCGATTTCGTCGGGGATGACGACCTCGACCTTGATCTTCGGGACGAACTCGATCTGGTATTCCGCGCCGCGGTAAGTCTCCGTGTGGCCGCGCTGCCGCCCGTAGCCCTGCACCTCGCCGATGGTCATCCCGACGACGTTCACTTCCTGCAAGGCGTTCTTGACCGCTTCCAAAAGGTGCGGCCTGATGATGGCTTCGACTTTTTTCATCCTCGTCTCCTCAAGTTTTTTGCTCTGCTCTTTAATGCGTTGCCCGCGCCGCGCTGCCGGGCGCAGAAAGCTTTTCCGCAAGCGCCGCCTCGGCCTCTCTCATCAAAGGCTCCGAGAGCTTCCGCCCGTCGGCGTCGGTGACGTAGAAAACGTCGAGCGCGTCCGATTTCTCGGTGGCGATCTTCGCGCAGACGATGTCGAGTCGGAGGGAGACGAGGGCGCTTGCGATCTTGTGGGCGAGGCCCGGCTCGTCCGCCGCGTGAACCTCGATCATGGTCGTCGAGGCCGAGGCGTCGTTGTCGCAGGCGACGCGTGGCAGGAGCCTCCGGCGGCGCGCGTGCGCCAGCGCCGAGCGACGGCGCGGTGCGTTGTTCGTGCGCCAGCGCTCGACCAGCGCCGCCACGTCCGACTCGCCCGCGATTGCGGCGGCGAGCGCGCGCTCGATGGGCGCGTAGCGGTACTCCTCGACGGCTTGATGCGTGGCCGCCCCGCGGAGCATAAAGGCGTCAACGGCGACGCCGTCCTCGCGCGTGTTGACTTCGGCGCTGAGGATTTCGATGCCGTGCGCGGCGAGCGTGCCGGCGATGTCGGCGAACAAGCCTTGACGGTCGCGCGCGCAGACGGTTAGCTCGGTGCTCGCGCTGCCGTGCCGCCGCCAGAGCGACTTGAACGCGCACGTGCCGAGTTGTTCGATCAGGCGAAGATGCGCCGCCGCCGCCTCGGGTTGCGTAGTGCGCCTGTAGCGTTCGGGCAGGAGCGCGAGGTGTCGCTCGACTTCGCTCGGCGGGAGCTTGCCCGCGAGCGCGGCCACGACCCGCTCCCTGTAACGCGCCATCTCCTGCATGGCGTCGGCGGGCGCGTCGTGGCCGGTCAGGGCGGCGCGCGCGCGTTGATAAAGCTCCCAGAGCAGAGCGCCCTTCCAGTCGCTCCAGACGCCGGGGCCGACGCCGTGTAGGTCTGCGTAGGTCAGAAGCAGAAGCATATTCAGCGCGTCGGGCGACCCAGTTTGTGCGGCGAAATCCGACGAGACGCGCGGCTCGCTCAGGTCGCGCCTGAGCGCCGTGTGCGCCATCGCGACGTGAAGGTTGACGAGGAGCACGACCTTCCGGGCGGCCTCCGCGCCCAGTTGCAGACGGCGGCAGATGCGCTCGGCGATCCGCGCGCCGCGCGGGATGTGGCCGCTGCCGCGCCCCTTGCCGATGTCGTGCAGGAGGACGGAGAGGTAGAGGAGCGCGGGGTCTTCCGTCTCGTCGAAAGCCGTGCGAAGGTGTGCGCGCTGTCTGTCAGTTGTGTTGTGGAGTTCGTCGAGCGCCTCGACGGCTTTCAGCGTGTGCTCGTCAATCGTGTAGTGGTGGTAGAGGTCGTGTTGTATGAGCAGGCTGATGCGGGCGAACTCCGGCAGGTAGCGACCGAGGAATCCGACCTCGTGCATCATCCGCAGCGTGCGACCGACGCGCCCGCGGCGGCGCAGGATTTTGAGGAAGGAATTGGCGACCTCGGCTGAGTCGCGGAAGTCGCGGTCAACGGCGGCGATGCTCCGGCTGAGCGCGTCGCGCAGGCCGTGGCTGAGCGCAGCGTCGGCGGCCTGCGCCAGCGCGAAGGCGTCCATGATGAGCAACGGGTTCTTCCTGAGGGTTTGCGCGTCGGCGTGAAAATGTAGCCGCCCGTCGCTGACAGAGAACGGCTCGGCGAAGCTCGCGGCGCGCGGCCTCAGAAACCAGCGCGGCGGGCGCTCGGAAGGCTCGGAGGTGCGTGCGACGAGCGACTCGCTGAACAGGTGAAGCTCGCGCGCGCGGCGGTAGTAGTCGCGCATGAACTTCTCAGAGGCGAGCAGGTGAGGCTCCGACTCGTAGCCGAACTCTTGGGCCAGCGCGGGCTGCAAGTCGAGCGCGAGGCGGTCGGTCTTGCGCCCCGTCAAAATGTGCGCCGCGTGGCGGACGCGCCAGAGGAAGTCGTAGGCGCGCCCGGCGCTCTTCTGCTCGGCCTCGTTGATGAGGCCGAGCGCGCGCAACTCTTCGAGCGTGCGGCAGCCCGCCTTAACGTGTGCCGTCCAGAGGGCCGCGTGCATGTCGCGCAAGCCCCCCGCGCTCTCTTTGACGTTCGGCTCTTGCAAGCAGACGGACGCGCCGAACTTCGCGTACCTCTCGTCGCGCTCGTATCGCAAGGCAGTCAGGAAGTAGTCGGCGTGTTTGCGCCGCTCGCGTTCGAGCGCGGCGTGCAGGGAGTCGAGGAGCGCGCCGTTACCGGCGAGCAGGCGCGTTGAGAGCAGGGAGGTCTGGAAGTGTGGATCGGTGCGCGACGCCGAGACGGACTCGGCGACGGTGCGGAAGCTGTGGCCGATGGTCAGCCCCGCGTCCCAGAGCAGGCGCAGGACGCGCTCGACGAGTTGGCGCGCCTGCGCCGTGCGCCGCCCCGCGTGAAGGAAGAGGATGTCGAGGTCGGAGAAGGGCGCAAGCTCCGCGCGCCCGTAGCCGCCGACCGCGACCATCGCGCAAGCCTCGACCGCCACGCCCGCAGACTGGCCGCCCTCGCCGCCGAGCATGCCCGCGCGGAAGGCCGCGTCGGCCACGAGGTCGAGGACGAAGCTGCGCGCGGCGGCAGTCTGGCAGCCCGAAGCGCCGAGGCGGAGCGCGATCTTCAAGCGCCGCTCCTCGGTCTTGAGGAACGCGCGGAACAACTCGGAAATCTCCGACGCGTGTGACAGGCGCTCGCACGCGGCGAGTCGCGTGGCGGCGTGCGCCAGAACCTTGTTGCGGTGCGTCCGCGCGGGTCGCGTGTGTGAAAACTCTGCCTCGCTGATCACAATTTATCGAAGCGGTCGCCGCCAACTCCTTATCAAAGGCAGACTGAAAAAGCGATCCTCACCCGCGACGCGATCCTCTCTTCTGAATACCGGCCCACGCTCAAGCAGCAACCTTCGTTCCGCGTGTCACATTCTGGCCGGAGATGAAGAGTCGCGGCAGTTTCCTCCAGTTTCATTAAACGTCTTCACTTCATGCGAGTCGGGCGGGGCGACAATTTTGTCGTGCGCCCGCCTAAGAGATGCAAAAGTGTAATCGCCGGTTAGTTCGGCTGAAGAGCAGACGCGCGCATGTCAGCGCCCTGAAGGGATGCGGAGGCGTGCCGCGGTAAGAATTGTATCCCGCGCGCCACTTGCGGGGCGCAGGTATCTTGTCCGACTGCGGCTTGTGGCCGCGCACGCTTTGCTCGCTTGCCGCTGACTATCTTCTGTGTGCCCATGTGGGGCAAACGCGGGTGGGTCGGCGGCATACCTCGAACGTTTTTGTCCCTCCGCTTCCGTATCTCCAACAAAAATGTCGTGAGGTCGAGTTCTCGTTTGCGGGTCAAGTCGCGGCCTGTTCTGGTCTCAACCTCGAACAAGTACGCCTGTTCCACGCGCTTACTGCGCAACAGGCGGGCGGCGGAAGAGGATTGGCACAGGAGTTGTCAACCCTGCCGCGAGAAAGTGCTGGCTGCGTTCGGGTCGGTTCGGGTTTGTTCCCGCGAGAAAGCTCCACGGCTTTAACGGGCTGGCGCTGGGGCGAAGGCTTCAAGGGCAAGTCAGGACTCAAGAAGAGCTGTGCAGGCGATTGGCATAACTTACGCCGGCGCGGTGCGGCCCGGCGAGGGATTCGACATCTTTGCCCACCTAAATCTTTCGGAGGAACTTGCGTATGGATATGAAGAGATTATCTCTACAGCAAAAGCTTGTACGTTTGCGCGAGCGCATGCACGACGCGGAATGGCGTCGTTACGGGAAGCTTCTGCTGGCGGGGAAACTGCTGGGCGTCGGCCTGCTGATCGGTGTCGTCCTTCTGAGTCCAGAGCTGATCGGCTGGAAGACCTTTGCCGCCGACACGGAACTCAAAGGCAACGACATCGTCAATCCCCTGAACACAGTCTGGACGCTCCTGGCCGCGTTCCTCGTCTTCTGCATGCAGGTCGGCTTCACGATGCTGGAGGCGGGGTTCTGCCGCTCGCGCGAGACCATCAACGTCCTGATGGAGTGCATCGTTGACACGTGCCTCTGCGGCCTACTCTTCTACGCCATCGGCTTCGCCTTCATGTTCAGCCACGGCAACGGCCTGATCGGCTACCACTGGTTCTTCCTGCAAGGCGCGCCCGCCACCTACGAGACGACGGGCGTGGCGTTTCTAGCCTTCTGGCTCTTCCAGTTCGCCTTCGCCGACACCTGCTCGACCATCACCTCCGGCGCGATGATCGGTCGCACGGGCTTCGTCGGCGACCTGCTCTACAGCGTCGCCGTCTCCGGCTTCATCTACCCCATCGTCGGCCACTGGGCCTGGGGGCCGGACGGCTTCCTCGCGACGATGGGCAGCGACGGCAACTTCCTCCCCACGCTCGGCACGGGCTTCCACGACTTCGCCGGCTCGACCGTCGTGCACACCATCGGCGGCTTTATCGCGCTGGCGGGCGCAATCGCCCTCGGCCCGCGACTGGGGCGCAAGTTCAAGCGCGACGGCGGCGGCCCGATGCTGCCGCACGACCTCGTCATCGCCGCGACGGGCGGCCTCATACTTTGGTTCGGCTGGTACGGCTTCAACCCCGGCAGCACGCTCTCCGCGATGGACTTCGAGGGCATCGGTCGCGTCGCCACCAACACGACGCTCGCCGCGTGCGCGGCGGGCCTGACCGCGATGGCCTACGCCTACGTCCAGAGCAAGAAGTGGGACGTGAGCTTCACCGTCAACGGCTTCCTCGCCGGACTCGTCGCCGTCACGTGCCCCTGCTACTGGGTCAGCCCGACGGGTTCGATCCTCCTCGGCGGGGTCGCGGGCGTGCTGGTCGTCCTCGGAGTCGAGCTTTTGGAGTGGCTGCGCATTGATGATCCCATCGGCGCTGTCCCCGTGCACGGCTTCTGCGGCATCTGGGGCACGCTCTCGCTCGGCCTCTTCGCGTGCGGCCAGTACGGCGCGACGGGCGCGGCCGGGCCGGACAACACAGCGCCGCTGACGGGCCTGTTCTACGGCGGAGGCACGAGCGTGCTGGCCGCTCAGGCAATCGGCAGTCTGATTATCACGGCCTCCACCTTCGCGGTCGCGTTGGCGGTCATGTACGCGGTCAAGGCAACGGGACTCCTGCGCGTGTCGGCTGAGGGCGAACGTTACGGCCTCGACCTGCACGAGCATGGGATTTCAGCTTATCCGGAGTACGTCATCTCGTCCGTCGCCAGGCCGAGCGGCATGGCCGGCGAGGAGGCGCACGGCGCGGCGGGCGTTCTCAACGCCGAGCCGTTGGCGAGGACAATCGTGAGCGAGCCGGGGTTATCGTGAGTGAGTCGGCATCCTGAAAACAGAGTGCGGACGCGCGCGACCATCTCGACGGATTTGTTCACGACGTTCGCGGGAGAGAAAGACATGGCCTACCCGTCACAGCTTTGGCAGGCGCGCGACGGGCAGGCCACTGAGATCGTCCCTTTAGGAGACGATTGTGGAGCAAAAGTACAACATGCTCAGGACGAAATCAATCGTCTGGGCGCTCTGCGCCCTGTTCGCGATAACGTTCTTTGAAAGCCGGACGACGAGGGCGCAGTCAACCCTCTTCAACATCCCTTCGACCGATGTCGTGGCGAAGAAGAAGACCTACTTCGAGTTCGACTTCGTCAGCCACCTTGAGCCGCACCAGAGCGGCGGCTTCCAGACTTACGTGCCGCGCGTGGTCTTCGGGCTGGGGCACAGGTTGGAGGCGGGCGTCAACGTCACGTTCACCGACGCGCTCGCGCCCGACCAGCCGGTCGAGTTGCAGCCGAACATCAAGTACCAGTTCTACACCAACGAGACCAACGGCGTGTCGGCGTCAGCCGGCGGCATACTCTACACCACGGTCGCGCACCGCGCGGGCACGGACACCTTCGGACTCTTGTACACGGTGGTTAGCAAGAAGGTTAAGGCCAAGTACGGGCCGCGCTTGACGGGCGGTGGCTACGGCCTCGTCGGTCGGGCCAAAGGCCAAGGGAACGACGGCGGGGCCATCGTTGGCTACGAGCAGCCGCTGGCGAAGAAGTTGACTTTCGTCGCCGACTGGTTCAGCGGCAGGAACCGCTTCGGCTACGTGACGCCGGGCCTCTCGCTGGCGCTGCCGCGCGCGAGCGCGCTTTACGCCGGCTACAGCATCGGCAACTTCGGGCGCAAGAACAACGCCCTGTTCGTCTATTACGGCATCACGTTCTGATGCGGGAAGGAGGGTAAGAATCGGGACAAACGACAGCCATCGGTCTTAACAAACTGCCGGCCATGAACGGTCGTCGCGTCTGGAATGTCGCGCGCGACCGTTCGTGGCTCTTCGAGCGAGAGCGGGGCGACGGACTCGTCCCTTGCTTCAAACGATTCTCAACCCTTTGACTGAGGAAAACTGAAATGAGCGTGAAAAGTATTCTCAAATTTGCCGAAGACGAAAGGGCGGCTTACGTCAACGTCCGCTTCACAGACCTTGTCGGTGCGTGGCACCATCTGACGTTCCCCATCGAGGAGCTTTCGGAAAAATCTTTCGAGGAGGGCTTCGGCTTCGACGGCTCATCCTTGCGCGGCTGGGCCTCAATCCACGAGTCCGACATGCTGCTCGTGCCCGACCCTTACCGCTACTGGATAGACCCTTTCATGGCGGAGAAGACGCTGTGCCTCATCGCCGACGTGGTTGACCCAATCACGAAAGAAGGCTACTGGCTCGACCCGCGCGGCGTCGCCCGCCGCGCCGAGAGCTACCTCAAGTTCACGGGCATCGCCGACACCGCCTACTTCGGCCCCGAGGCCGAGTTCTTCGTCTTCAACGACGTGCGCTTTCATAACGACGCGAACACCGCGGGCTTCGCCTTAGACAACCCCGAAGCCGTCTGGAACACCAACGGCCAGAACGGAAACTCCAACCAGGGTTATCACATCCGCAACAAAGAAGGCTACGTCCCTCTGCCACCGCTCGACACGCTGCAAGACTTCCGCACCGAGGTCGCGGGCGAACTCAAGAAGGCCGGCATACAGGTCGAGTGCCACCACCACGAGGTCGCCACCGCCGGCCAGTGCGAGATTGACTTCCGCTACTCCACCCTCCTCGGCACGGCTGACAATCTCCAACTCTTCAAATACACCGTCCGCAACGTCGCGCACAGACAGGGCAAGGGCGCGACCTTCATGCCGAAGCCGCTCTACGGCGACAACGGTTCAGGGATGCACTGCCACCAATCTCTGTGGAAGGGCGAGAAGCCTCTGTTTGCCGGAGACGGCTACGCCGGACTCTCCGACCTCGCCCGCTTCTACATCGGCGGATTGCTCAAGCACGCGGCCTCAATCGTGGCCTTTGCCGCCCCAACCACCAACAGCTACAAGCGGTTAGTCCCAGGCTTCGAGGCTCCGGTCAATCTCGCCTACTCGGCCC
>QHXN01000122.1 GCA_003222975.1 Acidobacteriota bacterium | reverse complement strand
ACCCGCGCCTCGTCGAAATCCACCGGCTCGAAAACGAGGGTGACGACCTCTACCACGAGGCGCTCGCCGAGTTGTTCAAGGGCACGCCCGACCCGCTCCACGTCATCAAGTGGAAAGAGGTGTACGAGAAGCTCGAAGCCGCCGTTGACCGCTGCGAGCGCACCGCCAACATCATCGAGAGCGTCATCATCAAACACGCATGAAAGGCAAATGATGAATGCGGAATGATGAGTGATGAATTGAAAACGCGCGCCCGCCTTCATTCATCATTCCGCATTCATCACTCATCATTCACGAAATGACTGCCACGCTGACATTCGTCCTCGTCATCATTTTCATCGCGCTGGTCTTCGACTTCAGCAACGGCTTCCACGACGCGGCCAACTCCATCGCGACCGTAGTCTCGACGCGCGTGCTCTCGCCCGGCGTGGCGGTCGTGTGGGCGGCCTTCTTCAACTTCATCGCCTTCGCCATCTACGGCACCCGCGTCGCCAAGGCCATCGGCGACGGCATCAACATGAACCTGATCGCGTCCGACTATCGCCTCTACGTGCTCCTGTCGGCGCTCGTCGGCGCGATTGCCTGGAACATCATTACCTGGTATTTGGGCCTTCCGACCTCAAGCTCGCACGCCCTCCTGGGCGGCTACGCCGGCGCGGGTGTGGCGGCCTACGGCGGGGTGGCGGGGCTGCTGAAGGTGGACGTGTGGGAGAAGGTCATCCTGTTCATCGTGCTGTCGCCGCTCATCGGGCTGGTGCTGGGGTTCCTGCTGATGGTCGCCGTCTATTGGATTTTCCGCAAGTGGTCGCCGCACCGGGTTGACCGTCTCTTCCGGCGCGGGCAGCTCCTCTCGGCGGCGGCCTTCTCGCTCGGCCACGGCGGCAACGACGCGCAGAAGACGATGGGCATCATCACGGCTGTCTTGGCCGCGGGCGGCGTCCTCCAGTACGGCCCGAACTCGACTCTGCCGCCGATACCTCTGTGGGTCGTCCTGATCGCGCACGCGGCCATCGCGCTGGGTACGCTTTCGGGCGGCTGGCGCATCGTCCGCACGATGGGCACGCGCATCACGAAGCTCAAGCCCGTCGGCGGCTTTTGCGCCGAGACGGGCGCGGCGCTCACCCTCGCCTACGTGACGCTGACGGGCGTCCCCGTCTCGACAACGCACACCATCACGGGCGCAATCGTCGGCGTCGGCGCGACGCGCCGCCTCTCCGCCGTCAAGTGGGGCGTGGCGGGCCGCATCGTCTGGGCCTGGTTACTCACGATCCCCTGCGCGGGCGTCATCGCCGCGCTCTCCTTCCTGGTTTGCAGACTCCTCGGCGGAAGCCCTCACTGAGCGAATCAAGCCCGCCCTTCAAGCAGCGTTTAACCGCCGGGTCAGAAGATGTCGAAGAATCTGATGAGGCACCAGGCTGTTTAAGGAATACGCCTGGTAGGGCTTTGCCTAATAATAGCATCTTACCCAATAATTAGAACGCTTGCCGAAAAATTAGCGTATGTAGAGCTTTGGAGGCACTATGATTCATAAAGACTATGAGAGTATGTCAAATGAGGAACTTGAAAAACTGGTGGTCAAGTACAAAATATCGCAAAGCAGCAATTGGATGGCACCGGCGGGCTTAAATAGGAAAGAGGTTATTCCTCAACTTCGGGCTAGAGATTCGGCGTTAGGTGCGAATCATGCGATACGCATTTCTTATCTTTCTTTAATCGTCTCTCTTCTCTCGTTAATAGTCTCAATCGCGGCTATCATCTTAAGTCGAGCGCGCTAAGATTCAAGCTTGCTCTTTCTCTTTACTTCTTATCGCTCGACGGCGTTCCAAATAACCTGCTCGACATTCATTACGCAACCCGTTCCATCTGCTTTTATCTGATTGAAATTCACTAACATGGTGAAACTCTTGATGCCAAACGCACCATGACGTACCTTCATCGCCAATCTTCCTTAAAGCTTGCCCCCCTGTGCGGCTTGGCCGGTTACATTTCAGATGTGAAAAGGCAATATTGCTCAAATCCCAAAAGAGAGCGGTGTCCCTCCTTGCCATGGCTCTTTGTGTTCGATGCTAAGCTCTGTCGCCGTCATTATCTTTGCGCCGCACTTGAAGCAGGTATCTTCTCCGTACTTTTGGAGTAGGTTAAAAAGCACCATCTTCCTCAGACGATTTGCGGCTGTGCCAAGCGGCATACTTAACTGAGCAGATTTCCGAGTGTCACTATTTTTCATAAGATATGAGGTAATTGCGCCCGGCAGGGGTCGAACCTGCGGCCTCAACATCCGGAGTGTTGCGCTCTATCCACTGAGCTACGGGCGCGCAATTTCAAACGGCCATAAAATAACATGACCGCGCCCGGCCTTTCCAGCGTGGAGATGGCTTGAGGAGAGCGTTGACTTGACTCCGCCGGACTCGCCTGCGTTTCCCGGCGGCTGGCGAACTTTGCCGCGCCGGTTTATCATCGAAGCACCCTGCCCGTCGGAGCAGCAATTAAGTAATTCGGAGGAGCCATGCGTAGATTGAACCGGGTCGGCCTCGCGCTGATCGTCCTGTTTCTCGCCCTGCCCTTGCAAGCGCCCCGCGCGCAGCAACGCCAGAGCGTCATGTCGGCGGCCACCGCCGCCGCGCCTTCCACGTACTTCACCGCCGAGCGCTCCGCCGCCGAGCGCATCACCGCCGCCGAGATGAAGGAGATTCTCTACTACATCGCCTCGGACGAGATGCTGGGCCGCGACACGCCCTCGCCCGGACTCGACGCCACCGCCAAGTACATCGCCGACCACCTCGCCAAGGCGAAGCTCAAGCCGATGGGCGACAAGGGCACTTACTTCCAGCACATCACGCTCTCGAAGACCGCCGTTGACCGCGACAACACGAAGGCGCAGTTGGGCAACCGCACGTTCAAGCTCGGCGACGACTTCCTGCCCGTCGGTCGCGTCAGCGGCGAGGCCGAGGGCCAACTCGTTTACGCGGGCCAGGGCTGGGTCATCCGCTCGAAGAACGTGAACCCTTACGAGGGACTCGACGTGAGAGACAAGATCATCGTCGTCTCCGGCGACGGCACGACCCCGCCGCAGGGCGTCGCGGTCGCGGGCCTGCCCGCCGCCGACTGGGAAAGCCCCGTCAGCTACGCGCAGAAGAACGGCGCGAAGGCGCTCGTCATCGTCCCGCGTAACTTCGAGCGGCGCTGGCGCTTCGGCGCGTTCGCGCTCTCGCGCCCCTCCTACACCGTCCCGCGCCTTGAGAACGCCGTCGCGGACGAAGAAGAGGACGACGAAGCCGCCGCGCCCCAGAAGGGCATCGTCACCATACTCCCCTCGCGTGCCATGCTCGAAGCGCTCTTCGCGGGCGAGCAGGCGGACGGCGCGCGCGTCCTGCAAGCCTCGACGGCGGGCGAGCCGCTTAAAGGCTTCGCGCTCTCGCCGTCGAAGCGCCTGGGCCTGAGCGTCAAGCTCTCGGTCACGCAGGCGAGCACGCAGAACGTCGTCGCGGTGCTGGAAGGCAAAGACCCCGTGCTCAAGCGGGAGTACGTCGCCCTCGGCGCGCACTACGACCACGTCGGGACGGACAACCCCGGCTGCCGCCCCGTCGGCGATGACAAAATCTGCAACGGCGCGGACGACGACGGCTCCGGCACGACCTCGCTCATCACGATGGCCGAGGCGTTCGCCAAAGGGCCGCGCCCGAAGCGCTCGATCCTCTTCGTCTGGCACGCGGGCGAGGAGAAGGGCTTGTGGGGGTCGGAGTATTTCACGCGCTACCCGACGGTTCCGCTCAAGCAGGTGGTCGCGCAGCTCAACATAGACATGATCGGGCGCAGCAAGAAGGCGGGCGACACGAACCCGGCGAACAAGATGCTCACCGGCCCCGAAGAGATTTACGTCATCGGCTCGCGGATGATGAGCGACGAGCTGGCCGACAAGAACGTGGCGGTCAACACTGCTTACCTCAACATCAAGTACAACTATCACTACGACGAGCCGAACGACCCCGAACGCCTCTTCTACCGCAGCGACCACTTCAACTACGCCAAGCATGGTGTGCCCATCATCTTCTTCTTCGACGGCGTCCACGAGGACTATCACCGCCCCACCGACAGCCCCGACAAGATTGACTACCAGAAGATGCAATCGGTGGCGCGCACCATCTTCATCCTCGCCTCTGAACTCGCCAATGCGCCGACGCGCCCGGTCATTGACAAGCAGATTCCGGCGGAGGCCCTCGCGCGTTGAGCTTGACGAGGAAGGGGAAGGCGTCAGACACTTCCCTCTTCCTCCTGTACCCGCGGCTCACGGCGGCGGGCGTTCTTGACAGTTAATCTTCGCGCCGTGTAAGTTATTTCGACTCATGGGCCGGTAGCTCAGTTGGTAGAGCAGCTGACTCTCACAAGGGGAGCCTCGCCCGGAAACGGGTGAGTGAACAGGCGTCAAAATCGGGGAACCCTTCCGCTTCGGGCGATGGCAATCCCGAGCCAAGCCCCGCCGAATGCGGGGAAGGCGTAGAGACTAGATGGCGTCCACCTAAATCCCTCGGAGGGACACGGTGAAGGGATAGTCCAGACCACGAACCCGAAGGGGGCGGCGAAAGCCGAGGTGGTACGTAATCAGCGGGTCACAGGTTCGATCCCTGTCCGGCCCATCGTTCCTTACCCGAAGGGCGTCGAACTTTGACGCCCTTCTCATTTTGCGCGGGCAATCGTCCTCAAGTGGCGCGCGCGGGCCTTCGCGCGGGCGCGAAGGCCCGCGCCGCGGCTTACCAAAACCTCCCGCCGCTGTTATCATCTGTCCATCCCAAAGAATTCCCCCGGAGCAGTCCCGGAAAAAATTTTGTGAGGAGCCAACAGCCATGAAATCTCTAAGGTTTCGGTGTGTCGCGGCCCTGTGTGCCTTCGCCGCAGCCGCGGTGCTCGTCTGCACTTCGGGCCAAGCGGTGCTCAGCCAGAAGAACGCGGCCAACTCGAAGCCGGGCGCGGGCGCGCGCGCCGCCGCGGCGGACTCGCTTCCCGGCTTCGACATCGCGAGTCTCGACCGCAGCGTCTCGGCCTGCCAGGACTTCAACCAGTTCGCCAACGGCGGGTGGGTGGCGAAGAACCCGATCCCCGCGGCCTACGCGCGCTGGGGGCGCTTCGAGCAGTTGAGTGACTCCAACACGGTGCAACTCCACCAGATTCTCGAAGGGCTGGCCCAGCAGAAGAACCTCAAGCCGGGCAGCAACGAGCAGAAGCTCGCCGACTACTACGAGAGCTGCATGGACGAGCCTTCCATCGAGCGTGCCGGCTACACGCCGCTCGAACCGGAGCTTGAGCGCATCGCCTCGATCAAAGACCTCGCCGGACTCGAAGAGGAGGTCGCGCGCTTCCACTCGCACCGCATCCCGGCGGTCTTCGGCTTCGGCGCGGCGCAGGACTTCAAGAACTCTTCCTCGGTCATCGCGCAGGTCTCGCAAGGGGGCTTGGGCCTGCCCGACCGCGACTACTACACGAACGCCGACGACAAGTCGAAGCAGACCCGCGACGAGTACCAGAAGCACGTCGCGCGCACCTTCCAGCTCCTCGGCGACGACCCCGACCGCGCCGACGCCGAGGCCCGGACGGTGATGAGCATCGAGACGAAGCTCGCGGAGAACTCCGTGACGCGCGTGCAGCGTCGTAACCCCGAAGCCAACTACCACAAGATGATCAAGGCCGACCTCATCAAGCTCACGCCCGACTTCGACTGGTCGCGCTACTTCGTGAACGTCGGCCTGCCCTCGATTGACGCCGTCAACGTCGGCCAGCCCGACTTCCTCAAGGCCGCCGACAAGCTCCTGACCACGATTCCGATTGACGATTGGAAGTCATACCTGCGCTGGCACCTCGTCAACGCGGCTTCGTCCACGCTCTCATCGAAGTTCGTCGAAGAGAGTTTCAACTTCAACGGCAAGTACCTGACCGGCGCGCAGGAGATGCAGCCGCGCTGGAAGCGCTGCGTCGGCTCGACCGACCGCGCCCTGGGCGAGGCGCTCGGACAGATTTACGTCCAGAAGACGTTTACGCCGCAGGCGCGCGCGCGGGCGCAGGAGATGGTCAAGAACCTGATCGCGGCACTGCGCGACGACCTCTCGACCCTCTCCTGGATGAGCGACCAGACGCGCCAGCGCGCCATCGCCAAGCTCGACGCCTTCATCCGCAAGATCGGCTACCCCGACAAGTGGCGCTCCTACGAGGCGGTCGAGATCAGCCGCGGCGCTTACTACAACAACCTCGTCAACGCCAGCGCCTTCGAGGTCAAGCGCAACCTCGGCAAGATCGGCAACCCCGTGGATAAGACCGAGTGGGGCATGACGCCGCCGACCGTGAACGCCTACTACAACCCCTCGATCAACGAGATCGTCTTCCCCGCGGGAATCTTGCAGCCACCCTTCTACGACCCGAAGGCCGACGACGCCTTCAACTACGGCGGCATCGGCGCGGTCATCGGCCACGAGATGACGCACGGCTTCGACGACCAGGGCGCGAAGTTCGACGCCAACGGCAACCTCGTCCAGTGGTGGACGGACGAGGACTTCAAGAAGTTCAATGCGCGGACTGACTGCGTGGTGAAGCAGTTCGACGCCTTCGAGGTCGAGCCGGGTTTGCACCAGACGGGTAAGCTCGTCGTCGGCGAGTCGGTCGCAGACCTCGGCGGCTTGACCGTGGCCTACGCGGCTTATCAGAAGTCTCTACAGGGCAAGCCGCGCCCGCCCGTCATCGCCGGCTTCACGCCGGAGCAGCGTTTCTTCTTGGGGTGGGCGCAGGTCTGGGCCGGAAGTATCAGACCGGAGGCCGCGCGACTTCGCGCGAAGACCGATCCGCACCCGCTCGACCGCTTCCGCGTCAACGCCCCGCTCTCGAACACACCGGCCTTCGCCGAGGCGTTCCAGTGCAAGGTCGGCGACGCGATGGTGCGCCCGCCCGAACAGCGCTGCCAGATTTGGTAGGCCCTGCGGGTAACGCAAAAGGCAAAGGAGGAAGGCGAGCGTGCTCTCCTCCTTTGCCTTTTTACTTGGGCCTTATTTCGGCGTCGGATTTCAAAGAGACTGTACTCGCAGGACGGTAGCAATTTAGAGATCGTCAGGAAGTTCCTGATGTGAGCCGAGGTGTGTCCGCGTATCTTTCTTTATTACGCGGACAGCAACGACCGGAGGCGACGGGGGCATGGTAAGAACGCTCGTCGAGGATGAAGAACTTAAATGGTTGCGCGCGATGGCCGAAGGCTCGCGGCCCTTCGAGGAGTCAGGGCTATGGGAGAGACTTTCGGCGCTCGACTTGAAAGAGATCAAGCTCTTGCCGGCGCGCGAGCGCCTGGGCGTCGGCTATTACACCACCGCCCGGAGAAGGGCGGCGCAGTTGAAAGAGGTCGCGTGAAGGCCGAGCACAAAAAAGTTAAAAGCACCGACGAGTGGGACTATAATCCCATAGACGAGTCCTTGCGCGCCGAGGCGCAAAGGCTCGCCCGCAAGGTCGCCGGTCGCGGGATTACCGGCGAGGTGGTGCTGCACTTAAACGACGGCGGGCTGTGCGCGGTGCGCGTGCGCGAGGTCGTCAAGCGGTCTGAATAACATCCGAGCCTAGCGGTTCGAGCGTTAGAGGTTAACGCTTACGACGTGGCCGATCTGCTGGAAGCCGAGCGCTTCCTCCGGGTCGGCCTTTTTCATTAGGAGGTCTCGCGTGAACGAAAAAACGGTGCGGGTCGCGCCGCAGAAGATCATGTTCGTCGGGACCGCGGGCTTGAGGCTCGCCGTCTACGTCAACGACCGGGTGCTGGCACTGCCTCCCGGTGAGTGGCGCGACTCGGCGTGGTTCGGCTCGCCCGCGGGCTGGCGTCCCTTCACCACCGCGCGCTGCTCCGACGCGAGCGAGCGCAGCACGAACGGCTCGTTCAGCCCGGCGCTCCTAACCGAGGGCTTCGAGCTGGCCGTGACGTGCGAGGAAGCGCGACCCTCTGAGGGCACCGCCCCGCCCCGCGGCGTCTACACGTTCATCCTCGAACGCGAATCCGACGGCGCGCCCGTCGCCCGCCTCTTCGACTGCCTGGCCGTGCCTTCCGCCCTCGGCGCGGACGCGCGGCTCTCCGATCTCGTGCTCGCCAACATTGGAGGTCAACAGCAGTGAAAACTCCCCGACTTCAAAAGAAGGGGATTCTATTTTGCAGACACGAAAGTTGAGAGGTTAAAACCCATGTCCGATGTCACAGTCACGGGTCTCGTCATCACAAACAGCCAGATCACGGGCACGACCGCCGTCGTCAGGGCCTACCGCGACCAGAGCTTCATAGATTCAAACGGCAAGGCGGTCATCAAGGGCGTCCCGGGTAGCTCCGACTTCTTCACTTTTGTCCCCTGCACGGTCGCCGGCAATCAGATCAGTTGTCCATCGTTTGTGCTCCCCTCGACGACGGACTCTTCGAGGCCGTCGGCCAGAGTAACGCTTTGCCTCTACGACTCGAACAATCGTAACCAACTGGCGACGCTCTACACTTGGATTGTGCCCCCGACGCCTGCTTCAACGACCGTCCAGCAGTTACAACTCTACACCGCGGGGCGGCCCCGACCTTTGGGCGACGCCTACATGACGCGCGCCCAGGTCGTCCAATATTTCAACGGGTCTCTGTTTGCGAACCCGGCGACGACTACCGCGCGCGGCGTCGGCAAGTCCTCGATGGACGTGGTTGACCCCGT
>QHXN01000083.1 GCA_003222975.1 Acidobacteriota bacterium | reverse complement strand
TAGCCGAAATCGTGCCAACCTGCGCGATGGCGTCGCCCTTGACCGGCTTCGACATGCGCCTGATCTCTTCGGTGGCGCGCTCGACTGCCTTGTCAATCCCGCGCTTCAGGGCCATCGGGTTCGCGCCCGCCGCCACCGTCTTCACGCCCTCGCGGAAGATGGCCTGCGCCAAGACGGTCGCCGTCATCGTGCCGTCGCCCGCCACGTCAGACGTTTTCGACGCGACCTCGCGCACCATCTGCGCGCCCATGTTTTCGAGCGAGTCCTTCAGCTCGATCTCCTTCGCCACGGTCACGCCGTCCTTCGTGATCGTCGGGCTGCCATATTTCTTATCGAGCACGACGTTGCGGCCCTTCGGGCCGAGCGTGATCTTGACCGCGTCGGCGAGCTGGTTGACGCCGCGCAGGATGGCCGCGCGCGACTCTTCGCCGTGAATAACTTGCTTTGCCATGTTTCTTCCTTCTCCTTCAGTATTCCGTCTTCACAGACGCTCCACAATCGAAAGGCGGCAGCAGTCTCTTCAAGACTACTTGCCGCCCTTCTTGCCGCTCGCCGCGCCGGCGCGCTCGATGACGCCGAGGATTTCGTCCTCGCGCATGATGAGGTACTCCTCGCCGTCGAGCTTGATCTCCGAGCCGCTGTACTTGCCGAAGAGCACGCGGTCGCCGGCCTTAACGTCGAGCGGGATGCGCTCGCCGTCGTCGTTGCGCTTGCCTTCGCCGACGGCGATCACTTCGCCCTCCTGCGGCTTCTCCTTCGCCGTGTCGGGGATGATGATGCCGCCGCGCACCTGCTCGCCTTCCTCGATGCGCTTCAAGATCACTCTGTCATGCAGGGGTTTGATGTTCGTTGCCATAAAGCTCCTTTCCGTGTCAGCCGTGATGAGTGGTGGTTTAGTTTGATTGCACGAGCCAAAACTCTGGCGCTCTCGTCCGGGGAGTGCCGCCGATGCGGGCACAATTCGGCCCGTTTTGTTGGCACAACTACCTGTTCCTGGCACTCTCCCACAAGGACTGCTAAAAATATAGCACTCCCTGGGGGATTGTCAACAGCCCCGGCAGTAGGTCGCCGAAGGCGGGCCGGGTTGTGGCGGCGAAAGTTAGCGCTTGCGGGGCGGCGGGGACTTGCGCGCGCGGTGGTTGGTGGAGGCGCGTTCTTGCGTGCGGTAGGTTGCGACGCGCTTCGAGAGAGTGTTGCGGTGGATGCCGAGCGAGACGGCGGTGCGTGAGAGGTGTTCTTTGTTGCGCGCCAGCGCCTTCTGGATGTAGAGCTTCTCGAACTCGGTGACGGCCTCGTCGAGCATGATCTGGCCGTCGAGCATTTCGTCAATCAGGGCTTCGAGTCGGGCGCGCATCTGCATGAGTGGCTCCGTGCGGTGGAATTAGAAAGTCTCAATACCCGATTAATTCCCCTGCTCGTGGAAGAAAGTTAAGCGAACAGGCGGCGGTACTCCGCGAGGAAGCGGGCGCGCACGTCGGACGAGGTGCAGAGCGCGAGCAGACGCGCTCCCTCGGCGAGCGCCGGCCCGGTGCGAGCCTGCGCGACCGATTCGAGCCGCACGGGGAAGGCCATGAGCGCGAGGTAGATGACCGAACAGACGCCCACGCCGCGCAGGAGGCCGAAGCCCGCGCCGAGCACGCGGTCGAACCATTCGAGCCGCGCGCGCCTCAGACCCGACCTGGCGAACTCGCCGACGACGAGACCCGCCAGCAGCGCCAGCCCCGTGACCAGAAGGAAACCGCCCGCGTGTGCCGCCTCGTTTGATTTGACGACGCCGAGGCTTCGGAGCAGAGACCCCGCAGGCTCGTATGTGTGCGCTGCGACGAAGAGGCCGAGGACGAGTCCGAGGCTCGTGATGAGCGCGCGCACGAACCCGCGTAGAGCGCCCGCGACCACCGACGCCCCGACAATCGCGAGCACGAACAGGTCGAAAACAGTCATCGGAATTTTGGATTTTAGATTTTTGATTTGCGATTGCTGGCTGTCAGCGTTCGGCGTCCAGCCATCAGCTAAAGACGAGAAGCTGATCGCTGATCGCTGATGACTGCTGACCGCATTAAATCGCAAATCAAAAATCTAAAATCGCAAATCATCAAAGCTCTTTCCCCGTGAGCAGATGGTACGCTTCGAGGTAGCGACGGGTCGTCGCCGCGGCCACTTCGGGCGGGAGCGGCGGCGCGGGCGGTCGCTTGTCCCACGGGAGCGTTTCGAGATAGTCGCGCACGAACTGCTTGTCGAACGAGGGCTGCGCTCCGCCCGGCTCGTAGCGCCCGGCGGGCCAGAAGCGCGATGAGTCGGGCGTCAGCGCCTCGTCAACGAGCAGAACGCGCCCGTCGCCGCCCTGCCCGAACTCGAACTTCGTGTCGGCGATGATGATGCCGCGGCTGCGCGCGTATCTTTCGGCCTCGCGGTAGAGCGCGAGCGAGGTGTCACGCAGATGTTCGGTCGCTTCCGCGCCGACGATCTCGCGCATGCGCGCCTCGCTGATGTTCTCGTCGTGCCCCTCCTCGGCCTTCGTCGCGGGCGTGAATAGCGGCTCGGCGAGCTTGTCCGACTCGCGCAGGCCCGGCGGCAGCCTGTGGCCGCAGACCTCGCCCGTGCGCAGATAGTCCTTCCAGCCGGAACCCACCAGGTAGCCGCGCACGACACACTCGACGGGGAAGACCTCTGTGCGGCGGACGAGCATCGAGCGACCGTGGAGCACGTCGGCGCTTTCGCGGACTGAGCCGGGCATGCGCTCGATGTCGGTGGTGACAAGGTGGTGCGGCGTGACGCGGGCGAGGCGCTCGAACCAGAAACGCGAGAGGGCGGTGAGCACTTCTCCCTTGTGCTCGATCTGTGTGGGCAGGACGCAGTCGAAGGCGGAGATGCGGTCGGTGGCGACGATGAGCAGGTGCTCTTCGTCCACCTCGTAAACGTCGCGCACCTTGCCGCGTCGAAGGAGCCTGAGCCTGGGCAGTGAAGTCTCGGCGACTGTTCGAGTGACGGTCATGTCTTGAAAGGCGGCCCGCGCTATCCGAAGTGAAAGACGAAGCACCGGAGGCGAGCCGAGATTGTGCTCGCGCCTCTCGATTCTTGTCAAGGATTAAAAGCCGTGAACCGTGAACCGTAAACCGTGACAAGTTTTTTCTTCGCTTTGTCATAGCGCGTCGTCAACGCGCGCGTCGGCTTTTTCTTGTCACGGTTTACGGTTTACAGTTCACGGTTCACGGCTTTTGAGTGCTTCGCGAAGGCGGTGAATCTGCGCGGCGTGGTTGTGGGCGTGGGCGGCGTAAATCTTGAGCCAGTCGTCGGCGGTGTAGCGGCCCGACTCGGAGTGCGTGCCCTCGCGCGACCAGTCTTCTTCGGTCATCGCGTCGAGGAGTTGGGCGGTGGTCGAGCGCGCGCCGCGCAGGGCGTCGAGGGCGGGGGCGATGTCGCGCTCGTTGTAGCGCAGGCGCGCGGCGTAAGACTCCTGGTCGTAGCCCTGTATCTGCGGGCGGTCTTCGGTCAGGAGCTTACGCAGGCGGATGGCGCTGTTCATCTCGCTGTCGGCGAGGTGCTGCACGATCTCGCGCGCGCTCCACTTGCCGGGCAGAGGGTGCGCGGACAGTTGCCCTTCGGGGAACCCTTCGAGGCTCCGCGCGACCTCGTCGTAGCCCTCTTTGTACTGTGCGATGAGTGCCTGTCTCTCTTCGTGTGCCATAGAACTCCTGTAAGTCGGGCCGGCAGAGCGGCGGAAGGAAAAATGACTTCAAGCGAGGCGGTCAGAACGCTCCCGTGGTTAATAACACACGCGCGGTTTCTTTGGAAGGGGCGGACTTTCGGGAGTGCGTGTCGGCTGATGAGGGAAGCCCCGCGGCGCTTGCGACGCATCCGTCTGTTCAGTCCCGGACATTTTGCGGGCCGGTCGAAAAATTAACTTATTGCTTGAGTTTAATCCTCCCGTCCGTTATAGTTTTAGTCGGCACGCGTGCCGACCGCCCTTTTCTAGCGGCACCGACCCGGCGAAGCCCACGCGGCTTCGGCCCCTTCTCAAAACTGTTCCGCGATGACCATTAAATCCGCCGCCAGCGCGCCCAAAGCTAAGGACACAGGCGAGGAAAGACCCGAGACCAACGAGCGCAGGTTCAATCTTCTCGTCATCGAAGACGACGAGAAGATTCTCGAAGCCATCTCGGAGTATTTTTCGCGCGCGGGCTACAGCGTGCAGACGGCGGAGGACGGGTTGTCGGGCGTCCAGGCGGCCTTGAACGACCGCCCCGACGCAATCGTCCTCGACCTGATGCTCCCGAAGATGGACGGGCTGGCAGTCTGCCGCGAGCTGCGCGAGAAAGCGCCGTACATCCCGATCCTGATGCTGACGGCCAAAGACGACGTGGTTGACAAAGTGCTCGGCCTGGAGATGGGCGCGGACGATTACATCACCAAGCCCTTCTCCCTGCGCGAGCTTGAGGCGCGCATCAAGAGCGTGATGCGACGTGTGCGCGCCGCCGCGCGCTCGGAAGCGAGCGAGGACGCGCCGATTGTTCGCGGGCGGCTCCGCATAGACCCGACCAAGCGCGAGGTGACGGTCGGCGACCGCCAGGTCGAACTCACGCCGAAGGAGTTCGAGCTGCTCAAACTCTTCGCGTCCAACCCCGGACGCGTCTTCCCGCGCAAGTACCTTCTGGAGAAAATCTGGGATTACTCCTACGAAGGCTACGACCGCACGATTGACTCGCACATTAACCGCCTGCGAGCCAAGATCGAGGACAACCCCGAAAACCCCCAGTTGGTCCTGACCGTCTGGGGCATCGGCTACAAGTTCAGCGACGAACAGCGCTGAAGGGTTCACGCCTGAAAACCGCTTCCAGTCCCTGTTAGTCGGGCGACGAGCAATGCCCCGCTCGCCGAAGCCCGTTACCCCGAAGCGACTCCACGTCTCACCAGCCCGAGGGCGCGCCCGCCCGCTTGAGAGATAATTATGAAAAACGAAAGTTCTCGACACGATTCTGTTGTGCAGGGGAACGCTCGAAACGGAGCCGCCGCTTCGCGCTGCGTGCGGCTCGGACTGACAGCCGCGCTGGGCGCTTCGCTCACGCTCTTTTTGCCCGACATGCCGCAGGCCCAGCAACGCTACAAAGAGCCGGCGGTCAAAGTCACGGGCGTAACGAGCAGCGGCAACGTTGTCTCCATCTCCGCCGACGGCTCACTCAACCGCGCGCAGACGTGGCAAGACCCAGACGGGTCATTCCACGTCGTGCTCCCGAACGGCCAGGCGGAACTCTCCGGCCCGGCTCACGGAGTGAGGGTACAGCACGTCGGTAACTCTCTGGAACTGGTCGTACCAGTCAGGCGGGGCGCGAGCGTGACGGTCGAGCCGAACGGCAACCGCCTTGACCTCGTCGTCAGCGGCGGCGCGGGCGGGCCGTTGAACGTCGAGAACTTCCCGACCGACGCGCGGGCCGGACGCGCGCAGACTCAGAACGCGCGCGAGCCGAGGGAACAGGCCCAGCAGCAGGAGCAGGCGACGCAGCAGGAGGACGCGCGTGTCGGGCAGCAGTCCGCGGCGTCGAAGAGGCGCGGCTCAGCCGAGCCGTTCGCCGTAGCGCCGCAGCAGTCGTCTTCGCAGCAGTCGTCTTCGCAGCCTTCGCAGTCGGCGAGTCAGCCGCAGCAGGGCGAGCAGTCGGCAACGGATGTCGTCAACCTCGCGGGCGGGCACGCAGGCTCGCAGGAGGGGCAGAAGGATTCCGGGAGCGTCCCGCCAACCGCGGCGCAGTTGAGTTCCGGCGAGGGGTTTAGCCTCTCGTCGCTCGTCTTCTCGCTGCCGGCGCTTCTGGCGCTGCTCGCGGTGGCGCTTCTGGGTGGCATGCTCTTCGTCGTCCGTCGCCGCCGCCGCGCGCCTGACGAGGAGGTGACTTCGGTCGAGGTCGAGAAGAGCGTCAGGACGGAAAAGCACGCAGCCGAGGAGCCGGGCAAGCTGTTCCAGCAGTTCAAGGGCGACCGCCGCAGGGCCAGCATCACGGTTCCGTTCGAGCGGCGCGTCGTCGGGCGCGGCGCGGAGGACGAGGCGTCGCGGCAGCTCCTGGCCCTCGGCACAAACGGCGCGTCGAGAAACGGCGAGCAGTCCGAGCGCGGCGTCGAGCCGAAGGCGGCGGGCGTCGCCGTGCAGTTCGGCGCGTACCGCGTTGACCAGGAGGTCGCGCGGCTCGTCGAAGGCCAGCCGCACAGCGTCGAGGTGCTCAACTCGCGCGCCACGGACGACCGCCGCGCGGTCGAGACCTCTCTGCTCAAGGCGCTGCACGCGCCGGAGACGGACGAGGACGGTCGGCGGCGTGTGCGGACGGCGCTCGAAGACTACGGCTTCGTGGCGCGCACGTGCGCCGCGCTGCTGCTCGGCCCGGAGAGTTTCGAGCGCGCTTCGTCGGCGCGCACGCTCGGCGAGATGAGGTCGGCGCGCGCCCTACCGTTCCTCACCGAGGCGCTCTACGACCCCGACCCCGTGGTGCGGTTGGAGTGCGTGCAGAGCCTCGGCGCAATGGGGCTGCCTTCGGCCATCGGCGCGCTGCTCGACGTGGCGCGGCGTCACCAGGACATCCCCGCCGGCGTCATCGGCCCCGCGCTCACCGCCTGCTCGGTCGAGTCTCTGGAACTGATCTGGGACTCGGCCTTCGGAAGCCGCACGTTCGCCGACGCGGACGAGGCGGAAGAGTTCGGCGTCGAGGTCGCCGTGCTCGGCCCCGCCGAGGAGTTCGAGGCGCTGCCCGAATGGATCGAGGACGAGACGCTTCAGGCCGCGCTCGAACGCCTGGCGAGCGCGGACGTGGAATCGCGCGTCCACTCGGCGCAGCAGCTCGCGCAGTTCCAGGTTCGCCGCGCCGTCGAAGCCCTGGCGGCGATGGCCCGTCAAGACTCGGAGCCGGCGGTGCGCTCGGCGGCGGTGACGAGCCTCGGCCTTATCAACCACGAGTCGGTATTCGCGCACGTCATCGTGGCGCTCGCCGACGACGCGCGCGAAGTGCGCGCCGCCGCGGCCCGCGCCCTCTCGCGCCTCAGCTTCGACCGCGCCGACGCCTACATGCGCGTCATGGAATCCGCCGACGGCGAGACGCTCGCCGAGGTGGCGGCGGCGTGCGTCAAGGCGGGACTGGCCGCGCAGGCCATCAACAGGCTCGCGACCGAAGACCGCCGCCAGGCTTACGAAGCCTTCTCGCTCCTCTCGCTCTGCGCGAAGGCCGGGCAGACGCAGCCCGTCCTCGACACGGTCGAGTGCCATCGCGACATCGAGGTGCGGCTCGCCTGCATCCGACTGCTCGGCCTCTCCAACCAGCCCGAACTAGGCGAACAACTCCTGGTGATTGCCGGCAACGGCGGCGTCCCCGAAAGGGTTCGCCGCGCGATCGTCGAAACGGTCGAGCGCGCCCAGCAGCCGCAGGCCGTTCCCGTCGAAGTCGCGGTCGAGTAAGGCCGCCGCTCTTCCGCCTCCCCCGCGGATTCGAACGCCCCCGCGTGTCAAACTCAGGCGATGCGTGGGCGGGCCGTGAGTCCGCGGGGGACGCGGGGGGTATAAATTTGAAGGGCCTGGGGGAATTGTGTTGGTGACAAGTGAGCCGCCGCTATTGCATAATGACGGCTGCCCGACAACCTGCAACGCTCGCGGCCCGGACACTGCGCCATGCCCCTGAAGTCTTGCTCACGTATGCGAAATAATGAGCGGCTGAAAGCCCTCGCGACTCTCCTCTTTGTGCTCGCCTGCGTGCTCGCCGTCGGAGCGCCCGGCGATGTCGCGCGCGCGCAGCGCAAGCGCGCGCCGCAGCCGAGCGCGAACGATAACACCGCGCAGGCGTCGCAGAATAACGACCGACCGAAGCACGTCTTCATCGGTCGCGGCAGCGACACCGGGCGCGGCTCGCGCATGACGGTTACGTCGGACAACCCACTTAACGACTATCGGGCGTACCAGAGCGGCGACCGCTTCTACGTCGAGCTGCCGAACGCGAACGCCGACACGTCCGCGCGCGCATCCGGTCGCGGCTTCTCCGACATGCAGGTTCAGCGACGCGGCAAGTCGGTCGTGCTCTCCTACCGCATACAGCCCGGCGCGAAGCCGCGCGTCGAGCAGAAGTTCAACCGCCTCGACGTTGTCTTCGACGCAAACGAAGGCGCGCCGGGCAACAACGCCGCGGCCAACAACTCAGCGAACAGAGCCACGACGAACGCGACCGAGAACAGAAACCCGAACACGGCGGAGCAGCACGCGGGCCAGACGCCGCCCGCACAGCAAAACCCGAACACCGCCGCGGGCGAGAGGCGCACGCCGCCGCAGGGCGCGAACACCGGGCAGATTCCAACCGGAAATGTCGGACAGACGCAAGCCGGAAACGCCGTGCAGACCGGAGCCGCCGCTTCTGCTTCGACGGCTGCGGGCGCGCAACCTTCGGGCGTCGAGCAGTCCGCATCTAACCCGTCCCCGCAGGCGGCGGAGCAGCCGCCAGCCGCAAGCCCCGCGGCGACGCCCGCGGTCGAGCAGCAGGTGGCCGAAGCCCAGCCGCCCGCCTCGGTCGCTCCCATCACGGCCACGGGCACGACGACGGGCGCGCAGCCCGGCACTTCGCTCGGAACATTTCTGCTGCGAAACTGGGCCTTGGCTTTAATCATCGCGTTCGCTATCGCGGGCTTCGGCCTGATCCTCGCCGCGCGCCGCACGTCCCCGGCATCGCCCGCCGCGCTCGAAGAAGCGCGCACGTCCCGCCTCAAAGCCGCGCCCGCGGGCGCAGGGTTGCGCGCAGCCGATGCGACCGCTCCGGCTTCTAAGACTGCTAAGACCGCCGCGACGGACGTGTCTCCGCTCATCGCTGCTTCGGCGCTCGCCGCCGGTGCTGCCGTCGAAGAGGCGAAGAAGTCGAAAGAGAAAAAGCAGCGGGCAGACCAGCCGACCGCCGAAGAACTTTCTGCCGTCGGGCCTTCCGTCGCAGAGCCGGTCGCCGGGCGACCTTCCGCCGAAGGAGTTGCGGTTGAAGAGTTGGCGACGGGGATCGCGCCCGCCGCGGTCGGGGCCGGAGGGAAGTCTGAACCCGAAGCCGTAACCGAATCCGTCGCGGGGGCCGCGGCTGTTGCGGAGGCCGCGCCGGTCAAAGGCATCGCGCCCGCCGAGCCGCCCGAACAGGAGAGCGTGGATGCCGAGACCAGGCGGCTGCTCGAAGGCGGGAGCTACGACCGGGCGGTCGTCGGGACACAGGACGCGGCGGCGCGCCAGGTCATCGCCGCCGAACTCCTCTCGGCCCTCGCCGGTCGCAACGTCGAGCGTCGGGAGCGCGCCCGCGCCGCCTTCGTCGAGCACGGCTACTTCGACGAGAAGGCGCGCGACCTGCGCGAGGCACAAGCGCCGGCAGAGCGCGCCGCCGCCGCACGCTCGCTCGCGATCACCGGCGACCGCGCGGCTGCGCCGCACCTCGTCGCCGCGCTCGAAGACGAGTCGGTCGAGGTGCGACGCGCGGCGGTCGAAGCGCTGGGCGCGTTGCGCGACCCCGCCGCCGTCACGCCGCTCGAATCCTTGCTCGAACGCGAGAGGGATAAAAGGGACAGAGTCCCCAGCCGCGTCATCCGCCACGCGCTCGAAACCTGCCGCGTGGCCGCGGAGGAGGCGGCGCACGCGGCAATGACCGCGCCCGCGCAGGCCGCGGTCGAAACCACCGAAGTCGCACCGGCAGCCGAAATCACCAGAGTCGCGCAGACAGCCGAGCCGCCGGTCGAAAGCGCGCAGGCCGAGGCGGGGGCGCAAGTCGTCGGAATCGAGCCGGCGCACGAAGCTCCTTCAGTCGTTGAGGAGACGGGCATCGAAGCGCTCGCGCCCATCGCCGACGAAGTTGCCGCGCCCGCAGAAGTGTCTGAAGTGACCGCAGTCGAAGCGTTCGAGCCTGCCGAAGCCTCGCGCGTGGGAGTCGAGCGCGCAGCCGTCGAGCCGCGCGCGGAAGATGTCGCTGCGGTCGCGGAGCCGCCTGCCGCCGCGCCCTGGTCGGTCACAGGAATTGAGGCTGTCGCCGACGTTCACGCGGTCGAGGCCGCGAAACATCCCGCCGTGGTCGAACAGGGCGGAGAGCATTCCGCCGCGGTCGAGCAGGCCGGGCTGTTCGACGAGGGCGGCGCGGCGCAGGGAACTCACGATACGGTCGCGGCGCACGCCGACATTGCCGAAGAGGTGGCCGACGAGTCGCCGTTCGGCGTTAGAGAGATCAGCCCGGTCGCCACGGGCGAGTGGGTTGACGTTGACTTGAGCGGCGCGGGGCCTGAGCCGAGGCCGACCGTCGAACACGCATCGCAGCCGACCGCCGCGGGACTGCCCGCGTCCCACCTTGAGTCCTCTTCGGGCGAAGCTTTGCCGACGGATTCGGTCGTGGCCTCAGCCGCGTCGCCCACGGAAAAAGTGCGCGGCGTCGAGCACGTCGCGGGCGCAGCGGTCGAAAAAGAGATCGCGCCCGGCGGATTCGAGGGGAGCGCCTCGCCGTCCGTCTCGGAGGCCGGCGCGGCCTCGCCGTTCGCCGCGTCTGCGGAGAAGGGCGTCGCGCCTTTCGACGAGTTCTCGACCGTCCCGGCCTCGATCCAGCAGCGGCTCGCCAGCCGCGAGGCCGCGGAGCGCGCCGCCGCCATCACCGAACTCTCGCACGTCGACACCGACGAGGCGTTCCAACAAATCTGCTCGGCCTTCGACGACGAGGCGAAGGAAGTCCGCAGCGCCGCCGCGCGCGCACTCTACGACCTGCGCACAGACCGCGCCGAGTCGTTCACACGCGCCCTGCGCGAGGCCACGCCCGAACGCCGCCGGCACATCGGCGCGGCGATCTCGTCGTCGGGCCTCGCCGGAGAGTCCGTCTCGCAGCTCACGGGCGAGAGCCGCGAGAAGACCTACGAGGCCTTCTCGCTCCTCTTCCTGATGGCGAAGGCGGGCGAAGTCCAGCCGCTTATCCGCGCCATCGAGGGCCACCCGAACAGCGAGGTGCGCCTGGCGGTCGTCAAGCTGCTCGCGCTCTCCGGCCAGAAGGAGATTCTGCCGGCCTTCCGCCGCCTGGCGGTGCGCGGGAGCCTGCCGACAGAAGTGCGCTCCGCCGTCATGGAGGCCATCTACCAGATCAGCAGCAGCCAGTCCTCGGCGGCATAAAAGCAGATTTTAGATGCTGGATGCTAGATGTTAGAATTAGCTTTCTGACATCTGACATCTAGCATCTGACATCTGCTCTTATGCCCTTTAAACTTCGTTCCGACTTCAAGCCGCAAGGGGATCAGCCGCAGGCGATTGACGCACTCGTGCGCGGCCTCGACGAGGGCGCGAGGGATCAAGTCCTGCTCGGCATCACGGGTTCGGGCAAGACTTTTTCCGTCGCGTCCGTGATCGAGCGCACGCAGCGAGCCACCCTCGTCATCGCCCACAACAAGACGCTCGCCGCGCAGCTCTACCAGGAGTTCAAGTCCTTCTTCCCCGAAAACTCAGTCGAGTATTTCGTCTCCTACTACGACTACTACCAGCCCGAAGCTTACGTTCCGGCCTCGGACACCTACATCGAAAAAGAGGCGACGATCAACGAGGAGATTGACCGCCTGCGTCTGTCCGCGACGCGCGCGCTGTTTGAGCGCCGCGATGTGATCGTCGTCGCCTCGGTCTCCTGCATCTACGGCCTCGGCGACCCGGACGCCTACTACAACATGATCCTCTTCGTCGAGCCGGGGATGAAGACCACGCGCGAGCAGTTGTTGCAGCGCCTCGTCGAATTGCAGTACGAGCGCTCCGATGTCGAATTCGACCGCGGGAGTTTTCGCGTGCGCGGCGACACCATCGAGGTCTATCCCTCCTACCAGGATCAGGCTTACCGCATCGAGCTGTGGGGCGACGAGGTTGACTCCATCTCGACCATTGACCCGCTGCTCGGCGAGGTCTTGCAGAAGCATGCGTCGCGCCTGCCCATCTACCCGAAGACGCACTACGTGATGCCGAAGTCCACGATCAAGCGCGCCATCAAGACGATCAGGCAGGAGCTTGATTGGTGGGAGCCGAAGCTAATCGCCGAGGGCAAGCTCGTCGAGGCGCAGCGCCTGCACCAGCGCACGATGTACGACCTCGAAATGATCAAGGAGATGGGCTTCTGCCGCGGCATCGAGAACTACTCGCGCCACCTCACGGGCAAGCCGCCCGGCTCGCCGCCGCCGACGCTCCTCGACTATCTGCCCGAAGGCTCAATCGTCGTCATAGACGAGTCGCACCAGACCGTCCCGCAGGTGCGCGGCATGTTCAACGGCGACCAGTCGCGCAAAAAAACGCTCGTCGAGTACGGCTTCCGTCTGCCCTCGGCGATGGATAACCGCCCCTTGAACTTCGAGGAGTTCGAGACGCGCATCGGCCAGACCATCTACGTCTCGGCCACGCCCGGCCCGTATGAATTGACGCGCACGGGCGGCGAGGTCGTCGAGCAGATCATCCGCCCGACGGGTTTGATGGACCCGCTCGTCGAGGTGCGGCCCGTCAAGGGGCAGATTGACGACCTGCTCGGCGAGTGCCGCGCGCGCGCCGAAAGGAACGAACGCGTCCTCGTCACCACGCTCACGAAAAAGATGGCCGAAGACCTGACCGAGTATTTCTCGGAGGTGGACGTGAGAGTCCGCTACCTCCACTCGGACATCGAGACCCTGGAGCGCATCAAGATTCTGCGCGACCTGCGCCGCGGCGAGTTCGACGTGCTCGTCGGCATCAACCTCCTGCGCGAGGGCCTCGACCTCCCGGAAGTCTCACTCGTCGCCATCCTCGACGCCGACAAGGAGGGCTTCCTCCGTTCGGAATCCTCGCTCATCCAGACGATGGGCCGCGCCGCGCGCAACTCGAACGGCATGGCGATACTCTACGCCGACCGCCTGACCGACTCGATGCGCCGCGCCATCGGCGAGACCGAGCGGCGGCGCTCGATTCAGGAGGAGTACAACCGCGAGCACGGCATCACGCCGCAGACCATCATCAAGCCGGTCGAGGCGACGCTCGTCACCGCCTACGAGGCCGACTACTTCAAAGTCCCGCTCGAACTCGACCAGATCGAGGACTACTCACCCGCGAACATCGAGGCGACCATCGCGCGTCTCGAACACGAGATGCGCGCCGCGGCCAAGAATCTCGAATTCGAGCGCGCCGCCGAGCTGCGCGACCGCATCAAGTACCTGCGCGAGCGCGAGCTTCAGTTGACGTGACGCCAGAGCCGGGTTTACAACGATGCTCGTTAAATCAGAGCAGGACGAGATTCAGTCTTTCCTCGCCGACTCAAGCAACATGGCGGGAGGCCACGCCACGCGCGTCCTCGTGCCCGAAACTTCTGAAGAGATCGCCGACGCCCTTGCGCGTGCGACGCGCGAGCGGACGCCGGTCACAGTCGCGGGCGCGGGCACAGGAATAGTCGGCGGGCGCGTGCCCTTCGGCGGCGTCGTGCTCTCGACGGAGAGGCTGAACCGCGTCGGCGAGGTTGTGAGGGAGGGCGACGGCGGCAGGGCGACGGCGGGCGCGGGCGTCGTGCTCGCCGAACTTCAGCGCGAGGTGCGTGCGCGCGGCCTGCTCTACCCGCCAGACCCGACCGAGTCGAGTTGCTTCATCGGCGGGACGGTGGCGACGAACGCTTCGGGCGCGCGCACGTTCAAGTACGGCCCGACCAGGTGCTACGTGCGCCGTCTGAAGCTCGCGCTCGCCACAGGCGACCTGCTCGACATAAGCCGCGGCGAGACGTTCGCCGACGCGGACGGGCGATTAAATGTTTCGCTCGGCGGCGGTCGCCGTATCGAAGCGCGGTTGCCGTCGTACAGGATGCCCGCGACGCGCAAGCACGCCGCCGGTTACTACATCACGCCGGGGATGGACTTGATTGATCTCTTCATCGGCAGCGAGGGCACGCTCGGCGTCGTCACGGAGGTCGAAGTCTCACTGCTCCCGCGGCCCGCAGGCGTCCTCTCAGGCGTCGTCTTCTTCAAAACCGAAGACGGCCTGCTCGCCTTCGTCCGCGAGGCCCGCAAGCGCTCGCTTGCGACGCGCGCGGCGGGCGTCGCGGGCGGAACTTCGGAACTCGCGGAGGGCGATCCGGCAGGCCCGAACGAGAGCAGGTTCGACGCGCGCGCCCTCGAATTCTTCGACGCCGAGTCTTTAAAGTTCTTGCGTGAGCGCTACCCGCTCGTGCCGCTCGGCGCGGCGGGCGCGGTCTTCTTCGAGCAGGAGACCATGCCCCGGACGGAAGACGGCTTGATAGCCGAGTGGCTCGGACTCGTTGAGAGGCACGACTCACTCGCCGACGACTCCTGGTTCGGCACGAACGAGCACGACCGCGCCGAGATGCGCGCCTTCCGCCACGCGCTGCCCGTGATGGTCAATGAGTGGCTCGCCCGACGCGGCCAGCGCAAGGTCTCGACCGACATGGCCGTGCCCGACGAGGCGTTCCCCGAAATGCTCCGGTTCTACAAGGACACGCTGCGCGCGGGCCGGCTTCAATACGTCATCTTCGGGCACGTCGGCGACAACCACGTTCACGTCAACATCCTTCCGCGCGACGACGTTGAGGCCGTCGCCGCGCGCGAGACTTACGCACGCTTCATCGAGCGCGCCGTGAGCCTGGGCGGCACCGTCTCGGCGGAGCACGGTGTCGGCAAGCTCAAGCGCGAGTACCTGCGCGCGCTCTACGGCGACCAAGCTTTGCGCGAGATGGCCGCGCTCAAACGCGCCTTCGACCCGGCCTGCATACTGGGCCGCGGCAACATCTTCGCCGAAGAGTTTTTGCCGGCGGCGGGCTGAGCGTGACCTGACGCACACCTCTTTCGAGTTCTTTGCGCAGGCCCTCGCTCCCTCTGCGGTTCATGTCAGACTGTCTTAACCGCAGAGGGCGCAAAGAACTCGCAAAGGCCGCAAAAGAGTTAATGCCCTCGCTTCTGTTGACGGTCAACTCATGGTAGAAACGACAGTGAACGCGCCGGTCTTGCTCTATGACGGGGTGTGCGGCTTCTGCAACAAGACGGTGCAGATGATCCTCGAACGCGACCGCGCGGGGACGATGCGCTTCGCGGCTTTGCAGAGTGACTACGGAAGAGCAATCGTCGAGCGTCACGCGGAACTGCGCGGCGTTGACTCTGTTGTCTTCGTTGAAAATTCCCCGGAGGGGGGCGAGCGCGTCTTCGTCCGTTCGGACGCGGCGTTGCGGGTCTTGAAATATCTCGGCGGCGCTTGGAAGCTTCTGCTCGCGGCCCGCGTCATCCCGAAGCCCGTGCGCGATTTCTTCTACGACCTCTTCGCGCGCAACCGCTACCGTCTGTTCGGGAAGTATGAGAGCTGTCGGCTTCCGCCGCCAGAAGTGCGCTCGCGTTTCTTAGACACCTGATCGCCGCCCGACGGACTTGAGAGAAGCTCCGATGTTTCGCTTCAACACAGCCGGAGAGTCGCACGGACGCGCGCTCGTCGCTATCGTCGAGGGCCTGCCCGCGGGTCTCGCCGTCAACGTCGAGCAGATCAACCGCGAGCTTGAGCGTCGGCAGTGGGGCTACGGGCGCGGCGGTCGCATGAAGATCGAGCGCGACCGCGTCGAAATCCTGAGCGGCGTGCGCCACGGCCTCTCCTTAGGCTCGCCCGTCGCGCTGCTCGTAGAAAATAAAGACTGGGCGAACTGGACTGAGGTGATGTCGGTCGAGCCGCGCGAGGTTCTGGAAGAGAAGTCGCGGCGCGTGAAGCGTCCCCGGCCCGGCCACGCAGACCTCGCGGGCGGGCTCAAGTACGGGGCGCGTGACCTGCGCGACATACTGGAGCGCGCGTCGGCGCGGGAGACCGCGGCGCGCGTCGCGTGCGGCACGCTCGCAAGGCAACTGCTCGCCGTCTTCGGCGTAGAGATTCGCAGCCACGTCGTGCAACTCGGGGGCGTCCCCGACTCTCCGCTCGAAGTCGTGTGGGAGCGCATCGCGGCCATCCCCGAAGACGCGCCGCTGCGCTGCGCCGACGAAGAGGCGCAAGCCGCGATGGTTGCGCTCATTGACGAGAAGCGGCGCGAGGGCGACACGCTCGGCGGCGTCTTCGAGGTCGTGGCGCGCGGCGTCGTCGCCGGCCTTGGCTCGCACACCTCCTGGGACTCGAAGCTCGACGGGCGGCTCGCGCGCGCTCTTGTGTCTATCCCCGCGGTCAAGGCCGTCTCAATCGGCGCGGGCGTCGAGGCCGCCGGCTTGCCCGGCTCGCGCGTGCACGACGAGATCGGCTACGACCCGGAAGGGCGCGCGTTCGTGCGACCGACGAACCGCGCGGGCGGACTCGAAGGCGGCATCACGAACGGCGAGGAGCTGCGCGTGCGCGGCTTCCTCAAGCCCATCTCGACGCTCAGGCGCGCGCTCTCGTCCGTGGACATTGACACGAAGCAGGAGGAGCGCGCGGCCTTCGAGCGCTCGGACGTGACCGCTGTGCCGGCTGCCGGGGTCATCGGCGAGGCGATGGTCGCGCTCACACTGGCCGAGGCCATGCGCGAAAAGTTCGGCGGCGACCACGTCGCGGAGATGCGCCGCAACTTCGAGTCTTACCGCGGGCAACTGCGCGAGTATTGAATAGCAGTAGTCAGTAGCCAGTGGGCTCTGCCTCGCGTGCGCTGCGGCCTGTCCTCTGACAGCTCTGCAAAGAGGGTTCTTCTACTGGCTACTGACTCCTGGCTACTGGCTACTCAACGATCATGGGCCTTTCAGAGATCGAGCAAATCCTCGCGCGGCTCTCGACCGACGAAGGGCTGCGGGGCCGCTTCGTTGACGACCCGTTCGCCCTGGGGCGCGAGCTGGGGCTGAGTGCCGCCGAGTCGCGCCAACTCAGGCGCGAGGCCGCGGCGCGCTTCGACTCCTTCGCCGCGTCGTCGCGCGAGCGCCGTCTGGTCGAGATGGGGAAGCTCCTCCCGCTCACGCGCCGCGTGCTGGGCAACCGCTTCGCCGCGCACTTCAAACGCTACGTCTCGACGCACAAACCCGGCGGCATCGAGCGACTCTTCGGCGACGCGATTGGGTTCGCCGGCTACCTGGAGAAGAGTCTGCGCGGGGAGCGCGTCGGCTCCGGTTGGACGCTCGAACTGCTGCGCTACGAGCGCGCGCGCCTGAAGGCCGCCGACCCGAAACGCCGCCTCGTCGCCGCCTTCTTCCGCCACGACATCAGCCGCCTCGTCCGCTCGGTCGCGCGCCGCGAAGAGCAGCCGGAGGTCGTCCGCCGCGTAACCGTCGCGCTCTGGATGCGCTCGAAGCGGCACGGCCCGGTGCGCTACGCGGCCTTCTCCGCGCCGAGACTGTTCGGCGGGCGTAAATGATTGTCACCGACGATTGATTGTGTGAGCGGATGAACCCGGCCCGCGGCTCAAAAGAGAAGAGTGGCGCGACATGAAGACAAACGACAAATTGCTCGTCACGCTCGAAGGCGGCGTCAAACGCATCACCTTCAACCGGCCCGAACGCCGCAACGCCGTTGACTTCGAGATGTTCGAGGCATTCGCCGAAGCGATCAGCGAGTCGGCGCACGACGAGAGCCGCGTCCTGGTCATCACGGGCGCGGGCGAAGCCTTCTGCTCCGGCCTCGACCTCTCGGCGCTGAGCGCGGGCGAACTGGCGCGCCTCGACGTGGCCGCGAAGGTGCGCGAGCTGATCAACCCGCCCGTCCTGAAGATGCGCACGCTCCGAAAGCCCGTCGTCGCGCGCGTCGCAGGCCCGGCGGTCGGCATCGGCTTCAGCTACGTGCTCGCCTCCGACATCAGCGTCGCCACGCGCGAGGCGACCTTTAGCCAGAGCTTCGTCCGCGTCGGCCTGATGCCCGACGGCGGCAGCACCTACTTCCTGCCCGGCCTCGTCGGCTACGCGAGGGCCTTCGAGCTGATGGCGACGGGCGCGACCATCAAGGCTGAAGAAGCCCTCCGCCTCGGCCTCGTCAACCACGTCGTCCCGCGCGAAGAACTCGACCCGATGGTTGACGCTCTGGCAGCGAGGCTCGCCGCCGCGCCGCAGCCCGCCCTCGCCCGCATCAAGGCCGCGCTCAGCCGCGGCGAGCAGGAGAGGCTCGCCGCCGCGCTCGACTTCGAGGCCGAAGGCCAGGCCGACTGCTTCGCCTCAAGCGATTTCCTCGAAGGCGTCACGGCCTTCATGCAGAAGCGCGCGCCCGTGTTCGGGAAAGGGAAGGGTTGAGTTTGAGGGCGCGGCACTTGGTTCGCGTACTTCGGCTATCCGGGCGAGCCGGCACTCGGCCCCGTCGCCTTCATGCACCGCATGTCGGCTTCGGAAAACCCTTCGGCCACGCTCGCGCACCACTTGCAGGACTCGACGCACATCTCGTTCGGCGTCCTCACCTCCGGCTTCACCTACTGCTGGCTCAATCTCGAAGGCTCTGTTTTCAACGGGCGCGAGCCGGACGAGAACCGCTACGACTCGCACAGGTGGGACTCGCGCTCGGCGCGTCTGTCGTTTGCGCCTAACCGGAACTGGGCGATGCAGGTCTCCTACGGCTTCCTCCGAAGCCCGGAGGCGCAGGAGCCTAACGCGGACATCAGGCGCGCAACCGCGTCCGTCCAGTACAATCGTCCGTTCGACCGCGGCAACTGGGCGTCGAGCATCATCTGGGGGCGCAACCACGTGAGCGCGCCAAGCGGGGCGCACAACCTGAACGGTTACACGTTCGAGTCAACGGTTAATTTCCTCGACCGGAACTACCTCTCCACGCGGCTTGAGCTGGTGGACAAGGATGAGCTGCTGAGGGCGAATGACCGCGCGCTATTGGGCATCGCTGATGATCATTCTAGTTTCCGCATCGGCGCTTACACCACAGGCTTCGCGCGCGACCTCTGGAAAACGGACAAGCTCTCGCTGGCCGTGGGGAGCGACCTGACGTTCTACTCCAAGCCGACGATTCTTGATCCCATCTACGGCCAGCGCCCCGTCTCTTGGAAACTCTTCTTCCGCGTCCGCCCCGGCAAGATGGAGATGAAACCCACGCGCGGGACGCGGATGCCGAACCGACAACCGCAGCAGTAGTCGAAACAGTCGGCAACAAGAGGCCGGGCCGGAAGATACCGGCCCGGCCTCTTTGCTTTTGGACATCAGTCTTGAGCGGGTATTACCCGCGGCTTCAGAACGTGACTCCGACCTGTCCCTGGAAGACGCGCGGGCTAACGAAGTGCGTGCCGCTGAAGGTCGAGAGGAAGTTGTAGAGCGCCTTCTTGTTGGTCAGGTTCAGCGCCGTGAACCTGAGCGTCATCTTCGTGTGCTCGGTGCGCAGGAGGTTGTCCGTCCCGAAGCTCATGTCGAAGAGGTTGCGCGGGGCGACGCGCGGCGGGTTGGTGTCGTCGTTCTCCGCCCCGTCCGCAGGGATGCGGACGCGCAGCGCGCCGCGGTTCGTCGAAGCGCACTGCGTAATCCCCTGCGTCGGGGTGGCGACGAAGCCGCCGCAGAACAGGCCGATCTGCGCCTGCTGGTCGGGCGTGAAACCGAGCGCGGTGGCGTAGTCCGTCACGGCCCCGGCGACCAGTCCGCTGTCGTAGCGCCACGTGAAGTTGACGTAGGGCGCGAGCCGCTTCCACTGCTGGAACTGGTACTGCACCTGCGTCGTCTGCTCGAACTTCTGGTCGTGGTCAATGCGGAAGACGCCCGTGGGCAGGTCGGAGTTGAAGAAGAGGCCCCCCGACTCCGGCGGGAAGAAGCGCGCGCGTGTGTGCCCGGCGACCATGAAGGCCGTCAGCCCGTGGTAGTTGGTCAGGTTGACGCGCGCCGAGATGCCGTCGAGCTTCGACTGGCTCCAGGAGATCGGGAACGTGACGGGCGTGTTCAGGATCACGTTGAAATCGTAGGCGTTCGTCGTGTGCTTGTGGAAGTAGTCAACGTCGAAGACGACGTGCTTGCCGACAGCCTGCTGCATGCCGACGTTGAACTGGTTGCGGCGGCCCGGCTTCAAGGATTCGTTGCTCGCCGCGCCGAGGATGCCGTCGGCGAGGCCGCCCGCGCCGGTCGCGCTCGACAGCACGAGGTTCTCGTTGTAGGGCGTCTCGAAGTTGCGCGTGTACGAGGCGCGCAGCACCGTGCCCGTGCGCTTGACGAGATAGGAAGCGCCGAGCCTGGGCTGGAAAGACTTGCCGTGGCTGATGCCGTCGTAGTTGTCGAAGCGCAGGCCGAGGTTGAGCGTGAGATTCTTGAGCGTGAGCGCGTCCTGCGCGTAAACGGCCTCCTGCTTGATGTCTGTGTGTCCGTTGAAGGTGAACAGGTGGCCGCCGCGTGTGAGGTCGAACTGAAGCAGACCAGGCAGGAAGCTATCGCTCGCGGGATCGTTGAAGTTCGGGTCGGTGATGCCGAACTGGAATGCCTCGGTCAGGAACGTGTGCTGGAACTGCACGCCGAATTTGGCGTTGTGGATGCCGTTAACGTAGGCCACGTCGGCGTGGATGCCCGCGTTGGTGAGCCGGCGCTGCTGGCTGATGGTCGTCGTCTCGTCGGAGAAGGAGTTGGGGCTGGGGAAGTACCAGACCTGATCGAGCCTGTAAAAAGGGTTGACGGTCAGGATGGTGTGCGGACTGAAGACGTGGACGTAGCCGGGCGCGAGGTTGACCGAGCGCACGAGCTGGTGCTGATCCTGTCCGAGCGCCTGCTGGTCGAAGGTGTTCGGCTGCTGGAAGCTGTTGCGCGCGAGGAACAGGTTCCCGTGGAAAGTGTCCTTGCCCGTGGGACTGTAGTCGAGACGGTCGAAGACGTTGAAGGACGTGCCGCGGTCGTGCAGCACGGTGAACTCCGGCGCGTCGAGGAAGCGGCCCGAACGCTCGAAGTTGAGCGTGACGAAGTTGCCCACCCTCTTCTTGCCGTAGGCGAGCGAGGCGTTCTGGCCGATGTCACCGAACGTGCCGTAGGTGGTGACGAAGCTCCCCGTTGGCTTCGTCTGACCGAGGCCGGACTTGGTGATGACGTTGACGACGAGGCTCGTCTTGTCGCCGTACTCGGCGGGCGTCGCGCCGGTAATCACCTCCATTGACTGGACGGCTTCGGGCGGCAGTTGCGTGGAGAAGGCCTTGCTCTGCTGGTCGGAGACGGGCTGGTTGTCAATCGAGTAGGAGGTCTGCGCGTGGTCGCCGAGCGGGTGGAACAGCCCGTTCGAATCGGCGACGACGCCGGGCGCGGAGAGCGTGATCGCCTCGCTCAGGCCGGAGCCGGGCGACCTCATCGGCAGCTTGGAGATGAGCGTCTGGTCAACGTCCGTGTGCGACGTGGGGACGTTCTCAATCGTGTTCAGCGTGTCCGTGACCGTCACCTCGGTCTCGGCCCCCGCGACCGTCAGCGCGACCTTCAGGCTGATGGGCACGGACGAGCGCACGTCCAGACGCTCCTGCGACGGGCTGAAGCCGCTGGCCGCGACCGTCAGTTGGTAAGTGTTGGGCGGCACGTCGCCGAAGCGGAATGAGCCGTCCTTGTCGGTGTTCGCGGTGCGGTTGTATCCCGTCACCGGGTTCTCGATTTTAACGACCGCGCCGGGCACGACCGCGCCGTTCGGGTCGGCGACGACGCCCGTCACGGTTCCCGCGCTGCCGAGCGACTGGGCGAAGGCGTGCGGCGCGGAGGCGGCAACGGCCAAAAGAAGAATGACGCCGAGCGCGAGCTTAGGAATGTTTTTCTGTATCATCTGTTCGACCTCTCTAAAGTGTCTCTCATTGATTCGGGCGACCGCGACCATCAGCCGGCAACGCCCGCTCGTCGAACGTGCGGGCCGGCCCTATCGGAGCGGGGGCGGTCAAATCAATTAACGTTTGCGGAAGTTCGCCGCGGAAGCCTGATGGCTTTAATGGGGGCGAAGGCGCAGGTCGTTAGAGAGAGGTCAGAGGCGGCGCACGCCCGCGACGCGGGGTGCTGTTTGTGGAGAGGTACGGGACTGTGACGTGGGCCGCGACGGCGTGCTGCGCGGGCGGGGCCGGCGAGAAGACCGGCCCGTAGAGCAGCCCGCCGGAGAGTTGCCGGTGGAGCTGACAGATCGGGCAGTCGCCGCCTTGCTGAAGGCCGTCGGTCTGATCGCCGACTAAATCGGCGGCCCCGACAAAGCCTGCGGTCTTAGACTCGCGCGCGGCCACGCCGTTTGAAGGCGAGCCGTGCGTGTGCGCCGCGCCGAAGGTCGCGCTGAAGGCGATGGAAGCGAGCAGCAGAAACGACAGTACGCGCGCCATACGCGCGTGCCGCGGGTTCAGTGATGACAGGACGCTTCTTCTCACCGCCTAAGACGCTTTGTCACAGTTATTGGACAAGTTAATATAGTTACCGCTCGCACCGATGTCAAATTATTCTTCCGCCGCCCGAACTGCCGGATGATTGATGACGCGCTTCAGGCAGAAAAAGCTGTCTCTATTGATGTTTCGGAGGACCTCGGAGTTGGTTTGATCCGGTAATTTCTAATCCGGCGTGCCGTCTAAAAAGTACGGCCATTCCCGCAGGAAAACCACCGCGTCGGCGGAAAATACAAATTGTCGTAACCCGGCGCGGGGGCGTGGCGTCTTAATAGTCGTCACGACGGTTTGTCTTGCCTCTTCCTTGTTGACGGCGGGCGGCGCTTGGGCGTCGAAACACGTAAGCGGCGATGGAGAGTTCGGCCACACAACTCTCGTGGCGCGGCGACTTCAAGTTCATTGCGCGGCGACATCGGCAGACGAACCTACCCTCAAAGACACGAGTCTGCGTCGGTCGGGTGCCGTGCGATGCCCGGCTCTCAAATTCAATAAACTCGTAAGGAGAAGACGAAACGATGCGAAAGTTTTTTGTCGGAATCACGACGGCCTGTGTTCTTTTGGCTAGCGTCCTGGCGGTGAGCGCCGCCGCGCCCGCCAACTTCGCCGGAACCTGGGCGCTGGACAAGTCGAAGAGCGATGGCCTGCCGCCACAGGCCGCCAACATCGCGGGCCTGACGCTCGTCGTCACGCAGGACGCGCAGCAGATCACAATAGATTCCAAGACCGCGATGGCAAGTCAGGACGCCGCGGCGGCGGGCGGCCCCGGCCAGGGCGGCGGTCGCGGTCGCGGGATGGGCATGTTCCCGTCGGCCAGCTACAAGCTCGACGGGACGGAGACGACCGCGGACAACCCCGGCGGCAGGGGAGGCACGAGCACGTTCAAGGCCCAGTGGAAGGACGGCGGGAAGACGCTGGAACTGAAGCGTGTCAGCAAGTTCAACTTCCAGGGCAACGACGTGACGGCCACGACCACGGAAGACTGGACGCTCTCCTCGGACGGCAAGACGCTCACCGTCAAGCGCACCAGCGAGTCGCCGCGCGGGACTCAAAGCTCGACGCTCGTCTTCAACAAGCAGTAAGCCTGAGCGCACGTCTTTAGACGACGAAGAGCGCGAAGCCTTACGAAAAAAGGCTTCGCGCTCTTCGTCATTTTTCGCCGTCGTCTTGCGCGGCGGTGAGCGTCGCTCGTGCAACCGGGGCACAGGCCGCAGAGTCTAAACGGCCTGCTGGCCGGCTTTTTCGTCTTTGTAGTAAACTGTGCGTGAAGCTTGCCCGCGGCGCGGGCGTTGGAATTTAAATGAGGCAGAGACAGTTCTAACGATGGCACTCCTGGAGATAGTGAAGTACGGCGACCCGGTTCTGGACAGGCCGGGCGACCACGTGACGGAGTTCGACGAGCGTTTGAAGCGGCTCGTCTCCGATATGTTCGAGACGATGTACGCGTCGCGCGGCGTCGGCCTGGCCGCGCCGCAGGTCGGCGTCTCGAAGCGCCTCTTCGTGATGGACTGCTCCGGCGGCGGCGACCCCGCGGCGCGCGTCGCGCTCGTCAACCCGGTCGTCCTGCGCGTCGAGGGCGAGCAGACGGGCGACGAGGGCTGCCTCTCCTTCCCAGGCATCTTCTTCCCCGTGAAGCGCTCCCTGCGCGCCGTCGTCCGCGCGCAGGACGTTGAAGGCGAAGGGTTCGAGTTCGACGGCCTTGAGCTTGAGGCACGCTGCATGCTCCACGAGACCGACCACTGCGACGGCGTCGTCTTCCTCGACCGCACCACGCCGCTCAAGCGTGAGTTGGTGCGCCGCAAGATCAAGAGACTACAGAAGCAGGGACGCTGGGTCTAGCGCCATTAACCGAAACCGCGAGCGTCAGCGAGCGGGTCGTAGCTCCGTGAGGCAAGTCTTCGTCGCAGGGCACACCCACTTGCTGACGCTCGCGGTTCTGTTTTTTGGTGTGATAGCATGAGGTCAAAGCAAACAGCGTGGCAATTTATCAGGAAGCGCGGCGTCCCTCGCCCGCGTCAGGTTTCATGGTCTCAGTTCGAGGAGCAGATTATGCAGCAGATGCAGCACGACGAATTCCGCAACGAGCCGTTCACCGATTTCAGTAAAGAAGAGAACGCGCGCGCGATGCGCGAGGCCGTCGCGCAAGTTAAGTCGGAGCTTGGGCGCGAGTACCCGCTCGTCATTGGCGGCGAGCGAATCAAGACGGGCCGCACGTTCGACAGCATCAACCCCGCGAAAAAGATGGAGGTTGTCGGCAGCTTCCAGAAGGCTACGGAAGAACTGGCGCGCGCCGCGGTCGAGAAGGCGCACGAGGCGTTCCAGACTTGGCGCAACACGCCCGCCGAGGAGCGCGCCGACCTACTCTTCCGCGTGGCCGCGCTTTTGCGCGAGCGCCGTCACTACTTCTCCGCGTGGATGATTCACGAGGTGGCGAAGTCGTGGCCGGAGGCCGACGCCGACACCGCCGAGGCCATAGACTTCTGCGAGTTCTACGCGCGAGAGATGCTGCGCTACGCCGCGCCGCAGCCTTTGACGCGTATCGAGGGCGAGGACAACCGCCTCGAATACATTCCGCTCGGCGTCGGCGTCGTCATCCCGCCGTGGAACTTCCCGCTCGCCATCATGGCGGGGATGACCGCCGCCTCGTTCGTCACCGGAAACACCGTCGTCTTGAAGCCCTCGTCGGACGCGCCGGCCATCGCCTACAAGTTCTTCGAGCTTCTGGAAGAGGCGGGCGTCCCCGCGGGCGTCGTCAACTTCATGACCGGGTCGGGCGGCGAGGTGGGCGACACGGTCGTTGACCACCCTCAGACGCGCTACGTCGCCTTCACGGGATCGAAGGAGATCGGGCTGCGCATCGTCGAGCGCGCGGCGAAAGTCCACGACGGGCAAATCTGGATCAAGCGCGTCGTCGCCGAGATGGGCGGCAAGGATGCCATCATCGTTGACTCGGACACGGACTTGGACGACGCGGCGGCGGGAGTCGTCGCCTCGGCCTTCGGATTTCAGGGGCAGAAGTGCTCGGCCTGCTCGCGCGCGATCATCGTCGAGGGCGTCTATGAACCCATCCTCCAACGCATCGTCGAGGGCACGGAGAAGCTGAAGGTCGGAGACCCGACGGAGCAGGCGACGGGCGTGAGCGCCGTCATCAACCAGAAGGCTTTCAAGACCATCAAC
>QHXN01000082.1 GCA_003222975.1 Acidobacteriota bacterium | reverse complement strand
AAGAGGCCGCGGCGGAGGCTGTCCGCGAGGAGTGCCGCGCGTTCGCAGAGGCGGACCCCGCGCTTGCGGCGCGCCTCGCCGGGATCAACGCCAAGATATACGTCACGGTGCCGGAGGCCGCGCTCCTCCTAGGCTGCTCCGACTCCCACCTCTACAAGCTCATCAACGAGGCCGAGCGCGGGAAAAGGAAGCGCCCCATACCTTATCTCGACCTCGACGGCGTCAAAGTCCTACCGCGACTGCCGCTCCTCGATTGGGCCAAGCCGAGGCGACTGCGCGCCATAACAGACGAGGAGGCGGCGTGAGCCTTGTCAACGACATCATCCTGTGCGTACACTCCGCATCGGACTTCCGGTGGTCACTCCGGCTAAAAGGAGTGACTACATGACAATCAAGCAGAACAGACGAACGGGCGTCTGCTACTCGGCCTTCGTGTTCGAGGGGCAGACGCACAACTTCTCCTTCAACGGCAAGAAGGGCCAGCCGCTGATTACGTCGAAACGCGAAGCCCGCGAGCGCGAGGCGGAGCTGAAGACGCAGATGAGGGCCGGCACCTACCTTGCCAACAGCCCCTTGCAGAACTTCTCAAAGTTCTACAAAGAGGTCTTCCTGAACCCGGAAACGTGGCGGGTCGAGGGTGACGACAAAGAATTCAGGGCCGGACTCACCAAGGAGTTCGATGAGTATTACGGTAAGAACCTTATCGCCGCCTTCGGCAGCAAGAAGCTCTCGCAAATTACGACGGGCGACATGGAGCGCTTCCTGATGAAGTTGAGCCGCACTAAGACCGCCAAAGGAACTCTCTTCGCTCCCGTCACCGTCAGGATGCACTACGAGCGACTTAACCAACTCTTCAACCTGGCGATCAGGGAGCGCGTCTACGACGCCAACCCCTGCGCGCTTGTCAAGCCGCAGCTACTGAAACTCTTTCCCCGCTGGATACCGCGCGAGCGGTATCTGGACCAGTTCGACCCCGATGAGGAGTCGAAGCTCTTCTCGAAGCTCGACCCGCGGCTTCAAACCCTGTGCGCGATCCTCCTCCAGACGGGCCTGCGCCCGCCCCGCGAAATCCTGCTCGCGGAGAAGCGCCACGCCAACCTGTCTGACAATCCCCGCCCCTATACTTTCACCGCACGCGACGGCGAGCACCTCGCGGGACAGATTGTGATCCTGCCGCCGCGCTCGCTCCTCGTAGTCCACGGCAAGGCGGGAAGGACTCGCATCGTTCCGCTCAACGCTAAGGCTTTCGGCATTCTCGAAGTCTTAGTGAGTGATGCGGCAACGGGCGATTACCTCTTCGCCAACAAAGACGGCCAGCCCTTCGCCAGCATTAAGAAGGGCTTCACGTCTGCTTGCCGGAGGGCGAAGATCACAAACCTCCGCCCCTACGATCTAAGACACACCTTCGCAACCCGTTTGCAGGAGCGCTACGTTCCGAACTCGACGATCTCGGCACTGCTCGGCCACGTCCGCCCCGTCAGGGGCTTCGGCCAAGAGTCCCGCGTGACGGTCGGTTATTCACATACGACGTGGGAGGCGATGTGCCGCGCGGTCGAGAGTCTCGAATATGAGCCGTCCGAGATAGTGATTTTCGGGGCGGTGTCGGGAAAAATCCGGGAAAAATCGGCTACGAGAGAGCCGGAAGAGGCGACCGCGAAGGCGGTCTAAACCGTTGAAAGTGTAGGGGAAAGTGGTAAATAGGCACGTGCGGATTTGAACCGCAGACCCCTACCGTGTCAAGGTAGTGCTCTACCGGGCTGAGCTACGTGCCTACAGGCTTTGCGGAAATTCAAATTACTCCGAACCAGCGGAAGGTTAAGTTAGCAAGGGCTTTCGGCCCGTGTCAAGCGCGGCACGGACGGCGGCAGCCGAGCCGCAAGATTGTGGGAGGAGCTAGAGTAAAAGCGCCGCGAAGTGTTAGCATAGGCTTCGCCGCGCAACCCGCCGCGGGTTCGGAAAAGCGCGCGGATTGGTCTTTTCCGTCTGGTGCGCGACGACGCAAGCGCCGGAAAATTTTATTCCCGTCAAAGCCGGACTCATTGATGCTCCGGCGCGTCCTCACGCGGACGCGCCGCCCGCCGCGAGAGTTTAGAGAACTGGAGATTTGAGAGACTTGTCCCCGAAGATTCCTCAACGGCCAGAGACTTCACACGCCGCGGGCGACGACGCAGTCCGCCCGCGTGCGCGGCGGCTTCGCCTCTGCCTCTCGCTGTGCCTCCTGCTCGCTTCCCCGCTCGCCGCGCGAAGCGCCGCCGCGCAGGCGTCGCAGGCCGCGCCCCAGCAGCCCGCGCCGACACCCTCGACGCGCCCGCGCACCGTCGGCACGAAGGACGAGGCCGCGCGGCCCGCCGCGCAACCCGACAACCCCGGCCCCAGGCAGTCGAACAACACAGGCTCCCAGGAGTCGGAGGCGGTCGGCGACGACGAAGTGGTGCGCGTTGACTCGAACCTCGTCATCATCCCGGCCACGGTGGTTGACGGGCGCGGGCGCGCGGTCACAGACCTCAAGGTCGAAGACTTTGAGCTGCGCGTGGACGGCGAGGTGAAACAGATAGGCGACCTCAGCCGCTCGGAGACGCCCGTCCAGGTCGCGCTGCTCTTCGACAACAGCGCCAGCCTCTCGTCGGCGCGCGAGTTCGAGAAGCAGGCCGCAGTGCGCTTCTTCCAGTCGGTCGTGCGCCCCATTGACCGCGCCGCCGTCTACTCGGTCTCGACCAATGCCGTGCTCTCGCTGCCGCTCACGAACGACGTGAGCCGCCTCGTCCGTACCGTCCAGAATTTCGGCAAGCCCGACGGCGCGACCGCGCTCTTCGACGCCGTCGCGCAGGCCTCCGACTACATGCGCTCGCTTGAGGGGCGCAAAGTCCTCGTCATCGTCTCCGACGGCACGGACACCGTGAGCGACGTGAGCTTCGAGGACGCTGTCAACCGCGCGCTGCGCGCCGAGTGCCAGGTCTATGTCGTGCAGACGCGACAAGTCGAAGACCCGAACCTTCACGACACCTTCTCGGAGCAGCGCATGTACAAACTCACCGAGCAGACGGGCGGCGCGGTCTATGTGCCGCAGTCGGTCGCAGACCTCGACGCGGTGTTCACGCAAATCTCGCTCGACCTCTCGCAGCAGTACCTCCTCAGCTACTACCCGCAGGACGACCGCCGCGACAACTTCTTCCGCTTCATCGGCCTCCGCGTGAAGACGCGCCCCGCCTTGCGCGTCCGCGCTCGCAAAGGCTTCTACCCCTCGGCGGCCCGCAACAAAGCGGCGAACTCTTCCAGCACCGAATACGTCGCGAGCGCCGCACGGCCCCCGACTGATCTCGCCGCGCAGAGACGTTCGACCGACGGCGACGCAAGGGCCAAGCGCGACGACAACGCGGGGCGCAAGATCGGCCCCGATGGCCCTGACGAAGACGATCATTCTAAGCCGACCGCGAACGCACCCGACGCCGCGCCGACGTTCACGCTGACGACAATCGCGGCGTCGCCGCCGCCGACTGCGATGTCAGAACCGGCGACCACTCCCAGTCCGACGCCGACGCCGGAGCCTTCGCCCGATGCCGCGCCGAAAGAGGAGACGCGGCCCAGGACGCCCGTCTCAGGCGGCGTGCTCAACAGCAAGGCGACCAACCTTCCAAGGCCCATCTACCCGGCGGCTGCCAGGAGCGCGGGCGCGCGAGGTTTGGTCGTCGTCGAGGTGACGATTGACGAAGACGGCAAGGTCGTCGAGGCGCACGCTGTCTCCGGCCACCCGATGCTTCAGAAGGCGGCGGTGCAGGCCGCGCGGCTCGCGAAGTTCTCGCCGACGACGCTCTCCGGCCAGCCCATCAAGGTCACCGGCACGATCAGCTACACGTTCGTGTGGCAGTGAGGGCTTAGACTCTACGCGCTCGCCGCCTCAGCGACGATGCGCTCCCACTCCTCGTAAAGCTCGCGCAGGCGCTCTTCAGTCCTCGTGTATTCCTCGTTGAGGCGCGCGAGACGCCCGGCGTCTCGCGCGGCCCCAGGCGTTGACATCTCCCCGCCGAGCGCGGCGAGGCGCTTTTCAGCCACGGCTATCTCCTCCTCGACCGCCCGCGCGTCGCGCGCCCGCCCCTTCTTCCTCTTCGAGTCCTTGCCGCCCTGCGCCTTCGCGCCCGCGCCCGCGTCACGACCGCCCTTCAAGTCTTCACGCGGCGCGGGCTTCGACGCCGCCAGCTTCTCACGCTCGGACTTCGCCGACAACTCGGCGGCGCGGCGTGCGGCCTTCCAGTCGTGGTACTCGGTGTAGTCGCCCTCGTAATGTTCTGCCCGGCCCTCGCCGTCGAGCGCGAGTATCTGCGTGGCGACGCGGTCGAGGAAGTATCGGTCGTGGCTGATGGTGATGATTGTGCCGTCGTAGGCGTCGAGTGCTTCTTCGAGCGACTCGCGCGAGGGGATGTCGAGGTGGTTCGTCGGCTCGTCGAGGACGAGGACGTTGACGCGCGAGTAGATGAGCTTGGCGAGCGCCAGGCGTCCCTTCTCGCCGCCCGAAAGATCGGCGACGTGCTTGTAAACGTCGTCGCCGGTGAAGAGGAAGCGCGCGAGGAAGCCGCGAAGCTCTCCGGCGGTCGCCGTCGAGGGTGCGACGCGGCGCAGCTCCATGATGACCTCGTTGCGCTCGTCGAGGTCGTCGAGCTGCTGCGCGTAGTAGCCGACGGAGACGTTCGCGCCCCAGCGGATTTCGCCCGCGAGCTGCGGCAGCTTGCCAAGCACGCTCTTTAAAAACGTCGTCTTGCCCGAACCATTCGGGCCGATGATCCCTAGGGCTTCGCCGCGGCGCAGGATGAACGTGATGTCTCCGGCGAGTAGATAGCCGGGGTAGCCGATTGCGGCGTCCTTGACCGTGAGGACGTGCGTACCGGCGCGCTCGACCTTCTGAAGTTGAAAATTACCCGAAGACTGGTCGGGGCGCACCGCGTCAACGCGCTCCAGCTTCTCCAGCATCTTGCGGCGCGACTTGGCCTGCTTGGTCTTCTGGCCCGCGAGGTTGCGGCGGATGAACTCCTCGGTCTTGGCGATGAGCTGGCGCTGGTTCTCGTAGGCGCGCATCTGTGCCTCGCGCCGCTCCTCGCGCTCGACGAGGAAGTCGGAGTAGTTGCCGTTGTAACTGACCGCGCGACCGTTCTCGATCTCGACGATGCGCGTGCAGGCGCGGTCTAAGAAATAACGGTCGTGGCTGATGATGACGTAGGCAGACTTGTAGGAGGAGAGGAACTCTTCGAGCCATTCGACCGCCGACACGTCGAGGTGGTTGGTCGGCTCGTCGAGCAGGAGCACGTCCGGCTCGGCGAGCAGGAGGCGCGCGAGGCCGAGGCGGTTTTTCTGCCCGCCTGAAAGAATCTCGGTCGGCGTCGCCCACGCGTCGCGTTCGAAGCCGAGACCTTGCAGGATGGCCTCGGCCCTGGCCGCGTACTCGAAGCCGCCCTGCCGCTCGAACTCGTGTTGCAGCTCGCTGTAGCGTTCGAGCACCGCGTCCAGATCGTCGGGCGCTTCGGCCATGCGGTGTTCGAGCTGGTGCATCTCGTGCTCTATCGCCTGAAGCTCGCCGAAGGCCGCGAGCGCGGCTTCGTGGACGGTCGTGCCCGGCTCGAAGTCAACGTGCTGTTCGAGCAGGCCGAGCCGCAGGCCGCGCGCACGCACAACGTCGCCGCGATCCGCCGACTCTTCGCCGTTGACGAGGCGGAACAGGGTGGTCTTGCCCGCGCCGTTGCGGCCCACCAGCCCGACGTGCTCGCCGGGGTTGACCTGCAAAGACGCGCCGCGCAAGACCTCCTGCGCCGCGTAGGACTTGTGAACGTCAGTCAGGCGGAAAAGCATAGACGGTTAGATGCGTGAGCTTGGCCTTTCTGAAAGGCAAAAGGCAGACTGCAAAAGGCAAAAGGCAAAAATGGAAGACGAGGGCCGCGCCGCCCGCCGTCTTCACTTTTGCCTTTTGATTTTTGCCTCTTGCCTTTTGCCTTCACTTACCTCTTCGGCGAAGGCCCCGCGGTCGGGGCAGCCGCGTGGGTCGGCTGAGGTCTGGGCGTTGCCGTGACAGCAGCGGGCTTCGCGCTCGCGGCGGGCGTCGCTGACGAAGACGGCGCGGTCGTCGCCGACGGCGCGGTCGTGGCGGCGGGCGAGGCCGCACCCGCGGGCGACGGCGACGCGCCGGGCGCGACCTGCTGCAAGCCGCCGAGCATGTTCGGGTCGTTGAGCATGCTCTCGGCCAGTTTGTTGACGACCGTCGCGTCGCTCATCGCGTTGCGGATGAGCGCCTGTTGCAGGATGTTCTGCCGCTGCTCGATGAGGGCCTGCTTGATCTGGTCGCGCACGCCGGGGTCTTCGAGCGCGAGTGGCTTGGTCTCAAGCTGCCGGCTCGTCAGCTTGAAGATAACCCAGCGACCGTCCGGGAAGTGAATCGGCTCGGTGATGTCGCCCACCTTCATCGTATTGAACAGCCTGCCGATTAAGTCGGCGGGGAAGCCGGTCTGCCTGAGGTCTTCCTCCTTGGCGAACCCGATGTCGCCGCCGTGGACGCCGCTCTGATCTTCGCTGAAGGCGCGCGCGACCGTCGCGAAGTCGGCACCGGTCTTGAGCTGCGCCGAGAGGCCGTTGATCTTGGCGGCGGCCTCGGCGTCGCTCTTCGCGTCGTTCTGGTAAGCCCCGCCGCTGTCGCGCGGGTCGGTCACGATGTCGGCGAGGGAGACGCCGCGCGGGTTGACGAACTGCTCGCGGTTGTTGTTGTAGAAATCAACGATCTCCTGGTCGCGAATCGTAATCTTCCCGAAGAGCTTGTCCTGGAGCTTGTTGATGGCGAGGTCTTTGCGGGCCTCGTCGCGCACCTGCTCCTCCGTGAGCTTGTTCTCGCTCAGCTTCTTCGCCCACTCCTCAGCCGTGTACTGCTGCTTCTGCTGGCTGAGGTAGGTGTTCAACTCGTCGTCGGTCGGGACGGTCTTCTCCTTCTCGGCGCGCAGATAGACGGCCTCGCGCTGGATCAGGTTGTCGAGCGCAGAGAGGCGGGCCGCCGCCTGTTGGAGCGCGGGCAACGGCTGTCCCTGCGTCTGCTGGTTGATGATGCGGTCAACCTCGGCGAGCGTGATCTCCTTGCCGTTGACGGTGGCGGCCACGTCCTTGCCGTTGGCGCTGCCTTTCGGGCCGCACGCGGACAGGACGAACGGGAGCGCCGCGACGAAGGCGACGACTGCTGCTTGTTTGAAGACTCTACGCACTTTGACTCTCTGCTCCTTAACTGGACTCTCGAATTATCTCACCCGATCCGGGAAAGCGCCGCGCCGTGGAGGCGGCCCAACTTGACGCTGCCCGAACCCGTTTGCTATAAGTTTTCGTTTCCGACGTGCGCCGCCGCCGCGTCCGTGTGATGCAACGCGCGCGGCCCGCGCCCTTTTAATGCCCGGAGGTTCTACACACGCAATGGCTAAACGATGCGAAGTCTGCGGCAAGGGGCCGCAGTTCGGCAACAACGTCTCGCACGCGAACAACCGCACGCGCCGCCGCTTCGACCCCAACCTGCAATCCATACGCGTCCGGCGCCCGCAGGGCGGCAACGTCCGCATGAAGGTCTGCACGACCTGCATCAAGGCGGGCAAGGTCGCGAAGGCCGCTTAAACCCCAAAACTTTTCAATCAACCCGGGCGGCGTGCGTCTCGTCATCCGACGGACGCCTGCCGCCTTTCGTTTGCCGTCCAGGGTTCACGCCTTGGCTCGTTCTGTTTAGAGTTCACGCTTTAGCGTGTCTTCCCGGCGCAGCCTGAAGGCTGAACTCTAAACGCTGGAAGCTCACCCCTCGCCCGCGAGCGCGATCACGTCAATCTCGACGCGCGCGTCGCGCGGCAGGCGCGCCGCCTGGACGGTCGAGCGCGCCGGCGGGTTCTCGCCGAAGACCTTCCCGTAAGCCTCGTTCATCTCCGCGAAGTCGTTCATGTCGGCCAAAAAGACCGTGGTCTTGACGACGCGGTCGAGTCCAGTGCCCGCGGCTTCGAGCACCTTCGAGAGGTTGCGCAAGACCTGCCGGGTCTGCTCCGAGACGCCGCCCTCGACGAACTGCCCCGTCGCCGGATCAATCGGAATCTGCCCCGACGCGAAGACCAATCCGCCCGCGACGACGGCCTGCGAGTATGGCCCGATGGCCTGCGGCGCGTGGTCCGTTGTGATGATCTGCTTCAAGGTCTTGATAATCTCTTTTCGCGGGGCTGCAAACAAATTGCAGATTCTAACAGAGCGTCCTTCGCACGGCAAACCTAGAAGTCGTCAGCACTCAGCACTCAGCTTAAACTTACCGGCGCAGGTGTATTGATGTCTCCGAGGCGGGAAGTGGATGCACAATCGCCGGGCTTCGGAAGATTTTGGCTGAAGGCTAAGTGCTGGCCGCTGACGGCTTCTTTCACGCCGCGCCCTGGACGCGCTCAACGTCGAGGACGCCGGGGACTTTGCGGATGGAAGACATGACCTTGTCGAGGTGTTTGAGGTCGAAGACCTCGACCGTGACCTCGATGCGACCGCGGTTGTCCGGCTCGACCGAGGCGTTCGAGGCGCGGATGTTGGTCTTGATGTCCTTGATGGCGTTCGTCACGTCGGCGATCATCCCCGTCCGGTTCTCCGTGATGGCGAGCAGGCGGACGGCGTAGGCGGCCTCGCCCGCGCCCGCGTCGGCCCACTCGACCTCGACGACGCGCTCCGGGTTCACCATTAACTGCCCGACGTTCGTGCAGCGGCGCGCGTGCACTGCCACGCCCTTGCCGCGCGTGACGTAGCCGACGATCTCCTCGCCGCGGACGGGGTTGCAGCAGCGCGCGCGCGTCACCAGCAAATCGTCAACGCCGCGCACGACGATTGAGTCCTCGCCGAGGCGTATGAACTTCTTGACCGCCTGCACGCCCGCGCTGACGCGACTTCTGAGCGGCGACTCCTTCTTCTGCTCGATCTCCGCGAATTTCTCCGGGCCGAGGTACTTGGCGATGACGTTGCGCGGCATGATCTTGCCGTAGCCGACCGCCGCGAGCAGGTCGTCCACGCGCCCGTAGCCGTACTCGTTGGCGATGCGCTTGAACTCGCCGTCGCCGTCCGAGAGCAGTTTCTTCGGCGAGAGGCGGAAGCGCGCGGCCTCCTTCTCGAAGAGCTTGCGGCCCAGCTCGATTGATTCCGCCCGCTGCTGCTCGGCGACCGAGTGGCGGACGCGGTTGCGCGCGCGCGAGGTCTTGACGAAGTTCAGCCAGTCGCGCGAGGGCCTGGCGTTCGGCGAGGTCAGGATTTCGACCACGTCGCCGTTCTGGATGGCCGTCCTGAGCGGAACTATCCGCCCGTTGATGCGCGCGCCCGTGCAGGTGTTGCCGACCTCGGTGTGAATCATGTAGGCGAAGTCAACGGGGGTGGCCCCGCGCTGGAGCTGGATGACCTTGCCCATCGGTGTGAAGGCGTAAACGTCCTTCGGGTAGAGATCGAGCTTGAGGGATTCGAGGAAGTCGCGCGAGTCCTTCACCTCCTGCGACCACTCGACGAGCGACCGGAGCCACTGGAAGGCCTCGTCGTCGTCGTGCGCGCCGCGGCGGCCTTCCTTGTACTTCCAGTGCGCGGCGACGCCCTCCTCAGCGATGCGGTGCATCTCCCCGGTGCGAATCTGAATCTCGAAGGGCTGGCCCTTCGTGCCGATGACGGAGGTGTGCAAGGACTGGTAGAGGTTGTCGCGCGGCGTGGCGATCCAGTCCTTGAAGCGGCCCGGAATCGGCTGCCAGAGCGTGTGGACGACGCCGAGCGCGGCGTAGCAGAAGCGCGTCTCGTCGGGCGTGATGATGCGCGCGGCGATGAGGTCGTAAACCTGGTCGAGCTGAATCTTCTGCCGCTTGAGCTTCTTGTGGATCGAGTAGAGGCGCTTGACGCGCCCCTCGACGCTGACGAGCGGCACGTCGGCCTCGCGCATCTTCTCCTCGATGCGCGCGGTCACCTCGCCGAGGAAAGCCTCGTGCTCCTTGCGCCGTCGCTCCAACTGCTCGGCCAGTTCGCGATACTCTTCAGGGTGGAGGTGCTTAAACGCCAAGTCTTCCAGCTCGCCGCGCAGGCGGCCCATGCCGAGGCGGTGCGCGATGGGCGCGAAGATGTCCAGGGTCTCCTGCGCGATGCGGCGGCGCTTTTCGGGCTTGAGGTACTGGAGCGTGCGCATGTTGTGGAGACGGTCGGCGAGCTTCACCAGCACGACGCGCACGTCGTCAACCATCGCCAGGAGCATCTTGCGCACGTTCTCGGCCTGCTGCTCCTCGCGCGACTGGTTGCTGATCTGCGCCAGCTTCGTGAGGCCGTCAACGAGGTGTGCGATCTCTTCGCCGAAGGAGTCGCGGATGACATCCAGCTCGACGAGCGTGTCCTCGACCACGTCGTGGAGGAGGCCGGTGGCGACCGACACTTCGTCGAGGCGCATGTCGGCGAGGATGTTGGCGACTTCGAGCGGGTGCACGAGGTAGGCCTCGCCGGAGGCGCGCGTCTGGCCCTTGTGGTGGAGCGCGGAGAAGAAGTACGCGCGTCGCAAAACGTCCAGGTCGGCCTGCGGGTGGTTGCGCCCAACCTTTTCGACTATCTCCTCGATGCGAATCATAAAAGAAAGCTGTTGGCTATTAGCTTTTAGCTGTTAGCCTTTGGTTTGATGAAGCACACCCGCTTTTATTTGCCGGGCCGCCGAGCGGCGGCGGTCTGGCTAAAAGCTAATAGCCAACAGCTAACAGCCATTATAGAAACAGGTGGTGCCCGACGGGAAGCCGGGCACCACCAGGGAATGTAAGTCGGACGCGGCGCGCCGCGGAGGGGATTCGACGCCGCCGCGGTCTGGTTCAGAAGCGGCGCGGTTTAGCTCGCGGGCGGCGTCGGCGAGGCGGCCTGCTCGGCCTCCTGCTTTTTCTTCGCCTCGGCGGCGAGGCGCGTCTGCGTTTCGAGCGCCTGCTGCGCCTGCGCGTTGTAGTCGTCCTTGGCCTTGGCGTCACCCGCCATCTCCGCGAGCTTCGTCTTCTCGCGCAGGAGGTTGGTCTTCTGCGTCCAGGCGTTCGGGTTGTTCGGGTCGAGGTTGACGGCCTGCTCCGCGAGCCTCAAGCCCTCGGTCGCGCACTGGTTGGCCTTGTCGAAGTCGGCCTGGTTGGCGGGCTTCTTGTAGTGGATGAGAACCTTGTCCGGCTTGTTCTCGGTCGTCTTGTTCTCTTTCTGCTCGGTGATGTCGTAGGAGCACTGCCACTGCTTCGAGGCCAGGATGACCAGCGCCTCGGCGCGCTTATCCTTCGGGATGGAATCGAGGCTGGCGCGCTCGGTGAGCATCTGCTGCACCTTGGCGTCGTTCTTCATCTGCCCGTAGAGATAGACTATCGCCTTGTAGGCGTCCTCGTTCTGCGGGTCTTTGGCGAGGATGTCCTGGTAGGCGGCGATGGCGCGGTTGCCGACCTCGACGTTCTCCGGCGCCTGGACGCCGGGCTTGTATTGCTGCTGGATGGCGCGGGCGATAAACAGCGGCGCGTTCTTCTCCGAGGGGTCGAGTTCGTAGGCCTTGCGGAAACTCGTCTCCGCGTCAGAGAACCTGCCGTCGCGGTAGGCGCGCGCGCCCTCGTTCAGCGCGTTCTTGGCCCGAACGCGGTTGACGATCGCGCACCCGCCGGAGGTCGCGGCCAGCGCGACGAGGAGCGCCACGATGCTGATTCGAGAGAGTTTCATTGGATGATTGCTCCGGGCAAAAGTCTGAAACTTCACGTCCGAAGGGGACAAGAGCGCGCCGAGACGTTTCTGCCGCCGCCGAGACGAAAAAACGACTCGGCGGCGGGCGCTCGCTCGGCGCGAACGTTTCTACGGCTCCAGCGCCTCCGTCTGGAGGCCGACGGGGTCAGCGCCCGCGCCCTTGACGGCGTCGATGACCTTCACCACGTCGCCGTACTTGAAGTTCTCCGGGGCTTTGATGAAGACCGTCTTCTCGATGCGCAGGTCGGGCGGGAGGTCGGCGCGGCTCTCGAAACCCGCCTTCCAATTCTGCTGCTCCCTCCGGGCCTTGAACTCGGTCGCCAGCGCCGAGCCGAGTGGGCTGGGGTCGTTGACCGAGGCGTCAACGACGTGGTTGCCGCCCTTCACCAACTCCGCCGAGAGGTCTTTCTTGATGTTGACGATTAGCGTGAGCGGGCTTTGCTTGGCGTTCGCGTTCAGGTTCTCGCTCTTCTCCGGCACGAGCGTCTTGAAGCGGGCGGGCTTCAAGGGCGAGATGACCATGAAGATGATCAGCAGCACCAGCAGAATGTCTATGAGCGGCGTGACGTTGATGTTCGGGGCCGCCCCCGCGCCGCCTGCGGTCATTGCCATGTGACTAGTCCTCCGTCTGCTTGAAAGTCCTCCGCCTTCTACGAGGCGGGCGGGGCCGGCGCGCTCGTCGCGGGGTTGTTCGGCCCGCCCGTGGCCGGGGCGGCAGCGCCCATGCCCTTCCTCTTGTCGGCGACCAGGCCGATCTGGTCAATGCCGGAGTCGCGGATCAGGTTGATGGTGTCGACGACCGACTTGTAGCTGGCGTTAATGTCGCAGCGCAGATAGACGATGCGATCCTGATCCGACTTGGTCGCCATCTTCTCGTCTATTTCCTTCTTGAGCTGGTCTTTGTCAATCTTCTTCTTCCCGATGTAGAGGTCGCCGTTCTCCGTGACCGCGACCACGACCGAGGTCTCCTTGATGATGGCCGGGTCTTCGTCCGGGTTGCGCATGTCGCGCGGGAGCGCGACCGAGACGCCCGCCTGAAGCATCGGCGTGATGACCATGAAGATGATCAGCAGCACCAGCATGATGTCCACCATCGGCGTGACGTTAATGTTGGACTGGAGGTTGCTGCCTCCACCGCCTGCATCCATTCCCATCGCTTTATCTCCTGGCCCCTCCTCGGCGGGCCGAGGCGCGCCGCCGCCCCGCGGTCGCGCGCGAACTCGAAGGTAGGCGCGCGCGGCCCGCTGGCGCGGACGCGCCGAAACTCTTCAAAAAGCCTACGACCTGAGCTGCCGCGTGCGGTTCTTCAGGAAATAGTCAATCAGCTCGGACGCCGAGTTGTCCATCTCGACGATGAAGCCGTCAACCTTGCCCGTGAAATAGTTGAAGAGCCACACGGCGGGCACGGCCACGGCGAGACCCAAGGCCGTCGTCAGAAGCGCCTCGGCGATGCCGCCCGCCACCGCGCCGATGCCAGCGCCCTCGGCGGCCTTCATGCCGGTGAAGGCGTTGATGATGCCGAACACCGTGCCGAAGAGTCCGACGAACGGGGCGGTCGAGCCGATGGTGGCGAGACCGGAAAGGCCGCGCTTGAACTCGGCACTCTTGATGGCGATGGCGCGTTGCAGGGCGCGCTTCGACGCCTCGATCTCGTCGCCGGAGATGTCCGAGCTGGCATCGTGCGCGCGGAACTCCTGGAGGCCCGCGTTGACGACCATCGCGAGGTGCGACTTCTTGTGCTTGTCGCTGATGTTGATGGCCTCCTCGATGCGGTCGTTCTTCAGGGCCTGCGCGACGCGCGGGGCGAACTCGCGCGACTGCTTCTTGGCCGCCGAGTAGGTCAGGAAGCGCTCGACCATGATCGCGATGGAGTACATGCTCATGATGAGCAGGATGACGATGACGGTCAGCGCCACCCAGCCGAGGTGCTTGATCATCTCGCTCATGGTGAACACGTCCTTGAGGTTCTGTTCACCCGGAGCCGGGGCCGCGCCGCCTGGTTGTGCCGCCGCCTGGAACAGGAAGACCAGGACTCCGAGAGCCTTGCTCCCGATGATGCTCAACAGAATAGTCACGGTGGAAATTCCTCCAAAGGTTTTCGTTGATGGCAAGAGCGCTTCGGCAGAAGGGGCGCGCTTCGGCCCGCCGAGCGCCGCCGCCTCCGAACGAGCGTGCGGCGGCGGCGGACGCATCCGCGCCCCGCTTTACTGAAGCACGAAGTTGTACGTGATAACGCCGGAGACTTTAACGGGCTGCCCCGACAACAGAGTCGGCGAGAACCTCGCCTGCCGCGCCGCGGCGACCGCCGCCTGCTGCAAGAGCGGGTGTCCGCTCACCGCGCTGGCCGAGATGACGCGCCCCGATTCGTCCACGACGATCTGCACGGTCACCGTCCCTTGTGCGCGGGCCGCCTTCGCAATCGGCGGGTAGGCGGGCTGCGGCTTCGAGATGGCCTTGCCGTTCAGCACGCCGCCCGAAACGATGGTCTTCGGAGGCGTCGGCTTCGGGGCCGGAGGAGGCGGGGGCGGCTCGTCGTTGCTTACCACGGCGGGAGCGCCGCCGCCCGTGCCGCCGCCGCCGCCGCCCGTGCCGACCCCGACCACGTTGCCGGTCGAGACAGCGTTCACGTCGCCGATGTCCCTGTCGCCGACCTGAATGCTGAGCGTCTTATTGGTCTGGACGACTTTGGCCTTCTCGGACGCGATCTCTTTGTTCTGCGTGACCGGGGCGATGACGGCCATCTCCTTGACCATCGCCGTCTGCGGCTCGGCCTTCGCGGGCTTCGGCTCGTCCTTCGGCTTGGCCTCCTCCTGCGTCTGCATCGGCGCGGGCGCGACCAGCGTCAGGAGTTCGAGGCTGGGGTCTGGTATCGAATCGTTGTACCAGTAGATGCCGATGACCGTGACGGCCACCAGCACTATCGCGTAGATGACCATCGTGCCGAGAAAGAAAGAGCCCTTGCGCGCAAGGTCGTCTGAGTGCGAGCCGGACTCGACTAGCGTGTCGAACATCTCTCTATCCTCCCTCTTCCGGTGCCGGGCGGGTCAGGGGTTACGACTTATTCAATCACGGGACTCTCGTATAAGAGTTGTGATTCCAAAACGTTTTCAATGAAAAAACGTCCGCTTGGTTGTAACTTTGTGCCTAAATCAGGGAACGGGGAATGGTCGAAGCGCCCGACCGCGCGCTAGAAGCGAACGCGCCGTCTAAAGAAGTCCTTCACGCTTGCCACACGGGGAATGAAACGGGTTCGGCCAGCCCTTCGGACACGGACGCTCACGCCCAAACTTCCGCCTCACACTTCCGCGGCGAGACGGGCGCGTTCGTAATAAAACTAATTGGCCAGCAACGCGCTCAGTCTAAGTCGCAATCCGCGGCGAAGTCAAGCATAAAATGGACTTCGCCACGCTTCTGCTTCCACGCCGTTCGATTGCTTAGATGCCGGGCCTTTTTTTTTGTTCGGTAAAAATTCACAGCGACGCAAATTGACCTTCGCCGAAGACTTTCAGCGCGCCCGCAGCCGTGCGCGACGGGCAACCCCGGCTGTGCAGTCCCCTAGCGTGCCGCCGCGCTGGCCTTCGCGCTGCGCGTGCCCTGCGTCGGACTCGGGCGCGTGCCGCCGCCGCGCGTGCCCGCGGTCGTGGTCTGAGTCCTGCCGGCTTCGAGCCGTTGCTGCCACCAGACCATGATCGGGCTGGCGACGGCGACCGAGGAGTACGTGCCGAAGATGATGCCGATCAGGAGCGCGATGGAGAAGCCGCGCAAGACCTCGCCGCCGAAGAGCACGAGCGCGAGCACCGAGAGGAAGACGAGGCCCGACGTGATGATCGTGCGCGAGAGCGTTTGGTTGATCGAGTCGTTGGTCACGTCGTACAGAGTAGAGCGGCGGTGCATGCGGAGGTTTTCGCGGATGCGGTCGAAGACGACGATGGTGTCGTTGACGGAGAAGCCGACGAGGGTGAGGAGCGCGGCGATGACCGTCAGGTTGACCTCGAACTGGAAGATGGAGAAGAAGCCGAGCGTGATGAGAACGTCGTGGAAGACCGCGATCACAGCCGCCGCGCCGTAAGTCCACTCGAAGCGGAAGGCGATGTAGAGCAGGATGCCGACGAGCGCGAGGAGCGTGACGGCGACGGCCTGGTTGCGGAGCGCCGCGCCCGCGACCGCACCGACGGCGTCCGTGCCGACGATCTTGAAGGCGTTGCCTTCGGCGGGGAAGTCGGCGTTCGGGTCAACCTGAGTGCCGAAAGTCTTCAGGGCCTCGGCGACCTTCGCGCGCCCCACGTCAACCTGCGTCTGCCCGGCGGCTTGGCCCGTCTCCATCTGCGGCAGGCGGATGAGCACCTCGCCCGGCTTGTCCGTGACGGGCTGGATGATGGGGTCGGAGACGCCCGCGGAGTGCAGGCGGTCGCGGATGGCTTCGGGCGCGGGGCGCTGCTTGAAGTCGGCAGTGACGACCGTGCCGCCCTTGAAGTCAATGCCGAGGTTGAACGCCTCGGTGCCGCCGGGGTGGAAGCGGTGACGGACGAGCGCCGAGGCCAGCCCCGCCAGCATGATCGTCGTCGAGAGCAGGATGAAAAACTTCCGCAGCTTGAGCCAGTCGAGGTTTACGTTGTGGAATAGCTGAAACATATAAATTCCCGTGAACCGTGAACCGTAAACCGTGACGAGAAAAAACCGTTGTTAACTTGTCACGGTTTACGGTTCACGGTTTACGCCTTTAAATGCTGAGCGTCTGGACGCGACCGTGCTTGCGCGAAAGCTCCCAGATGAAGATGGTGCGCGAGACATAGACTGCCGTGAACAGGTTGGCGAGCAGTCCCAAAACGAGCGTGACGGCGAAGCCGCGGATCGGCCCCGTGCCGAAGACGAACAGGAACAGCGACGAGATGACGATGGTGACGTGCGTGTCAATGATCGTGATGAAGGCGCGCGAGAATCCGAGGTCAATGGCCGAGGGCACGGTCTTGCCCGAATGCAACTCCTCACGGATGCGCTCGAAGATGAGCACGTTCGAGTCAACGGCCATGCCGATGCCGAGGATGATGCCGGCGATGCCGGGCAGCGTCAGCGTCGCGTCGAAGACGATCAGGGCGGCCAGCGTCAGAATGGTGTTGAGCATCAGCGCGACGACGGCGTTGATGCCCGACCAGCGGTAGTAAACGACCATCGTCAGCACGACGAGAAAGAGGCCGATGACACAGGCCGTCACGCCCGCGCGTATCGAGTCGGCTCCGAGGCTCGGCCCCACGGTGCGCTCTTCGAGGTAGATGATCCTGGCGGGGAGTGCGCCAGAGCGGAGCGTGAGCGCCAGTCCGTTGGCCGAATCCTTCGTGAAGTTGCCGTCAATCTGGCCGGAGTCCGTGATCTGCGACTTGATGAAGGGCGCGGACTGAACCTCGTCGTTCAGGACGACGGCCATGTACGCGCCGACGTTGGCGGCAGTCCACGCGCCGAACTTCTGCGCGCCCGAAGGCTTCAGGGTGAAGCTGATGCGGTAGCCCTCTTCGCTGCCCGTCGGGCCGGAAGAGACGGCCTCGGCGCTGCGCAATTCGCTGCCGTCAACGACCGCGGGGTTTTCGACGACGACCCAGGACTTCGGCTGGTTCGGCGCGGACGGGTTCTGCCCGGCCTGCGTCGGCTCGTCGCGCTCCTTGTAAGGGAGCACGCGGCGGTTCGCGGGGACGTTGCCGCCGAGCGAGGCGACGGCCTCCTCCTTCGTCGGGTAGGTCTTGATCGGCGCGGGGTTGTTCGGGCTGACGACCTTCATCAACTCCAGCCGCGACTCGGTCTTGAGCAGATCCTTGACGCGCTCCGGGTCGGACATGCCCGGCATCTGCAAGAGAATCTGGTGCGAGCTGGACGAGCCGTGCTCCTGCAAAGTCGGCTCGGCGACGCCGATGGCGTTGATGCGCGAGTCTATGATCTTCATCGCGTCCTGGGTGGCGCGCGTGCCGAGGTCTGACTTGGCGCGGTCGGTCATCTCCCAGGTGACGGTGTTGCCGCTCGTCGTCGCCGCCCAAGTGTTCGGGTCGAAGTCGTTAACTTTGCGCGGCAACTGGTCGCGCATCTCCGGTATCTTCGACGGATCGTTGGCGACGAGCACGATGCGGAAGTTGTTGCCTTCGACTTCGGGCCGCACCTCCTTCACGTCGTAGCCGAGCTGCTGCGCCGCCTGCTGCACGCCGTTGGCGGTGGCCTCGGTCAGCTTCTGGAGGTACTCCTGCACCTGCACCTGCATGACGAGGTGCGAGCCGCCGCGCAGGTCTAATCCGAGGTGTATGTTCTCGCGCAGGGTGTTCTGGATGCCCGCCGGCGTGAAGTCTTTGGCCGTCGGCTTGTGGCGCGGCCCCAGGACGATCCACAGACCGATGAGCGTCACGACGGCGATGATGATGACGCGCTGAAGAAGATTCTTTTTCATGATGAAAGCTATTAGCTATTAGCTGTTAGCTGTTAGCTGTTAGCCGGACTGGACGGACAGCTTCGATTCTGAACCTCGGCCACTCGCCGTCAGACAAAGCTAAAAGCTAACGGCTAACAGCTAACGGCTTCTTTAACTCCCCTTCTCCTCGCTCCCGTGCATGCCCGCGACTGAGGCGCGCGTGATTTCGAGTATTGACTTGTCGGCGCTGCGCACCAGCAGCGAAGCCTCGCGGACGGCTGTGACGGTGGCGATGATGCCGCCGGACGTGATGATCTTATCGCCCGCCTTGAGCTGCGAGACCATATCCTGGAGGGCCTTCTGGCGGCGGCGCTGGGGGACGATGATGAGAAAGTAGAAGACGCCGAAGATGAGCAGGAACGGCATCAGCGTGACGAGCAGCCCGCCGCCCGCCGCGCCCTGAAAGATGAAAGCGAGATTGGTCATCGAAGCACGGGAATCTGAAATCTCAGACCTGAAATCTCAAACCCTTAATCCCTGTCTCAGATTTTCTGAATTAAACCTCTGTCACTCGCGCGGGCGTCCAGCCGGACAAAGCAAAACCGACGACCGGGCGACCGACGGCGCGCGCCTCCCCGGACTCAGCCGAAAAACAGTTTTCCGAGAGAGGAGTGCGGCGCTCGAACGGGTCGCCGGCTCACCTGACGCCGGAGCCTATTCCCACAAGAAACTCCCGCCGAAATCGCGTGAATTCGCCAGACCGGATAGCTTGCCTGACGCGTCGCATGGTGTCAAGGAAGAACGCGAGGTTGTGGTGCGACAGCAGCACCGCCGCGAGCATCTCGCCCGACATGAACAGGTGGCGCAGGTACGCGCGCGAATGCCTCCGGCAGACGGCGCAGGCGCACGACTCGTCGAGCGGGCGGGCGTCCGTGGCCCAGCGCGCGTTCTTGATGTTCAATTTGCCGCGCGAGGTGAACGCCTGGCCGTTGCGCCCGTTGCGCGTCGGCATCACGCAGTCGAACATGTCCACGCCGCGCGCGACCGACTCGATCAAGTCCTCCGGCGTGCCGACGCCCATCAGGTAGCGCGGGCGTTCGTCAGGCATCAGCGGCGCGACCGCTTCGACGACCTCGTACATCAACTGCTTCTCCTCGCCCACGCTGCGTCCGCGCGCTCCAAGCGTCCGGCGTCCGCGCCCTCGCGCTGCAACTCGTCGAAGCGCGAGCGCGAGCACCGCGCCCAGCGCGCGGTCAACTCCAGAGAGTTGCGCGCCGCGTCGTGCGCGGCCTGACCGGGCAGGCACTCGTCGAAGGCCATCACGATGTCTGAGCCGAGCGCGGCCTGCACCTCCATCGAGACTTCGGGCGAGAGGAAACAGAGCCGCCCGTCAACGTGCGAGCGGAACTCGACGCCCTCCTCCGAGACGCGCCGCAGGTCGCTCAGACTGAAGACCTGAAAGCCGCCGGAGTCCGTGAGGATTGCGCGCTCCCAGCCGATGAACTTGTGAAGCCCGCCGCACGCGCGTATGACCTCAGCGCCCGGTCGCAGCCAGAGGTGGTATGTGTTTCCGAGGATGATCGAAGCGTCGAGGTCTGGCGCTTCCAACTCCTCGAAGCGCACGCCCTTCACGCTGCCTTGCGTGCCGACGGGCATGAAGACCGGAGTCTCTATGACGCCGCGTCGTGTGCTCAGCACTCCCGCGCGCGCCTCGCCCTCGCGCGCGAGCGTCCGCCAGCCGAGTGCCGGTTCAGTCGTTAGCGCCTGTCCGCTCATTCGTTGAAAACGTCGAAGCTTTCACTGGCCCGCGGCCTCCGGCCCACGCCCCCTCTTCTTGTGTCGCTCGATGATGCGCAGCGGCGTGGCGAAGAAGTCGAACTCCTCGCGCAGGCGGTTTTGCAGGAAGCGCTCGAAGGAGAAGTGCAGACCGGGCTTTCCGCCCGCCGTGAAGACGACGAAGGCGGGCGGGCGGATACCCACTTGCGTGACGTACTGCACGTGCAGCCGCGACTGTCCGCCTTTGACCGGCGCGGGCGCGGTCGGCGCACGGCCCGAAGCCATGACGCGCGCGAAGAACTCGTTGAGCTGCGAGGTCGGGACTCTCCGGCTGCGCGCCTCGTTCGCGCGCAAAGCGAGCGGCAGCAGTCTCTCGACGCGCTGCCCCTTGAGTGCCGAGATGGTGACGACGGGTGCCCATTCGAGGAACTTCATCTTGAGGCGCAGGTCGCGCTCGAACTCCGAGACGGTGTGCGTGTCCTTTTCGGGGAGCGCGTCCCACTTGTTGACGGCGACGATGACGGAGCACCCGGCCTCGACCGCGTAGCCCGCGATGTTCGCGTCGAGCGCCGCCACGCCTTCGACCGCGTCCACCAAGACGACCGCCACGTCCGCCCGCTCCAAACTCCGCCGCGCCATCACGACCGAGAGCTTCTCGGCCATCTCTGCGGTCTTGCCCTTGCGCCTGATGCCCGCCGTGTCAACGAGGCGGAAACGTTGGCCGTCACTCTTCAAGAGCGTGTCAACGGCGTCGCGCGTCGTGCCCGCGACGGGCGAGACGATGACGCGCTCCTCGCCGATGAGCCTGTTCAGGAGCGAAGACTTCCCCGTGTTCGGTCGCCCGACAATCGCCAGCCTCACCTCGCGACTCCGCGCGGCGTCCTCTTCGACAGTCCCTCCGAGTTCTTCACGCGGCGGGAAATGTCCGACGAGCGCGTCGAGCAGCTCGGCCACGCCGTCGCCCGTCTCCGCCGAGACCGGCAACACGTCTGCGAAGCCGAAGCGGTGGAACTCGCCCGCGTCCGCTTCGAGTCGCGTGGCGTCAACCTTGTTCGCGGCGACGAGGACGGTCTTGCCCGTAGCGCGCAGCAGGCGCGCCAGCTCCTCGTCCAGGGGCGTCGCGCCCGCGCGCGCGTCCACGACCCAGACGAGCGCGCTCGCCTCCGAGATGGCGAACCCGGCCTGCCTGAAAATGTTCGAGGGGATGATCGCCGTCTCGTCCGGCACGATGCCGCCCGTGTCAACGACGGAGAAACGCTGGCCCGACCACTCCGCCTCGCCGTAGATGCGGTCGCGCGTGATCCCCGGCTCGTCGCCGACGATTGCGCGGCGCTCGCCGACGAGACGGTTGAAGAGCGTGGACTTGCCGACGTTCGGGCGACCCACAATCGCCACGAGCGGCAGCGCGACCTCGCGCGCCACGCCTTCACCCTCCCGCTCCTTCTTCAGCTCGCTCGCCATTGCCCGCCCATCTCCGTGTGAACGCGAACCCGCTCGCCTCGGCTGCCACGCTTCCCCTCTTCTCGTTCAAGGCGGCGGCGACTTTCGGGGCGCTTTGAAGTTTAGCGTGCGGTGCGGTGCGTCGCAAGGATGTCTTTCGCCGCCGTTTTAAAACTGGCATGAGGATGCTAGAGGCTCAGGCGGCTAACTTTTCTTCGCGCCCTTTGCGAATACTTCGCGTCCTTTGCGGTTAAGAAAGCTTATCTAACCGCAAAGGGCGCGAAGGTAGAGCCACTCTCGTTTGAGGCACAGCGCGAAAACTTCTTGCGCCGAAACTCTGGAAGCGATAACCTGCCGCGCGGTCTTCATTTTTCGTCACACACGTTACCTCCACCCAAGACGAACGAAATGCGCTGGCTGAAGACACCACGGCAACTTTTGGAGACGGCGCGCACGCGCTTCGCACGCGCGAGCGCCGACCGGCTCGCGCCGCACCTCGACCTGGGTCGGCGCGGCGAACAACTCGCGGCGGACTTCCTGCTGGCGCACGGCTTCGAGCTGGTCGCCTCGAACTTCAAGCTCGGCGTCGGGCGCAACCGCCGCGGCGCGGTCGTACAGGCCGAGATTGATCTGGTCGCCTACGAGGGCGCGACGCTCTGCTTCGTCGAGGTCAAGACGCGCGCCTCCGACCGTTTTGCCCCGCCCGAAGCTAACGTTGACCTGCGCAAGCAGCGACAGATCACGCGCGCCGCACGCGCCTACCGTCGCGCGCTCGGACTCGCCGCCGTCCCGTACCGCTACGACGTGGTCAGCGTCCTCCTCCCGCCGCCCGGCGCAGGCAGCCACACGCCCGCCCCGTGCCTCGAACTGCTCCGCAACTTCTGGACGGAGAAGAAATTCCGCAAGCGCCGCTGGTCGGAGAATTTTTAAGCGCGGAGTGCGGAGTGCTGAATGATGAACCAAGGGCGAGTTAAAAATTCACCAATTCAACGCTCCGCCTTCCGCACTTCTTTACAACGCACGGCGACATGCAGGCGTCGAAAATTCAACGCCGGACGGTGCTCACCGGGTCGCTTGACAAGCAGAAATGAATCTGTAGAATTTCAGACGCTCACGCGGGAGTAACTCAGCGGTAGAGTGCGACCTTGCCAAGGTCGAAGTCGCGGGTTCAAATCCCGTCTCCCGCTCTCAAAGTGGAAAGTGGAAGGGCGAAAGGAGAAAGTTAAATCCTAACTTTCGCCCTTCGCCTTTCTCCCTTCCACTTTCGTGTGGCGGCGTAGCCAAGTGGTAAGGCAGAGGTCTGCAAAACCTTTATTCGTCGGTTCGATTCCGACCGCCGCCTCTTTGGAATCAACGACTTACGAGCAGCTACTTAGCTGCTCGTTTTCGTTTGTGTGCCTATTGTGTGCCGCTTTTCGCCTGTGTGCCGCGCTTGCTGTAAAGCATCGTTTCGAGCTTCGCGGTAGCCTGCTGCTGCATGGTAGGTAGGACGTGGCTGTATGTATCGAGCGTGAGCACGATTGTTGAATGTCCGAGCCGTTCGCTAACTACCTTCGGATTTTCCTCGGCGATCAATAGGAGCGTGGCGCAACTGTGGCGCAGATCATATAGCCGGATGCGCAGCAGCTTCGCCTTTGTAAGTATTGGACGGAAGTAGCGGTAGGTAAGGTTTGGGATAGAATGCGGTGTGCCTGCCTCGCCGCAGAAGACTAAATCGTGCGCGTGCCACGCCGCGCCGAGTTTCAATCTAACTTCCGCCTGCTGGCGCTTGTGCGCGGCGAGCTTTTTCAGCAGCGGCACGGGCAGTGAAACGGTGCGACGGCTGCGCGCCGTCTTCGGCTCTTCAAAGCTCCAACTCTTCTTGTGTCGCACGAGCGCGCGCCGGACGGTCGCCGTGCGGCGCTCGAAATCAACGTCCGACCATTGCAGGGCGAGATACTCTTCCGGCCTCATGCCTGACAATAGCGCGAACTCGAATATTAAGCCTTGCGGCATCACATCAGCGGCGTTCAAAAACTCCAGCGCATCATCAGGAGACAACACAAGACGCTCCTTGTGCGGCACTTTTGGCAGTTCCACGAAGTCGGAAGGATTACGGGCAATCATATTCCACTTCACCGCTTGCTTGAGCGCGTTGTGCAAAGCCGAGTGTGTATGTCTCACAACGCGCGCGCTGAGTCCACGTGCCTGCATCTCACCATAGACCTTTTGCACGTCCAGCGGTTGCAGGCGGTCTAAGCGCAGCTTGCCTAACGGCTCGGTAATGTACCGATCTAGCAGGGCGGCGTAGCCGTCCGCCGTGCGGCGCGAGACGCGCGGTCGCGCTGCCGCCTCAAGCCACTTCTTCAAATAATCCTTGAGCGTTATCGAAACAGGTTCAACGAAGATGCCTAAGTCCTTGTCGCGCAGGGCAACGTTGAGGTATTTCTCCGCCTCCTTCCGCGTGCCTCTAATCTGCTTGTTGACGTAACGGCGCTTGCCGTTCTCGCGTCCGAGGAAAATGCGGACGGTGTAACTGCGCTCTCCGCGCTTGACGATCTGTCCAGCCATTGCCTGAAACCTCCGACTAAATTCAGCCTAAATGACCATTTCGGCTGTTGTATGATTATAGCATATATGCCATATAGCACATAATAAATACTGCTTGTCTGCAAAGCTTTGTCCTGCTATAAATAGTGGCATGATTCAGGCACGTTTTGACGACTTGTTGCAGGCGCGCGGACGCTCGCTGTATTGGTTGGCGAAAGAGGCAGGAGTTGCTTACACGACTTTATGGAAGCTCAGAGCGGCTGAGTCGCAGGGCATTAGTTTCGGCGTTCTCGACCGCATCTGCGCGGCGCTCGATTGCGCTCCGGGCGATCTGTTAATACGCGCACCGGACGCTAGGAAGAGGGTGCGTAAGCGTCACTAGGCTACTGCACATTTAGGCTAGATAAAATAGACATGGCCGCTTATGGTCGGAGATTCTTATGTCATCCATTGTCGAGACTAAAACACCGGCGAAGAGTTATAAGAAAGAGGGTGGCGATCTTTTCATCGTCGATAACAGCGATAGCGAGTGGAAAGTTAGGGAGTATTTGAAGGAGTGGATAGCTTTTGCAAATTCACTTGATATTGCAACCGGCTATTTTGAAATCGGAGCCTTGATTGCCCTCGACGGACTCTGGCAGCAACTAAAGAATGTCCGCATCCTCATGGGCGACGAAGTAACCAAACGCACAAAGAAAGCTCTTATTGAAGGCATCGCACAAAAACTCAACCTTAGTATCGAGAAGGAAAAGGAACAAAACGACTTTCTGTATGGCGTACCGGCAATCGTTGAAGCCTTAAGAGCCAGCCAGATTCAATGTCGGACTTACTCAAAAAGAAAGTTTCACGCTAAAGCGTATATCACTCACCCAAAATCATCGGTCATCGGCTCGGTCGCTCTTGTCGGCTCAAGTAATTTCACTCTCCCCGGACTGACGGACAACGTTGAGCTGAATGTCCAACTAAAGCAAAAAGTAGAAGACCTTCAGCAGTGGTACGAAGATCACTGGAATGAGGCGGAGGACGTTACCCCTGAAGTTCTGAATGTTATCGAACGGCATACACACGAATACCTTCCGTTTGAAGTTTATATCAAGGCTCTACATGAATATTTCCGCGGGCATGAGATGTCGGTTGATGAATGGGAATTAGCTGGCTCCTCTCAAGGCGGCTCGCACGTCTTCAAGCGGCTCGATAAGTATCAACAGGAGGGCTACCAAGCTCTCATGAAGATTTCGCGGCAGTACAACGGGGCGTTCTTGTGCGATGGCGTCGGTTTAGGCAAAACCTTCATTGGCATGATGCTGATCGAGCGTCTGATTGAAAAAGAGCGCAAGCGTGTTGCGCTGTTCGTGCCGAAATCGGCCCGCAAGCCAGTCTGGGAGAAGACGCTCAACCGCTATCTGCCGCACCTGCACGGTGTCTTCTCGAACCTCATCATCTTCAACCACACAGACCTGAACAGCGACAGAAGGGCCGCGGATTTGGAGCGAGTCAAAGAGATGGCAGATGTCATCGTTATTGACGAGGCGCACCACTTCCGCAACCCCGGCGTTAAGGGTGAAGGCAGGCGAGGTCCGTCTCGTTACCGAAAGATGTTTGAACTCATAGGCAAAAAAACTGTATTCCTACTCACGGCCACACCCATTAATAACAGCCTCACCGACCTGCAACACATGATCGAACTTTTCTCGCGACGCGAGTTGGATTACTTCAAGTCCGCACCGCTTGGCATCCATTCCCTCAACGGACATTTCCGCAAAATGGAAAAAGAACTTGAGCGAATGGTTACTCAGCAGGCAAGCGAGGGAGCAGAGATCGCGACCAATCAAGTCGAAGCTGACCTAGTATTAGCGAACGACTTGTTATTCAAAGAATTGGTAGTGCAGCGCAGCCGTGCATACGTCAAAGAGAGCCAGTTGCAGCAGGGCATACCGCTGACCATGTTCCCCGACAAACTGCCGCCTCAGGTGGCTGAATATTCAGTTAAGAAAACATACGGGCGACTGCTGACGAGGGTGGATGCGGCCTTCTCCAAACAGAAGCCGCTTTTTTCACTGGCGGTCTATGACCCCGATTCTTATTACAAAGGCAATGAAGAGGACATTGACGCGCTGGTGAAGGGGCGTCAAAAACAGGTCGTGGCGCTGATCCGCACGCAGTTCCTCAAGCGCTTTGAAAGCTCCGCGCACGCCTTTCAGAAGTCATGCGAGATGCTTTTGGCGAAGCTGCTGGCGTTCATCATGAAACACGGGACACCTCAAGAACTCTCGCGCCTCGAACGCTGGAAGGCGCAGAAGGCCGAGCGCATAGGATTCATGCGTACAGATCAACCCGGACTTTTCATAGAGCAATTGGATTTGGGCGCTCAGCCGGATCAGGATAGCTTTGACGATCTCGTCTCTGAAGAGATGCTTGCGAACGTCGAAGAACTTCCACGCGATAAGTTCAAGGTAGAGGACATCATCAACGAGACTTTCCTCGACCTTGATCAGATTGTTGATTTTCTTGACGAGTTGAAGAAGTTCAAGCCCACAAGCGATGATAAGCTCAAGGCGCTCGTCAAACTCCTCAAGTCAGACACGGTGCTAAAAAAGCATAAAGTTCTCATCTTCACGGAATACCGTGACACGGCTCTTTATCTGTTGGAACAACTTCGAGCCAATAGCATTGAGGGGGTTGAAGAGATTGACAGTTCTACGAAAGAGGATCGAGGCGAGATGATTCAACGCTTCGCGCCTTACTACAATGAGTCATCCAGCGGCGAGATTGCTGCTATCCGTAAGGATGAAATCCGCGTCCTCATTTCGACTGACGTGCTGAGCGAAGGCTTGAACTTACAGGACGCGACACGCCTCATCAACTATGACCTGCACTGGAACCCCGTGCGGCTAATGCAACGTATCGGGCGTGTTGACCGCCGCATGAACCCTGATATTGAAACGCTTCTGCTGGCAGATCACCCCGAACAGAAAGCCATCCGTGGAACTGTCGCCTACTGGAACTTTCTGCCACCCGGCGAGCTTGACGACCTGCTGCGACTCTACGCGCGCGTCAGCCACAAGACCCTCCGTATCTCGCGCGTATTCGGCATTGAAGGGAAGAAACTCTTAACGCCGGAAGACGATTACGAGGCGTTGAAGGACTTCACACACGCCTACGAAGGCACGACGACGATGACCGAAGGGCTACACCTTGAATATCAAAGGCTGATGCAGGAAAATCCCGCTCTGGCTGCGAAGCTGGATCATCTACCGCGAAAAATCTTCAGCGGCAAGCGTCATCCATCGCCCGATGCCAAGGCTGTCTTTTTCTGCTACACGCTGCCCGCCCCGCGCGCGGATTTGGGCGACGGCGAGCAGTCAGACACCGCCATATGGTCTGAAGAGACGGGCCGAACGGCTTGGTATCTTTACGACTTGAAGACCGAGAAAATCGAGGAAGATTCGAGTACAATCGTCAGCCTGATTCGTAGCGACCCCAACACTCCGCGCCATCGCGCCGTCGCTGACGAGACGCTAGCCGACATTCGATCCAAAGTCGAGAAGCACATCAAGAATAGTTACTTGAAGAAAGTTCAAGCACCCGTCGGCGTCAAGCCGATTCTCAAAGCGTGGATGGAGATCGCCTAAATATCAGGAGAATACCTCATGAGCAACGGCCTC
>QHXN01000121.1 GCA_003222975.1 Acidobacteriota bacterium | reverse complement strand
CTCGGCCTTCAATCAACTCGGTCGCCGGGAGACGAACGCCGTCCGCGCCGCCTCTGTGGGAACGCGCGGCGGTGACGAAGGCGCGCGCGGCGGCAAGAAGAAAAAGAAGAAGGCGCGCGCGGCCAAGGGCGCAGCCGGGAGGTAGCATGCGCCGCCACACGGCGCAGTAGCGGGCGCGGCCTTCGAGTCCGGCGGGCTTCGTCCGAAAGCTTTCATCAAGGAGGCAAGGGTTTGCTCAAACAGAAAGGGCCGCTCGCGCTCATCATCCTCGACGGCTTCGGCCACAGCCCAGCGCGCGAGGGCAACGCCGTCGCGCTCGCCGAGATGCCCTTCTACGACGAAATCCGCGAGAAGTACCCGCACACGCTCATCGAGGCTTCGGGCACATGCGTCGGCCTGCCCGCAGGTGTCATGGGCAACTCCGAGGTCGGCCACCTCAACATGGGTTCGGGCCGCGTGATCATGACCGACATCCGGCGCATTGATTACTCGATTGAGACCGGCGAGTTCTTCTCGAATGAAGCCTTCATCGCCGCGATGGACGGCGCGAAGCAGCGCGGCGGCGCGCTTCACCTGATGGGCCTTTTGTCGGACGGCCTCGTCCACTCTTCACAGGAACACCTCTACGCCCTTCTGCGGATGGCGAAGGAGCGCGGCGTCGGGCGCGCATACGTCCACTGCTTCCTCGACGGGCGCGACACGCCGCCCTCTTCCGCTCACCTTTACGTCAAAGCGCTCCAAGACAAGATCGCCGAGATGTCTTTCGGCGAGATCGCCACGGTCTGCGGGCGCTACTACGCGATGGACAGGGACAGGCGCTGGGAGCGAACCGAGCGCGCCTATCGCCTGCTCGTCCACGCCGAGGGTGAGCGCGCCGCCGAGCCGGTCGAGGCGATCAGGCGCTCCTACGAGCGCGGCACGACGGACGAGTTCATCGAGCCAACCGTCATCACGCGCGCCGACGCGCAGCCCGTAGCCACAATCAAAGACGGCGACTCCTGCATCTTCTTCAACTTCCGCGCCGACCGCGCGCGCCAGATCACGCGGGCGCTGGCCGTCCCCGGCTTTGAAGAGTTCCCCGCGCCCGACCGACCCCAGATTGACTTCGTCTGCTTCACGCTCTACGACAACACGTTCCCCCTGCCCGTCGCCTTCCCGCAACTCCGGCACAAGAACATCCTCGCCGAAGTCTTCGCCGCGGTGGGCGTGCGCAACTACCGCCTCGCCGAGACCGAGAAGTACGCGCACGTCACATACTTCTTCAACGGCGGCACGGAGAAGGAGTTCCCTTCGGAGCGTCGGCTCCTCGTGCCGTCGCCGAAGGTCGCGACCTACGACCTGATGCCGGAGATGTCCGCCTTCAAGGTCACGGACAAAATACTGCGCGCCGTCGAAGAGGGCGAGACCGACGTGTTCATCATCAACTTCGCAAACCCCGACATGGTCGGCCACACCGGCAACCTCCAGAAGACCATCGAGGCCGTCCAATACGTTGACACCTGCCTCGGCTGGATAATGAAGGCGCTCCGCACCGCCCGCGGGCGCTGCCTCATCACCGCCGACCACGGCAACTGCGAGCAGATGGTTGACCCCACCACGGGCCAGCCCCACACCGCCCACACCACCAACCCCGTCCCCTTCCACCTCGTTGACCAAGACTCGCTCGGCATCAGACTTCGAGAGGACGGCGCGCTCGAAGACGTTGCCCCCACAATCCTCGGCATGCTCGGCCTCGATCAGCCCGCCGACATGACCGGGCGCGACCTGCGCGAGCTATGAGTGTGCCTTGGGCGCACGTTTAAGGTTGACCGACGCATGAATAGAAACAGACTCGTCTTCGTCGCCGCAGTTTTAGTCATCTGCATCTTCATCGTCCTCGTGGTCGTCGTCCTGCGCTTCGTCGGGCGGCGCGCCGCGCCGACGCCGCCCGCGCCGCCCGTCGCCGGGAAGCCGGGGCGCGTTCTGCCGGGCGCTCCGGGCGCTCTGCCCGCGTTGAGCGTGAAGCCGCAGCCCGCCGAGATAAACTTCCAGGGCTGCCCCGGAGAGGGCGACAACCCGCGGCAGGCCGATTTGAACCGCCTGAAGAATCGTGTTGACGAGGGCGAGTACGTGCCCGTCACCTTCGACTCGATAGCGAACCTGCCGTGGCCGAAGAGCGTCGAGCGGCTATCGCGCGACAAGTGGCCCGCGGCTGACGAGGCGTCGGTGGAGAAGTACGAGGGAGTTCCCGTCTCCGTCGAAGGCTACTTGGCGGGCGCGAAGCAGGAGGGGCCGGAGTCGCCGAACTGCCACGGCGACGACGCGCAGTTCCGAGACTTCCACGTCTGGCTCGTGAAGAACGCTTCGGACGACCGGAGCCGCTCAATCGTCGTCGAGGTGACGCCGCGCGTGCGCGCCAACCACCCGAACTGGCAGACGGATGTGCTCGGGCAGATCGTCAAGAAGGATCAGCGCGTCCGCATCAGCGGCTGGCTCATGCTCGATCCGGAACACCCCGACCAGGTCGGCAAGACGCGCGGCACCATCTGGGAGATTCACCCGATCATGCAGATCGAAGTTAACCAGAACGGCCAATGGACGCCGCTCGACCGTGCGGGCGGCTGAATTGATAAGGAGAGTTACGGCGATGCGTAAATCCGTCCGACTCAAAGTCAGTCTCGTCGTCGAGGGCGACGACGAGCCGGCCCACGACTTCGCCTCCTCGTCCGCCGACGCCGTGCGCGACATCGTCGCCGCGGGCCGCTGGCGTCATCCGAGCCTGAAGGTGACGGTCAAAGACATCAAGGAAGACACGGGCGGGGACGAAGAGCCTCAGTCGTAGTCTTTGACGAAACGGGGGCCGCCCCCGCATCGTTAATTCAGAGCGATGAGCTTCGACCCGCGCAACATCCTCGTCATAGACTTCGGCCAATTGGGCGACGTTGTCTTGAGCCTGCCCGCGCTCGCAGTCGTCAGGCAAAAGTTTGCTCGTGCGCGCGTGACCGTCGCCGTCGGCGGCTCTGCCGCGCCGGTCGTCGAGCTGGCGGGCGTCGCCGACGAGGCGCTCGCGGTTGACCGCGTGGCCTTGCGCGACGGGCCGAAGCACCTCTCCATCTGGCAGATCGGGAAGCTCGTGCTCGAAGTGCGCCGCCGCCGCTTCGACTTCGTCATAGACCTGCACAGCCTTTCGGAGACGAACCTGCTCGGCTTCCTTTCGGGCGCGCCGCAACGCCTCTACGCGCGCCGCCCCACGCGCTCGCTCGACTACCTCTCGAACTTCAAGCCGCCGCCGCCCATCGAAGACCGCAAGAAGCACGCGATAGACCGCTACCTCGACGTGCTCGCGCCGCTCGGCGTCGGCGAGGTGTCGCGCGTGCCCCGTCTGCCCGTGCGCGAGGAGGACAGCCGCGCCGTCGTCGAGATGTTGAGAAAGGCGAAGGCCGCCAGCGACGCGCCGCTCGTCGGCATCTTCCCAGGCGCGGGCCACCCCAGCCGCCGCTGGCCCGTCGAGCGCTTCGCGGAGCTGGCTTGGAGGTTAGAGCGTAACGACTCGGTGCGCACGGTCGTCTTCGCGGGGCCGGAGGAGCGCCAGCTCGTGCGCGAGGCGCGTTCAAAGTTCCCGCCCTCCGCGGTCGTCCTCGACCGCCTGAGCGTCCCGCAACTCGCCGCCGCCGCCGCGCGCCTCTCCCTCTTCGTCTCGAACGACACCGGGCCGATGCACATCGCCGCCGCTGTCGGCACGCCCGTCGTCATACTCATGCAGCACCACCCGATGTTCAACTGCTATATCCCTCCGGGCGAGCGCCACCGCGTCGTCGCCGCGCGCACGGTCGAAGCGATCACGGTCGAGGCCGCCTACGCAGCCGCCCGCGCCGCCTTCACGACCGAGCGCGCCTCCTCGCTCTTCTCCGGCTAGGCTGGCCCGTAACTCACAATTCTTAGAGCGACCTCTGAGGCAATAGCCCGACCGTCGTGGAGGGCGCGGCGGGAACGCTGAACGCTGAACGCTAAGCTAAACACAACCTGTCTTCAGTTCAACGTTCAGACTTCATCGTTCAGTATGCCCTCACGGTCGGACTATCGCCCCAGTTTCCCGGCAAAAAACGCTCAAAAAGGCTGATCGGCATGGAGAGTTGACAAATGTTTGGTATGGACAAACCGTGTTGATTATGTATAATACTTTTTGCCGCCTGTGGTACTTACGGGCGGCGAGCGTCCCGGCAACACCGCCCGTCTTTCAGGCCGCCGATTCGGCCAGCCCCAAACAGCCGCACGGCCCGCGGGCCGCCTCAGATGCCGGGGCAGCGCACAAGCAAGCCGTCTGTCTCTACCTACCTGCCCCGACGGCTCGAATCAGCTACTCACGAAGACTTCGGGAGTGATTCTTATGTCGAAACGAACGAACCCGGCCCCGCTGCTGTTTGTCCTCCTCCTCCTCTCGTCCGCCGCCAGCGTCTCGGCGCGCGCCGCGCTTTCCGCTTCCGCCCTCGGCTTCCGTTTCGCGCACTCACTGATTCTGGCGGCGACCGACCGCGAGCAGGACGGGCTGGTCGGGCCTGTGCGCCGCGTGAAGACCGAGACGGCGAAGATCACCGTCAAGAACGGCAAGCCCGTCGAGGGGCCGCGCAACGTCCTGGAGGCGACGACCTACGACCAGAAGGGCACTCGCGTTGACAACGCGTACTTCCTCTCGGCGGGCGGCTCGCTCACGGGCAAGGAGGTTTACAAGTACGACGAGCGGGGCAACATGGTCGAGATGACGCTGCACAACGACGACGGCTCGCTCCTCGCCAAAGAGGTTTACAATTACGAGTTCGACGCCGTCGGCAACTGGACGAAGATGACGACCTCGGTCGCCGTTATCGAGGGGGGCCAGATCAGCTTCGAGCCTTCCGAGGTGACCTACCGAACCATCTCCTACTACCTCGACGGGGCGATGATGGCGAAGATGTCGCAGCCCGCTTCGATGTCGCATCCCGCCGCGCAGCCCGCGTCATCCCCCGCCGCGCAGGGCAAGCCCGCACAGCCGCAAGCCTCGCGCGCCAACTCGAACGCGCAGGCGAGCGCCCCGTCGCAGCCCAAGCCGTCAGCCGCAGCCGTCAACCCCGCGCCGCAGCCCGCGAGCAAGCGCGTCAACGGCGCAGCGCCGGTCGTGCTCGCGTCGCTCGACAAGGGCGTCGCGCCCAGTCCGGGTCTGCCCGTCGCGGTCGTCGGCACGAGCGCCTCCGAAGGCGGCCCCGCGGTGAAGACTGACGGCGAGGCCCCGGCGCAGCCCTTCATGCGCGGGCCGCTCAAGCCCATCTCCGGCGGCATCCTGAACGGCAAGGCCCTCAGTCTGCCCGCGCCCTCTTACCCCGACGCGGCCAAGCGCATGCGCATGACCGGCACGGTCGAGGTCGAGGTGGTTATAGACACGAACGGCAGGGTGATCTCGGCGAAGGCCGTCAAAGGCCCGTCACTCTTGATGCTGGCTGCCGAGCAGGCGGCGAAGCAGGCCAAGTTCACGCCGACGCTCCTGTCGGGGCAGCCCGTGAAGGTCTCCGGCATCATCACCTACAAATTCAGCTTGTAGTAGAAAGCCGGGTGCGCGGGGCCGAAGACGGCCCCGCTTGCCTCGGCCTACGTGCCGCGCGCATGAACCCCCGCCGAACACCGCCATCCAGCCGAGACGCCGCGCGTGGACGCGCCGCCGGCCCCGCCCGAAGGGTTTCAAAAGCCCCACAACGAAACGAGGAATAATTCATGGCACTGACCGGACAGTTAAGCGACATGTCGCTCGCCGAGCTGATCGAGTTCTTCTGCAACCAGCGCAAGACGGGTCGGCTCAAGATTGACTACCCGCGCGGCCACAGCGTCTTCTTCATCAAGGACGGCGATCTGGTTGACGCGAAGGTGGGCGCGCTCTCCGGCGTCGAGGCCGTCTACTTCTCGCTGACGCTGCCGAACGCCGCCTTCGACTTCAGCCCCGACGTGGAGGCCACGCGCCGCACGATCAACGAGCGCTGGACGCAGGTCGTGCTCGAAGGTTTGCGCCGGCTCGACGAGGGGATATCGCCGACCGAGGCCGACGCCTTCGAGTCGAAGGTCGCCGAAGAGAGTTCGCCCCGCGAAGATTCGTCACGCGAGAGTTCGTCCGCCGCGCCGTTCTCGATGATGGTCGAGGGCGCGAGCAGCGGCGGCTCGAAGAAGAAGTGGATGTTTGCCGCCGTGGCCGCGAGCGTCGTGCTCGCCTGCGCCGTCGCGGGGATACCGCTGATGAGCCGCTCGTCCAAAGGCGAGCCGCCGCCGACCGCGACCGCCGCTTCGCAGCCCGCCGCGCCCGCACCCGCCGCGGACGCCGGCCCGGCCCCGGACGAAGCCCCCGACGCGTCTTCTGAGTCAGCGCCCGCCGAAGCGGCAGACGCGAGCGCCGCAGCCGACGCCGCGCGCCGCGAGCGCGAGGCGCGCGACCGCGAGCGCCGGAAGCGCGAGCAAGACGCTTTGAAGGCGAACGACCAGCCGGCGGACGCTTCAGCCGCCGCGCTCAAACCCGCAACGCCGACGCCGCCCGCGCCCGCCGGGCCGAAGTCAGTCCGCGTCACAGTCACCTACGACGAGGCGGGCCGCGTCACGCAGGCTTCGGTCGCGGGCGCGACGCCCGGAGCCGAAGCCTACGGCTCGACCGCCGTCCGCATCGCCCGCGGCAAACACTTCCCCGCCGGCAAGCCCGGCTCGACCGTCGTCACCATCCCGGTCAACTGAAGAAGGCAAAAGTAAAAAGGCAAAAGGCAAAAGAGGAGACAGTAAGCGCGGCGTCTCTCATCAACCGCCGATGATGAGAGACGCCGCTGTCCGTCCTCTTCACTTTTGCCTTTCGCCTTTTTACTTTTGCCTTACGCGAGGCCGACCGTGCCGAGCACGACGAGCAGCGCACGTTTAAGGCCCGCGTCGCGACCGCGCGGGTCGTACCACTCGTCGAGCGTGTGCGTGTTGCCGGACGATCCGCCCGCGCCGATGGTGACGGCGGGCAGGCCGCGCGAGATGGCGATGTTTGAGTCGGTTGAGGAGCAGTCGAGGAAGGGGCGCGCGCCCAGCGCGCGCGTCGCCTCGACGGCGAGGCGCACAAGCGCGTCTGTGGGCGGGGTAGCACCGCCCGGTCGGTCGCCGATGAGCTTGACTTCGAGTTCGAGCGGAGGCGTGCCCGCGCGCCGCGCGGAGTTTTCGTCCTCGGCTGACTCGCGCGCCGCGCGCCGGAAGAAGGCGTCGAGGCGGCCCAACTCGTCCGCCGACTCCGAGCGCAGGTCAACGTCCATCAGCGCCTCGCGCGGGATGACGTTGACGCCGCAGCCGCCCTCTATGCGCCCGACGTTGAAGGTCGTGCGCGGTCGCTGCGGCGCGGGGTACGCGGCGAGGCGCGCGACGCATCGTCCGAGCGCATGCACCGGGTTCGCCGTGCCGAAGTCGCCCCATGAGTGACCGCCCGCGCCGCGGCAGCGCACGCGATAGCGGCGCGAGGCGAGCGCGGCGTGCGTGATGCGCTCCAGGCCCGGCCCATCAATGCTGATGAAGGCGTCAACGCGCCCCGCCCACTCGCCCGCCGTCAGGAGGTGGCGCACGCCGCGCAGGTCGCCCTCGCCTTCCTCGCCCACCGTGCCGACGAACAGAAGCGACCCCGCCGTCTCGATCCCGCACTCACGAAACGCGCGTGCGAGCGCCAAGAGCGCGGCCAGTCCGCACCCGTCGTCCGCTATTCCCGGCGCGCGCATACGCCCCGCGGCGTCGCGCCTCACCGCGCAGTCAGTCCCGGCTGGAAAGACCGTGTCGAGGTGCGCGCTCAAGACCAAGAGCGGCCTCTCCACGCGGCCCCGCCTGAGCGCCACGCAGTTGCCGACCTCGTCAACGTGCGCCCCTTCCAGCCCGCACTCGACGAGCCTCGCGCGCAAGGCTTCGGCGCGCTCACTTTCACCGAACGGCGGCGCGGGTATCGCGCAGACGCGCGCGTGCTCCTCGTCGAAGCTCTCCGCCTGCTCCTCGAAAAATCTGAAGGCACGCCGCACGCGCTCCGACGCCGCGAGGCCGCGAACGACCTCTTCGGGCACGACGGGCATGATCGTGGGGACGGACATAAGAAGTGATGAGTGATGAGTGATGAGTGATGAGTGGTAGGCAACCTGCTTTCAACTCATCACTCATCACTCATCACTTAAACCAACTGCATGACCTCTTCTTCGCTCAAGACGCCGCGGGCGCTCTTGGCGTGGTCGTAGATGCGTTGGACGCGTTCGTCCGTGGCGGCGATGTCGCGGGATTCGAGCCAGTAGATGACGTTCGACTTGCCGCTCATCGGGCCGACCTCGATCTGCTGGCGCATGCCGAAGAGTCCGGCGGGCACGCCTGAATAAACCAGGTCTGCGAGTTCCGTGTCGCCCTTCCTGAAGCTCTTGATGACCGCCGCGGCGTGAACGCCGGTCGCCGTGCGGAAGGCGTCGCGCCCGAAGACGGGGTAGTTGAGCGGTATCGTCCAGCCGCAACTCTCGGCAGCCTTCTCGCAATACTCGCGCAGGCACGACACGTCGTTGTCAATCCAGCCCATGAGCTTCAGGTTGACGAGCAGTTGATCCATCGGCGTGTTGCCGACGCGCTCGCCGACGCCCAGGGCCGTGCCGTGAACCTGATCCGCGCCGCCCTCGATGGCCGCAATCGAGTTGATGACGCCGAGGCCGCGGTCTTGATGCCCGTGCCAGTCAAGTCTGACGCGCTCGCCCTGCTCCTCGATAATCTTCTTGACGAAGCGGACGACCGCGCGCGCCCCGTCGGGCGTGGCGTGGCCCACGGTGTCGCAGACGCAGACGGCGCGCGCGCCGCAGCGTATGGCGGTCGTGTAGAGTGCGCGGATGGTTTCGGGGTCGGCGCGCGTAGTGTCCTCGGTGACGAACATGACGGGCAGGCCCTCGCCTGTGGCGAAGGTGACGGCCTCCTCGGTGAGCTTCAAGAGCTTGTCGAGCGTCCAGCCCTCGGCGAAGAAGCGTATGAAGGAGGAGCCGAGGAAGGTGCAGGCCTCGATTGCGATTCCGGCGCGCTGCGAGATTTCGGCGATGGGGCGGATGTCGTTCTGGTGCGTGCGCGCGGCGCAGTTGGGCCGGATTTTTAATCTCTGCTCGACGATCTCGCGCGCCAGCCTTTCGACGCCCGCGGCGTGCGTGCCGCCCGCGCCGGGCAGTCCGATGTCGGCGGTGTCAATGCGGAGCGCGTCCATCAGGTGAAGCAGCTCTATTTTTTTCTCTACGGACGGCTCGCAGACCGACGGCGACTGTAATCCGTCGCGCAGCGTCTCGTCGTCGAAGCTGACGGGGCGCGCGGGCGCGGCGAACGCCGGCTCGACGCGGTTCCAGTCGTAGATGAGTTCGCTCGCGGGCACTTCGCTTCACCTCCTTTGTTCGCAGGAGAGATACTCTTCGACTTATCTTCGGCTTGCGTTCGATTACAGCAAGCGCCGAGGCGGTGTGTCAAGCAAGGCGCTTTGGAGACGGCGCGCCGCGCGTTCTACACTCCGGGGCGACGCCGTGAAGCGCTAACACTTTCGGACGCCCGCGCGTCTCTAATGACTCAGGAGGTCGGCCCGACGCCCGCAACTTTTTCAAGAAGGGTACAGGAAGGGCAGACAAGGACAAACGATGAAACTTAAAAGCTCGCGACGTGCTCTTCTCGCCCTCGCACTCGTCGCCCTCTGCGGCGCGGCGGCGCGGGCGCAGGTCACGGTCATCAAGGCCGGGCGGCTCGTTGACCCGGAGACGGGCACGGCCTCCGTCAACCAGATAATCCTGGTCGAGGGCCGGAAGATAAAGGCCGTCGGCGCTGGAATCGCCGTCCCCGCGGGCGCGAACGTCTTAGACCTCTCGGCTTACACGGTTCTGCCCGGACTCTTCGACGCGCACACGCACCTGTGCGAGCGCACGCCGCCCGAAGACCGCGACCTCTTCTCCAACGACATACGCGAGACGGGCGCGTACCGCGCCATCCTCGGAACGGTCAACGCGCGCGAGATGCTCGAAGCCGGTTTCACTACCGTGCGCGACGTGGGCAACGCCGGCAACTACGTTGACGTTGACCTGCGCCGCGCAGTCGAGCAGGGCCTCGTCCCCGGCCCGACGATCATCAGCGCCGGGCGCATCATCGCGCCCTTCGGCGGGCAGTATCACCTGCAACCGGAGCGGCGCGAGTTGGGCCAACCCGAATACCTCTTCGCCGACACGCGCGACGAGATGCGCAAGGCCGTGCGCGAGAACGTCCACTTCGGCGCGAAGGTCATCAAGATCGTCGTGGACGACCAGACGTACATCTACTCGGTTGAAGACATCAGGTTCATCGTCGAGGAGGCGCGCTCGGCGGGCCTGAAGGTCGCCGCGCACTGCCTGACCGAGCAGGGCGCGCGCAACGCCGCCGAGGCCGGCGTCGCCTCAATCGAGCACGGCCTGCGCATGTCGGACGAGACGATGGAGGTCGCCCGGCGCAACGGCGTCGTCCTGGTCGGCACGGACTTCCCCGAACGAACGGCGCTCTACCTCGGCGCGGGGCCGGAGTTCGCCAAAATCTTCCACGCCCTCTTCCTCGACCGACTGAAGCGCGCCTACCGCGTCGGCATCACGATGGCCTATGGAACTGATGCCTTCTTCGCCGTTCCCGGCGAGACGCGCGGCACGCTCGCGCTCTCCTACCTCGACAGCTACACGGAGGCGGGCATCCCCGCTCCTTACGTCCTGCGCATGATGACGACGAACGCGGCGCGCCTGCTCGGAGTCGAGAAAGAGCGTGGCGCGATCCGTCCGGGCCTCGCCGCCGACATCATCGCCACGCCCGACGACCCGCTCTCGGACATCACGGCTCTGCGCCGCGTCGCCTTCGTGATGAAGGACGGGAAGCTCTACAAGCGGCCCGAAGGACGATAGCCCGCTGTCGCGACCCGCGCACTTTCCTGTATCATCGAAAAAACGAACAGTGAGTGATGCGGGAAAAGATGAGGACGCTGAAGAGAATCTTCGATAATAACCGCGCGTGGGCGACGGGGATCAGAGAACGCGAGCCGGACTTCTTCCGCGAGTTGTCGCGGCAGCAGTCGCCCGAGTACCTGTGGATCGGCTGCGCCGACAGCCGCGTGCCCGCGACGCAGTTGACGGGCCTCGCGCCCGGCGAGATGTTCGTCCACCGCAACGTCGCCAACCTCGTCGTCCACACAGACCTCAACTGCCTCTCGGTCATGCAGTACGCCGTGGACGTTTTGCGGGTCAGGCACGTCATCGTGTGCGGGCACTACGGCTGCGGCGGCGTGCAGGCGGCGCTCGCCGGCTCGCGCCTGGGGCTGATAGACAACTGGCTGCGCCACGTGCAGGACGTGATGGAGAAGTACGCGCAGGCGCTCGCGCGCGCCGACGGCGAAGGGGCGCGGCTCGACTTGCTCTGCGAGCTGAACGTGCGCGAGCAGGTCGCCAACGTCTGCCGCACGACCGTGGTGCAGGGCGCATGGGAGCGCGGGCAGGAGTTAAGCGTGCACGGCTGGGTTTACGGCCTCGCCGACGGGCTGCTGCGCGACCTCGGCCTCTGCGTCAACTGTCCCGAAGACCTCGCCGCCCGACTCTGATCTTCGAGTCGTTTCGTCTTTGTCATCCTGCGGCGCTCACAGACCCGCCCGCTTCGCCGTTGATTTCTCCCGCGTGAAAGTCGGCGCTTCGACGACCAACACGTTCAGGACGCGGAACCCTCCGCCCTCCGGCAACTCGAAGGACAGTTCCAACTCCCCGCTCCTGCTCTGCACCACGTCAGAGACGACCTCGCTGATCCGGCCCGGCTCGACCACGCCCGAAGACTCCGTGCCGCGCGGCGCGTCGCCCGCCGACCAGCGGACAGGCCCCCTCGCCGCGTTCACCTCCGCATAAAAGATATAACTGCCGCCGGGGCGCACGCAGACGCGCCGCCTGAGACGCCCGCCGGGCGCGGCGGCCATCCCCTGCCAGCCGTCCGACCTCAGCACCTCGACAGGCCCCGAGGCCGACCAGCCGTACCCGTCTGTGCCCTGCGCGCCGGCGGCATCCGTCGAATCGCTCCGGGCCAGGTTGGCCCCATTGAACAGGCCGAGGCTCTCGGCGTCTAGGCGCTCGTAATCGCAGACACGCACCACCGCGGTCGAAGAGCGCACGCGTATGCCCCGACCGCGCTCGCGCCGATCCCTGACGAAGAGTCTGTCGCCGAGCAGTTGGACGAAGATGCCGGGCGCGACCTCGCCCCGGCGCTCCACGACCGTGTTCCCGTCCGCGTCCAGGCGCTCGAAGACATTCCGGTCGTCGGTCTGCGTCCAGTTCCTGTCGCGCAGGTTGAGCGGCTCAAGGCGCGGGTCGGCGTAATAGACGAGGTTGCCGCCCGGCCTGTACTCGTATGTGATGTGGCGAAAGTAGAGGCGCGGGTCGAGGTAGTTCTTCGAGGCAGTCTCGCGCCTGAGAGCCGCCGGCGCGGGCGCGATCTCCCGACCGTCCATCAAGGCGTCGTGCAGGGCGAGCGCGCCCGCCGGCCTGCCGCCGACCAGCCAGTAGCAGTCGAAGGTCGGGTCTTCGTAAACCCAGCCGCCCAACTCCGGCAGCCAGACCTCCGCCGCGCCGTGCGCGTCGCGGCCCAACTGCCCGTCGCGCACGAGTATGGTCATGCCGACCACGCGCGCCTTCAGGCCCGCGGCCTCGCAGAGCGCGGCGTACACTTCGGCCAGGTTGCCGCACAGCACCGGCTCGCCCCGCCGCATCCGCTCGTAGGCGTCGCGCGGCACACGCGTCGCCAGGCCCGGCATGTCCTGACGCTTGCTCAGGGCCGCGAGCCACTCGCGTATCTTGTTGGTGCGCTGCCAAGCGGAGTCGGAAGGCGAGAACACGCCGCGCAACTCCCTGCGGAAGAACGCCGCGTCCTCCTGGCTCAAGGGCGCGCGCGGCGCGACGCGTCTTTCGACCGACGGGACGCCTTTAACTTCGTCGCCGCGCCGTTCGACCGTGAACCTCGCGAGTTGAGACGGTTCTCGGAGCGGGTCGGTGACGGTGATGACGGTTTCGCCCTCCGGGAGGGTCATGTAATAGTCGGTCGAAGGCGCGTTGGTTTGCTGGGCCGGCGCTTTCGAGACGAGGACGGCGGCGGCAAAGCCGCAGGTGAAGGCCGCCGCCACGGCCACGCAGAAGATCAGCCCGCTGCGGGAGACGGTCACGGAACGAGGGCTGGGGAGAATCTCTTCCACGTCTGCTGGCTCGTACCCTGAGAACTAAAAGCTGTACCCCTTACGACGCGCCGCGCCGCGCCGGGGTTACAAGTTTTTCCCGCGCCTCGGCCTCCGGCCTCCGCTTTTGCCTTTTGCCTTCCTCATGTTATAGCCTCGACGCGCCCCGCGCCCCGGCTCGCTCCCGGCCATGCGCGCACTCAGGTGACACGGATGATTATCGCCCTCGGCTCTTCACGCGCCGCCAAGATCATGGCCCTGCGCTCGGCCTGCGCGCGCGTCGCGGAGACAGACCCGCGCTGGCGGCACGCCGAACTCATCTCGCGCTCGGTCGAGACGGGCGCGCCGCGCATGCCGCTCAACGACACGCAACTGATGCGCGGCGCACGAGACCGCGCCGACGCCATGCGCGAACTGCTGCGTGACGAGGGCCGGCGCGCCGACTTCTTCGTCGGCCTCGAAGGCGGCTTCCACTCGATCACGTTCGACGACGTGCGCCACACGTTCCTCCACGGCTGGGCCTACGCCACGGACGGCGCGCGCGGCTACTTCGGCCACGCGCCCGCCGTCACCGTCCCCGCCTCAATCGTCGCGCGCGTCGAGCGCACGGGGCGCGAGTTGGGCGAAGTGATTGACGAGGTCGCGGGCGAGCACGACGTTCGCAGCCGGCAGGGGGCCTGGGGCGTCCTCTCGCGCGGCCTCCTGACGCGCTCGATGAGCTTCGAGACGGCGCTCGTCGCCGCCTTCGCGCCGTTCTACAACGCGCGGGTTTACGGATGAATCACAGAAGTCATGTTTTGAAAGGTTAGCCGGAAGAATGGAAAGACTCACAGCCGAAGGGAACGACGAGCACCTCGCGCGGGTCGGGCACGGCGCGCCGGGGTGGATCGAGGTGATCGCCGGCTCGATGTTCTCAGGCAAGTCGGAGGAACTCATACGCCGCCTGCGCCGCGCCAGGATCGCGCGCCTGAAGGTGCAGGTCTTCAAGCCCGAAATTGATGTGCGCTACTCGCGCGACCACATCGTCTCGCACTCCGAGATGCGCCACGAATCGCGCGTCGCGCGCTCGGCGGCTGAGATACTCGCGCAGGTCGAGCCGGACACGCAGGTCGTCGGCATTGACGAGGGGCAGTTCTTCGACAACGAACTCGTCCCGGTCGCCAACACGCTCGCGCAGCGTGGCCTTCGTGTCATCGTCGCCGGACTCGACCAGGACTACACGGGCAAGCCCTTCGAGCCGATGCCGCAACTCCTCGCCGTCGCCGAGTACATCACCAAGACGCACGCCATCTGCGTCCGCTGCGGCCAGCCCGCCAACTACTCGCAGCGCATCGTGGAGGTCGAGGGCCAGGTCGTCGTCGGCGCTTCGGACGCCTACGAGGCGCGCTGCCGCCGCTGCTTCGTCCCGCACGCCGACGCGCCCACGCGCTACGTCACAGAAGGCTAAACGTCCGCGAGCGCGAAGAGAGTTCAGAGTTCAAGCTTTAGCTTGTACTTCCTTGAAAGACACAAGCTAAAGCTCGAACTCTGAACTCTCGAACTCTTGTGCTTGAATTGTCAGCCCTCGGCAGGAGGCTCAAGCTCCTCGGCCAGTCGCGTCCAGACCTCGGCGAACTTCTCCACGTCTTCGCGCGCGCGCTCCAACGTGCGGCGGCTGTCCATGTAGGCCGCCCAGTGCGGCGTGTTGACCAGCGCCTCCTGCGTCTCCTCGCCGAGCGCCTGCGCCATGAGCGCGACGAGGTCTTGCGTCACGCGCGTGTGTTCCAGAAGAGCCTGGATGATCGTGTAGGCCAGACGCGCCTGCTCGTATGCGAGGTTCTGCGGGCGCTCGGTCGCCTCCTCGCGCGCGGGCGTTTCACTCTCGCCGCTCATCCGCCCGACTCTCCGCCCGAATCTTCCGCGTACCAGCTCCCGCGCACGAGCGGCAACTCCGCGACGTGCGCCGCGCAAAGCTCCGCGTCGCCGTTGAAGATTTTCACTTCCGTGCCGTGCCCGAGGTGGTCGTACTTGACGAGTCCGAGCGCGACCTGGCGGCGCAGGCGCGGCGAGAAGACCGTCGAGGTGATGCGCCCGACCTCGCGGTCTTCGACGCAGGACTTGATGCGCGCGTCCGTCGGCGGCTCGGCGTCGCGGTCGAAGACGAGGCCCGCGAGCTTCTTGGCGACGTGGCCGCGCCA
>QHXN01000022.1 GCA_003222975.1 Acidobacteriota bacterium | reverse complement strand
TGTGGCTGTTGGCTTACGCGGAGGAGTTGCTGTGGGATAGGGGCGTGTGGCACGAGCGCGCGTGGCTGTTCGGCGCGGCGTGGGACTGGTCTTCGCTGAAAGTCTTCCTTGTCCCGTTGCTCGCGCTGCCGCAGGCGACTCATTACGTCCTCGACGGCTTCGTCTGGCGGCGGCGGAGCAACCCGCAGCTTTCAGTCCTCACCTCCGGCGGAAAGTGAACCGGCAGAGGCTGGGGCCGGCAGTGTTGACGCTTTTCTTCCGGCCCCCGACTCCCTGCCGACCGTTTTATTAGATTCCCTCATTCAAAACGCCACACATTATTCATATCCAAATTTTTAATTGTGCTTGCCCATCGCGGAAAAAAGTAGTATCACTAGTGCACCCTAAGCAGTTCTTCAAGTTTTGGTGGTGCAGCCGAAAGGCCCGCGGTCGCGTGCTTTCTTCTTTCGGGCGGAAAGCCGCAGTCACACGCCGGCAGGCGCGTCCGGTAGGTGGCGCGCGTTCTGGGTCGCATGTGTCTCTCCCCGCGGCGCTGGAGTGTTGACCGAGTCCGGCTTCTTCGGGTTTCGTCTCGCCGGGCGAGTTCAAAGAGTCACAGGACGGGCCGGAAGAACATGCAAGTTTTCCACCGCAGCACCAACACCATCGCCAAGGTGAGCATCTTCGGCGGCGTCTTCATCGTCGCCGCCTCCCTCTGGGTCTTGGCCGAGATCAACCGCTCGTCTTACAACACGGGGCAGTTCATAGAGGTGCAGCAGCCCGTGCAGTTCTCCCACAAGCACCACGTCGGCGACGACGGCATTGACTGCCGCTACTGCCACACGTCGGTCGAGACCTCGAACACCGCCAGCATTCCGCCGACGAAGACCTGCATGAACTGCCACTCGCAAATCTGGGCCGACAGCGCCTACCTCGAAATCGTCCGTGCCAGCTACCGCGACAACAAGCCGATAGAATGGACGCGCGTCCACGACCTCCCCGACTACGTCTATTTCAACCACAGCATCCACGTGAACAAGGGCGTCGGGTGCGCCTCCTGCCACGGGCGCGTTGACCAGATGCCGATGGTCTACCAGGCGGCCTCCTTGCAGATGGAGTGGTGTCTTGCCTGCCACCGCGCGCCGGAGCGCTTCCTGCGCCCGAAGGAGAAGATCACTGACATGGCCTGGAACATCGAGGCCGACCTGGGCGAAGGCGTCGCCGCCGACCCCTTCAACCTGCTCGCTGAGAACAAGGCCGAGAGCCGCGTCAAGCTGGGGTTGCAGTTGAAGCAGGAGTACCGCGTTCGCAACGCGCGCGTTTTGACGAGCTGTTCGACGTGCCACAGATAACGGGCTGGGACAAGTTAGATGCACATCAAAGACACTTTCCCCGAACTCTACCAGATCAGGCGTCGCCCGCTTTCGATAGAGGGCGTGCGCGCGCGCCTGACGAACAAGCGCGGGCGCGAGTTCTGGCAGAGCCTCGAAGAGCTGGCCGCGACGGAAGAGTTTGAAGAGCTGCTGCACCGAGAGTTCCCGCAGCACGCCTCGGAGTGGGACGAGGGCACCGACCGCCGCACGTTCCTGAAACTCATGGGCGCGTCGCTCGCGCTCGCCGGACTCGCCGGCTGCTCCTACCAGCCGCCCGAAACCATCGTCCCATACGTGCGCCAGCCCGAAGGGATCGTGCCGGGAAAGCCCCTCTTCTTCGCCACGGCGATGCCGTGGACGGGCGGCGCGGCCCCGCTGCTGGTGCGCAGCAACATGGGCCGACCGACGAAGGTCGAGGGGAATGATTTGCACCCCGCGAGCCAGGGCGCGGCGGACGTGTTCTCGCAAGCTTCCATACTCGGACTCTACGACCCCGACCGCTCCGAGACGATCATCAACCGTGGTGAAGTCCGCACCTACACGGCCTTCCTCGGCGAAATCTCGACGGCGCTCGAAGCGCAGAAGACGAAGCAGGGCGCGGGACTTCGCTTCCTGACCGAGACGGTCACGTCGCCGACCCTGGCCGCGCAGCTACGCGACATCCTCCGCAACTTCCCCGGCGCGCGCTGGTATCAGTGGGAGCCTGCGGGCGGCAACAACGCTTCCCTGGGCGTGCGCCAATCGGTCGGCGACTTTGCCACGTCCATCTACAACTTCGCGGCGGCAGACCGCGTGCTCGCGCTCGACTCGAACCTGCTCGAATGCGGCCCCGGCTCTCTGCGCTACGCGCGCGACTTCGCCAGCCGCCGCCGCCCCGCGGACGGCGACCCGCGCGAAATCTCACGCCTCTACGTCGTCGAGACGACGCCGACCAACACGGGCTTCTTCGCCGACAATCGCCTCGCCGTCAAGCCGAGCGAGTTTGAAGGGATCGTGCGCGCCGTCGCCGCAGGCGTCGGCGCGGGCGGCGCGGGTACGTCGCCGGGCGGCCCCGCGGCTGAGTTCGTCAACGCGGTCGTCGCAGACCTCAAGGCGCACGCGGGCGCGTCGCTCGTCGTCGCGGGCGACGAGCAGCCGCCCATCATTCACGCGCTCGCGCACCAGATGAACGCGGCGCTCGAAGGCGTGGGCAAGACCGTCAGCTTCGTCGAGCCTCTGGAGGAGAACCCGACCGACCAGTTGAACGAGCTGCGCACGCTCCTCGGTGAGATAGACGCGGGCGCGGTCGAGATACTCGTCGTCGTCGGCGGCAACCCCGTCCACACGACGCCCGCCGACCTCAAGCTCGACGAGGCGCGGATGAAGAAGGTTCCGCTGACCGTCCACCTCGGCCTCTACGAAGACGAGACCTCGGAGCTGAGCCAGTGGCACATCCCCGAAACGCACTTCCTCGAAGCCTGGGGCGACACGCGCGCCTTCGACGGCACGGTGACAATCATCCAGCCGCTCATCACGCCGCTCTACAGCGGCAAGAGCGCGCACGAACTCCTCGCCGCCTTCACCGACCAGCCCGACCGCAAGGGCTACGACATCCTCCGGCAATACTGGCTGACTCAAGGTCGCGCCTCGCTCATGTCCGCGGGCGCGTCGAACGCCGCGGGCACACCGAGTGCCGCGAGCGTCGGCGCTGCTTCGACGGGCGGCACTCAAGGCGGGACGACGAACGGCGTTGCTGCGACAGGCGGCGCTACGACAGGCGCGACGGCTGGCGGCGGTCAGGCGTCTTCGGCGCGTGCCGCGGGCGCAGGCACATTGACGGCGGGCGCGACTCAGGCGGGCGCGGCGACCTCGTCGGCGGCGAGCGCGACGCCCGAATTCGAGATGGCCTGGCGCAAGGCGCTCAACGACGGGTTCGTGTCGAACACGGCGCGCAAGCCGAAGAACGTCTCGGTCAGCGCGAACGCGGCGACGAGCGGCGCGGCTTCGGCGGGTACGCAGGCGGGCGTCGCTGGCGTCGCGCCTGTGACGGGCGTCGCGCCTGCGCCTCTGGCGAACGGCGGCGCGGGCGCGTTCGAGATAGTCTTCCGCACAGACCCGTCCATCTACGACGGTCGCTTCGCAAACAACGGCTGGCTCCAGGAGTTGCCGAAGCCGCTCACAAAACTGACGTGGGACAACGTCGCCATCGTCAGCCCGGCCACCGCCGAGCGGCTCGGCGTCGGCGACACGCCCGACGGCGCGGTCGCGTGGGACTCGCCCAAGCGCGTCAACCGCATCACGGCCAAGGGCGGCGAGCTGCGCGTCGAACTCCTGCGCCTCACCTTCAAGGGGCGGCGTGTGGATAACGCGCCCGTCTTCATCCTGCCGGGCCAGCCCGACGACGTTGTGACCGTTCACTTCGGCTACGGGCGCAAGCGCTCTGGCCGCGTCGGCGGCAACGAACACGACAAGAGCGTGCGCGGCTTCGACGCTTACGCCTTGCGCACCTCGGACGCGATGTGGTCGGGCGCGGGGCTGGGCGTCGAGAAGACGGGCGAGGACTACCCGCTGGCCTCCACGCAGATTCACTTCCAGATGGAGGGGCGCGACATCGTGCGCGCCGGCACGTTCGCCGAGTGGACGCATGACCCCGAACTCGCGCCGGAGTCCGAGCGCAAAAGGCCGCCCGAAGCCGCAGGCGAGACCCGCACGCCGCCCGAAGGCGACACGCTCTACCCGCCTTACGACTACTCGGAGCACGAGGACGAGGGCCTGCGCGGCTACAAGTGGGGCATGGCGATTGACGTTTCGACGTGCGTCGGCTGCAACGCCTGCGTCGTCGCCTGCCAGGCCGAAAACAACATCGCCGTCGTCGGCAAGGAGCAGGTCGCGCGCTCGCGCGAGATGCACTGGATCAGAGTTGACGCATACTTCCGCGGCGCGGTCGAGCGCCCCGACGGCGTCTATTTCATGCCCGTCCCCTGCATGCACTGCGAGAACGCGCCCTGTGAGGGCGTCTGCCCCGTCCACGCCACCGTGCACAGCGCCGAGGGCATCAACGAGATGGTCTATAACCGCTGCGTCGGCACGCGCTACTGCTCGAACAACTGCCCCTACAAGGTGCGCCGCTTCAACTTCCTGCTCTACCAGGACTGGGAGACGCCGAGCTACAAGCTGATGCGCAACCCGGAAGTCTCGGTGCGCTCGCGCGGCGTGATGGAGAAGTGCACCTACTGCATCCAGCGCATCGAGTACGCGAAGATCGAGGCCGAGAAGCAGGGGCGTAAGGTCAGGGACGGCGAGATCGTCACGGCCTGCCAGCAGACCTGCCCGACCGAGGCAATCGTCTTCGGCGACCTGAACGACCCCACGAGCCGTGTCGCAAAGCTGCAAGCGCAGAAGCGCAACTACGGGCTGCTGGCCGACCTGAACACGCGTCCGCGGACGACCTACCTCGCCTCGGTTCGCAACCCGAACGAGGCGCTCCCGGCGGGCAAGGAGGGGAAGGCGTAAACGTTTATGGAGAGATTCGACGACCCATACGACGACACACGCATACACGTCACCCCCGCCGTCATCGAGCCGGGGCACACCTTCGACTCGGTGACGGACAAGATCAGCGCGCTCGTGCTGCGCAAGCGGACGCCCCTGGGCTGGTGGGTCGGCCTCGCCGCCTCGTTCGTCCTGACGAACATGATGCTGGGCACGATCATCTACCTCGTGTTCACAGGCATCGGCATCTGGGGCAACAACCAGCCCGTCGGCTGGGCCTTCGACATCATCAACTTCGTCTGGTGGATCGGCATCGGCCACGCCGGCACGCTCATCTCCGCGATCCTCCTCCTGCTCCGCCAGCAGTGGCGCACCTCGATCAACCGCTTCGCCGAGGCGATGACCCTGTTCGCCGTCGCCTGCGCGGGATTGTTCCCGCTGCTCCACACGGGAAGGCCGTGGCTTGCCTACTGGCTCTTCCCCTACCCGAACACGATGGGCATCCAGCCGCAGTTCCGAAGCCCGCTCATGTGGGACGTGTTCGCCGTCTCGACCTACGCCACCGTGTCGGCGCTCTTCTGGTACACGGGGCTTGTGCCAGACCTCGCGACCTTGCGCGACCGCGCACGCTCGAAGTTCGGGCGCGTCGTCTTCGGCATGATGTCGCTGGGCTGGCGCGGCAGCGCGCGCCACTGGGCGCGCTACGAGGTCGTCTATCTTCTGCTCGCGGGCATCTCGACGCCGCTCGTGCTCTCCGTTCACACCATCGTCAGCTTCGACTTCGCCATCGGCATCATCCCAGGCTGGCACACGCCCATCTTCCCGCCCTACTTCGTGGCGGGCGCGATCTACGCGGGCTTCGCGATGGTTCTGACGCTGATCATCCCCCTGAGGAAGTTCTACGGGCTGGAAGATTTCATCACCGACCGACACCTCCGCAACGCGGGGAAGGTCATGCTGGCGACGGGGCTGCTCGTCGCTTACGGCTACATGTCCGAGGCGTTCATCGCCTGGTACAGCGCGAACAAGTACGAGCAGTTCATGATGCTCAACCGGTTCGTCGGGCCTTACGCCTTCTACTACTGGTCGCTGATTACCTGCAACGTCATCGTGCCGCAGCTCATCTGGATTCGGCGCGTGCGCCACAGCCACGTGATGCTCTTCGTCGTCGCCATGTTCGTCAACGTCGGCATGTGGCTGGAGCGCTTCATCATCATCCCGATAAGTTTGCACCGCGACTTTTTGCCCTCTTCGTGGGGCATGTACGCGCCGACCATCTTCGACTTCACGATGTTCTTCGGAACCATCGGCTTCTTCTTCTTCCTGATGTTCCTCTTCATACGCTTCCTGCCCGTCATCTCCATCTTCGAGATGCGGACGATGGTTCCCGAAGCGCAGATCAAGGAGGAGGCGTGAGATGAGGAAGACGACTCGCCCGCCGCTCTACGGCCTGATCGCCGAGTTCGACAACCCCTCGGACGCGGTCGCGGCGGCGCGGCGCGTCCACGAAGAGGGCTACCGGATCGTTGACGCCTTCTCGCCCTACCCCGTCGAGGAGTTGTCCGAGGCCATCGGCGTCCACCGGACGCACATGCCGCTCATCGTTCTGATCGGGGGCCTCTTGGGCGGCACGCTCGGCTTCCTGTTGCAGGTTTACGTCGAGGTCATCAGCTTCCCGATCAACGTCGGCGGCAAGCCTTACTACAGTTGGCCCGCGTTCATCCCCGTCACCTTCGAGTGCACGGTCTTGGGCGCGGCCCTGTTCGCCGTCTTCGGCATGCTCGCCTTGAACGGCCTGCCGGAGCCGTACCATCCGGTCTTCAACGCGCCGAACTTCGCGCTCGCCTCGCGCGACCGCTTCTTCGTCCTCGTCGAATCCCGCGATCCCTTGTTCGAACGCGAGCGCACCGCCGAGTTCCTCCGAAGCCTCGGGCCGCTGGAGGTGACAGATGTGGAACATTAAAGAGAGGGGAAAAGGGTTAAAAGGGGAAAGGGTGAAAAGGCGCGCGCGGGGCGCGGCGTCTCCCTTTACCCTTTTCACCTCTTCCCCTTTTCGTCTGTTGCTGCTCACGGCCTTCTGCCTCCTCTCCTTCGGCTGCCGCATGGACATGCAGGATCAGCCGAAGTACAAGACGTTCCGCGCGGGCGACAAGAAGTTCTTCGCCGACGGCGCTTCGGTGCGCCAACTCGTCGAGGGCACAGTGCCGCGGCAGACCACGGGGCCGTACCGCGACAGGGAGGACTACTTCTACACGGGCAAGGCGGGCGGCGCGGGGGCGGCAGCGCAGAACAGCGGCGCGATCACGGCCACCGTCCCGCCTCCGAGTGCCAACGCCGTCGGCAACGCGTCGGGCGGAGTGCCCGGCGCGCGCGAGGCGGCGGCCACGGGCGGCCCCGACATCTTCCCCTTCACGATTGACGAGGCGGCGCTCCGGCGCGGGCGCGAGCGCTTTAACATCTACTGCATCGTCTGCCACGGCGCGACGGGCGAGGGCGACGGCATGGTCGTCAGGCGCGGCTACCAGAAGCCGCCCTCCTACTACGACGACCGCTTGCAGGAGGGCACGACGCCCGCCGCGCACTTCTTCGACGTGGTCACGAACGGCTGGGGCGCGATGCCCTCTTACGCCGAGCAGATTCCGGCGGAAGACCGCTGGAAGATCATCGCCTACATACGTGCGCTGCAACTGAGCCGGCGACTGAAGATGAACGACCTCTCGCCGGAGGAGCGCCAGAAGGTTCTGAGCGGCGCACAGCGACCGGCGAGCGTGGAGCACGGCGGCACGGAGTTGCAGTCAACGCAGCCGGGCGGGCAGCCGTCGCAGGTGACGGGAGGCAGGAGCCACTAGGATGGATGCGACTCACAGATACACGGCCCCCGACGCGGTCGCGCGCTACCGCGGTCGCGCGCTGCTGGCCGGCGCGGATTTCCTCGTCGCGGGCGTCGTGCTCGCCTACACGCTCGGCTCATACGCGGGCTATGGCGGATTCGTACAGGTCTTCCGCTCTTACCTCGTCGGCTTCTTCTTCTGCACGGGGATTGCCGTCGGCAGCCTCGCCTGGCTGTCGCTCGGCCACATGACCGGCGGCGCTTGGGCCTTGACGAGTCGGCGTCTCTTCGAGGCGGCCACGCGGACGCTCCCGTTCTGCCTCGTCCTCTTCATCCCCGTCGTCGTCTCGCTCTTCGTGCACGAGGGTGGGCGCTCGCTCTACGAGTGGACGGACGCCGCGAGGGTCGCGGGCGACGAGGCGCTCAAGCACAAACAGCCGTACCTGAACATCCCGTTCTTCGTCGTCCGCGGCGTCATCTACTTCGCCGCGTGGTTCTTTCTGGCGAACCTCCTGAACCGCTGGTCTGCCGAGCAGGACACGACGGGCGACCCGCGCCTGCGCCGCAAGATGCAGGACATCTCCGGCGTCGTCATCCTGGTCGTCGGGCTGACGGCGACGTTCGCGGCTTTCGACTGGGGCATGTCTTTGGAGCCGCACTGGTTCTCGACCATCTACGGCCTCATCGTGCTCTCAGGCTGGGGACTCTCGGCGCTCGCCTTCGTCATCACGGTGGCGACCTTCCTCCGCCACCACGAGCCGATGAACGACGCCTACCAGCCGCTGCACTTCCACGACTGGGGCAAGCTCCTCCTGACGCTCGTGATGCTCTACGCATACTTCGCCTTCTCGCAGTTCCTGATTACGTGGGCGGGGAATTTGCCCGAAGAGATTCCGTTCTACCTGCGGCGGCTGCACGGCGGCTGGCAGGCGGTGGGCCTCGCAATTATCCTCTTCCACTTCGCGCTGCCGTTCGCGCTGCTGCTCTCGCGCCAGCGCAAGCGCGAGCCGTCGCGGCTGCGGCGCGTGGCGATACTCATGCTCTTCATGCGCGTCTTCGACCTCGTCTTCTTCTTCGCCCCGTCGGTGCACGCGGGCGGCGAGGCAGAGTTCGGCGCGCGCGACCTTCTGACGAACTTCGTGCCGATGTTCTCGATGGCCCTGGGCGTCGGCGGCATCTGGCTCTGGTACTACTTCGGGCAGTTGCAGACGCGCCCGCTCCTGCCGCTCGGCGCGCCCGAACTGGAGGAGGCGATTGCGGCGGCGGCGGAGCACCATTGAGGAAGTGATGAATGATGAATGCGGAATGATGAATTAAAGAAAGCTTGAGTGATGGAAGACGACGTGCCTTCATTCCGCATTCATCATTCCGCATTCATCATTTAATCTTGTGTGACTTATGGCTCACGGGAAGAGAAGAAGAGACAGCATCCACGAGACGCCGGACGTGTCGTTCATCACGAACCCGGACGTGGCGCACGAGGAGTCGGACGTGGCCGTCAGGCCGCTGCTCTGGTTCGTCGGCGGACTGACGGCCTTCACCATCGTCGTCTGCGTCGTGGTGCTTTTGATGTTCATGTACTTCCAGAAGCGCGAGGAGTCGCAGGAGCTTGAGGCTTCGCCGCTGGCGCGGCACGGCGCGGAGCGACTGCCGCCGGAGCCGCGCCTTCAGCTCGCGCCCGGCTTCGGCGTCAAGTCCGACGACGGGCGTTTCCACGACCTCTCGTACCAGGCGACGAGCGACCACGTGCCGCAGCCGCAGTCGGAGTACCTGACGGTGCGCGACGAGTGGCGGCGCGAGCTTGAGGACTACGGCTGGGCGGATCAGCAGGCCGGGACTGTCCGCGTGCCCGTCGAGCAGGCCATGCGGCTCTACCTGCAACGCCGGCAGGCGCAGCAGCCCGCGCAGGGAAGTCAAAAGTGAAAAGGCAAAAGAAGGAATGCTGAAGAGGAGTTAAAGGCGTTGAGAGTTACAGGTTTTATCTGCGGCGAACGGCAAAGTCGGGGCAATCTCCGTCCGGCTGACTTCAACTTTTGCCTTTTGCCTTTTTACTTTTGCCTTCGCGCCCGCGCTTGCCTTCTGCCTTCTGCCTTCTGCCTTCTCGTCGCCGTTTCGGCTCAAGCGCAGTATGCGCAGCCGCCCGTCGGCCCCATGCCGACCGGCAACTCGACGGAGGTCTTGAAGAAGGTCGGCATCGAGCAGCGTCTGAACAGTCAGATTCCGCTCGACGCGACCTTCCGCGACGAGACGGGGCGCGAGGTGAGACTGGGCGAGTATTTCAAGGCGGGCAAGCCCGTCGTCCTGACGCTCGTCTATTACGAGTGCCCGATGCTCTGCAACCAGACCTTGAACGGGCTGGTCGGCGCACTCGAAGCCGTGCCGTTCACGCCGGGCAAAGATTTCGAGATAGTCGCCGTCAGCTTCGACCCGCGCGAGGGGCCTGACTTAGCGGCGCGGAAGAAGGAGACGTACCTCAGACGCTACGGGCGCGCGGGGGCGGAAGACGGCTGGCACTTCCTGACGGGCGATAAAGATTCGATTGACAAGCTCGCGCAGTCGGTCGGCTTCCGGTACGTCTGGGACGACGAGTCGAAGCAGTTCGCGCACGCCTCCGCCATCATGGTGGCGACGCCCGACGGGCGACTCTCGCACTACTTCTACGGCATTGATTATTCGCCGAAGGACTTGCGCCTCGCGCTCGTCGAGTCTTCCGAAGGGAAGATCGGCTCGCCCGTGGACGCGCTGATTCTGTACTGCTACCACTACGACCCGGCTACGGGGAAGTTCGCGCCCGTCATGGCTGTGTTGCGCGCGGCGGGCGTGCTGACGGTCGCGGGGCTGTTGGCGCTCATCCTCTTCCTGGTGCGGCGCACGCGGCGCAACGCCGAGCGCTGGGACGAGGAGATAGGCGTCGGCGGCGCAGCCTGAAGGCCGAACTCTGAACACGCTGAAGCGTGAACTCTGAACGCGGCGGTCGCCCGTGACCGATTCCCTTCGGGGAGGGGAGTTTTAGTGAGCCTGACTGGAGCCATGCTTTTAACGCAAGTCAGCGTGCCGCAGGTGAGCGTGCCGTTCTCGCCGGAGCAGGCCTCGACGTTCGCGCCGCACGTGGACGCGCTCTACGCCTACCTGCTGTTGATCACGATCTTCTTCTCGACGCTCATCACGCTGCTGCTCGTCGTCTTCGCCGTCAAGTACCGCCGCCGCCAGCCTGACGAAGTGCCGCGGCCCATCTCCGGCTCGATGGTGCTCGAACTCACGTGGACAATCGTGCCGCTCCTGATCGCGATGACCATCTTCGTCTGGGGCGCGAGCACCTACTTCAAGGCCTACCGCGTGCCGCACCAGGCGATGGAGGTTTACGTCGTCGCCAAGCAGTGGATGTGGAAGTTCCAGCACCAGACGGGGCAGCGCGAGATCAACGAGCTGCACGTGCCGGTCGGCGCGCGCGTCAAGCTGACGATGACCACCGAGGACGTGATCCACAGCCTTTACGTCCCAGCCTTCCGCATCAAACAGGACGTGGTGCCGGGCCGCTACACGCAGCTCTGGTTCGAGGCGACGAAGACCGGCAGCTACTACCTCTTCTGCGCCGAGTACTGCGGCACGAACCACAGTGGGATGGGCGGGCACGTCATCGTCATGGAGCCGACCGCCTATGAGCAGTGGCTCGCGGGCGGCGCGGGCGCGGAGTCGGCGGCGGCGCAGGGGCAGAAGCTCTTCCAGGAGCGCGGCTGCGCCTCCTGCCACCAGACAGACCCCGCGGGGCAGCAGGGGCGCGGGCCTACTCTCTACGGGCTGTTCGGCAAGCAGCAGGCCATCGAGGGCGACGGCACGGTCGCGGTGGACGAGTCTTACATACGCGAATCAATCCTCGACCCGCAGGCCAAGCTCGCGCTCGGCTTCCAGCCGATCATGCCGACGTTTCGGAATCAGGTGAACGAGGAGCAAATCTTGCAGCTCATCGCCTACATACGCTCGCTCGGCCAACCCCAGGGCGGAGAGTCGGGCGGGACGGCGCAAGGGGGCGGCGGCACGACGACGGGGCCGACCACGGGCGGCGCGTCGCCTACGACCGAGCGCTCGAACCCGCTCGCGCCGACTTCGCCGCGGCAAGGCAATCCTTCGCCGCAACTCCCGCCGAGGGTGGGGCAGGGCGGCGCGGCGAACGCGAACCGGCGGCAGTAATTTCGGTCAGGCAGTTTTAGGGAAGACGCAATTATGAGCAACGAACTAACAGCGACGGACGCGCGCGCGCACGAGTGGCGCAGCCGCTTCCCGACGGTCAACTACCTGAACGCCGACTACGGCATCAAGTCGTGGCTGCTGACGAAGGATCACAAGCGGATCGCGCTCCTCTACCTCGTCTCCGTCACCTTCTTCTTCCTCATCGGCGGCGCTTACGCCGGGGCCATCAGGCTGGAACTCCTGACGCCGCAGGGCGACCTCGTGCAGTCGCAGACCTACAACAAGCTGTTCACGCACCACGGGATCATGATGGTCTTCTTCTTCCTCATCCCCTCGATCCCGGCCACGCTCGGCAACTTCCTCGTGCCCATGATGATCGGCGCGAAAGACCTCGCCTTCCCGCGCATCAACCTGCTGAGCTGGTACATCTACATGCTCGGAGGCGTCCTGACCTTCTCGGCGCTTCTGTTCGGCGGCGTGGACACGGGCTGGACGTTCTACGTCCCCTACTCGACCAACTTCTCGAACACCTACGTCGTGCTCGCGGGCCTCGGCATCTTCATCAACGGCTTCTCGTCAATCCTCACGGGCCTCAACTTCATCGTCACCATCCACACGATGCGCGCGCCCGGCATGACCTGGTTCCGTCTGCCGCTCTTCATCTGGTCGCACTACGCGACGAGCCTCATCTTCATCCTCGGCACGCCGGTCATCGCCATCACGATCCTGCTCATCGCTTTGGAGAGGCTCGCGCACGTCGGCATCTTCGACCCGGCTCTGGGCGGCGACCCCGTGCTCTTCCAGCACATGTTCTGGTTCTACTCGCACCCTGCCGTTTACATCATGATCCTGCCCGCGATGGGCGTCGTCTCGGAGCTGATCGCCACGCACACCCGCAAGCCCATCTTCGGCTACTCCTTTGTGGCCTTCTCCTCTCTGGCGATTGCCATCTTCGGCTTCCTCGTCTGGGGCCACCACCTGTTCGTCAGTAGCCAGTCGGTCTATGCCGGGATGATCTTCTCACTCATCTCGTTCGTCGTCGCGATACCAAGCGCGGTCAAGGTCTTCAACTGGACGGCGACGATGTACAAAGGCTCGATCTCCTACGACACGCCGATGCTCTACGCCTTCGCCTTCATCGGGCTGTTTACCATCGGCGGCATGACGGGGGTGATGCTCGCCGCGCTCGGCTTCGACGTTCACGTCACAGACACCTACTTCGTCGTCGCACACTTCCACTACATCATGGTCGGCGGGGCCATGATGGGCTACCTCGGCGGCCTGCACAACTGGTGGCCGAAGATCACGGGCCGCATGTACCCCGAAGGCTGGGGGCGGTTTGCGGCGCTCGTCGTCTTCGTCGGCTTCAACCTGACGTTCTTCCCGCAGTTTCTACTGGGCTACATGGGCATGCCGCGCCGCTACCACGCCTACCCGGCGGACGTGCCCCTCTGGCAGGTCTTGCACGTGATGAGCACGGCGGGCGCGAGCATACTCGGCATCGGCCTGCTCATCCCCGGCGTCTATTTCCTCTGGTCTATGCGCTACGGGCGCTTCGCCCCGGCGAACCCCTGGCCCGCGACGGGCCTTGAGTGGCGCACGCCCTCACCGCCGCCCACAGAGAACTTCGCCGTCACGCCCGTCGTCACCTGGGAGGCATACGAGTACCGACCCGTCGAGGAGATGCGCGTCATCGGGCCAGGCGAGTCAGCGGAGCAGGCCGCGGGCGTGCAGCCGCCGCTTGACCGGGCGGAGACGTAGAAAAACCCGTGAACCGTGAACCGTGAACCATGACAAGTGGCTTCCGCCCTGTCACGGCCCGCGGCTTACGGCACACAGGTTTTCTCTTGTCACGGTTCACGGTTTACGGTTCACGGCTTTTGAGGAGGTGAGGAGTTTGGCAACGAACGCTGAGGCAATCGAGCAGGGCCACGCGCCCGAGTCGGCGCACACGGCGCTGGCGCACCAGTTCGACAACCTGGAGCAACAGCGCGAGGCCGGCACGCTCGGCATGTGGGTCTTCATCGCGCAGGAGGTGATGTTCTTCGGCGGGCTGTTCCTCGCCTACCTCATCTACCGGATGAAGTACCCCGACGCCTTCATGGCCGCCAGCAACCACTTGAACTGGACGATAGGCACCTTCAACACGGCAGTGCTCATCACGTCGAGTTTGACGATGGCACTCGCCGTCTGGGCCACGCAGGCGGGCCGCGCGCCCAAAGTCCAGGTCGCCTTCATGCTGGCGACCGTTCTTCTGGGCCTGACCTTCCTCTCGGTGAAGGCTTACGAGTACCACGAGAAGTACACGGACGGCCTGATCCCCGTCGCCGGGTGGTTCAACCCGAACCGCGAAATCCTCTCCCACATCCCGGCCAACGTCACGCTCGGCCAGTACCAGATGTTCTTCTGGCTCTACTTCGCCATGACGGGCCTGCACGCGCTGCACATGATCGTCGGCGTCGGCATCATCACGCCGATCATCTTCTGGGCCTGGCGCGGGCGCTACACGCCCGAATACCACGCGCCGGTGGAGAACTTCGGCCTCTACTGGCACTTCGTTGACATCATCTGGATTTTCCTCTTCCCGCTGCTCTACCTTCTGGGCGCGCACTTCGGGAAGCACTGAGGGAAGGAGTAGCCAGTAGTCAGTAGCCAGCAGGCTCCGCCCCGGCGGCACTGACGATGACAAGCGGGCGACGCAGGAAGAAAGGTTCTTCTACTGGCTACTGGCTACTGACTACTGAGGTCTTTATGTCTGTACATATCGTCCCGCGCAAAATTTACTTCTCGGTCTTCGCGGCGCTGCTCGTCTTGACTGGCACTACGGTCTTCGCGGCCACGATCCCGTTCGGGCGCATGAACGACGTGGTCGCGATGACCATCGCCGTCACGAAGATGATGCTCGTGCTCCTGTTCTTCATGCACGTGCGCTACAGCTCGCGGCTCATCTGGGTGATCGTGGCCTCGATGTTCTTCTGGCTGCTCATCCTGCTGCTGCTCACGCTCACGGACTACAGCAGCCGCAGTTGGTTCGGCCCGACGGTCATCACGTAGGACGTTCGAGTCGGCGGGCGCGGGGCGCGTGCGGCGCGTGCGCGTGTTGTAGAATGAGTCCGGCGCGAGTCTCGCGAGACTCGCGCCGGGCTTCTCTTTTCTCGCGGAGGGTTTTCTCAAAGAGTTTGTTGAGGCGGGCCATCACGTTCGTGCTGCGTTTCGCGCTGCGCGTCTTCTTCCGGCGCATCGAGGTCGTCGGCGCGGAGCACGTGCCGCGCCGCGGGGCCTGCCTCTTCGTCCTCAACCACCCGAACGGGCTGGTTGACCCGGCCTTCCTGCTCTGCTTCGCCCCGCGCAGCGTCTCCTTCCTCGCCAAGTCGCCGCTCTTCCAGATGCCCGTCGTCTCCTTCTTCGTCCGCGCGCTCGACTCCATCCCCGTCTATCGCCGCCAGGACGAAGGCCAGGACACCTCGCGCAACCGCGAGACCTTCGAGCGCTCCGCGGAACTACTCCGGCGCGGCGGCACAATCGCCATCTGCCCCGAAGGCGCTTCGCACAGCGAGCCGTACCTGCTCCCCTTGAAGACGGGCGCGGCGCGCATCGCCCTCGGCGCGGCCTCCGTCAAACAGGACGGGGGGACTGGCAGACGAGGGCATGGGGAGATGGGACGACAGAGGGAAGAGCTGACAGGGAGGGAAACACCGCATCCCTCACACGTCTCCCCATCTCCCCGTCTCCCCCTCTCTCCGTCTTCTTTAAGTATCGTCCCGGCGGGCTTGTACTACACGGCGAAGACGACGTTCCGCAGCGGCGCGCTGCTCTACTTCGGCGAGCCGATCCCTGTCTCCTCCGTCGAGCCGGACGAGCAAGGCGAGCCGCCGCGCGAGCGTGTGCGCGAACTCTCCGACCGGATAGCCGGAGCTTTGCGCTCGCTCACCTTGAACGCCGACCGCCACGAGGCGCTCGCAATGGTCGCGCGCGCCGAGCGCATCTTCTCGTCCGAGGACGACGAGGAGGAGCCGAGCCTTGAGCGCGAGCTGCGCCGCCGCCGCCGCTTCGTCGAAGCTTACGCCTTCCACCGCCGGCACTCGCCCGAACGCCTCGAAGTCCTGGAGAAGAGAATACGGCAGTACGAGGAGGAGCTTCGCCAGGCCGGGATAGAAGACCCGCGGCAGTTGTCCGCGGCGACCGTCTCGGAGTACGCGCGCGCGCGGACGATACTCCCGCGCGTCCTCGGCTTCGCCCTGCTCTCGCCGGTCGCAGCGGCGGGCGCGGCTCTCCACTACCCGGCCTACAGGCTCGCGGGCCTGCTCGCCACGAAGCTCTCGCAAAGCGACGACGACGTGCTCTCGACCTTCAAGATCGCCGCCGCGATGCTCCTGTTCCCGCTGACGTGGGTCGCGCTCGCCGTCGCCTGTTACTTCCTCGCGGGCTGGTGGGGCGTGTCGGCGGCCCTGCTGTGCGCGCCCGCAGCCGGGTACGTTGCGCTGCGGACGCGCGAGGAGTTCGACCGCTTCGTCGCGGGCGCGCGAGCCGCCCTCTTCTTCGTCCGCGAGCGCAGCTTCTTCCGCCTCCTCCTCGAAGAGCGCCGACACATACGCCGCGAAATCCTCGCCCTCGGCGACGAGGCCGAACGCGCCAGTGCGCTTGACCAAGCTTAGCCCGCGGGTCGTTGGTTCGACGAGAGTGACACAGACTCAAACATCAATCCCAAGAATCAGAACCGGTATATCTATGTCGGCGACGCCGCGCTGCCGCAAGTCCCACACGAATTGCTCGAAGTAAGAGACGCCCGAAGACATCTCCAGCGCGAGAGCCTTGACCGGCACTATTTCGATTCCGCAGTCAATGTGTCCGAGGTTGTGGAAGATGGTCATCTTCGCGCAAACGTTATAGACCATGAACGAATACTTGCCGAACTGGACTTCGATGCCGAGTTTCTCCTTCACGAAATCCATGTCGCGGAACGCGCCTTTGATTGGCGCTCTGTGCTCGTAGTCTTCGAGGTAATACTCCGTCGGGTAGTCGCAATTAACCTTCAGATTCTTCCACCCTTTAGGATAGAGCTGTTCCTTAAAGGCCACGTTGAGCGCGACGGGGCTGTAGAGCGTCTGGCCCGGCATGGTCTTTTCTTTACTGACCTTCGTCCGCGCCAGAGAGGCGTCTATCGAGCGGACGGCTTCCAGAACTTCGGCGAGCAGATGCGGGTAGCTCGCTTTAACTTCCTCAAGACCGCCTTTAAACGAGAACTGCGCGGCGAGCCTCACCGGTTTGCCTCCTTCGTGAGCCATTCGAGAGGAACCTGCGCGACCTTCTCGCGCCCCGTCGGCTGGTGGACTGGCTTACCCAGTCGCCGGTAACGCAGCTTGCCGGAGGCAAGGTCTGCAATCCGCTGGCGCGCGATACGCACGTACTCGTCGTCTTTCTCGCACCCGAAGGCCCTGCGCTTGTTCTTGAGCGCGGCGAGCAGCGCGGAGCCGACGCCGGAAAAAGGATCGAGAACCCAGTCGCCTTCGTCGGTCAGAGCGAGCACGCAGCGCTCTACCAGCTCAATCGGGAACTGGCACGGGTGGATGGTCTTTTCGGGGTGATTCGCCTTTACGTTCGGGATGTCCCAGAGCGCCGTTTCAAAGTCTTGGGCGACGATGCGCCAGATATCTGAAGGATTCTTGCCGAGCGGATTACCCGACGGCTGACCCTTCTTCTCGCCTTTGAAGTGAGTTTTGCCGGGATACTTCGACGGCACACGCACGGGGTCGAGGTTGAACGTATAAGTATCGCCCTTTGTGAACCAGAGGAGCGTTTCGTAGCGCCCGGAAAAACGCTTGGAGGCGTGCAGCCCGTGCTCGAAGTGCCAGATGATGCGATTACGCAGCTTGAAACCGCGCTCCTTGAACAACTGGTAATAGAAAATATCCAGCGGGAAGACCTCACCCTTTTCCACGTAATTTCCGACCTGCCAGCACAGAGAGCCTTCGGGCGAGAGGACGCGCACAATCTCGTCCACGACGGGGCGGAGTGCATCGAGGTATCGGTCAAGTTCCGTCGCCTTCTCGTAAGCCTTGCCAAGATTGTAAGGCGGCGAGGTGATGATGAGCTTTGCCAATTCGCCGGGCAGCCCGCACAACGTCTCCAAGCAATCGCCGGGCGCGATTACGGCGTCGGCATCGGGCCTGTATTCCGAAGCGACCTCGTAATTCCAAAACTGTAAGGCTTCGTTTTCTTCAGTCATCAACCGACTCCTTCAATTTACTTCCGACCGAGCGCGACGGCGCGTTGGTAGGCGGCGTAGACCGCTTTCGATAAGACCGTGCGGAGCGACCCCTTCTCCATCTGGTAGATCGCCTCGGCTGAAGTGCCGCCGGGTGAGGTGACCATGTTCCGAAGCTCCGCCGGGTGCTTGTGCGTCTCGCGGGCGAAGAGCACCGAGCCGAGCATCGTCTGGATGACCAGCTCTTCGGCGACGTGGCGCGAGAATCCCATGTGCACGCCCGCGTCAACGAGCGCCTCCATCATCATGAAGATGTAGGTCGGCCCCGTCGCCGAAAGGGCCGTCGCCATGTCAATCATGTTCTCGTTCTCGACGTACATCTCCCGGCCCAGAGCGCCCAGGAGCGCGCGCACCTGTTCGAGCTGGCGCTCCGAGACCTGCGGCGTGGCCGTCCACGCGGTCATGCCCTGGCCGATCTGCGCGGGCGTGTTCGGCATCGCGCGCACGATCGGCGGGTGAAGCAGTTCGCCCGCAATCGCCTCCATGCGCGCGCCCGCGACGATGGAGAGCACGAGCTGCCCTTCGGCGAGCGCGCCCTTGAGTTCGTGGAGCACGCGGCCTATGCGCTGCGGCTTGACGGCGAGGATGACGACGGAAGCCGCAGGCTCCTCCCGTTGCTGCGGCTCGCCGAGCGTCGCGGCCTCGCGGTTGCCCTCGACCATGCGTATGCCGTACTGCGTCTGCATCTCCTCGCGCCGCGCCGCGCGCGGGTGGCTACCCACGATCTGGCTGCGCTCGACAAGCTGTCGGCGCAGCAGTCCCGCGATCATCGCCTCGGCCATCACGCCGACGCCGACGAAGGAGAGCCGCGCCGCGCGCAGCGGGTTGGCGAAATGAGCCTGGGGGGGAAGAGTCATCATGCGCCAATGATATTCACACGCCCCCCCGTAGTCCATCCGCGAAGTTGAGAAATCGCCGCCCCTGTGTTGAGATAGCCCGCTCCGGGGATTGCGGATTGCGGATTGATGGAAGCTAAGTCCAACTTAAATCCGCAATCCGAAATCCGCCGCTCCGCAATCGGTACGCCGCTACCGCGGCAGGTACTGACCTTTCCTCGATGACTCGGTTACAATTTTTTACAACAGCGCAAGAATTTTCCGCCCGCTTTTTTGATACCATGCGCGCTCACACGAGGACGTGACCGAGCCGCCGCCGGCGTGCGGCGCGCAAGGTCGGAACCGCTCGAAAATTTTCCGTTGTCTAAAACTCCGTCCGTTTAATCCGAAGAGGAGAAGTTCAAGATGAAGTCCGTTCAAAGATTCTCACTCCGCGCCGCGGCCTCTCTGCTGGTGCTCTGGGCGGCGGCGGTCGCGTCCGCGCAGCAGCCGGTCAAGGTGCGCCTGCCGCAGGCCAGCCAGTCTGCCAGCATCACTCAGACCGTCGGCGTCACAGACCTGACGATCACGTACCACCGCCCCGCCGTCAAAGGCCGCCCGGTCTGGGGCGACGTGCCCGCAGATAAGGTGAGCACGCTCAAGACCGCGACCGGCGAGCCGGCCACGACCGAGGCGACACTCGACGGCGCGCCCGGCTCCGGCAAAGACTTCCCGCTCGCGCCCAACGGCCACGTCTGGCGCGCGGGCGCGAACGAGGCCACCAAGTTTACGGTCACAGACGACGTGCTCATCAACGGCCAGAAGCTCCCGGCGGGCGCGTACAGCCTGCACACCATTCCGGGCAAAGACGAGTGGACGCTCATCTTCAACAAGAAGGCGGATCAGTGGGGCAGCTACAGCTACGACGCGAAGCAGGACGCGCTGCGGGTCAAGGTGAAGCCACTGGCGGTGGCCGAGTCGCAGGAGTGGCTCTCTTACGAAATCCCCCAGGTGACGGCCAACACGGCGCAGGTGGTCATCCGCTGGGAGAAGCTGGCCGTGCCCTTCACGGTCGAGGTGCCGGACGTGAACGCGCTCGCGCTCTCGAAGGTCAACGCGGCCATCGCCGCCAACCCCAACGACTGGCAGATACCGCTCGCCGTCGCCAGCGCCTACTTCAACGACGACAAGTTCGAGGACGCGTTGAAATGGGTTGACCAGTCCATCAAGGTCAAGGAGACCTTCCAGAACCTACGCACGAAGTCGAACCTCCTCTTCAACATGGGCAGGAAGCAGGAGGCCATCGCCGTCGCCGACAGAGCGGTCGCGCGCGGCAAGGCCGACGGCGTGGACACCTCGCGCTTCGAGAAGCAGCTCGCCGACCTGAAGGCAGGCAAGATGTAGCCGCGGCGCGTCGAACGGTTTGAGACAAGGGGGAGCGCGGCGCGTTCGACGAAGCGCCGCAGGCAAGATTCCTACACTTAAAAAGACGAGGAGAAGTTCAAGATGAAGTTTCCGAATAAGTTCCTCCCCTTCGCCGCCTCGGTCGCTGTTGTGCTCGCCGCCGTGTGCGCGCAGGCGCAGTTGCGAACGCCGCGACCGAGCCAGAAGGCGAGCGTGATGCAGACGGTCGGCGTCACCGACATCACGATCATCTACAGCCGCCCCGGCGTTAAGGGGCGCAAGGTCTGGGGCGACCCGCCCGCCGGAGCGCCCACGACCGCCGCGACGCTCGACGACGCGCGCACGCGCGTCAAGGACGCCCCGCTCGCCCCTTACGGCCACGTCTGGCGCACGGGCGCGAACGAGGCCACGCAGTTCATCGTCACCGACGACGTGCTCGTCAACGGCCAGCCCTTGAAGGCCGGAACCTACAGCCTGCACACGATTCCGAGCAAGGACGAGTGGACGATCATCTTCAACAGCGACGCCGGCCAGTGGGGCAGCTTCACCTACGACGAGAAGAAGGACGTGCTTCGCGTGAAGGCTAAGCCCCAGACGGTGGCCGACAACCAGGAGTGGCTCATCTACACCTTCGACCCCGTCACGGACAACACGGCGCAGGTCAACGTCCGCTGGGAGCACCTGCTTTTGCCCTTCACCGTCGAGGTCAAGGACGTGAAGGCCGTGGCGGTCGAGAAGATGCGCGCGGCGGTGGCCTCGGCCAAGCCCGACGACTGGCGCACGCCGCTCCAGGCCGCGAACTACGCCTTCGCCAACAACGTCGCCACCGACGAGGCGATGCAGTGGCTTGAGAAGTCAATCAAGGTCAAGGAGACCTTCAACAACCTCTCCGCGAAGGCGCGCGTGCTTGCCGGCCAGGGTAAGAACGCCGAAGCGGTCGCCACCGCCGACAAGGCCCTCCAGATGGCGAAGGCCCCCAACTCCGGCGTCGACCCGGTGACCATCGCCGACCTCGAAAAGCGCATGGCCGACTGGAAGTCGAAGATGTAGCCGCCTTCGGCGGAAGGCAAAAGTAAAAGGCAAAAGGCAAAAGAGGAAGATGGAAGCAGTGCGGCTCTGTCGTCTTCCTCTTTTGCCTTTTTACTTTTGCCTTTTTGTGAGCGGGTTGACGGCGAGCGCCGCGGCGATGACGGCGAGCGCGCCGATGACGTTGAACCAGAGGTAGGCGACCTGCGTGAAGAAGAAGCAGTAGAGCACGACCAACTCGCCCGCGACAGCGCCGACGAAGGCCGCCGTGCCGCCGACGCGTTTGAAATAAAAGGCGAGCAGGAAGATGCCGAGCATCGTGCCGTAGAAGAGCGAGCCGAGGCGGTTGACGGCCTCGATGAGCGAGCCGAGGTGTCCCGCGTACTGCGCGAACAGAACGGCGAACAGACCCCAGAACGCAGTCGCCAGCTTCGACGAGACGAAGTAGTATCGGTCGCCCGCGCCGCGGCGGACGAGTCGCCGCTGGATGTCCACCACGCTCGTCCCGGCGAGCGCGCTCCACTCCGAGGCGGTCGAGGACATCGAGGCGAGGAAGACCGCCGCCAGCACTAGCCCGACGACGCCCGCGGGCAGGTAGCGCGTGACGAAGCTGAGGAAGACGTAGTTTGCGTCCGAAGGCTTCGCGTCGAACTCCTTGACGATCTCGATTGCGCCCGCGCGCACTGTGCCCGCGCGCTCCTGCGCCGCCTTCAACGTTTGCGCCGCCGTCTCAGTCGCCGCCGCGTCGCCTGAGCGCAGAGCGCCGACGTAACCGAGCGCCGCCGCGCGCTTCGCCTCGAACGCCGCGGCGTACTCCGACTCAATCGCGCGGAACTGCGCGCCGTGTTGACCAGTGCGCGCATGTTCGGCCTCCACGGGGTTGAAGAAGACGGGCGGCTGCGTGAACTGGTAGAAGGCGAAGACGGTCGCGCCGATGAAGAGGATGAAGAACTGCATCGGAACTTTGACCAGCCCGTTGAAGAGGAGTCCCAGGCGGCTCTGCGCGATTGACTCGCCCGTCAGATACCTTTGCACCTGCGACTGGTCGGTGCCGAAGTAAGAGAGCGCGAGGAAGCAGCCGCCGACGAGACCAGACCAGAAGTTGTACTGGTTGTGTATGTCGAACGAGAAATCAATCGCGTTCAGGCGACCGAGCTTTCCGGCGACGCGGGTCGCTTCGAGGAAGGAAACGTCCGCGGGCAGCAATCGGACGAGCGTGACGAAGGCGACGATCATCCCACCCATGATGATGAGGAACTGTAGGAAGTTCGCGTTGTCCACAGCCCTCGCGCCGCCCAAAGACGCGTAGAGCATGACCGACGCGCCGATGATAAGGATCACGACGCGTATGTCCCAGCCCATGATGACCGAGAGGATGACCGAGGGCGCGTAGATCGAGACGCCGGTCGAGAGTCCGCGCTGGACGAGAAAGAGCGCGGCGGCGAGCGTGCGCGTCTTCAAATCGAAGCGGCCTTCCAGGTATTCGTAGGCCGTGTAAACTTTCAGGCGTTGGTAGATGGGAACTGCCGTTATTGAAAGGACGACCATCGCCACGGGGAGGCCGAGGTAGAACTGCACGAAGCGCATGCCGTCGGTGAAGGCTTGGCCCGGAGTCGAGAGGAAGGTGATGGCGCTGGCCTGCGTCGCCATGATCGAGAGGGCGACGTGGTGCCAACGCTGTCGGCGGTCGGCGACGAGGAAGTCGTCGAGGTCGCGCGTGCGCCGCCCCTTCCACAGCCCGTAGGCGACTATCCCAGCCATCGCGGCCAGAAGCACTATCCAGTCGAGTGTTCTCATCCGAACGCACGCGTGAAGAGGTAGAAGAGCACGACGAGGGCGGCGAGGTTCAGAAGCACGGCGGCGTAGAGAGTAGTCCAGCTTCCGCCGACGGGCGGCGGCTCGTCCGTCGCGCTCTCCTTTCGGTTTTGTGTCGGCTCGTTAGGCATCGGCCCGCGCTCACTTCTTGCCCGCCGAGATCATGTTCACGAAGAGTCGGTACGCGCCGGGCACGCCCGCGGGCAGTTGGCGGAAGAAGGAGAGCGCCGTGAAGACGTATGTGCCGCGCCCGACGCGCGCGACGAGCGTCGAGCCTTTCAAGTCCTGCTCGCCGGGGTCGTGACTGGCGAAGAGCGGCGTGTAGCGCGCGTCCCACTCGTGCGCGAAGTAGAGGCCGCGCTCCTGCACCCAGCCGTCGAAGTCGGCGGGGGTGATCTTGTTCGGCGCGTTCAGGAGCGGGTCGTCGGGCGCGAGCACTGTGACCGCCGCTTCCTCGTCAGTCACGCGGTCTTCGGTCGTGGGCTTGAAAGGGTACGGGCCGGGCTGAGCGCCTTCGAGCGTGCGGTCAGGCGTGTTGTACTGCACGACGAGCGTGCCGCCGCGCTCGACGTATTCGAGCAGGCGCTTCTGCTGCGGCCTGATGGCGGGCCGCGTGTTGTAGGCGCGCACGCCCGTGATGACGGCGTCGAAGCGGGAGAGGTCGGCGTTCGCCAAGTCCTCGTCCGACAGGAGCTGTACGTCGTAGCCGACTTGGCGGAGCGCTTCCGGTATCTCGTCGCCCGAACCCATGACGTACCCGACGCGGCTGCCGCGCCGCTGCAAGTCAACGCGCACGAGCTTCGCCTCGGCTAAGGGGAAGAGCGTCTGCCGCGGGATGTGCGGGTAGTCAATCTCCTCCATCCCCCGCGTGAACACTTTGCCGCCCGACCCGAACTCCGCCGCGAGCGTGGCCGCGCCAGCGCCCGCCGGAGGCGTGACGTTGAATGTCGCTTTGAACTCTTCATCCCTGCCTTTCAACGCGGCGGGCACTTCGGCTGGCGAAGCAGACCAACCCGACGGCAATTTCAAACGCAGCGTACCCGCGGTCTCGGCGGCCACGTTACTCTTCAACGTCACGCGCACCTGCTTGGGCTGTCGGTCGGGGAAGACGAGCGTCTTCTCTTCGACGCCAACGGCGACTTCGGGGACGACCACGACCGGGCGGTACAGGTCGCCGCGCACGCGGTCAGTCCAGCGGAAGAGGACGGGCACCTCGAAGGCGATGCCGGCGCCGCCCTCGCCCGTCGCGACTGACACGTACATGTCGAGCGGCGGCGAGTTCTCCGGCGTGCCGATGAGCGTCTGTTCGTTGACGACGTAGAGGCCCTTGCCCGGCTCTTCGCGCAGCCAGTAGGGCTGGCTGTAGTCGCCCGGAGCGGCCTGCGTGAGTTCTTGCGTAACCGGCTGGTTGTTCTTGAGTTCGGCGCCCGCGTCGGTCGGCCTTGAGCCGATCAGGCCGAGGTCAACGAGACTGAGCGGGAAGTCGGAGCGGTTGACGAGAGTCGTAGTGATTTTGACCTGCGCGCCCGGCGTCGCGTAAGGCTCGGAGGCCGTGGCCTCAATAAAGAGTCCCGCGCACGCGCGAATCACTTCGCCGAGTTTCTCGCGCTTCTCTGACACCCATTCGTCAGCCGGAAGTTTGGAGGCGGCCATCCGGGTCAGCTCGGCGTAGGCGCGCATGAGAAGCGGCAGACTCGCCTGCGGGTTCGCGGCGTCGTACTTCTGCGCGGCCTCCGCGAGAAGTTGACCGACCGCATCGCCGCCGCGGACGCGACGCCACGTGAGATCAACGCCGTCGAAGATGTCTTTCGTCGCGGGTTCGCCCTTGAGGTGCGCGAAGTAGTTGAGCGCCGAGCCGCGTCGCGAGGGCGTGCCCTGGCCCTGGCTCTTGTGCATGGTGCGGCTCTCGGCGGCGACCTCGGTGTAGGACTTGCCGAGCAGTCGGCTGTACTCGCCCACGTCAACGCTCAAAAGTTTGTCGGCGTCCTTCGGCTTTTCGCCCGGTCGGAAGTTGAAGGAGTTCCAGACGAGGCGCTTCGGCTTCCAAACTTCGACGTACTTGAGTTGTTCGGGGAAGCGCGCGGGGTCGCCCGCGGCGTCGAAGGCTTCGACGGCGAGAATTGCCGAGGCGGTGTGGTGGCCGTGGCCGCCCTCGCCCGTGGTGGGAAAGCGCGTGATGATTACGTCGGGGCGGAAGCGTCGTATGACCCAGACCACGTCGGAGAGAACCGCGTCGTGACCCCAGATGCGGAAGGTCTCTTCGGGCGACTTCGAGAAGCCGAAGTCAATGGCGCGCGTGAAGAACTGCTCCGCGCCGTCAACGCGTCGCGCGGCGAGTAGCTCCTGCGTGCGGACGAGTCCGAGCAACTCGCCCTTCTCCGTGCCGATGAGGTTCTGGCCGCCGTCGCCGCGCGTGAGCGACAGGTAAGCCGTGCGCACGCCGCGCCCGCGCGCGAGGTAGGCGAGGAGCGCCGTGTTCTCGTCGTCGGGGTGCGCGCCGACGTAGAGCACGCTCCCCATCACGCCGAGTTGTCGCAGCGCGAGTTCCGTCTCCGCCGCGTCGGGCGATGTGGGCCGCTGAGCGCGCAGCGGCGGCGCGGCGAGAAATAGGAGAAGCAGGAGGAGGGCGACAGTCGAGGGCCGGGCCAGTGATTTGTTCATGTGCGAAGCGGCGCGCGGACAGAGTCTCTTCAGGGTCAGAGCGCGTCTATTCTTCCCAACTCACGGCGCGCGGGTCAACCGCGCCGATGTAAAAAATTTGTAATCGCACGGGGGAACGCGCCCGCGGCGTGTTCGTCAGAGAGAGAGCGAGCGCGCACGCGTCTGGTCGGCGCGGAGGGGTCAGAGGGGAGAGGTGGCGCTGTTCTTGTTCGCGCCCGCGTTGGCGTTGACGTTGGCGTTCGCGCCCGCGTTGCCGTTCGCGTTGCCGTTCGTGTTGGCGTTGGCGTTCTTCTGCTTGAGCAGTTGCTCCTGGTGCTTGCGGATTTCGTCAACGCGCTGCGCGCCGGCTTTGGCCTTCTCAAGAAGGTCTGCGGCGGGGTAGTTGTCGGGGTTGATCTCCAGCGCCTTGTTGAGCGCGCCGACCGCGTCGTCGTACTGCGCGAGCTTGTACTGGACGAGGGCCAGTTCGTAATACTTGTCGTCTCTGCCTTCGTCGCCCTCGGACGTGTTGCGCACGGACTCCTTGAGCGCCCTGGCCGCGTCCTCGAACTTGTCGAGCCTCTCGTAGCACAGGCCGAGGAAGTAGTAGGCGTCCGAGTTCTTCGGCTCTTGCCTGGTCAGCTTCTCGTAAGCCTTGACCGCGTCGGCGAAAGCCTTGTCGGACTCGTCCTTCTGCCCCGTGACGTGGAGCGCGAGGCCGAGGCGGTAGTAGCCTTCGGCGAAGTCCGGGTCGAGCTGGACGGCCCTTTGGAAATCCTCGACCGCCTCCTGGTCGCGGTCGTGGCGGTACGCGTCCACGCCGCGGTCGAAGAGCGTGCGCGCGTCGCCGTCGGGTTGGGCTTGCGCGCCCTGCTGCGTCGCGCTATTCGAGGAAGCTACTTCGGCGTTCCGGTTGGCCTGCTTCTTCGAGCAGCCTGTTTGAAATAGCACGAAGGCGAGGAGGGCCGAAACTGTGACGCGCGCGACTCTCATGTTTTTGATTTCCGCGGAAGGCTTTGACGGACTGAAAGTATCTACGCCAAATCAGCCGGAGAGTCAAACGGGGACGGGCGCGGGCGGCGACTCTGGACTGCTTCTTGCTTTGCAAGGATTCGGGCCGGGGTGAATGTAACGGTTGCGTGCAAAGGGGACGTGTGTGAGATGGAGCGGAGAATTCACGACACCGACGTAAGTCCAACGGAGAGGACGGTTCCGAACGACCCCGAAAAGACTCTGGTCGCGCCGCGCTTCGACGAGAAATCAATACAGGGCGCACGCACGGCAGTCCTGCTCACGCGGCGAGGCAAGGCGCGCTCGTGGCCTCTGACGTTCGTCATCGCGTGCGTCGCCGCCGGACTCGTCGGCGGTCTGGTCGGCGGCGTCGCGCTCAAACTCTTTCAGAGGAATGACCCGCGCGCCGAGACGCCGGACGCGCAGCAACAGGCGGGCGACGGCGCGGCGGCAAACGACAGCAACGCACAGAGCGCCCCCGCCGCGACAGCGCCGCCCGCGCAGGAAGGTAACGCCGCGCAGGCGACGCAGGGCGACGAACACGAGCGGGCGACGCAGCCGGCGCAGGAACAGACGAACGGGGCCGACGGAGCGCGCGCAACGGCGAACACGGGCGGCGTCTCCGAAGCCGCACGCGCCGCGTCGGCGGGCGCGGCGCAGACTTCCGTTAAGGCGGGCGGCGACGAGAGCGCGGTCGCCGACGCCGGGGAGACGAAGGCGGGCGCGGGCGCGCGCGATGAGTTGCGCTCGGCCCTCGGCGAGTGGGTCGCGGCGACGAACGCGCGCGACATCGGTCGGCAGATGGATTTCTACGCGCCGACCGTCAACGCCTACTACCTCTCTCGCAACGCCACGCGCGAGGCCGTGCGCGCCGAGAAGACGCGCGTCTTCTCGCGCGCAGACGCGGTTGACGTGCAGGCCGGCCCGCCCGACATAAGCGTGAGCGGCGACGGCCAGACGGCGGTCATGCGCTTCCGCAAGCGCTACCGGATACAGGGAGGCGCGGGCGAGCGCAGCGGCGAAGTCCTGCAAGAACTGCGCTGGCGTCGCACGCCCGGCGGCTGGAAGATCGTCGGCGAGCGCGACCTCCGCGTCCTCTAGTAAGCCCCGCGGATAAACTCGTCCGGCGCGGCGGCGCGGGCCCTCTACTTGAACGCGCCGCTGGCGGCTGCCGTGTCCATGTACTCGTGAAAGCCGGCGATCTTGCCTTCACGGACGGTGAAGACGTGCGCCCAGTCGCCGCCGTACTCGCGCCCGTTCTTCTTCACGCGCCACTTGTAAGTGCCGAGCGCGACCACCTTGTCGCCCTGCGCGACGAACTCGCGCGGCTCGAACGCGAGCGTGTCCTGCGCGTCGGCCAGGGTCGAAAAGAACTCCGCCACAGCCCCGCGACCGCGCCGCGCGCCCGCGAACGGGACGCCCTCTATGTCCGGCAGCCGCCAGTCAACGTCGTCCGACATCTGGCCGAGAAGCGCCTCGACGCTCCCGGTCTTGAAGTTCTCGTAAGCCTTCTGCACGACTCTCAGGTTCTCTGGCTCGCTCATGCTCTGCTCCTCTTTGGGGTTTGATTCAAGGCAATATCACTTACGAGGGCCGGCGGCCAAACGGATGTCTCAACCTCCCGACTCGACGATCTCTTTGAACCGCACGGCGTCGTCCTTCATCTCGACGTTGTTGAAGAAGACGTAAGACACGACGCCTTTCGGCAGCATCGAGCACAACTCCTCAAGCTCGCCGTCCTCGTACTTGTAGCGCCAGCCGCGCCGCCCGTGCAGGCGGAAGTAGCATCTGCCGGGCGTCGTCGTCCTCTCCGCGAACGGGTCAACGACGTGCCACAGGTCAAGCTCTTCGCACAGCCCCTTGATCGTCTCGCGCGGCCAGCCTCCGCGCGGCTCCCAGCAGAAGGTGAGTCCGCCCCTCTGCGCGCTGCGGAAAAACTTCCTGACGTTCTCCAGATTCTCCCCCGTCGGCTTGAAGCTCGCCGGGCACTGGAACAGAACCGCGCGCGCTTCGAGCGCCGCCGCGCATTCGCGCGTCAACTCCCAGGCCGCCGCGACCGTCGGGGTCGGGCGGAACGAGCCTGCCCCTTCTTTCTCCTCCCCTGTGAGTTGTCGCTTGACGCGCCTGTAGGTGGGGCTGGACGACTGGTGCGTGATGAGTTGCCAGGCTTTGATAGTGAACTCGAAACCCTCCGGCGCTTCCGCGCGCCACTTCCTGAGCGTCGAGACCTGCGGCGGCTGGTAGAAGGTGTGCTGGACTTCGACCGCGTCGAGCAGAGGGTAATAAGACTCGCGCGACGAGCGGAAGCCGCAACAGCCGATCTTAATCAGACCATTACTCGCACTCATTGATTAGCCCGGACGAAGGCTCGACCTGGGTCGGATGCGATTCTCGTCACTTCCACCAGAGCAGCATAACTGTGCTCCGGCGCGCCGTCCACCAACCGCTCTTTATAAAATAACGCGGCGGACTCTTCCAACAATCGCGCGGTTGCGCTAGAGTTGTGCCACACCATTCTTGAAAGGAACACTAAGACTGATGCATGAAGACCTGATCGGACTTTTGCCCGAAGAAGTTACGCGACGCGGCTTCATCCTGACGAGCTTGGCCGCCGGCTTCGCGCTGGCCGTGCAGCCCGTCGTGGCGCAGAACGTGATTACGACCGACACGCAGGGACTCGAAGCGGGCGAGGTGAAGATTCCCGTCAGGGACGGCGAGATTCCCGGCTACCGCGCGATGCCCTCGAAGGGCGGGAAGTTCCCCGTCGTGCTCGTCGTGCAGGAGATTTTCGGCGTGCACGAGCACATCAAGGACATCTGCCGGCGCTTCGCCAAGCTCGGCTACATGGCTATCGCCCCGGCGCTCTACGCGCGGCAGGGCGACGTGTCGCAGCTCAAGATGGAGGACATCATGAAGGTCGTCGCCAAAGTCCCCGACGAACAGGTGATGTCAGACCTCGACGCGACCGCCAGCTACGCCAAGGCGTCGGGCAAGGGCGACACGCGTCACCTCGGCATCACGGGTTTCTGCTGGGGCGGGCGCATCGTCTGGCTCTATGCGGCGCACAGCACGGAACTCCGCGCGGGCGTCGCGTGGTACGGTCGTCTCGTCGCCGCGCCCGACAGCAAGCCGAACCCTCTGACGCCGAAGCAGCCGATTGAACTGGTGAACGAACTGAAAGCGCCCGTGCTCGGACTCTACGGCGGCAAGGATCAGGGCATCCCCGTCGCGACGGTCGAGCAGATGCGCGAGGCTCTGAAGAAATCAACGTCGAAGGCCGCGCGCGAGTCAGACCTCGTCGTTTACCCGGACGCCGGGCACGGCTTCAACGCCGACTACCGCCCGTCCTACAACAAGGAGGCCGCCGCCGACGGCTGGCAGCGCCTCCAGGCCTGGTTCAAGAAGTACGGGGCGGCATGAAAAGCCGTGAACCGTGAACCGTAAACCGTGACGAGTGGTTTCCGCCCTGTCACGGCTCACGGTTCATATCTCGCGGCTTTCTCTCGTCACGGTTTACGGTTCACGGTTCTTTCTTGTCACGGTTCACGGTTTACGGTTCACGGCTTTTATGGTTATCACGACGGAGTACGTTGAGGTCGAGGTCGGCGGCAGTCCGATGCGTGTGCTGGTGTCAGCGCCGCGGGGCGGGGGCGAGTATCCGGGCGTCGTCTGCTACTCGGACATCTTCCAGTTGACGGGGCCGACGGTGCGCGCGTGCGCACGTCTCGCCGGCTACGGCTTCGTCGTCGCCGCGCCGGAGATTTATCACCGCCTGGAACCGCCGGGCACGGTCATCCCTTTCGACGACGAGGGGCGCACGCGCGGGCTTGAGGACGCGTCGAAAACTTCGGTCGCGGAGTTCGACGCCGACTGTCGCGCGGCGCTCGACTACCTCGCCGCCCACCCGCGCGTCGCCGCGGGGAGGCTCGGCGCGGCGGGCTTCTGCATCGGCGGCCACTTAGCTTTTCGCGCGGCGCTGCAAGAGGACGTGCGCGCGACCGTCTGCTTCTACCCGACCGGGGTTCACGACGGGAAGCTCGGCGCGGACGCGGACGCGGGCACGCTCGGGCGTGCGCGGGAGATTCGGGGCGAGGTGCTTCTGGTTTTCGGCTCGGCAGACCCGCACGTGCCCGAAGACGGTCGCGGGAAGATCGTCGCCGCCCTGCGCGCGGCGGGCGTGAGCTACGACGTGAAGCTCTACGCGGCGGAGCACGCCTTCATGCGCGACGAGGGGCCGCGCTACGACCCCGAAGCGACCGACGCGGCCTTCGTCGAGATGCTCAAACTCTTCCGCCGAGTGTTCGGGTGAAATGATGAACGCCGCAACGCCGCGACGATGAGCTGAAAGGCAAGAACGCCGCGACGATGAGCTGAAAGGCAAGTGGTCTTCATCTCATCGTCGCGGCGTTGCGGCGTTAAGTTCACAGGGCGACGAAACGTCCCGGTCATCTTAAGGAAGGTCATTCGGTTATCCCGGCAGGCCGCCTGTCATTCTGAAAGGAAAGGCTGAGGGCCTTTGTTATAATCGCGGAAACGGATGAAGCGATGATGAGGAGAGTAGGACTTGTATTCGTCTCCGTCGTCGCCGTGTGCGCGTCGCTCGGCCCCGGCGCGGAGGCGCGCGCGTCCGCACGCGCGATCCAGGTGCGCGCAAGCGGCGGCGGCGTCCAGAGTCGGAAGCCGGCGGCGACGCCCGCGCGTTCAACCGACGCGAAGGCGGATGCGGCGCAGGCGGCGAAGAAGGCCGGAGGGACGGGTGAGGCGCGGCTGAGCGAAGCCGAGGAGAAACTCGTGCGCGACTCGAAGGCGGCGATCCTCGCCGCGGGGCTGTCCGAATCTTACTTCGACGCGCACTTCAAAACTTTCAAGGTCGTGGACGCGCCCGGCGACCGCCGCGTCGTTTGGCGCTTCACAGTGAACAGCCACGAGGCTTTCGTCAACGACAGCGTCGGCTACTACACGGACGAGCGGGGCCGCGCCGTTGACACGCACTCAATCGCGGGCGCGCTCCCCGCGGCGCACGACATCACGCGCACGATCCCGCGCCGCCGCGCCGAGCGGATCATGCGCGCCTGTATCGGGCGCTTCGACGGCGGCGCGGTCGTCTATCGCGCGGCGGGCGCGCCCGAACGTGCCGCGCTCATCTTCACCGCCACGTCCGTCCCGCGGCGCATGCGACGCGAAGGCCGCGCGGGGCGCGACAGGGAAGGGCGAGAGAGCGCGGCGAGGGTGAAAAAGGAGAAGAACCCGCCGCAGACCGACGTGATCGAAGAAGGCGACGAGGAGGGCGGCAACGCGCCGGTTTACATCGGCGCGGTTGACCTCGAAACCGGGCGCTGCACGAAGGGCTTAGGGATAGCCGACCACCCCGCGCCCAAACCACGCCCGCGCGAGCGGCACTAGGCATCGTCCAACGGAACGCAGGGCAGCCTAACGACTAAAGTCTCTTGTTTCTGTCTTTCAGGTACAGGTAGGGGACGAAGAGGACGATGATGATGGCGGGCACGCACAGCGTGGCGAAGTAGTAGTGAAAGTAAAAATAAAACTCGCGGCTGGACATCACCGTTGACACTCGCCGCGAGCCTAAAAGTTCCGTAAATACGCTTCCACTCGCAGTTCTGTTTGGCTACCCGTCGGTACGTCGCGGCGGCGGGCCGCCGACGGTGTAGATGGTGACGGAGCTTGAGAGGCCGAGGCCGGAAAGCCTGCCCGCCATCAGCACAAACGTCTCCGCCTGCTGCACGATGCCCGCCTCGACGAGCGCGCGCTCGCAGATTTTCAGCATGTCCTCTGTGTTGTCGCAGCGCGGGTGGACGAACGTCTCGACGCCCCAGACGAGCGACAGCTCGTCGCGCACGCGCGGGTCTTCGGTGAGCGCGACGATGCGCTGCGCGGGCCTCAAGTTCGAGAGGCGGTGCGCCATCAGGCCCGATGCGGTGATGACGGCGATGGTGCGCGCGCCGACCTCCTCGGCGGCGAACGCCGCGGCCTCGGAGAGCGCGCGGCTCACGCGGCCCGACTGCCGGCCCGCGAGCCGCGTCAGGTCGCGCGAGTAGGTCGGCTTGCCGTCCTCCGCCGACTCGATGATGCGCGCCATCGTCGCCACGGCCAGGACGGGGTACTTGCCCGCGGCGGTCTCCGCCGAGAGCATCACGGCGTCGGTTCCGTCCCACACGGCGTTGGCAACGTCGGACGCCTCGGCGCGCGTCGGTCGCGGCTCGCTGATCATGGACTGGAGCATCTGCGTCGCGGTGATGACGACCTTCTCGCGCCGGTTGGCCGTCTCGATGATGCGCTTCTGATAGACGGGCACCAGCTCGACGCTCGTCTCCACTCCGAGATCGCCGCGCGCGACCATCGCGCCGTCCGACGCCGCGATGATCTCTTCGAGGTTTTCAATCGCCTCGGCCTTCTCGATCTTGGCGACGAGCGGCTGGCGGCCCCCGGCGGCCTTGATGAGCGACTTGGCCTCGGCGCAGTCCTCGGCGCGGCGCACGAACGAGAGCGCGATGTAGTCCGCGCCCTCGCGCACGGCCCAGTGCAAGTCGCGCCTGTCCTTGTCCGTGAGCGAGGGAATCGGCAGGGTGACGCCCGGCAGGTTGATGCCCTTGCGCTCGGCGAGCGTGCCGCCGTTGACGACGCGCGTCACCACGTCCGTTTCGGTCGTGCGCTCGACGAGGAGTTCAATCGCGCCGTCGTCGAGCAGTACGCGCGCGCCGGGCCGAACGTCGCGCGCCAGGCCAGCGTAGTTCGTCGAGACCTCGCGCGAGTCGCCGACGACCGAACGCGTGGTGAGCGTGAACAAGGCGTTGGCGTCGAGCAAGACGGGCTGGCCGCCCTTTAGCATCCCCGTCCTGATCTTCGGCCCCGAAAGGTCAACGAGCACCGAGAGCGGTCGCTTCAGGCGCTCGGCAGCCGAGCGCGCGCGACGGATCGTCTCGGCATGCTCCTCCTGCGTGCCGTGCGACATGTTGATGCGCACGGCGTTCGCGCCCGCGGCGAGCACTGATTCGAGGACGGCTAGCTCGCGCGACGCCGGGCCGAGCGTGGCAAGTATCTTGGCTCTTCTCACTTCGGCAACCCCTTGATGAATTTTTTCGTGCGACGTTTCTGCCGTTGTAATACTCCGCGCGCCCGCCGAAAGCAAGGAGGCAGACGGCAGGGGCAGGAAGCAGGTAAAACGATAAGGCAGCCGAGTCTCGCATGACCGGCTGCCTTGAAAGTTCTGACTGCCTCCTGCCTCCTGCTCCTGCTTCCTTCCCCTGCCGTCTGCCTCCTTGCTTTTCAGTCTGTCTTCGACGAAAGCGCTGTCGTGACGGCCTGTTCGAGGTCGGCGGCTGCGTCCTCGTCGTAGCCGACGAGGTGTGTGATGAGACGGCCCTGGCGGTCGAAGACGAAGGTCTGCGGGATGCGGTCGTCGGAGGCGAGGAAGAGCTGGACGGTCTCGTCGTCGGGGTCTGCGAGTTGATACTGGATGCCGTACTGCTTGACGAAGTCGGGAACCTTCGGGCGGTCGTCCTCGCCGCCGACGTTGAGGCCGATGACCTTGAAGCCCTGCGGGCCGAAGCGGCGCTGGAGCTTGACGAGGTGCGGAATCTCCTCGCGGCAGGGCGGGCAGTAGGTCGCCCAGAAGTCGAGCACGACGACTTGGCCGCGGTAGTCTTCGAGCGCGGCGCGCCGACCGTCTAGCTGCGTCCACGTGCCGCGCGGCGCGGCGGCGCTGGCCGCGGTGCGGTGCGCCGGCTCCACGGGCGGCATCGGCAGGGAGGTGCGCGGCGGCTGCGCGGCGGCGGGCGTCGTATCCTTCGCGGCGCTCTGCTTCTTCGACGCGCCGTCGAGGTCGCAGGCGGTCGCGCAGGCGAGCAGCGCGGCCAGCGCGAGCGCCGCCGCCGGGCGTCGCGCGCTAAGTGCTTCGGGGATTCTCAGTCGCATGTCGGCCAGACTCCTTCGGGCAAGACGCCGGTATTTTACACGAAGGCGAGGGCGCGGGGCACGCCGGAATGGTTCAGGGGCGGGCCAGGCGGTCGGAGTCGTCGTTCGAGGGCGCGGGATTTTGCTCGCCGTCTTCGAGCGAGGGCGCAGGCTCCTCTGCGGGAACTCTGAACTCTTCGTTGGCCCACGCGCCGAAGTCAAGCAGCTTGCAGCGCTCGGAGCAGAACGGGCGGTGAGGGTTGTCTTCCCACTTGGACGGCCTGTGACAGGTAGGGCACTTCATAGAAGCTATCAGCGTTCAGTTATCAGCCAGGACACCCGGCGGGGCTTGAACCTTCCAGCCGCCGCCGCGCTCAAAAAGCTGAGTGCCGAGTGCTGAAAGCTTCTAAACCGCAGCCGAGGCCGCGGGAGTTTTGATCAGGATTTTTCGGTCAACGAAGTCAATAATACCGGCGCGGCGCAGGGCGTTCAAGCGCACGGTCACGCTCTCGCGCGTCGAGCCGACGATGGAGGCGATCTCGCGGTGGGGCAGGGCGAGGTCAATGAGGACGCCGCCCGCCTCCTCGCGACCGTAGCGCTCGGAGAGTTCGGCGAGGAGCTTGTCGAGACGGGCGGGGATGGCATCTAAGGCGAAGTCGGCGACGCGGCGCTCGGCGCGCGAGAGGCGTTGACCAACCATGCGGAAGGTGTAATCATAAAGCTCGCGGCTCGCAGCCATCCCCTCCCTGTAAACCCCCGCAGGAATCCGCAGCAGTCGCACGTTCTCGTAAGCGATGGCGCACTTCTCGCGCACCCCCGCCGAGTAGAGCGAGGACTCGCCGAAGAGCGCGCCGCGGCCCACGATGTCAATGACGGCCTCGCGGCCCGTCGCGGCCTCGACGGAGCAGATTTTGACGCGCCCGCGGTCAATGACGTAGAGCGAGTCGGCCACGTCGCCCTCGCGGTAGATGAAGCGGCGGCGGCGGAAGTCAACGCCCTTCGAGTCGCGGGCCAGGAGCGCGAGCGCCGCCGGGTCGAGGCTCGCGGCGATCTCGGACTCGCATATAATCGTCTCCCGTTCGAGGATCGTCAGGTCGCTGGCACGGCGGTGTGACATGGCGGGGGAACCTCAGCTTTACGAGTTGGGGAATTCTTATAAAGCGCGCGCGGCTTCAAGCGCCGCCGGGGCCTTGATCGAAGAAGGGAGCGACCTGTGCCCCGGAACTGTCTTCTGCCGGAATGGGAGTTAAAGCTGGCGCGGAAATCTTTAATGCCGCGAGGTGACCAGAAACTTAATCCCGTTATTCGATGAGGAAAGGTTAACTGCGAAACGAAGCGCGTAAACCGTCCCTTGAATTAGCGGGCACAATAGCACGAAGGGCGGGCGGGCGCAAGACCTGTTTTCGCTGCAAAAAGCATGTCAAGTAATTTCAGTGTGCTCGTCGTTGACGACGAGCCGGACAAGCGGCTTCTGCTCGCCTTCGCCATGCGGAACGAGGGCTACGAGGTCTATACCGCGGAGGACGGCGCCGAAGGGCTGGTCGCCATCGAAGAGCACCAGCCCGACCTCATCGTCACCGACGTGATGATGCCGCGCATGGACGGCTACGAGATGATCCGCCGCGTGCGCGCCAACCCGCGCACGCGCTTCATCCCCGTCATCATCCAGAGCGCCGCGCGCGTCCAGGAGAAGGACGTGCGGCTCGGCTCCGAGATCGGCGCGCTCGGCTACCTCACAGACCCGACCGACTTAGACCTCCTGCGCGCGCGCGCCCGCACGCTCCTCGAATTCAAGCAGTACCTCGACTCGTGCCAGGAGGCCGCCTTCACAGACGACCTGACGGGACTCGCCAACCGCCGACGCTTCGAGCGGCAGTTGGAGCGCGAGGTGGCGCGCACCGCGCGCTACGGCCACCCCTTCTGCCTCCTGCTCGTTGACATTGACCGCTTCAAGGAGGTCAACGACGCGCACGGCCACGACGCGGGCGACGAGGCGCTGCGCCTGGTCGCCAACGCCATCCAGTCGGGCACGCGCGGCATTGACACGGGCGCGCGCATCGGCGGCGACGAGTTCGCCGTCATCCTGCCGGAGACGAACCTGGAGCGCGGCCTCGAAGTGGCCGAGCGCCTGCGCGCCTCGATCAGCGCGCTCGAACTCCCGCACGCAGGCCAACTGGCGGCCAGCGTCGGCGTCGCGGAGCTACCCTCCTGCGCCGCCGGCGGCGATGAACTGCGCGCGGCGGCAGACGCCGCGCTCTACGAGGCCAAGCGGGGGGGGCGCGACCGCGTCTGCGCCGCGCCCGCGCGCGACGAGGCGAACCGTGCGCCCACGCTCGGCGTATCCTAAAGGCAGATGCTAGATGTCAGATGCTAGATGCTAGTAGGCGTCTTTTACCGACATCTAGCATCTGACATCTAGCATCTATTCCGAAGGAATCAATTATGGCTGACTACCGTGACAAGCTTGACGAGTGGCGCGAGGCCGCGCAGCGCAAGGCGCGCGAGCTGGACGAGAAGTACAACATACGCGAGCGCGTCGAGGAGGGTGCGCGCGCGGCGGGCGAGGCGGCGCGGCGCGGCGCGGGGGCCGTCAAGGAAGGCGCGGGGCGCGCGCGCTCCGAGGCCGAGCGCGTGGGCGAGGACTACGACCTGAAAGAGCACGCCGAGGATGTGCGCGAGCGTGCGCAGGAGGCGCGCGAGCACGCCGCGCGCGCGGCTGAAGAGGCGTCGCGCGTCGCGCGCGAGGTCGGAGGTCGCGTGCGCGACGCCGGGCAGAAGGCCGGTGAGAAGGCCGGCGAAGTTTTGGGCGACGCGAAGAAGTATTATCGGAGCGCCGCGCGCGCGGCGGACATCGGCGCGCGCGCCACGCGCCTGACCACGGCCTCCTCGGTCGGACTCTTCCGCGCCTACGACTGGGCGCGGCAGAACCCGAAGCAGGCCATCGTCGTCACGCTCTCGCTGGCCGCGGGCGTGCGCGCGGGCGCGGCCTTCCCCGGACTCGACGCCGTCCTCCTGGGCGCGCACCCGCACTGGCTCACGCACTCGGCCCTGCCCGTCTGGGCCGTGCGCCGGCTCGGCAAGAAGTTCGACGGCTACCTGCGCGAGCGCGAGCGCCTGGTCGCCGCGGGCGGGCTGGACGAAGCCGAGCGCAAGCGCGTCGAGTTCGAGCGCAAGATGGTTCGCTACGTCGGCGCACCCCTGCTCGGCGCGTTCAGTTGCGCCGCGGGTGTCGCCATGTGGGCGCAGATACTCCGGCCCGGCCCCATCGTCGGCGCACCCGTTAGCTGGCTCCTCGGCGGCAACCCCGTGCTTGACGCCGTCTGGCTCTTCGCCAACGGCGTGATCTGTTTCCAGCAGGGCTACAAGTTCTTCATGATCGCACTCCGTGACCAGGAGGACGCGGCGCGCATCGTGCGCGAGTTGAAGGGCCTGCTGCCCGCGGCTGCCGGCGCGTAAGTTTTTACAAGCGGTTGACAAAGAAAGTGAACCTGCACGTGCGCGGCGGCGTTTCTGCTGTCAACAGCGTTTCCACCGACAGCGCCCGAAAAGTTTAGCGGAAGGAGTTCTTACAGAGATGCGTCGCTTCCTGATTCGCCTGACAATCGCCCTCGTCGCCTTCATCGTCGGCGTGACCGCCGCGTCCATCTTCGGCGGCCTCTTCGGCCCGCGCGCGCAGCACCGTTGCGTCGGCGTCGGCCTCGATACCTACGTCGCCACGCCTCCGATGCCCGCGGAGCATCACAGTTGTCCGATGCACCGCTTCGACATCCCCGCGCCGCCCGCCGCGCCTGAGCCGCCGAAGTTCGAGAAGAGTATGCGCGTCCGCGTCCGCGCCGCCGACGGCACAGTCAAGGAGGTCGAGATAAAGACCGAGAAGGACGCGGAGCAGTAGGAAAAACGACAGCGAAGTCCCGGAGGGACGTTTGAAAGTAGCCCGGCGCTTCAGCGCCGGGTAACAAGACGGAGTTAATAATCAGAGTCCCGCAGGGGCGGCTGAAGGATAATGACCATCCTGCTCAGCCGCTCCTGCGGGACTCTCTTCTTTAATCTCGACCTGTTCCAGGCACTGAAGCGCCGGGCCGCTTTCAGTCGCCCCTGACGGCGGCTTTCACTTGAGCGTCAGAGGGAACGGTGTGAAGGAGAGGGTGAAGACGGCGAGCGTAAGCAGGGCGACCAGCTCGCGCGCCTTGCCGAGCGGGTCGCGCTCGTCCAAGGGCTGCGGGTGCGGCACTCTCAGCATGATGAAGAGCAGGACGGCGTAGAGGAAGCCGCTCGGCACCCCGTGCCAGAGCCAGCCGAGCGGGGCGAGCGCGAGCATCACAAGGAAGGCGAGGCGGCCCGCGTGTTTGTGCAGACGCGCGCCGAAGACCGAGTAGGTCGCGTGCCCGCCGTCGAGCTGGCCGACGGGCAGGAGGTTCAGGCTCGTCACCAGCAGCCCGATCCACGCCGCGAAGTAGAAGGGGTTCGGCGCGATGTTCGCCAGGTCGCGCACGCCGAGCGGCGCGGCGAGCAGTCTGAGCAGCGGCGGGTCGTTGAAGATGAGCACGCCCTCGGACGGGAGCGGCGGCGCAGGGCTTGCCGTCAGCAGCGCGGCGACGGCGACGGGGATGATGACGAGGAAGCCCGCGAGCGGCCCGGCCACGCCGATGTCGAAGAGCGCGCGGCGCGAAGGTATCGGCGACTTGATCTTGATGAACGCGCCGAGCGTGCCCGCCATGAACGGTGGCGGCATGGGGATGAAGAAGGGGAGTGTCGCGTCAACGCCGTAGAGCCTGCACGCGACGTAGTGCCCCGACTCGTGCGCGAGCAGGATCGAGAGCAGCGCCGCCGAGAACTTCAAGCCCTCGACGACGTAGGCCGGGTGCGCGAGGACGAACGAGCCGACCGCCGCCAGCGCGAGCACGTAATACTTCGGGACGTAGAGCAGGTAGTCGAGCGGCGCGGCGGGCGCGGGCACGTTCGGTTCGAGGCCGTCGAGCGGGAGGATGAGGCTCATGCCCGCCCACGTCGTCGTCAGCGCCGTCAGAAGGAAGAACAGGGTGTGACGCGCCCACTCGCGCGCGGTCGGTCGCGCCGCGCGCCTCGTCAGTCCGGCGGCGCGCGCCACGAAAGTCGGGATGCTCTGGATGGATTCAGACATGTTCGACAAAAGCAGTGACGGGTGACGAGATTAAAGCACTTTCCTTTTCTCGTCACCCGTCACTTGTCACTCGTCACTGCTTTAGAAACTGCCGTCGGGAGTCGGGGGCGCGGAGGCGTCGCCCGAAGGGGCCTCCGTGTCGTGGATGTCGTGCTCGGCGGAGAAGCCGTGGGCCTGTAGCTCCTTGCCGGCCTTGAAGCGGATGGTCTTGCCGGAGGGGATGGCGACCTCCTCGCCGGTGCGCGGGTTGCGGCCCACGCCGCGCTTGCGCGGCTTGACGACGAAGACGCCGAAGCCGCGCAGCTCTATGCGCTCGCCGCGCGCCAGCGCCTCCTTCATCGAATGAAAGAGCGCGTCCACGGCCTGCTCGGCCTTCATCTTCGGCACGCCCGTCCGCTCCGCCACACGATTCACGATGTCGAGTTTAATCACTTCTCTTCGGCCTCCGCTTCCGGCAAGCCCAGGTCGTGGTTTTGTCCAGGGATGCCAACACTTTGCGTGGCGATAATAGAGACGGCTCGCGACGGCTGTCAAGCATTCGGGGAGTAGCCAGTAGTCAGTAGCCAGTAGCCAGTAGTTTTGTCTCCTCCGGCGGTCGAGCCTCCTCGACAACCAACGCGCTCCAAGAAGAGGAAGCTTTTCTACTGGCTACTGACTACTGACTTCTGACTCGCGTTGACAACGCGCGCGCGCGGCGGCTAACCTCGGACGCGTGAAGGCGCGGCGACGACTGGCACGCGCCGCGCATCAAAAGACTGACCTATGCTCTTCTTCGGACACAAGAGCCAACGCGCGCCCGCGTTCGGCGACGTACACGCGGACGACGACCGCGACATAGAGGTGCGGAGCCTGCGCGAGGAGTCGCGCACGCACTTCTGGGGCGAGGCGAGGCTCCTCTTCCGCGACCTGGTCTTCGCGCTGATGATCATGGCGCTCGTGCTGGTTTTCGTCGCGCAGCCCGTCAAGGTCGAAGGCACTTCGATGCTGCCGCGCCTGCACGACGGCGAGCGCATCTTCGTCAACAAGCTCATCTACTACGGCCTGCCCGACATCGAGCGCGGCGACATCATTGTCTTCTGGTTCCCCGACGACCCCTCGAAGAGTTACATCAAGCGCGTCATCGGCCTGCCCGGCGAGACCGTGCAGATGCGCGCCGGTCGAATCTACGTCAACGGCAAGGAGCTACAGGAGCCTTACCTCGACCCGACCTTGAACGTCTCGAACGACGACCGCCCGCCCACATACGTCAAGCCGCACTACTACTTCGTCATGGGCGACAACCGCGACAACTCCAGCGACTCGCGCTCGTGGGGACTCGTGCCCGAAAAATACATCTACGGCAAGGCCCTCTTCCGCTACTGGCCGCTCTCGAAGGCCAGCTTCATCCGCCACGAGACCGAATACCCCGGCGTCCCCAGCCGCCGCGCCGAGAGGGTGGAGGATAGCGAGGAGTAGGTTCGGAAGGCGGATGGCCGGAGGAGAGAAAGCAGTCATACGTTTCTTGTTTTTCAGTTTTGAGTTTTCGGTTTTCGGACGCCGGGTTTCATGCCCGGCGTTTTGAATTTGAAATTTCAAATCCGAGGTTGCAAACTGTTACCGCCTCCTGCATTCTGCCTTCTGTTCTTATGGCCGACTGGCTGCGCCCGCTCCTGTTGATGTTCTACGCGCCCGCGCGCGGGATGGCGGAGGTGCGCGACCGCGTGCCGCTCGGCCAGGCCGCGCTGCTGGCGCTGCTCTTGCAGGTGGCGCACACGGTTTACGCGCAGTGGCGCGAGCTGGCGGGCGTCGCCTTGCACTCCGGCGCGTGGGCGGCTGTGAGCGCCGTCCTGGCCTCCGCCGGCTACCTGCTCCTCGTCGCGCTCGTCTTCGTGCCCGTGGCAATCCTTTTGGCGAACCTGTTCGAGCGGCGCGCGAGCTTCGGAGTAGTGCTGCGACAGGAGTACGCGCCGACGACCTCGACCGCCTTCTACGCGCTGGCCGCGGCGAGCCTGCTGGCGCTCCCGCTGGTTTACGCCGCGAACGCCGCGGGGATTAACGAGGCGGCGGTGATGAAATCGCTCGTGGCCGCGCAGCAGACCGCGCAACAGGTGCTCCGCAACCCGACGCCGGACGGCCCGACGCAGGAGCAGATGAATCAGATGACGGGCGTGCTGACGAACGCGCTGCTGCTCCTTTTGATCCAGCCGCTGATACTCTTCAGCCTGTGGGCCGTGGCCGCGGTGCGCGAGGTCTTCCGCCTGTCGTGGTGGAAGTCTCTGGCGGTGGTCGTGCTGAGCACGGTCTTGATGTCCGTCCTCTCGCCGGTTCTGTTCCTCATCTTCAGCGCGCTGCTCGGAGCGCCCTTCCTCGTGCTGCTCGTCTTCTTCGTGCTGCGCGGCTACGTCGGCGAGTTGATGCGCGGGCAGCAGGCGCGCGCCTCTTTCCGGCAGAACCTCGAAGCCGCGACGCTCAACCCGGCGGACGCCTCGGCCCACTACAACCTCGGACTCCTCCACATGCAGCGCAAGGAGTACGAAGAGGCGCGCGCGCGCTTCCTGCGCGCCGTCGAGATTGACGCGGAAGAGACGGACGCGCATTACCAACTGGGGCGCATCGCGCGCATTCAAGGAAAGTTGCCCGAAGCCATCGAGCACTTCGGGCAGGTGGTCGCGCGCGACGAGGCGCACTCGCAGCACGAGGTCTGGCGCGAGGTCGGCGCGACTTATCTGGCGGCGGGGCAGTTCGCGGACGCGCGCGAAGCCTTGCAGCGTTTCTTAGACAGGCGAACGTCAGACCCCGAAGGACTCTACCTGATGGGGCGCGCGCACGCCGGGATGGGGCGCACGCGCGAGGCCGTCGAGTGGATGCAGCGCTGCGTCGAGGCCGTCCGCACCGCGCCCGCTTACAAGTACCGCGCCGACCAGCGCTGGCTCAACGAGGCGCAACAGTTCCTGCGCACGCAGCCCTGACTCGGTCGCCCTAGTTGACGGGGCCGCGACGCCTTGGCGAAGTGTCGGGGGCGACGCCGCGGCCCTCCCATAAAATGATGAGAGTGACTTAAAATCTTCCCACGCGATGATGAGAGCAACGCTGAGTGTAATCCTCTTTGCCGCCTTCTGTCTGACGCCCACTGTCCGGGGCGCGTCAGCCGCGTGCGACTGCAAGAAGAGTCTCACGCCCGGCGAGGCGAGGAAGCAGGCGGAGGCCGTCTTCGTCGGCACCGTCGTTGAGAGCCACAGGGAATTGACTCAGGGCGGCTTCGAGTGGCGCGTCAAGCTGTCGGTCGAGCAGTCATGGAAGGGGGCTGAGGCGGACGAGGTCGTCATCTACGTCACTAAAAATGACGACTGCGCAGTCTCGTTCGAGGCGGGGAAGAAGTACCTCGTCTATGCCTGGAGGCAGGAGGGCCGCGGGCGTCTGATGACGAACGCGTGTTCGCGGACGCGCCTCGCCGAAGTCGGCTCGGAAGACTTGCAGAAGCTCGGCGCGGGGAAGCAACACGCGGCCAAAGGAACGTAAGGCGTTCGAAGGGACTTCAGTGGCGGAATCGAAACAGGCGTTACTCGTGCTCGAAGACGGACGCAGTTTCCGCGGGCGCTCGTGGGGCGCTGAAGTGGAGGCGTGTGGCGAGATGGTCTTCAACACCTCGATGTCGGGTTATCAGGAGGTCTTGACCGACCCGTCCTACGCGGGGCAGGTCGTGTGCATGACCTACCCGCTCATCGGCAACTACGGCGTGAACCGCGCGGACGAGGAGTCGGCAAGGCCCTGGGTCGAGGGCTTCGTCGTGCGCGAGGCGTCGGGCGTGGCGTCGAACTGGCGCTCGGAGGAGACGCTCGACGCGTATCTGAAGCGCTGGCGTGTCCCGGCCATTGACCGCGTGGACACGCGTGCGCTCGTCCGCCACATCAGAGACAAGGGCGCGATGCGCGCGTGCCTCTCTTCGGTTGACCTCGACGAGCGGCGTTTGCTTGAGAAGGCGCGCTCTTCGGCCCCGATGGAGAACCGCGAACTGGCGAGCGCAGTGACGACGGCGCGGCCTTACGAAGTCGCGGCGGTCGGGGCGGAGAGCTTCCACGTCGTCTGCTACGACTTCGGCGTGAAGCGGAATTCGCTCCAAGAGCTGGCGCGCGCGGGCTGCCGCGTCAGCGTCGTTCCGGCCTCGACGCCCGCCGCGGAAGTGCTGGCGATGCGGCCCGACGGCGTCTATCTGTCGAACGGGCCGGGCGACCCGGCCTCGATGACGGAGGTCGTCGAGGAGATTCGGCGGCTGGTCGGCGAGGGCGTCCCCGTGTTCGGCATCTGCTTCGGTCATCAACTCCTGGGCCGCGCCTTCGGCGGCACGACCTACAAGCTGCGCTTCGGCCACCGCGGCGGCAACCAGCCCGTCAAAGACCTGCTCACAGGCCGTGTCGAGATCACGTCGCACAACCACGGCTTCGCCGTGGAGGCCGAGAGCCTGCCCGCGGACGTGGAGGTCACGCACGTTAACCTCAACGACGCTTGCGTCGAGGGGATGCGCCACAAGAGCCTGCCCGTCATCTCAGTTCAATATCACCCCGAAGCCGCGCCCGGCCCCCACGACGCCGCGCACCACTTCCGGCGCTTCATCGAATTGATGGAACATGAGCGCGCCGTCAGGTAGTGGCCCCGCCGCACTGATTCTTACGACTGTAGAAGCTGGTCAATCGTCTGGACGAGCGAGACGAAGTCGGAGGTCTTGCTCTTGTAGATTTGGACGCCCGCCTGGAGGGGGCGCTGCCGGGCGGGGCCGGAGCTTTCGAGCGAGAAGAGGAGGACGGGAGTCGCGGGGTCTATCGAGCGGAGCTGCATGCAGAGTTCGAGGCTGTCGCCGTCAATGTAGGTGTCGTTGAGGATGTAGAGGTCGAAGCGCTCGGTCGTCGCGAGCTTCAGACAGTCGGCGACGGTCTGCACCGACTCGACCGCGTAGCCCTTCCGCTCCAACATGAGCGCGATCAGGTCGCCGACATCCTTGTTCGACTCGGCGCAGAGAATGCGTCGCTTTTCTGCCGGCATCGGACACACCCCGACGAGAGAGAGTTAGATAAGGGGAAATACTTAAGGGGGTAAAAGGGGAAGCCTAAATTTAAACTCAGAAGCCGCGAGCGTCAAGGCTTTTCGGCCTCTCCTCGTCGGCGGTACGTGGCCTTGCCGGAGAGGATCGAGTTGACCGTCTGGACTATCTCGAAGATGTCGTCGGGCTTCGTGAGGTAGGCGGCTGCGCCCGCGCTCATGGCGCGCTCGCGGTCGCGCTCGAAGGCGCGCGACGAGAAGAAGAGGATGGGCGTTTCGGGCGTCAACGCGCGCAGGCGCTTGCAGAGTTCGAGGCTCGTCCCGTCAATGTAGTCGTCGTCGAGCATGTAGAGGTCGAAGCCCGTCTGGCCGGCCAGCTCGACGCACTCCGCGACAGACTTGGCCGCGACGACCTCGTGCCCCTGCCGCTCCAGGAGCGCCTTGATGAGGCCGCACGTGTCTGCGTGCGGCTCTGCGCAAAGGACTCGCCTGCTGGGGTGCGACATCGGGGGAACTCCTTAATGTCATTTGTCCGGCAGCGTGGGAAAAGTCGGGAAGCGAAACGCTAAACTAAACGCATGGCCGCCGTTTGTCTGTACGGTACTGTGCACGCACCGCGAACCCGACGACCTGCAACGACAGACATTATTAAGTCAACCGCGAAAAATAATCAACCGTTTTATTGGGCGGGCCGCGCCGCCGCGGGCTGGTCGGCGGCGGGCGTCTGCTTCGGGGGCGCGGGCTGTATCTGCCCGGCGACGGGGGGCGTCTCCACGACGGGCGTCTCGGCGGGCCTCAAAAGCTCGGCGACGAGTCCGGCGCTGCCGCGGTGTTCGAGCCAGTGGCGGTAGGTGACCGTGAGCACGGCGATGACGGGGATGGCGAGGAAGATGCCGGCGATGCCCGCGATCTCGTGGCCGGCGAGGATGGCGAGGATGATGGCGAGCGGGTGGAGGTGGATGCCGGAGCCGATGATGCGCGGGTAGAGCACGTAGTCCTCGACGATGCGCAGCGCGGCGAGGAAGAGGACGACCGCCGCGAGCTTGGTCACGGAGTCGAAGCCCGCCACCGTTCCGGCCATGACGGCGACGACGAGCGGCCCCAGCAGCGGGATGAACTCCAGAAGGCCCGCCGCCACGCCGAGCACGAGCGCGTAGCGCACGCCGATGATGGCGAAGCCTGCGGTGCAGATGCTCCCGATGATGAGGCACGCGATGAGCTGCGCGCGGATGTATGCGGCGAGCGTCGAGTTGATGTCCTGAAAGAACTCGTCGCCGCGCCAGCGGATGCGCCCCTGCGGGAGCATCATCAGGGCCGAGCGGCGGAAGGTGTCGGCGTCTTTCATGAAGAAGAAGGCGAGGATGGGCACCAGCACCAGCCACGGCAGGTAGCCCAGGAGCGCGACGATGTTCTCGAAGCCCTGACCCGTAATGTAGCTGCCGATGCCTTCAATCGCGTTCGTGACGGCCTTGTTGGCCGAGTCGCGCACGGAGGGCGGCAGGTTCAGGTCTTCGTAAATCTTGTTCAGGCGGTTGGCGCGCGCGCGCGCGCTCATCATGTAGACGGGGGCCTGCTGCGCGATCTCGGCCATCTGCGTACCGAGCCGCGGCGTCAAGACCCACGCGCCCACGCCGAGCGAGCCGAAGATGACGAGATAGACGACGCCTATCGCCAAGCCGCGCGACAGCACCGGCTCGCCGTCGCGCCTCTTGAAGGCGCTCACCACCAGCTCGACGAGCGGCGCGATCAGGTAGGCGAAGAAGACGGCCAGGACGACGACCAAAAGGACGCTCGTCAGCGCGTAGAAGACCCAGCGCACGGCCTCGAAAAGGTAGTAGAGGACGAGGACGAGGAACGCGACCCACAGCACGGAGCGCGTCGCCAGGCGCAGCACGACGCGCGCCTTGGCTTCGGTCAACACCAGGGCGGCGGACGCCTCCTCGTCGAGCTGCTCTTCGTGCCGGACTGTGCTCTTCTGTTTCGCCAACGCCTTCACTCCGGCCCTGCGTCCCGCCCTTAAACATTTCCGCCGACCGGCGCGCGAGAATCGAGACGCCTATGTGCTTGGGGTCGCCGCAATGATGCACCAACTCGATTCGTAAAAACAACGCCCAGCCGCGCGGCGCGCATCGGCGGCTGGGCTTCTTCGACGCTCCGGCGACGGCGCTCGTTCGACGCTGCCGTGGCGTAGCCGGGGCGTCGCGCGTCGCTTCAGTTCTCGTACTCTTCGTAATCCTCATCCGGCTCGCGCTCGCGGATGCCCGCCGGCTCCCAGACGAGGCCGCGCCACTCGTCTGTCTCGCCCAGGAGTTGCAGCGCGGCGAGCGGCTGGACGGGGTTGCGCTCAAGCCTCAAGACCTCGGCGACCGCTTCCAAAGTCTTCCCTTCGGCGTCGGGCACGATCAGGTGCACGCGGCTGCCCACGTCCGGCAGCCTCTCCAGGTGTACGAGCGCGCCCTGCGGCCCGATGTTCTCCGTCTCGCCCTCGACGACGACGTGCTCGCCCGAACGCTCGTCGTCCCACTCCGCGCGCACGTTGATGTGCACGAGGTAGCGCGGGCCTGTGCGGTTCTCGGTGAAGTTCGCTAACATTCCGGGGCCTCCTTACCTGAACTGGATCGCGTCTATAGATAGATAAAGGACGAAAGCGGCCTGAATCGGAGAAACCATAGGGTAAAAGGGAAAACGGGGAAAGGGGTAAAAGGCAAACGGGCAAAGCGTTTCCTGACCTTTTACCCTTTTACCCTCTTCCCCTTTTACCCTTTTACCCTTTTACCCCATCACTCTTCCTCCTGCACCCTCAACCTTTCGAGCACGGAGAAGTCTTCGAGCGTGGTCGTGTCGCCGCGCACCGCGCCGCCGCTCGACGCGATCTCCCGGAGCAACCGTCGCATGATCTTGCCGGAGCGCGTCTTCGGCAGGGCGTCGGCGAAGCGTATCTCGTCGGGGCGTGCGAGCGCGCCGATCTCGCGCGCGACGTGGCGGCGCAGCTCCTCTTTCAACTCGTCCGTGGCCCGGCGTTCGCCTTCGAGCGTGACGAAGGCGACGATGCCCTGTCCCTTCAGCTCGTCGGGCCGACCGACGACCGCGGCCTCCGCGACCGCCTCGTGCGAGACGAGCGCGCTCTCGACCTCCATCGTGCCGAGGCGGTGGCCGCTGACGTTAATCACGTCGTCCACGCGCCCCATGATCCAGAAGTAGCCGTCTTCGTCCTGCCGCGCGCCATCGCCCGCGAAATAGACGCCGTCAATCTCACTCCAATACTGCTTGCGGTAGCGCTCGTCGTCGCCCCAGATGGTTCTGAGCATCGAGGGCCAAGGGCGCTTGATGACCAGATAGCCGCCCTCATTCGGCCCGGCCTCCTGGCCCGTCTTCGACATGACGGCGGCCTCGACGCCGGGCAGCGGTCTAGTCGCCGAGCCGGGCTTCGTCGGCGTCGCGCCCGGAAGTGGCGAGATTAGAATCGCGCCCGTCTCTGTCTGCCACCACGTGTCAACGATTGGACACTTTGCCTTGCCAATGATCTCCCGATACCACATCCACGCTTCGGGGTTGATCGGCTCGCCGACCGTGCCGAGCAGTCGCAAAGAGGAGAGGTCGTGGCGGAGCGGCCAGTGCTCGCCCCACTTGATGAAGGCGCGTATGGCGGTGGGCGCGGTGTAGAAGACATTGACGCGGTGGCGCTGGATGATGTCCCAGAAGCGATCCGGCTCCGGGTAGTTCGGCGCTCCTTCATACATCAACACGGTCGCGCCGTTCGACAGCGGCCCGTAAACGACGTAACTGTGGCCCGTCACCCAGCCGATGTCCGCCGTGCACCAGTACACGTCTTCTTCACGGAGGTCGAAGACCCACTTCGTCGTCAGGTGCGCTTGGAGTAGATAACCGGCGGTCGTGTGCAGAATGCCCTTCGGCTTCCCCGTAGTGCCCGAAGTGTAAAGGATGTAGAGCGGGTGCTCGCTGTCGAGTTCTTCCGCCGGGCACTCATCCGCAACCGTCTGTATCACCTCGTGCCACCAGTAGTCGCGCCCCGCCTCCATTGACACGCGCGAGCCTGTGCGCTGGACGACGATGCAGCCCTTCACCGAAGGCGTCTGCTTCAACGCCTCATCAACCGTGTCTTTCAGTCTCACCTCCGAGCCGCGCCTGAAGCCGCCGTCGGCGGTGACGACGAGCTTACAGCCGGCGTCGTTGACGCGGTCAATGATGGCCTGCGCGGCGAATCCGCCGAAGATGACCGAGTGCGGCGCGCCGACGCGCGCGCACGCCAGCATCGCAATCGCCAACTCCGGTATCAACGGCATGTAGAGCGCGACGCGGTCGCCGCGCTCTACGCCCGCGCGCTTCAACACGTTCGCGAAGCGCGCGACCTCGCGGTGCAACTGCCCGTAGGTGAGCGTCCGCTGCTCGCCCGGCTCGCCCTCCCAGATGATCGCGGCCTTGTTGCGCCGCCACGTCTGTAGGTGGCGGTCGAGGCAGTTGTACGAGATGTTAATCCGCCCGCCCACGAACCACTCGGCGTGCGGCGGCTCCCACTTCAACACGGCGTCCCACTTCCTGAACCAGTGAAGCTCACCTTCAGCCATCCGTCCCCAGAACGCTTCGGGCGACTCCCGCGCCTCGCGCCTGAGCGCCTCCAACTCCTCCATAGACCCGACGTGCGCGCGTTCTGAAAACTCCGCGGGCGGCGGGAAGACGCGCTCCTCGTGGAGCACCGACTCGATGTTGGTCGTGGCCGAAGACATGACTGGCTGACACCCCTTCCGTTCGGACTCCTGGCGTGCGCGCTGACGGGAGACTCCCGCGCCCGGCTTTGGTGGTGACGCGACTTTTGCGCTTGCGTGTTTGCTTTGTGTACCAGAAACCGCCGCGCGCGGCAAGGCGTGCCAGATACCTCTTCGCGCTGCCGGTCGAATCTTTTCGCGCCCCCGAATTTTTGTGCTCAGTCGAGCACGGCAGATGATATAACTAGCGGCTGCTTTGCGCCGCCGTCCCGTGAACGCTGTTGATAAGACCTCCGACAGTACAGTGAAGAAAGGACAGCCTCATGAACAACAACACGGTTATCGTAATCGCGATCTTCGCACTCGTCATCATCATTGCCTTACTCGCTTTCCGCAAGCGAGTAAAGGGAACGATTGAAGGCCCACTGAAAACCAAGCTGAGCATTGACGCCTCTAACCCACAGCCAACTCTCGGAGCTACCATCGAAGATGCCAAAAGCCACGGCGGCAGCATACTCGCCGAAGACCTGACCGGGCGCGGCGCGTCCGTCCGCCGGGCCGAGGCGCAACAGGACATCAAGGCTACAAGTAAGAGTCAGGAGGGCGGCTCCGACCCAAAAGCGTAGCCCCGAACGCCGCAACGGAAGTTCGGGGTGCTTCAGTTCGGCAGGTGGAAGCGGGGCGAGATGTAATAACCGTAGCGGGAGATTACATCGCTGCCGCCGTAGCAGCAGCAAACTCGCTTCACCAGCTACGCGCGCCCGTCGGCGATTTCGTCGGGCGCGAAAAAGAGATTGCCGACTTGACTGCTACGCTTCGCGGCGGCGGCAGCGCAGCCATCAGCGGCATCAGCGGCATGGGCGGCATCGGCAAGACCGAACTCGCCTTCTACGTCGCCGACCGCCTGCGCGACGCATACCCCGACGCGCAACTCGTCCTCGACATGCGCGGCACGGACGAGCGCCCGCGCGACC
>QHXN01000081.1 GCA_003222975.1 Acidobacteriota bacterium | reverse complement strand
GCGCTGGCGGCGCACGACGCGCACGCCCGCGCGCCAGTCCTCGCCCAAGTCGAAGCGGTACATCTCGACGCGCGGCGTGACGGCGCGGGCGAGCGTCGCAAACGAGCGGTGAAAGCGGAGCATGGGCGCGACCAGATAGACGAGCGGCGGCTCGTCGGCAATCTCCGCATCGTCGAACAGGCGCGCGCGGGCGATGTTTCCCTGGCGGCGGTGCTCCTCGACGCGCCGCCAGTAGTCAGCGCCCTGGAGCGCGAGCGCCGCGTCCTCGGAGACTTTCAACTCGACGACTACGAGCCGCCCGTCGCGACGGAGCGCCAGCAGGTCAACGGGCCGCGAAGCGCCCGGCGCGGCGGGCGTGGCGCGGAACTGCGCGTGCAGCGGCGCGAGCCGCAGGCCGGGGTCGAGCCGCGTGATGTCGCGCCGCAGTAGTGATTCGAGCCAGGCTTCGGGCGCGGCGCGGTAGAGCGTGTGCCTGTGGTCGGGGGCGTCCGCGCGCCGATGCTCTTGCAGTCCGGCGACGAGCTTCAGGAAGTCCGCCGCGCTCTCCTCTTCGAGCAGGCGTCGGCGCTGCGTGCCCTCGACGCCGAACCACGCGTGCTCCCCGCTCATCAGGCGGCGCACGCGCGCGAACGGCAGGCCGTTGAAGCGCAGCGTCTCGCCGCGGCGCGAGCGCACCACGTCAACCGCCCCCGGCGCGAGCGCGACGACGCTCTCCACGAACTCGCTCGGCGGCTGCGGCGCGTGGCGGAAGAGCCGCGGCGCGGGCGCGTCGAGCAGTTCGTCCAGCGCGGGCACGCGGAGCTGTGTGAGGGCGCGGCTCTCTTCGTCAACCTCGAAGACCATCGCCGACGCGCGCAGATGTTCGCGCAGCAGGGCCGCTCTTTCGCAGACCGCGGCGGCGAGTTTCGGCGGCGCGACGAGCCAGAGGTTGTGTGTGCGCGCGCCGCGCGTCGAGCCTTCGAGGCGCGCGAGCCAGAGCAGCGCCGACGCGAGGAAGACTTCGGCGTCTTCGGCTCCGGCGGGGACGACCGGCCCCGTCGCGGCGACGCGCTCGCGCCCGCGCCGCAGAGTGATTCGCGCCCAACGACCCGGCTCGCCACGCCGCGCGCCCGCGCTCAAAGACACGCGCTCGGCCCCGCACGCGCCCGCCTCGTCGCAGACGAGCGCGGCGAGACGCTCGCACGCCTCGCGGCGCGCCGCGGCCACGGCCTCGCGCGCCGACGCGACCGACGCGCGCGGGACGAGTTCGAGCCGCGCGCGCTCCGCGCCCGTGCGCCGCGCGGCGTCTAAAAGCAACCGCTCGCCTTCCCTCCCCCACGCCGCGACGCGCCACGCGCGCGCGCCGGCCTCGCCCCAGTAAGAAAACAGCAGCGCCCCCGACGCGACGCGCAGTTCCCACTCGCCGCGACGCAGCTCGACCGCCGGGCCGTCGCGCCTCTCGCGCAGGAACCAGCGCCCGCGCGCGTCGAGTAGTTCAGAGAGACGCCGCCGCGCATCTTCAACTTCTTCGAGTTTGGTGAGGATTCTCCTCATCAAGATTCGGGTTTGCGGGTCAGGTCAGAGAGTGTTCAGAGTTCAAGCTTTAGCTTGCGCTCTCTTGAAGGTCACAACCTGAAGGTTGAACTCTGAACTGAGACATAAACAGATTCGGGTCGGGTTCGCGCGGGTGAGCGGGCGTATGCTAACATCAAACAGCTTTCGCCGGACGAAAAATCACGACGAGTTTTAAGGACTGCGGGATGGAGAACGTTTATCTGGCCGGGGCCGTGCGCACGCCCATCGGTCGCTATGGCGGCGCGCTCGCGGGGCTGACGCCGGCTGAGCTGGGGGCAATCGTCGCGGCGGAGAGTTTAAGGCGCGCGGGGCTAGGGCCGAACGATGTGCAGGAGGTCGTCTGGGGCTGCGCGCGGCAGGCGGGCGCGGGGCCGAACGTCGGTCGGCAGATCGCCTACCGCGCCGGTCTTCCCGAAACCGTCCCGGCTTATACAGTGAACCAGGCGTGTGGCTCCGGCCTGAAGGCGATCATCCTCGCGGCGCAGGAGATTATCATGGGACGCGCGCGCGCCGTGCTCGCTGGCGGTGTCGAGAGCATGTCGCGCGTGCCCTACTTCGCCGAAGGCGTGCGCTTCGGGCTACGCATGGGTAACGCGGAACTGCTTGACGGCATGTACCGCGACGGCTTCCTCGACCCGCTCTCCGGCCTCGTCATGGGCGAGACCGCCGAGAACCTCGCGCGGCAGTACCACATCTCGCGCGAAGAGCAGGACGAGTACGCGCTGCGCACGCAGCAGCGCGCCGCCGCCGCCATCGAACAGGGGCGCTTCGACGCCGAGGTCGTGCCCGTCGAGTTGAAGGGGCGCAAGGGAGAGACAACACGGCTCGCGCGCGACGAGCACCCGCGCGCCGACGCGACGATTGAGGGCTTGCGGAAGCTCGCGCCCGTCTTCTCGAAAGACGGCACGGTGACGGCGGGGAACTCTTCGGGCATCACGGACGGCGCGGCGGCGGTCGTCGTCCTCGGCGAAGAGGCTTTGAAAAATTCCGGCGGGCGGGCCGAGCCGCTGGCGCGCGTCGTTGATTACGAGTTCGCGGGCGTCGCGCCCGAAGTCATGGGGCTTGGCCCCGTCCCGGCGTTGCGGCGTCTGCTCGAACGGCGGAAGCTCACGCTCGACGACATTGACCTCATCGAACTCAACGAAGCCTTCGCCGCGCAGGTCATCGCGTGCGACCACGAGCTACATTTCGACGCCGCGCGCCTGAACGTCAACGGCGGCGCAATCGCCCTCGGCCACCCCATCGGCTGCACTGGCGTCCGCATCACGACGACCCTCCTGCACGAGATGCGAAAGCGCGGCGCGCGCCGCGGCCTCGCGACGCTCTGCGTGAGCGGCGGGATGGGCATTGCGCTTCTGGTCGAGAGGGTCTGAGCAAGCCCGTCGGCCTCGCCGACGACCTGCCCACAGCTTCAGACGCGGGAGGACAATCCGTTGAACGCGCAACAGCTTCAGAGGCGGCAAGAGATCATGGAGCGTCTCTGGGCGGCGGAAGACTCCGCGCCGCATCCGGAAGCGCCCGGAGTGCTCGCGGAGGCTTCGCTCGCCCTCCGCGAGTTGGAAGCGTTGCTGCAAACGGCGGGCGGGAGCGAAGACCCCCTCGAAGTCGGGCGGACGTGGCGCTACGTCGGCGACACGTACTTCACCCTGTCGGCGAAGAAAGATAAGGACGCGCTCGCTCGCGCGCGCGAGGCGTACCTGCGCGCCGAGCCGCTCTCGGAGGCCGGGGGCGAAGCGGTCGAGGTAGCCAAGCTCAACTTCAACCACGCGAACGTGCTGCGCCTCATCGGCGGCGGCTACGACCGCGCGCTTTTTGAGGAGGCGAAGCGGCGCTACTACCGCGCGCTCCAAATCTTCCGCACGGCCACGCCCGCCGTTGTGCCGCAGGTCGAAGAGGCCCTGCAAAGCGTCGAGGTCGGATTGCGCACCCTCTCGATCTACGAGACGGCGCAGCAGAGCCGCGACCAACTGCAAGGGCTGATGGAGCGCCTTCAGGGCGCAGACCCAGACGACGTGGAAGCAGACCGCGAAGTCGAGCGAGCGCTCGCCGAGTTCAAGACGAATGAGCAGAGTCCGGCGGATCAGTTGCAGGAGCTGAGCGCGCTCATGAATCAGGCGATGCCCGCGATCACCTCCGCCGCCAGCCCCGAAGAGGCGGCGGCCTTCGAGCAGAAGGTTCGCGCCGACCTCGAAGGCGCGTTCGGCCAGCTCGACCCGGAGGAGCGCCGGAAGGCGGACGAGACGGAAGACCTCTTCGAGCAGGCCCGCGCCTCACTACGCGAGACGGCGGAGCGCGACGGCGTCTCGAAAGAGAGGATGGAGGCGGGGTTCGCCATCCTCGAACAGTTCAAGGCGCTGGCCGCGCAGTCGCCGCAGAGTCCCGAAAAGATGACGACGCAGGGCGGGCGCATGCGCGATGTCATCTCGCAGTTCAAACACATCTACGCCGGGCAAGGGTTGCATGGAGTCTCGGAGGACGACCCGGCCTGCGCGCGCGCCGCGTCGCTCGTACCGCACCTCCAGGCTTTGCAAGCCTTCGCCTTCGACCAAGTCAACGAGTCGCACCTCGGCGACACGGAGCGGCAGACGCTCTTCGACTTCATGATGCGCCTCGGCCACACGCGCAAGGCGCTGTCGGACGCGGCGCGCGACGAGGCGGCGACGCTCCGCGTCGAGCACGACCGTCTGCGCCCGCTCGCGCTGGCGATGCGCCGCTGCGGACTGCGCCAGCACTTGACTCTGGCCCGCCCGCTCTGGGGCTGGCAGAAGGTCGAGGTAAACCCGAACTGCCTCTTCTACGCGGGCGGCGACGGCGTGAAGCAGGCGCTCGCGCGCGTCTGCGCCGAGCGCGGGCTTGAGCTTTCGGAGAAGTCGAAGGGCTGGGGCGCGGGGCAGGTGCGCTGGAACCAGATACGCGAGAGCGCCGTCGGCGTCTTCGACCTCACGGTCGGGGGCCGCGCGCTCGCCTCCGTCTGCCACGCGCTCGGCGGCGCGCTCGCGCTCGGCGTCTATCCCGTCGTCGTCATCCCGGAGGAGGCCGCCGGGCTGCCCTTCGACATTGACCTGCCGCCGCTCTCTCTGCGCGAAGGCGAGGACGTGGCCGCGCAGCTCGGCCCGGCCATAGACGACGCGCTCTACGGCCTGCACCCGACCACCGGCGAGAGTTCTGTTGACGAGACGGCGCGGCGCGTCCTCGAAATGTCGGACGGCGAGGACGCGACGACGCGCGTGTTGCGGCAGAGGCTCGCCGGCAAGTCGGGCTTCGACCCCGTCGAGGCCGAAGAGATGCTCGGCTCGCTCGTCTCTCTCAACGGTCGGGGCAAGGCCGCGCTGCTCCTGCCCGTCTGGCCCGGCTTCTACCCGGAAGAGGGCGGGCGCAGGTGCTTCCACGTGATGCCGTTCCGCGAGAGTTGGTCGGACGAGGCGCGCGACGTTGTGAGGCGCGCCTGCAAGGGGAAGGCGAAGTACCGCCGCGGCGACGAGACCGAGGAGCAGCGCGTCATCCACTCGATCTGGGAGGAGGTCTGCCGCGCCACGCACGTCGTCGTTGACCTGACGAACCTGAACCTGAACGTCTGCCTCGAACTCGGCCTCGCGCAGGCGCTCGGTCGCCCGACGCTCCTCGTCGCGCAGGCGGGCGGCACGGTCGAAGCGCTCTTTCCAGAAATCTCCAAGCTCCAGGTGAAACCCTACACGCTCGCCGACGGCGGCAAGTCCCTCGCGGCGCACGTGGCCGCGTTCCTTCAGAAAGCAGAAAGCACAAGGCAGTAGGTAGTCGGTTTCGACTGACGCTCTTCGAGCTTTAATCTGAGACGGCTTTGACTGCCCTCTGCTTTCTGCCTTCCGCCTTCTGCCTCGCTGCCACCCTTTTGTCCTTCCACTCTTCATCGGGTATGCTTACAGCCGACCCCTGACATAGAGCCAACCCCCCGGCGCGCGGCGCGCATCCGAGCCACGCCGGACTCTCTCACAGGGCTTTAATCTCCCAGACAGTTTTCGGTGACGGCCAAGGGGCCGCCGATCTTCAAACGTGGATGGAATGTTTATGAGAAGGACTCTGTTCGCCCCGGCTCTCTCGCTCCTGCTCGTCGTGCTCGGCGTCACGGCGGGCGCGCAGACGCCGCCCGGCGCTGCCACGGGCCGACCGCCGCAGACTTCGACCGGCCTGCGCGTCAACGTCCCCCTGCCCGCGTCGGACGCGGTGCTGAGGGCCGACCTGAAGAAGCTCTTGACGGAGGCCGTGCCGCACGCGCTCGCGTCAGACCCGGCGAAGCTCGCGCAGGTGAACGCCGACATCGAGCAGTTCAAGACGCGCACCGGCATTGACGCGCGCGACTTCGACACCGTCACCGTCGGCGCGCGCATCGTGCAACTGCCGTCGGGCGCGATGAAGGTGACGAACGCGGTCGCCATCGCGCGCGGCACGTTCCGCCCCGACACCGTCATCTCGGCGGCGCGTGCGGCGGCGAAGGGTGGGTTCTCGGAGCAGAAGTACGGCGGGCTGTCCGTTTACGTCATCAACGTCAACGACAAAATAAAAGTCTTCGGGCTGGCGAAGATGCACGTCACAGACCTCGCCCTCGCCGTGCTCGACCAGACGACGCTCGCCGTCGGCGAGCCGGCGGCGGTGCGCGGGGCGATTGATGCGATGGGCGGGCGCGGGCGCGTTGACCAGGCGCTTCTGAACGCCGTGCAGACGCCCGACCTCGTCGCCTTCGCGGGCAGCGTCCCGCCGGGCGCGTTCGCGGGGCTGGAGACGGGGCTGCCGAACGTTGACCGCGCCGTCGCCTCGATACGCGCCTTCCACGGCGCGGTGGCCCAGACGCCCGCGGGCTTCCTCCTGACGACCGTGCTGCGCACGCAGACCGCCTCCGACGCCAAGCAGCTCTTCGACACCGCGCAGGCGCTCAGGCAGGTCGCGCCCGGCCTCATCTCGATGGCCGGCGAGAAGGGGAAGTTCGCGCAGAGGGCGATTAACAACCTGAAGCTCACGACGAAGGGCGACGAGGTACAGCTCCAACTCGACATGCCGCAGGGCGACATCGCCGAGTTGCTGCGCGTCCTCTAAAAGGGGTAAAAGGGAAAAAGGGGAAGAGGGTAAAAGGAAAGACGATCTTCTTCCTTTTATCCTCTTCCCCTTTTTCCCTTTTACCCCTACGCCTTTATTTGCTCTGCGGCGGGATTTGAATCGGCAACCCCTGAGTCGGCGGGCGTGCGGCTGGCTCCTCCAACTCTTCGAGCTTGGCGAGCGTGTCCTGGTAGATGGTGATCCCGCCCTTCCCTTCGAGCTTGCGGCGCGCGTCGGTGAGGTACTCGTCGAAGAGTTGGTCGCGCCGCTCCCGGAGCGCCGTCTCCAGGAGCTGCGTGCGCTGCTTATCAAACTCGGCGGGGTCTGCGTCCTTGCGGTTGCTGACGCCGACGACGACCCACTTGTCGCCGACCTTGACGGGCGTCTTGGTCGTCTCGCCCGACTTGAGCGCGAGGATGGCCGCGTCGAGCGCGGGGTCTGCGCCCGCCTTGCCGAGCGGGCGACCGAGCTTGAAATTTTTCTCGTCCTCCGCCTTGAGGCCGAGCTTACCGGCGGCGGCCTTGAGCGCGTCGGGGCCTGAGGCGTTCGCGGCGAGGTCGCGCGCCGTCTGCTCCAACTGGTCGTGGGCGCGCGACTCCTTGAAGTCCTGCGCGACCTTGTCCCTGACCTCTTCGAAGTCGGGGATGCGCGGGTCACGGCGCTCGACGAGCATGGGCACGGCGAAGCCATCCTTGACGCCGACGCGGTCGCCGACCTGCCCCGGCTCTTCCAGCGGCTTGACGGCGTCCTCGAACTGCGGGCTGCTGCCGATGTCCTTCACGTCGTCGCCGGGCTTGATGAAGCCGGTGGTCTTAACCATCTCCTCCGGCTTCATATTGGCTTCCGCGGCGAGCTGTTGCGCGACCTTCTGCGGGTCTTTCGTCTGCTTCAGGAGGTCTTCGGCCTTCTGCGCCACACCTTGCGCGACGGCGTAGGAGCGGCGGTTACGCAGGGAGACTAAAAGCTCCTGCTTCGCGTCCTCGAAGGTCTTCGGGACGGCGGGGCCGCGCCTAAAGATGTAGTAGGCGTTGCCGGTCTTCAGCGGATCGCCGACCTGCCCCTCCTTCCAGTCGAGCGTGTTCTGCAAGAGGTCTGCGACGTTGCCGGGCGCGCTGGCAGGCTTCTTGTTCGGGTTGCGCTTGACGGGCGCGGGCAGCCAGCCGCCCGTCTTCGCCGTCGCCGGGTCTTGGGAGTTGCCGCGCGCGAGGTCTGCGAACTCCTCCTCGCTGGCCGTCAGGTCTTCCTTGCGGACTTTCCCGACGAGTACGGTCGCCTTGTTGAGAACGTCCTGTTCGAGCTTCGGGTCGGCGACCTTCAAAACTATCTGCTGGACGCGCACGCCCGCCATCTTGTTTTCGGGCGCGAGCGAGTCGTACTCCTTGCGCAGGTCTTCGTCCGAGATCGAAAGCTTCTGGCCGACCTTCTCCTGGTTGATGAAGACGTAGCGAATCTGCTTCTGCGGTTCGAGCAGGCGGTAGTCGGTCTTGTGCGCGTCGAAGAACTGGCGCAGGTCTTCGTCCGACGCGGTAATCTTCTGCGCCAGTTCCGCGGCCTCGACGGGGACGTAGGTGAGGTCGAACGAGGTGTTCTCGCGCTGGTAGTTCTCCTTGACCTCGGCCTCGGAGACCTGCACGCCGGCGGTCACGTAGGCGCGCAGCTTCGAGGCCGCCAGCGCGTCGCGCACGCTCTGCTCGTAGAGCGTGACGCTGCCGTAGTTGCGCACGACGTAGTCCTTGTAGCGCTGGAAGTCGAAGCCGCCGCCCGACGTGGGGTCGGTGAACTGCTTCTGGATGAGGTCGCGCACCTCCTCGTCCGAGGCGGCGAGGCCGAGGCGTCGCGCCTCCTGCAAGGCGATGCGGGCGTTGATGGCCTGGTCGAGTATGCGTTCGGGCGTCATGCCGAGCTGCGCGAGGCTGATCTGGCTGCCGAACTGGCTGTACTGGTTCTCGATCTTCTTCTTGAGGAGCGTGTAGTCGGCGACCGTCACCTCGTCGCCGCCCACTTTGGCGAGCGCCTCCCTGCTGTTCGACGGGTTCGCGATGGCCGTGCCGCCGCCGCGGTTGTAGCCCGCGACGACGAGGCCGAGGACGACGAGGACGGCGAAAGAGATGATGACGACGCCGCGCGTCTTCTCCAGCCGGCTGAAAAACTTGAGCATTCCGAGATACCTTCCCTTAAACCGGGCGTTTGGAATTTTGGACTTGAAATCCGGGGTTACAATGCGAGCGGGTTCGCTTAGGACGACTACTGAACGGCCCCCGCAAACTGCGGATTGTAGCGGACGCATGGCGCGCGGCGCAAACGTGCAAGAGTAGCCGGTAGTCAGTAGCCAGTAGCCAGTAGATTTGTCCGGCGGGTGTTGCGCTTTCACGACAAGTAGCCGGCGGGAATGGTGAACTTCTACTGGCTACTGACTACTGACTACCGGCTACTGTTTTGATATCTTCTCCGCATGGCTTACTCGATCTGGGCTTGGGCGGGGTTTGGTATTTTCATCCTGCTGACGCTGGCCCTCGACCTCGGCGTGCTCAACCGCAGGGCGCACGCCGTCACCTACCGCGAGGCGACCGTCCTGAGCCTCGTGTGGGTGACGCTGGCGATGGCGTTCGCCGCCTGGGTCTTCTGGTCGAGCGGGTCGCTGGCGGGCAAAGAGTTCCTCGCCGGCTACCTCATCGAGCTGTCGCTCTCCGTGGACAACCTCTTCGTCTTCCTCCTGCTCTTCTCCTACTTCAAAGTCCCCTCGAAGTACCAGCACCGCGTCCTGTTCTGGGGCGTGCTCGGCGCGCTCTTCATGCGCGTCACGATGATCGGGGCGGGCGCGGCCCTGATCTCTCGCTTCCACTGGATTCTCTACGGCTTCGGCCTCTTCCTCATCTACACCGGCTTCAAGATGCTCCGGCAGGAGGAGACGGACGTGCGCCCCGAAGAGAACGCAATCGTCCGCGCCGTCACGCGCCACATCCCCGTCGTGCGGCACTACGAGGGCGAGCGGTTCTTTACAGTCAGGGACGGGAAGAAGGTCGGGACGCTGCTGCTGCTCGTGCTCGTCGTCGTCGAGATCACAGACCTCATCTTCGCAGTGGACTCGATCCCGGCCATCTTCGGCATCACCACGAACACCTTCATCGTTTACACCTCGAACGTCTTCGCCATCCTCGGCCTGCGCTCGCTCTACTTCCTGCTCGCGGGCGTCGTCGAGCGGTTCCACTACCTGAAGGTCGGACTCTCCGTCGTGCTCGCCTTCGTCGGCGTCAAGATGCTCACGGAGGGGATGGTCGCGAACTACTTCGGGCTGAGCCGGGAGGCGATCATCACCGGCTCGCTCTCGTTCGTGGCCCTCGTGCTCCTCGGCTCGGTGGCCGCCTCACTCTACTGGCCGCGCCGTGCCGAACGGCAGGTCGAGGTCGAGCTGCCCGCGGGCTTCGACTCGCCGTTTGACGACGACCGCGGCACGCTCGGCGGCGACGAGCGCGGCCTGCCCGTAGTAAGGCGAAAGTAAAAAGGCAAAAGGCAAAAGTGAGGGCGCGCTCTCGCGCGAAGAACCTTTGTCTCCCCGTTGATTGTCCGCCTTTAACCATTGCCTTTTGCCTCTTGCCTTCTCAAAGTGCTTGCCTTTTGCCTTTCGCGTTTGCTAATTTCATTGTGTAGCCCCGCTACGGCGGGCGCTGCCGCAAAGGGATCGGTTCTCATGCCCTCCGTTCCCGCGCCACGAGGCCGCCGTCCTCTGTTAATGCGGCACACACGCGGCGCGCCCCGTTTTCTGAAGCCCGCTCGCCCCGCGGCTCTTCAAACTCTTCGGAAAGTTTCGCGTCATGGTCACCAGAATCAGTCGCTTCGACGCCGATTGGTGGGTCGTCCAGAAGCGGCTCATCTACGTCGTCGTCATCATCGCCTCGCTCGCGGTCGTCGCGGGCGGCTGCGGCCTCTACGTCTGGCTGTACGGCAACCCGTTCAAGGGCGCGGCGGTCGCCGACGGCGCGGCGGCGGGCGCGCGCTTCGTCTCGCTCGAAGGCGGCGTGCGCGTCGTGCGCGCCAACACGCGCGAGACCTTGCAGGCGCGCGCCGACACCCGACTCTTCCCCGGCGACATCGTGCAGACGCAGGAGGACGGGCGCGCGCGCATCACGCTCGCCGACGGCTCGACCCTCTTCGTCAAGCCCGACTCGGTCGTCACCATCGCCGAGAACACCGCCGCCGAGAACGGCAAGAGCACGAAGGTGCGCGTCGCCGTCGAGAGCGGCCAGATCAACGTCCGCACTGAGCAGCAGGCCGAAAACGGAACTAACGTCGTCGCCACGCAACTGACCGAGAGCCGCCTGGCCTCGGAGACGGACGCCAGCTTCCACGTCCGCGAGGACAAGTCCGAGGCCATACGCGTCGCGTCTGGCGCGGTCGAGACGAGCACGAGCGGCGGCGACCAGACGACGCTGCGCAGTGGCGAGTACGTCGCCGTCAACCAGCAGGGCACAATCGCGCAGCGCGAGCACCTCCTGGACGCGCCCTCGCCCGTCGCCCCGCGCAACCTCGAACGCATCGCGGCGCGCAAAGGGGCGGCCACCGCCGTCTCCCTGAAGTGGCAGAAGCCCTCGACCGGCGCACCTGCGCACTACCGCGTCGAGGTCGCCACCTCGCCCTTCTTCGTCCCCGCCGGCATGCTCATCGAGCGCGACCAACTACAGGCCAACGACTTCACCGTGGACGACCTCCGGCAAGGCAACTACTTCTGGCGCGTCCTGGCCGTCGCGCAGTCGGGGCAGGCGAGCGACTGGAGCGAGCCGCAGAAGTTCGTCGTCGTCGGCGAGGGCGGCACGGGTGAGGGGGCCGGCGTCTCAGACGTGCAGATCGAGTACGTCGCCGGGAGCATCTACCTCGTGCGCGGTCGGACGCAGGCCGGCAACATCGTCCGCTGCGAGGGGCGCGAGACGCTGGCCGCGCGCGACGGATTCTTCCAACTCCAGATCAACGCCCCGCGCGCCGCGCGCGACGTTCAAATCGAGACCGCCGACACGCAGGGCAACCGCAACTCGTTCAAGTTCGCACTCCCGCCCGGAGGATGAAAAAGCCGTAAACCGTGAACCGTAAACCGTTGACAAGTTAAAACCAGCTTCGCCCTTGTCACCGTTCACGGTTCACGGTTCGCGGTTCTTCTCTTGTCACAGTTTACGGTTCACGGTTTACGGCTTTTATGAAGTACGTTGTGATCCTCAACGGCGCGGACTGCGCCCCGGCGCGCGAGGTGGCGGAGGCGCTGCGCGCGGCGGGCGTGACCGCCGCAGCGCTCGACGACTCGGCGGCGGCGCGCGAGGGGGAGGCCGCGCTCGTCCGCGCGCAGTGGGAGGGGGAGCCGCTGGCCGCCCTCTTCGACGTGGAGGCGGGCGCGGACATGGCCGAGCTGCACATGAGGGTCTTGCGCGCGCAAGCCGTCTGGCCGGGCGTGCCGCTCGTCGCCTGCCAGCGCGACGCAGTCACGACGGGGCCGCGCGCCGCGCAGCGCTTCGACGACGCGACGCTCAAGCGCCTGGGCTTTCACGCCGTCGCCGAAGAGCCGGCGCAACTCTCCGCCCTCCTGCGCGAGGTCGAAGAGCGCGGGACGGGCGACAAGCTTCTGACGGACGAGTCGCAGGCGGTCGCGCCCGCGAGCCTGCTGCTGCCTGAACGCCTGGGCGTCGGGCGTCTGCGCGCGGCCTTCGAGACGGTCGCCTCGCTCCACTTCGCCGCCGACCAGCGCGGCGCGGCGCAGGCCGCGCTCGCGGGCCTGGCCGCGCTCGTCCAGGCCGACCGCTGGACTCTGTACCTCATCGGCGAGGCCGCCCCCGCGGGCGAGCCGCCGTTCGAGCCGCTGGCCGTGCGCGGCCTGACGCGGAGCGAGCGCGCCGTGCCCGACGCCGACTGGCGGCGTGCCTTGCTGGGCGACGCGCTCTCGCTCGCCGGCTCGGAGTCGCGCGCCGCACATGCCGCCGCCCTTTGCGCCGAGACCGTGCGCCGGAAGGAGGGCGACCGGCGCGTCGTCGCCGTCCCGCTCGTCAGCGGCGAGCGCGTGCTGGGCGTCCTCGAAGCCGTGCGCGAGGGGGAGCGCGCGCGGCCCTTCTCGTGCGGCGACGCTTCCCTCCTCTCGGCGCTCGCGCTGCCGCTGACGGCGGCGCTCTCGAACTCGGCGCGCGTGGCCGAGGCCGAGCGCCTGTCGCAGACGGATGATTTGACGAAGCTCCACAACGCGCGCTACCTGCGGCAGTACCTCGTCACGGAGTTGAAGCGCGCGCGCCGCTACGGCTCGCCGGTCTGCGCCTTCTTCCTCGACCTCGACGACTTCAAGCAGGTCAACGACCGCCACGGCCACCTCGTCGGCTCGCACGTCCTGATGGAGATGGCCTCCGTCATCCTCTCCTCCGTGCGCGACACGGACGTGGTGGCGCGCTACGGCGGCGACGAGTTCGTCGTCGTCCTCCCCGAAACAGACATCGAGCAGGGCCTCTACGTCGCCGAGCGCGTCCGCGAACGCATCGCCCACCACGAGTTCACGGGCGGGCGCGGCCTGCGACTAAGGCTCACGGCCTCCTTCGGCGTCGCCTCCTTCCCCGCCCACGCGCAATCGCCCCAGCGTCTCATCGCACGCGCCGACACAGCCATGTACGAGGCCAAGGCCGCGCGCAAGAACTGCGTCCGCTTCGCCGCCGAGACGGTGCGGGACGCCTGAGGCGGCAGTCCGACCGCGAGGCAGGGCTACCCGCTTCGCCCGCCCGAAAAAAGTTGTGGACATTTTCTCCCGCTTGCTGTAAAGCATTATCCTGTACTAGCCGGAAAGCACCCCCCGCTCGAAGAACATTCCAGCTCCGAGTCTCAGGCTTTTCCCAGGCCCACAGTTCAGGGTTTTCGCGGTTAGCGTTCTTGTCCCTTTCGTTGTATCTTTGTAGTTTCGTTCCACGCTGCGGGGCGAACACTAAGGGAGCCGAGACGCCCGGACTGCATCCGAACGGCCCGCCCGGCGGGCGGTCTTTTCGGGCGTGTACTCCCTAGAAGCTTCGGGCGCATCAACCAAAGCAAGAGGTGCGGAAACATTAACGAATGGCATTCAAGTCACTCTTCAGCCTTTTCTCCAGCGATCTCGCAATAGACCTTGGCACCGCGAACACGCTCGTCTATGCCAAGGGGCGCGGCATCGTCGTCTCGGAGCCGTCCATCGTTGCCATCAACAAAGTCACCAACACGCCCGAAGCCGTCGGCAAGGAGGCGAAGGAGATGCTGGGCCGCACGCCCGGCAATATCGTCGCCATCCGCCCGATGAAGGACGGCGTCATCGCCAACTTTGAAGTCACGGAGAAGATGCTCCAGCACTTCATACGCAAGGCGCACAACGGCAAGACCTGGGTCAGCCCCCGCGTCGTCATCGGCATACCCTCGGAGATCACGCAGGTCGAGCGCCGCGCCGTCGAGGACTCGGCCTACCGCGCCAAAGCCAGCGAGGTCTATCTGGTCGAAGAGGCGATGTGCGCGGCCATCGGCGCGGGGCTTCCCATCACCGAGCCGCACGGCAACATGATCGTGGACATCGGCGGCGGCACCACAGACATCGCCGTCATCTCGCTCTCCGGCATCGTCTATTCGCGCGCCGTGCGCGTCGCCGGCAACGAGATGGACGAGGCCATCACGCAGTACATCAAGCGCAAGTACAACCTCCTCATCGGCGAGCGCACCGCCGAGGCCATCAAGATTCAGCTCGGCTCGGCCTTCCCGCTGGATGAGCCGCTCTCGATGGACGTGCGGGGCCGAAACCTCATCGAGGGCATCCCCAAAACCATCACCATCACCGACGAGGAAGTGCGCGAGGCCCTGGCCGACTCCGTGGCGACCATCGTCAACGCGGTGCGCGTCGCCCTGGAGCGCACGCCGCCGGAGCTGTCAGCCGACATCGTCGAGCGCGGCATCGTGCTCACCGGCGGCGGCGCGCTCCTGAAGAACCTCGACAAGCGCCTCTCGATTGAGACGGGCCTGCCCGTTTCAATCGCCGACGACCCCCTCTCCTCCGTCGTGCTCGGCGCGGGCAAGATGCTCTCGGACTTCGACCTCCTGAAGCGCGTCAAGTGGGACAACAACCTGACGGGCGGAATGTGAGAAGGGCCGTAAACCGTGAACCGTAAACCGTGACAAGATAAAACCAGCTTCGCCCTTGTCACCGGTCGCGGCTCACGACTCACGGCTCTTACTTGTCACGGTTTACGGTTCACGGTTTACGGCTTTTCATGGTTCGGAGCACGCAGAAGGAGATACGGCAGCGCGCGCCGCTCTGGCTCGTCGTCCTGCTCGCGCTTAACTTCGGCCTGATGACCTGGAATGCCAGGGACGCCGCTTCGGGGCAGCCGGTCATCAAGGCGTGGGCGCAGTCGGCCCTCTCGCCCGCGCAGCGCGTGACGACTGGCTTGGGCGGGGCCGGCCTCGGCTTCTTCCGGGGCTTGGCCGAGATGCGCAACGCGCGGGCCGAGAACCAGGTGCTCAGGGAGCGTCTGGCCCAGGCCGAGAACGAGCTGCGCGACGCCCGCCAGGCGCGCGACGAGAACGAGCGGCTCAAAAAACTGCTCGACTTCGCGCAGGACGTTTCCTACAAGGCGATCCCGGCGCGCGTCGTCGCCCGCGACCCCTCGGTCTGGTTCAACTCGCTCATCATCAACCGCGGCACGGTGAGCGGCGTTGACCTGGACATGCCGGTCGTCACGCCCGAAGGCATCGTGGGCCGAGTCGTCGGCGTCGGGCCGTTGTCGGCGCAGGTGATGTTGATTACAGACGAGCGTTCGGCTGCGGGCGCGGTCGTCGGGCAGTTGGGTCAGTCGAACGCGCTCGGCTCGGTGCGCGGCTTCGGCAAGAACGGGCTTCTGGAGATGCGCTACGTGTCGGGCCTCGAGACGGTGAACGTCGGCGACTACGTGGTCACGACGGGGCAAGACCGCATCTACCCGCCGGGCCTCAACGTCGGAACCATCGTCGAGTACAAGCCCGGCACGACCACGACGCCGCACACGATCTACGTCCGGCCCGGCGCGCGGCTCGAATCGCTTGAGGAGGTGGCCGTGCTCGACTACCGCCCGCAGCAGCGCACCGCGCCGGAGAAGACGCTGCCGAACGTTGACAAGGGGAAGACGAAGTGATGAGTTCGTAAACCGTGAACCGTAAACCGTGACAAGTTAAAATCAGTGCCCCTCTTGTCACAGTTCACGGCTCTTCTCTCGTCACGGTTTACGGTTCACGGTTTACGGCTTTATGAAGTGGAAACTCGCGGTCTGCGTGGCGCTGGCCGTCGTCCTTCAGTCGAGTTTGCGGACGCTGTGGGGGCCTCTGGCCTACGCCGACTTGCCGCTGGCCGTGGTCGTCTATTTCGCGCTCCGGCGCGACGCCGTCATGGCGGTGATGATCGGGACGGTGGCGGGCCTCGGCACAGACGTTCTGTCCGGGGGACTGCTCGGAGCGGGCGGCTTCGCGATGACGCTGACGGCCTACCTCCTGGCGGCGCTCGTCACGCGCGTGATGATTGACAACCCGCTGCTGCGCATCCCGGTGCTCGCCGGTGCAGCCGGGTTCGAGACGGTGGTCTATCTGCTGCTGCACCAGTTCCTCGGCCAGCCGCCGACGCCTTTGGGCGACACGATTGCCGAGACCTTCGCCTACCGCGTCATCTGGACGACGGTCGCGGGCACGGTCGTCGCGTTCCTGCTCGACACGTTCTTTAATGAGACTTCGCGCCTGCGCCGCCGCCACTTCGCCTTCCGCCGCAGGATTGCGCGGCGGGGGCTGACGAGGAGAAAATATTGAGGGAGCTGTTAGCTTTTAGCCGTTAGCTTTTAGCTTCTTTCCGGCTCCGACGCAACATCTAAAGAGAAAGCAGACCGCCCCATGAGGGAGAAAAAGCTGAAAGCTAAGAGCTAAAAGCTAACAGCTATTCAAAGCCATGAAATTCGAGGACGAGACCCAAAACTTGAAGCTGCGGATGACGATCATCCACGGGCTTGTGTTCGTCATCCTGGTGGTGTTGGGCGCGCGCCTGTACTACCTCCAGGTCGTCAACGGCGAATACTACGCCGAGCGGGCCGAGAACCAGAGAGTCCGCCACCTGCGCATCCCCGCGCCGCGCGGCGCGATCTTCGACCGCAACGGCAAGCTCCTGGTTGACTCGCGCTCGACCTACAACATCATCCTCTCCGCAGAGGACATGAAGGGCAAGAACCTCTCCGACCTGGTCGCGCCGCTCTCCGACGGCTTGGGCGTTGACCCCGACATCCTGCGCGAGCGCTTCGAGCAGGCGAAGTCGCAGCCCGCCTTCGAGGAGATTACGGTCAAGGAGGGCGCAGGCCCCGCAGACCTCGCCTGGGTTGACGCGCACACCCTGGAGATGCCGATGCTGCTCGTGCGCGAGCAGCCGCAGCGGCGCTACCCCGACGGCGGCGTGCTCGCGCACGTCCTCGGCTACGTCGGCGAGATCAGCCCCGAACAGCTCAAGCAGCCGAAGTTCAAAGACTACGCCGAAAACCCCTACCACCCCGGCGACACCGTCGGGCAGGAGGGCCTGGAGGCGACCTACGACCGATACCTGCGCGGCCAGGACGGCTACCGCGAGGTCGAGGTGGACAGCCGTGGTCGCATCCAGCGCGACCTCGCCCTCGTCAAGCCGCAGCCCGGCCAGGACATCGTCACCACCATTGACCTCGACATCCAGCTCACCGCCGAGGAGCAGTTGAAGAACTCGCCAACCAAGCGCGGCGTCATCGTCGTGATGAACCCGCAGAACGGCGAGATTCTGGCGATGGCCTCCTACCCGACCTTCGACCCGAACCTCTTCTCGCAGCGCATCGGCACGCCCGCGGGCCGCGCCGAAGCCCGAAAGCTCCTGCTCGACCCGCTCTTCCCGCTCTACAACCGCGCCATCCGCGGGCGCTACCCGCCCGGCTCGACCTGGAAGCCTCTGATGGCGACCGCCGGCCTCCAGCAGGGCGCGATCACTCTGAAGAACTCGCACCTCGTCTGCGGCGGCGGCATCACCATCGGCAACAAGTTCACGCGCTGCATGGGCAGCCACGGCGCGCCCGACCTGCGCACGGCCATACGCGTCTCCTGCGACGCCTACTTCTACCGTCTCGGCCTCAAGATGACCCTCGACGGCATCGAGCAGATGGTTGACGAGTTCGACTTGAACAAGCGCACGGGCGTTGACCTGCCGCACGAGCTTGTGAGCTGGACGCCCTCGCGCGAGTTCAAGGCGCGCTTCAACCCGCGCGCCCCTGAATGGAAGGACATTGACACCGTCTACGCCTCCTTCGGCCAAGTCTACGACTTCGTCACGCCGCTGGCGTCGCTGCGCGCGCATTCGGCGGTCGCCAACGGCGGTCGGCTCTACGTGCCGCACCTTCTGCTCGAAGCCCGGCCCGTCGGCGAGATCGGCCCCTTCCCCGAACGCCCGCGCCAGGTCTTCCCCCAGTCCGAGCCGAAGATTATCAACATCCCCGAAGACCAGCACCACCTCGTCGTTGACGGCATGTGGGCGGTCGTTAACGAGGCGGGCACCGGCACCGCGGCGCGCATCCCCGGCTTCGACGTGGCAGGCAAGACCGGCACGGCCCAGGTCGTCGGACTCGGCAAGGACACGGGCAAGAACAAGGATCACTCCTGGTTCGTCTCCTACGCCCCGGCCTTCAACCCCGAGGTCTCGATGATCGCCCTGATCGAGAACGTCGGCTTCGGCGGCAAGTTCGCCGCCCCCGCCGTCCACAACGTTTACGCCGCGTACCTGCGCGAGCACCACCCGGAACTCGCGCCCCCGGCGACGCCGGAGTTAGCCCGAAAGCAGTGATGAGTGATGAGTGATGAGTGATAAGAGGCAACAGCCAGCCCCTTCTTATCACTTCTTATCACTCATCACTCATCACTCATCACTTCTTCGATGAGTGCGATTTTAGAAAGACGCTGGGTGCGGGATTTTGACTGGCTGCTGCTGCTGCTGGCGGTGGCAATCTCCGCCTTCGGGACGTGGATGATTTTCAACGCGCAGCCCGACGCGCCGTTCTGGAAGAAGCAGGTGCTGGGCCTCGCCGTCTCGCTCGTCGTGATGCTGGCGGTGGCTTTCACGGACTACCGCAAGCTCGTCCACATCGCGCCCGCCTTCTACATCTTCGGCCTCGCGCTGCTGGTGATCGTGCTCATCCCGCACGTCGGGCTGAAGATCAACGGCCAGCGCTGCTGGATCGGCGTCCCCGGTTTGGGCCAGTTTCAGCCCTCGGAGTTCATGAAAATCCCGACGGTGCTGATGCTGGCGCGCTACTTCGGCAAGCCGCGCAGCGCGCCGCTCACCGTCAAGGAGATGATCGCCGGCGGACTCATTCTCGCCGTCCCGGTCGGCCTCATCATGCTGGAGCCGGACACCGGCCAGGCGCTCACCTACTTCCCACTGCTCGCCGTCGTCCTCTTCCTCTCCTCGGTGCGCATGTGGCTCGTCCTCGCTGCACTCGTCCTCGGCACCGCGTCCGTCCCCGGCATGTGGTACATCGGCACGCACTCCGGCCTCATCAAGAACTACCAGCAGGAGCGCATCAACGTTATCCTCGACCCGGAGAACGCCGACCGCCGCGGCTTCGGCTACCACACCTGGCAGTCAATCGTCACCGTCGGCAAGGGCGGCATCACGGGGTCGGTCTCGAAGGGCGACGCCTCGCAGAGCAAATTGAAGTTCCTGCCCGAGCCGCACACCGACTTCATCTTCGCCGTCACCGCCGAGAACACGGGCTTCGTCGGCTGCGTCCTGCTGCTTCTGGCCTACGCCGTCCTCTTGACCAAACTCATCCACGGCGCGCGGCGTGCGCCCGACCGCACAGGGATGCTCGTCATCATGGCGATTGTCGGCGGCCTCGCGTTTCAGATATTCATCAACGTCGGCATGGCGCTCGGCATCCTGCCGGTCATCGGCGTGCCGCTGCCGCTGATGAGCGCCGGCATCTCCGCCATCCTCGCCACGTTCGTCGCCATCGGCTTCGCCATCAGCATCCGCCTGCGCCGCTTCGTCAACTGAGCGGCGCGGGGTAAATATTCCCGCGCGCTCTTCCAAATCTCGGCGAATTGGACTATAAAGGCCCCCACGGCGCTGCATCACCGGTATAGTCAGGCTTTCTGCCGGGCGAACAACCTTCCTCGCGCCCGCCCGGCGACCGTAACCCGTCATTCAGTTTACAAGGAGACACAGATGAAGAGGATATTTTGCGGCTTTGCTCTCGTCGTTGCGTTAGCCTCTCTGCTCATGCCGGTGTGCACGGCGGGCGATTCGGGGGACGTTCAAAGGCAGGAGGGCTACACCGTCTCTCTCGACCTGAAGTTCAGCAAGAAGAATCAGAACCCGCTACAGCGAGCCATCTCCTTTCTCGACATGGGGCCTAATGCCTACGCCACAGGGTTCGTCGTCGGCGACGGGCTGGTGATGACGGCCTACCATACCGTCTCCGGGAACCTGAGCGTCCCCAAGAAGGTGGTGCTGGGGTTCTCGGCCAACGACGAGCTTGAGGTCAAGGCATACGTCAACGGCTGCAAGGCCACGCTGCTGAAGGTGGACGAGGACGCCGACCTGGCGCTGCTGCGCGTGTGCCGCTCGCCGAAACAACACAGGGAGCCTTCCTTCCAGACGACGCCCAGCGAAGACGAGAAGCTGCTCATGATCGCCCGACCCCACGGCGACAAGATGGTCAGACGCGGCGTCTTCTCCGGCCCGTACACGTTCCGCGGGCAGGAGTATTGGTCTGCAAAAATTGACGGGCGCGACGGCTGTTCGGGCAGCCCCGTCTATAACGACAAGGCCGAGCTGGTCGGCGTGTTCAGCGGCTACGACTGGTCGAAAAAACTCGCGGTCATCAGTCCGGGCGCGAAGGCGCAGAAGCTCCTCGCGGACTACAACTCCGCCCCGCAGCCTTGAAGCTGTCGCCCCGGCCTCACGGCCCTTAACTCCCGGCGGAGGGGAGAACGCTCATGCGCCCGCTGAACGTCGCGCTGTTGCAGATGACGCCCTGCGGCGACGACCCGGAAGCCAACCTCTCCAAGGGCGAGGCGTTCTGCCGTCGCGCGCGCGACGCGGGCGCGGACATCGCCCTCTTCCCCGAAATGTGGAGCGTCGGCTACACCTTCTTCGACCGCGCGGAGCCGGGCGCGCGCGAGCGCTGGCAGTCGCAGGCCGTCGGCCCCGACGACCCGTTCGTCAAACACTTCCGCGGACTCGCAGCGGAGCTGAACATGGCGATTGCCCTCACCTACCTGGAGCGCTGGCCCGGCGCCCCGCGCAACTCCGTCTCTTTAATTGATCGCCGCGGCGAGGTCTCGATGACCTACGCCAAAGTGCACACGTGCGACTTCGACGCGGAGGCGCTGCTGACGCCGGGCGATGAGTTTCGCGTCTGCACGCTCGACACCGCGAGCGGCGGAGTGCGTGTCGGGGCGATGATCTGCTACGACCGCGAGTTCCCCGAAAGCGCGCGCGTCCTGATGCTGCGGGGCGCGGAGATCATCCTGACGCCGAACGCCTGCACGCTCGACCCGAACCGCACGGGGCAGTTCCGCGCCCGCGCCTACGAGAACATGGTCGGCGTCGCCATGACCAACTACGCCGCGCCGCGCAACAACGGCCACTCCGTCGCCTTCGACGCCGTGGCTTACACGGAGCCGCACGCCGACGGGTCTGACGGCGAAGCCCGCGACACCCTCATCGTCGAGGCGGGCGAGCGCGAAGGCATCTACCTCGCCCCCTTCGACCTCGGCGAGCTGCGCGCCTACCGCGAACGCGAAACGTGGGGCAACGCCTACCGCCGCCCGCGCTGCTACGCCCCGCTCGTCTCGCCCGACGTGCAGGAGCCTTTCGTCCGAAAGGACGCGAGAAGATAGAGGCAAAGTAAAAAGGCAACGGGCAAAAGTGAAGACGCCGGAAGGCGCTTCTTTCATCAACCGCCGATGATAAGAGAAGCCGTGCCCGCCGGTCTCCTCTCTTTCGCCTTTTGCCTTTTTACTTTTGCCTTCCGCTTCGGCTCGCCTTTTCGCCGCGCACTCGTTTATACTGCTCGTGCCTGTCCACACTGCCTGAACTTAAAACTTTCCGGCACGGCGCGCGCACATGAAAGCACTTGCGGACGGCCTCGCGCGCCTTTCGAGTTGACAGGAAGGATTCTTGCGGGGCGGCGCGGCGCGGCGGAAGTTTCGCGCGCGCCCGCATCGCCCCCGTTTGAAATGTTTTCACGAGCCGCCGCAGCGGCGGGACGGGGAGTGTGCGATGCCGAAGAGCGCGCGCCCTCTGCCCCGGCGGGCTGCGAAGGCCGGGAGTGGATTCGTCGAAAGGCACGCGCCTGCTGCCGCGCTCGAATGTATTCGAGAGCGCGACGCAGACGGGCCGGCGCTTCGGGGCATCCTCGACAGGCCCGACGCGCCGCGGCGGTTGACGGCGGACGGAGTTTCCGAGTGAACAGTTCAGAACGCTTCCGCGGGGAGGAGGCAGAAAAGCGCCTCCCCGTCCGAGCGGTACGCGCAAGCGCTGTAGGCCGGGGCGGCCCTGCGCGCACACACGCCCGCGCGGCGACCGCGCCGCCATGCGTCTCACGACCCTTTCACCCGAAACCCGTCCCGCCGAGAAGTGCCAGCCGGAGCGGCTGCGCGCCGAACACGCCCGCACCTGCGCGGGTTCACCCACCAACACGTCGGGCCAGCGCCACGTCGCCTTCTTTAAGCGCGGCGCGCGCGGCACATAACATTCAGGAGACGGTTTCACACAGATGCCGAAAGAGATGATCGTCAGCGTCAACGGACGCGAGAAGAAGATCGCCATCGTCGAGAACGGGCGAGTCACGGAGTTCTACATCGAGCGCGGCGAGTCGAGCCAAGGGATCGTCGGCAACATTTACAAGGGGCGCGTCATGCGTGTGCTCCCCGGCATGCAGTCGGCCTTCGTCGACATCGGCCTCGAACGCGACGCCTTCCTCTACGTCTCAGACTTCTTCGACGAGGAGGAGGAGTTCGAGCGCATCGTCGTGGACAAGAAGAAGACCGAGGGCGCAGACGACGAGGCCGCGCAGCGCGCCGCCGCCGAGCGCATCGAGCGGGCGCGCGTCGAGCGCGAGCGACGCATGGAGCAGGCGCAGGAGGAGGCCGAGCCGGAAGACGCCGACTCCGAAGCCGACGAAGCTGACGAAGTCGCCGAAGCGGCTCACGCCGCTCCGACCGCCGCGGTCGAGGAGGCCGAGGCCGCGCGCGAAGAGGGAGCGGGCGAGCAGGCGGAGGCCGGAGGCCGCAAGCGGCGCAAGCGACGCCGCGAGAAGGGCGGAGCTTCCGAAGTCGCGGCGGGCGAAGTCCCGCCGGGCGTCTCGTTCCCCGCCGGGGGGCGCGGGCTTTCGGTCGAGGACATCTCGACGCCCTTCGTCGAGGGCGCGGACTCGTTCGAGCGCGTCGTGGACGAGGAGGAGGCCGCCATCGAGAACGGCTCGATGTTCAAGGATGCTCGGCTCCAGGAGCGGTTGTCCGACCAGACGCGTGCCGTCGAGTTCGACATCGAGCCGACGACCGCGGCGGCGGAGGTCGGCTCGCTGCTCGGCGCGAACGCTTCGGGCGGCGGCGGCTTCGAGCGCATCGTTGACAGCGACGCCGAATCAGCCGGGTCGGGCGCGCGCCTGCGCTCAGTCCAGCCCGAAGTTGCCGCGTCGGTCGCGGGGCTCGTCGAGGAGGTCGAGGCCGAAGACACGTTCGCGAGCGCCGGAGAGTTCGAGCGCGTGAGCGACGAGGGCGCGGTCGAGTCGGCGGTCGGGTCGCCCGACACGACGGTCGCGGCGAAGAAACGCGGCAGGGCCGCGGCGTCGAAGGCCGCGCCGAAGAAGGGCGCGAAGAAGTCGGCGGCACGGGCCGAAGGGACGGCGGCGGAAGAGGGCGCAGCGTCGAAGAAGCGCGCGGCCAAGTCCGGCGCGTCGAAGGCGTCGTCGAAGAAATCCGCCGCCAAGGGCCAGAAGGCTTCGGCGTCGAAGGGCGGCTCGAAGCGCGGCAGGAAGGCGGGCGGCGGAGACGCGGGCGGGCAGACGAACGGCGAAGACGCGGAGGCGAACGTCACGTCGCGCCCGGCGCGCGGCGAGTTCGCGCGCCGCGGCGGTCGGCGGCGACGCAAGCCCGTCGGCAAGGGTTCCGACGAGCAGCAGGCGAACGGCCACAACGGCGACGCGGAGGTCATCGCGGACGACGCCGTCGCCGAGGTGGAGGCCGCCGCGCCTCCGCCGCCGCCTCAGCAGCCGCAGCGTCAGACGCGCCAGCCGTCGCAGCGCTCCGGCCCGCGCGAGCGCGCCCCGCGTGAGCATAGTGATCGTGGCGAGCGCGAGCGTAGTGATCGTGGTGAGCGTGAACGCGGCGGTGAGCGTAGCGAGCGCGAGCGCGGCGGTGATCGTCCGCAGGGCGAGCGCGGCGGACGGCGCGAGAACGGGCGCGGGCGGCGCGACCGCCAGCCGACGATCACAGACCTCCTGCGCGAGGGACAGGAGATCATCGTCCAGATTGCCAAGGAACCAATCGCGCAAAAAGGGGCGCGCATCACCTCGCACATCGCCCTGCCCGGTCGCTTCCTCGTTTACATGCCGACCATCGAGCACGTCGGCGTCTCGCGCAAGATCGAGTCAGACCAGGAGCGCGTGCGCCTGCGCAAGCTCATCCAGGCCATCGTCAAGGAAGAGGACGTGCCTTCGGGCGGCTTCATCGTCCGCACCGCCGGCGTCGGCATTTCGGAGCAAGACCTGCGCGACGACGCGCGCTACCTCATACGCACCTGGCGCGACATACGCCGCGGCTCCGAGAAGCAGAAGGCCCCTTCGCTCGTCCACAAAGACCTCGACCTGGTGCAGCGCCTCCTGCGCGACCAGCTCTCCGACGACTTCGCGGCCATACGCGTTGACAGCGAGCAGGAGTACCTTGAAGTCGTCGAGTTCATCAACCGCATCCAGCCCCGCCTCGTCAACCGCGTCAAGCTCCACACGCGCGAGGAGCCGATACTCGAAGCCTACGGCGTACAGGCCGAGATTGATAAGGCCATCAAGCCGCGCGTGTGGCTCCGCTCCGGCGGCTACCTCGTCATCAACCAGACCGAGGCGCTGGTCGCCATTGACGTGAACACGGGCAAGTTCGTAGGCCGCGGCGGCACGCGTCTCGAAGACACGATCACGCGCACCAACATGGAGGCGGTCGAAGAGATCGCGCGGCAGATCAGGCTTCGCGACCTCGGCGGCATCATCGTCCTCGACCTCATAGACATGGAGGAGCGCAGGAACCGCGCGCGCGTGATGCAGGCCCTTCAGGACGCGCTCCGGCAGGACAAGTCGCCGACGAAGGTTCTCTCCTTCAACGACTTCGGCCTGGTCATTATGACGCGCAAGCGCGTCAAGCAGTCGCTGGAGCGCACGCTCTGCTCCCCCTGTCCCTACTGCCAGGGCGCGGGGCTTGTGAAGTCGCCGCAGACGGTCTGCTACGAAATACTCGAAGAGGCGCGCCGCCTCGCACGCGCCAACGAGGGCGAGAGCATCAGGCAGACGACGCTGCGCGTCAACCTCGAAGTCGCGCGCGCCCTCCGCACGACCGAGCGCGACGTGCTCAAGGAGATCGAGGACTACCTCGGCCCTATAGACATCACCGGCCACGAGCACGTCCATCAGGAGCAGTTCGACTTCGCCTTCATCTGAGAGCTGGATGTCAGATGCTGGATGCTAGATGTTAGTAATAACGCCGTAACCAGCATCTAGCATCTGACATCTAACATCTGCGCTCTTATGGGAAAGCTCCGCACATTCTGGAAGGGCTTGGTAGCGGGCGGCGCGGGCGTGGCTGCTCTGGCGGCGATGAACGCGGCGGTGGCGCACGACGTGCCGGGGCCGGAGACGGGCGCGCTCGGCGGCGAGGCCGGCACATACCCCTGGAAGCACGGTCAGGTCTTCTACCGCCAAGCGGGGGCGGAGGACGCGCCGCCCATCTTGTTCGTCCACGGCATCGGCGCGGGCGCGCGCTCCTTCATGTGGCGGCGCAACTTCCTGCCGCTCGCGCGCGACTTCCGCACTTACGCCGTTGACCTGCTCGGCTTCGGCTACTCGGACAAGCCGGCGAGCGCCCCCTACTCTTCAGACCTCTACGTCGGACTGCTCTCCGACTTCCTGCGCGAGGTCGTGGGCCGGCCCGCCGCGTTGGTCGCGCACGGACTGAGCGCGGCCTTCGCCGCCCGCGTCGCCGACGAGCACGCGGGGTTAGTCCGCTCGCTCGTTCTCGTCTCGCCGACGGGCGCGGACAACTTGAGCGCGCGTCCCGGCATGACGGGCGCGGCCTTCTACGGACTGCTGCACTCTCCCGTGCTCGGCACATCCTTCTACAACGCCGTGACGAGCGAGCGCAGCGTGCGCGACTACGCGCGCAAACAGCTCTTCTACGAGAAGCGCTTCGCCACGCCGCGCCTCGTCGCGCACTACTACGCCGTCAGCCACCTGCCCGGCGCGCAGCACGCCGCCACCGCCTTCCTCTCCGGCTACTTCAACACGGACATCCGCGAGCCTTTCGCGCGCCTGCGCCAGCCCGTCACGCTCGCCTGGGGCAAGCAGGACACGGCGAACCCCATCGAGCAGGCCGGCCAACTCCTCCGGCTCAACCCCCGCGCGCGCCTCGAAGTCTTCGACCGCTGCCGCATGATGCCGCAGGAGGAGCATGCCGAGCGCTTCAACGCGCTGCTCCACGACGCCCTCCGCGAGTCATCGTCTCGGCTGAGTTCTTGAGCTAACACCTCCCCGCTTAGAAGTTGAATAGCCACGGCACTGGCGGTAATATTCAGCCGCTCTTCTTAACGCCACAACATTCAGGGTGACTAGCTATGTCCGAACAGACGCCGCAACCTTCCCCGGAGCTTTTCTTCCAGACGGTGAACGCCTACCAGCGCACCGCCGCAATCAAAGCCGCGCTCGAACTCGACGTGTTCACAGCCATCGGCGAAGGCGCGCGGACTGCGCGGGAGTTGGCCGCGCGATGCGAGACTGCCGAGCGCGGGATGCGTATCCTCTGCGACTACCTCGTCGTCATGGGCTTTCTGACTAAAGAGGGCGGAAGCTACGGCCTGACCCAGGACTCGGCGGTGTTTCTCGACCGACGCTCGCAGGCGTACATGGGCGGCGTCACCGAATTCATGCTCTCGCCCGTGCTCACCGGCGGCTTTGAAGACCTCGCCGCAGTTGTCCGCAGGGGCACGACTGCGATGCCCGAAGGGGGGACGGTCGCCCCCGAAAACCCCATCTGGGTGAAGTTCGCGCGGGCGATGGTTCCGATGATGGCGATGGCCGCGCAGGCGATAGCGCAGCTCGTAGGCGAAAGAGGCGGCGCAAAGCTGAAGGTGCTCGACATCGCCGCGGGCCACGGCATGTTCGGCATCGCCATCGCGCGGCAGAACCCGAACGTGGAGGTGACGGCGCTCGACTGGCCGAACGTCCTGGAGGTGGCTAAAGAGAACGCGCGCGGCGCGGGCGTCGCCGACCGCTACCACACGATTGAAGGCAGCGCCTTCGACGTGGACTACGGCACTGCCTACGACGTTGTGCTCCTCACGAACTTCCTGCACCACTTCGACCCGCCGACGTGCGAGAGTTTGCTGCGGAAGGTTCACGGCGCGCTCGCGGAAGGCGGACGCGCTGTGACGCTGGAGTTCGTGCCGAACGAAGACAGGGTCTCGCCGCCGATCCCCGCAGCCTTCAGCATGATGATGCTCGGCTCGACGCCGAGCGGCGACGCCTACACCTTCCCGGAGCTTGAGCGGATGTTCCAGAGCGCCGGCTTCTCGCACAGCGAAATCCGCCAACTGCCGGCCACGCCCGAGCAGGTGATAATCTCATTCAAGTAGCAGCGGCAGGTCGTCTAACAATGCCGGGCAGGGAGGGTCGCCGCGCTGCTCTCTCCCTTACATGCTTCATTCCTTCGGCTCCGTGCGCCCGGACATTGTCGTCCCGTGCTTCTTTTAGTATAAGGAATACGAACGGCGTGCCTATGGAGACGGTGGATTTTAATGTCAGCACTCATTAGCTCTTTAGCGGGAAGACTGCGCGAGATAATCGGCGACCGCCGGCGCGGCGCGAGGCGCGGGGCGCGCGCCCAGGCGCGACTGCCATTCACGGTCGTGCTGCTCGACGCGCAGGAAGAGGCCGCCGGAGTCTTAACCGGCAAGAGGTCACTCGCGGGCCACACGCGTGACCTCAGCGAGACGGGGCTGACGCTCCTCCTGCCGGCCGTGCGCATCGGCGACGGCTACCTCACCGACCGCGACTGCTACCTGGGGATCAGGCTGGCGCTTCCCGGCGGGCCGGTCTCCATGCTCGCCACCTCCGTCAGGTTCGAGCACTTGGACATTGCGGAGTCGGGGTACGGGTATCTCGTCGGCGTTCGCGTCATCAGAATGCGGGAAGACGAGCGCGCGAGCTACCTCGCGTACCTGCGCACCCTCGCCGCCGAAGAGAGGCGCGCACGCAGGCGCAGGCGGGATGACGCCGCGGCGGCGGTCGCGCCCGCGGCCCCCGTCGCGGGGCAGGTGAACGCGTGGGCCGGCATCACCCCCGCGCAGGTGAGCGACGCGTTCGAACGTTTTCTGCGCGAGGGCGCGCGCCCGCGCGAGTCGTAGCGCTTCAACGCCCTTCCCCATAAACACTTCGGCCAGAACCTCCGCGACGGGGCCGCTCAAGCGGAATGTCATGCGCCGGGCGTTGTGGGTGCGAAGGACTTGGAAGAGATTGAACGGGATAAGGAGAACGAATCCGGTGTCACTGAAAGGTAAAGGGGCCGTCGTCCCCATCTTGCTTTTAGCCGCCTTCGTACTGGGCTGCAAATTTTCAGGAGGGTCGAACTCCAATCAAACGGCCCAGCCTGCCAACACGAATACGGCCAACGCGAACACGACCGCAGCGAACACAACCGCGTCGCCCGCAAAGTCTGAAGCCGACGGCACGATCACTTCGGGCACGGGCGTGGAGAAGGAGAAGCCAGCCGCGGGCAAGGGCAACGTGCAGGGCAAAGTCCTTTATAACTCGCAACCAGCCGCGGGCGTCGAAGTGAAGCTGTGCGAAAAGTTCAACCAGTATTTCGGCGGGTGCGGCGGCCAGACGTTCACGGCCAGGACGGACAGCGCGGGCGAGTATCTAATCAAGGACGTGCCGCCCGGAGTTTACGAGGGCCTGATCGCGAAGGTCTTCGACACGGGCTATTACGTCTTCGCGACTTCGGGCCTGGTCTCGTCGGCCAAGTACAAGATCGAAGAGGGCCGGACGTTTTTCGCGCCCGACGCGAACCTGTTCAAGAGCGACCTGAAGCTTCTGAGTCCGAAGGCGGGCGCGAAACTCGGCGCGGACAACATCGAGGTGAAGTGGGGGCCTTACCCCGAAGCGGCCTATTACAAGTTCAGCATCTACGCCGACACCTCGACCGAAGCCAAGACCGAGTACGACTTCATCAACAAGCGCGTTGACGGGCTGTCTTACGTTCTGGATAAGCCGCTCGCGCCCGGCTCGTACACCTGCCAGGTGTCGGCCTACAACGGCAGCGACGTTAAACTCGCCGAAAGCGCGGACGACATAAAGTTCACCGTGACGGGCGGGGCCGCGAAGTGAAGCGGCCCCGCCTTTTAACCAATCAACGGACGAACTCAAAGCGCATCAACCAACGAACCCGGAGTCGCGCTTCAAAGTCGAGTCCGCCTCACGAGTAGATGTTCATCGGGCGCGTGAGCAGCGCGACGGGGTCTTGGACGTTGAGGGCCTCGCGGACGTAGAAGGCTTCGCCGGCGGCCACCCCGATGAGTGAGCCGATGTAGCGCCAGCGGTGTTCGAGCTGTTCGAGGAAGTTCTTCTCGCTGATGCGCGTGACGGGGTCTTGCGAGTCGGGGTCGTAGAACTGCGAGCGGTGCGCGCGGATGGCGCGCATCTTATCCTCGACGTGTTCGGAGATGTCCACGATAAACGACGGCACGACGAGGCGCGAGTAGGCCGAGTGGGCGAGCGCGGGCACGGGGACAGCGCCCTGGCCCGCCTCCTCGTCGTAGCGGCGCATGGAGGCGAGGCGCGCGGCCTCGCGGGCGAGGCGCGCCGTGTTCGAGTGGTCGGGGTGCGGGTCGTCCCAGTGCGCCGTGAGGATGACCTTGGGGCGGTAGGTTCTGATGACCCTCACCAGGGCCGTCCGCGACTCCTCGGTGAGCCAGACGTGGCCGTCGGGCTGCTCCAAGTTCAGGCGCACGTCGAGGCGCATGAGGCGTGCGGCCTCGCGCGCCTCCTCGGCGCGGACTTCCGGAGTGCCGCGCGTGCCCATCTCGCCACGCGTCATGTCGAGCACGCCCGTGCGATAGCCCAAAGACTTCATCTTGAGGAGCGTGCCCGCCGCCGTCAGCTCCGCGTCGTCCGGGTGCGAGAAGACGGCCAGCACGTCCAGCCCCAACGATTCCCCGCTCGCGATTTCTGCTTCAGCCATATCTCAAATTTTACACCGCCTCAGCCGCCCGCGCAGCCGAAGTCGAAGCGGCAGCGCACGCCCTGCTGCTTGCCCGTGTCGTAGATGATCGCGAGGTTGTTGATGGTTATCTCCCAATGGAAGTTGCGCCGGCTCAAGGTGCGGACGATCTCGGCCAGCTTGTCCGGGTCAATGTCGCCTTGGGCGAGCGTGATGTGCGGTGCCCACTCGTCGGGGTTGTAGTAGTGCGCGACCGCGCCGGGAACTATCTGCCTGACGCCCTGCCAAATCTCCCCGTGCAGTTCGGAGAGCGCGGGGCTGCGCACCACGGGGACGTAGAGGATCGGGTTGGCGACGGTGAAGATGCCGAGGCCCGCAGTCCTGACACGGAACGGGCGCGCGCGCGCGGCCAAGCCCCGCAGGTAAGCCTCGCACGCCTCGGCGTCGTAACTTTCAGCCACCTGGAACGAGAAGTGCGGGTACGGCGTGACGTACATCCCGCGCACGTCGAACTTCTGCCCCAGCTCCTCCCAGATGGCCTCGACCCGCGCGTAGTGCCGGTCGTCAAGCAGCGAAACCACGCCCTGCATCAAGCGTTATCCTTCTCGGCGAAACGTTTTTGTTGAGCGCCGACGAAAAGATGTAGCGCGAAGCCCCGGCAGCGGTCAAGGTCGTTCCGCCCTCCGCCTTCAGTTCTTGCCCGACGAGACGTAGTCGAGCAGGTAGCGGCGCAAGCGGTCACGGTTCGCTTTGCGGTAGGCGGCGTAGTCGCGGCCTCGGCGCGCAGCGCGGCGGCCTCCTCCGAGAGGCTGTGGCGGTAGGCGGCCTCGCCGGGGAACTCTGCGGCGAAACGACGCGAGCGCCACTCGGCGCGCGCCGCGGCGTAAGGACCCCAGACGGGGTCGTCCGCGGCGGCGTCCTTCGGCACGTCCACTCTCAGGTGCGCGAGCCGCACGCCGTACTTCTGCGCCCACTGGCTGAGGCCCACCCAGGAGGAGCGCGTGTAAGGCTCGGCCACGACGGCCTCGACGAACTTGGCGCGCGCGTCGTCGCGCCTGTCCTGCCACGTCAGCGCGTCGCCCCAGTAGCGGTAGGCCGTCTCGCGGTCGGGGTTGATCGCCACGGCGCGCGCGAACCACTCGCCGGCCCTGTCCATCAACTCGCTCCCGGCCTTCTTATCCGTCATCGCGTAGCCCTTCTTGAAGTACATGTCGCCCGCGTAGAGCGCGGCCTCGTAGAGCTGCGGGTCGAGTTCGAGCGCGCGCTTGTAGTGGGCGAGCGCCGCGTCGAGGTCGCCGCCGGCAAACGCCGCCTCGCCTTCGCGGATGGACTTCTCGGCGTCTTTGAGGTTCGAGAAAGGGATGTCGGTCGTGTCCGGCGAGTTGAGCGCGTCGAGCGCGGCCTGCGTCAGGTTGCTGTCGTCGCCGTGCTGCCGCGACTTGAGCAGAATCGCGCGCGCCTGCTCGCGAATCTTCTGGCGCTCCGCCGGGTCTTTGAGCGTGGCCGAGGTGACGTAGAGCGTGAAGCCGAGGCGCGAGAGCACGACGGGGTCGTCGGGGTACTTCTGGGCGAGCTTTTCCAGTAGCGGCAGCGCGTCGGCGTACTTGCTCGCCTCGTAGAGCTTGATCGCGCTCTCGCGCTCCGGGTCGTTCGACTGGCCGAGCGCGCGCGGGTTCGCGCCGGCTGCGAACAGTAGCAGGATGAGAAGAGAGACTACGGCGGCGTGCCGACGCCGCGAGGCGGGTTTGAGTTTGAGCATCGTGAATCCTTCTTTCGACGGTCTGTAAAGAATGTCGAACGGGGAACGCACAGTAGTCTATGTGCGCGGCTGTGGGCTGTCAACGGGGTCTATGGCAGGGCGTTTGAGTAACCGCGCCGCGCGCGGGCGGGGCACAAAGAGAGAGTGTGGATCAAATGTCGGCGGCGCTCGCCGGGACGCTCGACTGGAGACCCGTGCCCTCTTCGTCGAACGTCAGCCCCGCGGCCACCTCGTCCGTGAGCCGCGCCCAGCCTTCCGGCGTGCGGCGGAAGGTCTCGGCGAGGCCGGGCCTGAAAGATTTCGTTTCGGGCTGCCACACGCGGCGCTCGATCTGCGCGTGCGGGCGCTTGAGGCGGATGACGTTGAAGGAGTTGGCCTCGCCGCGCCCGCGGGTCGAGGTGGCCGTGCCCGCCTGCACGAAGAGCGCGGAGTGGCCGCTGATGCGGTAACGCTCGGCTGTGTGTCCCGTGTGGCCGACGTGCAGGTGGCCGGCGAGCAGGATGTCCGTGCCGCAAGCGGCGAGCGCTTCCATCGCCATCCGCGCGCGCCCGACGATCTCGCGCTCGTCGTGGCCGGGCGGCAGGTCGAAGGGGTGGTGCGTGACGACGACCTTGAAGACCTCTGCGCCGGAGGCGCACAGGCGCTCGCGCAGACGCGCGACCTGGCGCTCGTTGACGCGCCCGTACTTCCGCGTCCACGAGCGCGCCGTGTTGACGCCCGCGACCGCCATCTCCTCGTCCTCGTAGAAGGGTTCCGTGTCATCCGAGATGTAGCGCCGGAATTTTTCGAGCGGTCGCGTGAAGCGCGCGGGCACGTCCCAGAGCGGCACGTCGTGGTTGCCGGGGACGACGACCTGCGGCTTCGGCAGAGAGTCCAGAAAGGCGCGCGCCTCCTGGAACTCGCGGGCGCGAGCGCGCTGCGTCAGGTCGCCGGAGACGACCACCAGCGACGGCCCCAAGTTCCTCACGGCGTCGGCCAGCGACCCGACCACGCTCTCGTCAATGCGTCCGAAGTGCAGGTCTGAAAGGTGGACGATCTTTCGCATACGCTCTCGTAAACCGTAAACCGTGACAAGTGGCTTCCGCCCTGTCGTCCGTCATCGTTCATCCGTCACGACTTTTTTCTCGTCACGGTTTACGGTTCACGGTTCACGTCTTTCGGAACTATCACCCGCAGCGCGCCCGGCAGCACGCGGTAGTGAAGCGGCGTGGTCATCACGACGACCTCGCCGTCCGTTGCGACGTGCAGGCGCTTGGGCCTGTGCGTCTCGACCCAGATTTCCTGCGCGCGCAGGGTGTCGAAGTCTTTCGCCTGGCGCAGGCGACCGAAGAGGGCACGCACGGCGAGGCGCAGCAGTCCGAGCCTGCCCGTCCGGTGCGCGACATAGAGGCTCAGGCAGCCCGCGTCGAGGCAAGCGCGCCCGCCGATCTGAAAGCTCTCCATCCGGTACTCGTTGTTGCCGACGAAGACGAAGGGCGTCCGCCGCACGATCTCCCGCCCGTCGGCGCTGAGGCGCACGTTGAGGAACGGGTAGCGGCGCAGGACGGCGAGCGTCGCCCGGAAGAAGGCCACCCACTTGCCGCCGCCCAGACGCTCCCGCAGCTTCTCGCGGCGGCGGACGATGCGCGGGTAGAGTCCGAGGCTCGAATTGTTGACGAAGACCCGCCCGTTCACCTCGCCCACGTCCACCGCGACGACACGCCCCTCGCAGACGCCGCGCGCGGCCTCCTCGATGTCGAGCGGGACGCCCAGGTCTTTGGCGAAGTGGTTGAGCGTGCCGAGCGGCAGGACGCCGAGCGGCTTTTCAGTCCCCGCGAGGAGCGAGGCGACGGCGCTCACCGTCCCGTCGCCGCCGCCCGCGACGACCGCGCGCGAGCCGTTCGAGAGCGCGAGCCGCGCGAGCCGTTCGACCTGTGCGCCCTCGCGCGCCACGCGGACGCGCGCCTCGACGCCGCACGAGGTGAAGGCCGAAGCGACCGCGCGCCCGACCTCGTCCGCGTCACCCGCGCCCGCCGAAGCGTTGACGATCACCTCGATGCCTGAAGACATCACAGTCTTAAAAAGTAACGGGCGAGAACGCCCGACCCGGCCTTCTCGCCCGCCTGAAGTTGAGAGTCGAACGCCGCGCCCCGCCGTCTTTACAAAAGGGCCGGGCCGCCCACGCCCGCGCGCCGTCCGTTACACGCGAGGGTTCGTTTACGAAATCCCTTCCGACCCGCCGCCCGTGCCGCCCGCGGTCTTCGGGGCAGTCTGCTGCCCGGCAAGGCCGCGCTGCTGGCCCTCGCGCCGCCCCGAAAGGTCAACGCCGATCAGGCCCTTGATCTTGTTCAAGAGCAAGGGGACGACGACCGTCTGCGCCGTGCGCGAAAGCTCCTCGACGACGCGCTCGCCGAGCGTCGAAAGCTCGTCCGTCAGCTTGTCGTAAGCCTTCGTCTCCTTGAAGCGCTCGAACAGGCCAGGCCCCTTCGGCTCCTCCTCTTCCTCACGGGCCTCACCCGCCCCGGCGCTCTGCGCGGCGGCGCGCGGCGGCGCGGTCGCCGCCTGGTAGCCGCTGCTGTAGGAAGGTCGCGCGTCCGGCCCACGGTCGCGGCTGCCCGCGCCGCCGCGCGACTCGCCGAACGCCTCTTCGCCCTCGGCGCTGCTTTCCGAGGCGGAGGCGCGCTGGTAGGCCGCCGCCGTCTGGTGCTCGCCGAGTATGGGCGCGCCAGCGTAGGAGCGCGCCGGCCCCATCCGGTCGAAGCCGCGCTCGATGCGGTCGAAGGCGTCGTCCTCGTCATCGTCGTACCCGTCGCCGTCCGACTTGAACACGCCCATGACGCCGTAGCCGACGAGCGCGCCGACGGCGAACGCGCCGACGGTGATGGGCAGCGTGTGGCGTCGGTACTGCTCGCGCCAGTCGAGCGTGTCGCTGATCGTCTCTCGAACCTGCTGGTACTGGTTGACCACCGTCTCTTTAATCTCCGTCACCGTCTGCGAGATGGATTCGCGCGCTTCGTCCATGCGGCGCTGAAGCTCGGCCTTGGTCGCGTCGGCGGCGTCCGTGTCGGCTGCGCTTTCGGGCGCGCGCGCCAGCCCTAGATTTCGTTCTTCAGCCATTGCTTGTCCTTTCTGATCTCGTCGAGGGTCGTGGTGGGCGCGGGGTTGTAGTCGGCCAGCCTCTTCTTCATCACGACGACGACGATGCCGCCGACGACTATGTACAGCGCGCCCGTGATGAGGAAGCCGAGGCCGTAGCTGGTCGGCCCGAACTTCTGCGCGACCGCGCCCGCCGCGTTGCTGCCGAACAGGTTCGCGATGAAGAACGCGACCGCGACGTTCACGAGCGCGAACCCGATGAGCGCCACCATCGCGCCCACGGCGGTGTAAGCGCCGTTGCGCGCGTAAAAGGAGGCGTCCTCCTTCAACTCCACCTTGATCAGGCTCAGCTTCGTGTCAACGAGCCGCATCACGTCGTCGCCCAACCGTCCGAACAGCGTCGGCAGATTCTCGATGTCGGGCTGCGGCTCGACGGTCGCGGGCACGTCGGCCCTCCTTCTCTCAACTTCGGCCATCGCTACTCCCCTTTCGATAAACTCTGAAGTCGGAACGCCGAACGCTGAACCGAAGACACACTCGTTCTTAGCTCATCGTTCAGCGCTCCGCGTCCGTCGTTTGCTTTAGCGTCGCCCGCCGCGCACGAGCAGGCCGATGACGAAGCCCGCGGCAGCAGCGATCAGAAGCGCCTGGCCCGGATTCTGGCGGGCGTAGTCCTTCGCCTCGTTGGCGATCTGCCCGTAGTCCACGTTGCGCAGGTCTTGAATCTTGTCGCCGACGACCGAAGCCTTATCGGTTATGAAGTCTTTCGCCTGCGAGGCCGCGTCCGCGACCGTCTGGCCGTATTCCTTCGCCTTCGCCGTGATCCCCGAAGCGGGGGCCGTCGCCGCGCCCGTCGCCGCCCCGCCGCCGGGCGAGCCGCCCGTGGTCGAAAGCCCCGTCGAGGAGTTGCCCGTGCTGCCGGTGCCGGTCGTGCCCGTGCTCCCCCTCCCGGTCGTTCCGCCGCTCGGCCCGCCGCCCGGGCCGAAGCTGCCAGTCGTCTCGTTGTCAGGTCTGTTCTGTGACATGCTTTTTCGTCTCCTTCAACAAATGATTAAAGACCGCTCGAAAATGAAAGCGCGCGAGAGTTCGCTTCCCGAAAAAACCTTTTCCCGCGGCAGGGGTGCAATCGTCGTGCCGACCGACCCCCTCGCGTCGGGCGCGAGGGAAAAGCGCGGTGGAGGCCGCACGCGCGTGCGCGCCACCCCGGCCCCGTGGCTTCCGGTTTTGTTGTGAAAATGTACGGGCTAAATGTAGCACAAGGCCGGGAACAATACAGCACGAAATTTTACGTTTCCCCAGTTTTATTGGGAACGCGCAAAAGAGGATGTGACTCATAGTGTGTAGATTTATATGCTGCATTTTCATAGTGTGATTTCATGAAATCGAATCCTTTATTAAAAAAATTTGGCGTGAGAATCCGCGAACTAAGAAAAGATGCCGGAATATCCCAAGAGAAATTAGCTGAGTTAGCAGAGCTTCATCGGACTTATGTGAGTGGCGTTGAGAGAGGGGAGAGGAATGCTTCGCTCACTAGCATTGCGCGCATCGCAAAGGCCCTGAACGTTTCCCTTAGCAAATTATTTGAAGGGGTAAGTCAGTGACCTCTCCGTATAAAGGACTTCCGAAGGAAATATGGTTAGATAAGACTAGAGAGCTTGTCTTACAACACCCTCTTAGAGTTGAACTCATCAGAGATATTGCTGTCTCGTGTTGGGGAACTTTGTGGCAGACAAAAATTGGTGAAGGCCCGACAGTGTTTCGGATTGATGAGGTGGAAGTCCCTTCAGCCGTGGTTGGTTACTTCTTTGAGAAGTTGTTCGCACGCGAACTGGCCGCCCGCCTGCCGACGGATTGGCGCGGCGGGCAAAGTAAGGAGGAGAAGGACATCGTCTGTTTGAGCGACCCTTATTTCTCAGTAGAAATGAAAACGTCAGGTCAGCTAGGCACTAAGATTTTCGGCAACCGCAGCTACGGACAGAAAACGGAAGAAGCTCTAGTCTCGAAGCCTGAGAAATCCGGTTACTACATCACAGTGAATTTTCATGGAAAGGCGTTAACACTTATCAGATTCGGATGGATAGATGCTTCCGATTGGAAACCCCAGAAGTCGGAGACCGGACAAGCAGCGTCCCTTACGCTAGAGGTCTATAAATACAAACTACTTGAAATACCCGGACGATATCGCCTGAGCGCGCCCATTGGAATTATGGAAGGGATAGGTAAGAAGACGGCAGAAACCTTTGCCGGAGAGGGCGTTCAGACAATCTATGACTTACTGAATTATGAGGGGCCGAATGGGCGCATACAAGCGTTTCGTGAAAAAGCAAGAGAGCAATTCGCGCCCGAACTTTAAAAATTAGGCCCCATAATAATTTCCCCTTCATGTGAAGAATGTTCATCGAATATGCCTTGTTGCAGTTCTTGAAACCGCTTTATTCTTAAGTAATCCTCTACCCGTTTAGCGGCTATTTCGCAGTATTCTTCTTTAATCTCAAATCCGATAACGAAGCGTTGAAGGCTCAACGCCGCAACCGCAGTTGTTCCCGAACCCATAAACGGATCGAAAATAATTTCACCTTTGTTTGATGTGGCCCTAATTATCCGTTCAACTATTGCGACGGGAAACTGCGCTGGATGGGGCGTCCTTTCTTTAGAAGACCTGTTCTTGCCTGATGTGACTTTGGGAATTTGCCATACGTCAGTTGGGTTTTTACCTAATGGATTGACTTTTATTTTGCCGTTCTTTTTCTGGTTCGGGTATTTGACATCAGGGTCGCGTACTTCATCAAGGTTAAAGGTATACTCGTCGCGGGTCTTAACGTACCAAAGGAATTTTTCGTTTCTGGGTGAGAAAAAGTTTTTCCCTGCCACGCCCGCTCCGTAATTCCAAACAATTTCCTGAACTAAATAGAACGGTGATCTATCCCATATAAGATAGGGGAGCGGGATGGCTTTCGCTCGCCCCGGAATGCTGACGTACCCAAGATTCAACCAAAAGGCACCATTCTTGGTAGTAATACGGTGAAGCTCATTGAGCCATGAGCCACACCACTCCAGATAATTTTCGAGCGGCAAAGGCTCTTCATATTTTTTGCCGATGTTGTAAGGCGGACTAGTTACTGTTAGATGAACAAATCCGCCGGGAAGCGCTCGCATCGCTTCAAGACAATCCAGGTTATAGATAAGGCATTCGCCGCTTTGGTAATACGGCTCGCCTAAAATTTCGCGGATTCTGATGAGAGACATCGGATTCATACCTCTTGTATGGATGTTACTTATAGTATGCATGTCGGATTGTGTCAAGCAATTGATTTATTGGTCCGCCTGAGTGCTGCGCTCTGTTTTCAGCAAGAGAAGAATAGCCTCTGAGTAATCATCAGTAATTTCTGATGTGGACTTGACAGTAATCCTGTAATGATGTAAGTAAGTGCTTACTTTTACCCCCGCTGGGTTCGGAGGTTCACAATCAAAGGCATGAGCAAACAGGCCGAGACGGCGCGCGCCGACCACACGCCCCCGCTGTCGCCGGGCGGGCGCATGGTCGCCGAGGAGCGCCGGCTCCAGATCGTGAAGGTCGCGATGCGACTCTTCTCCGAGCGCGGCTTCCGCGGCACGACCACCAAAGAGATCGCGCACGCGGCGGGCGTCTCCGAGGCGATCATCTTCCGCCACTTCGCCACCAAGGAAGAACTCTACGCGGCCATCATTGACCACAAGTCCTGCGCAGGCTTCGGCGCGGGCCCCGCGGGCGAAGAGTCGGGCCACCCCGTCATTGACACGATACGCGCCTGCGTCGGCGACGCGATGGAGCGCCGCGACGACCGCGAGGTCTTCCGCCAGATAGCGCTCGCGATGATGGAGCACCACTCGCGCGACCACGAGTTCCTGCGCCTCCTGCTCTACTCCGCCTTGGAAGGCCACCAGCTCGCGCAGATTTTCTGGGACAAGAACGTGCGCGTGCTCTACGAATTCCTCGGCGGCTACGTCGGCGAGCGGCAGCGCGAGGGCGCTTTCCGCGACGTTGACCCGTTCCTCGTCGTCCGCGCCTTCAACGGTGCGATCATCCACCACTCGCTCAACAAAATCCTCTGGGAGCGGGACGCCGCGCGCCGCCTCGTCAACGTCCCCGCGGAGGAGGCCGCGCGCGAGTTCACAGAAATTCTTTTGCGCGGCATCGTCGCCGAAACCGGCGCGGGCGCGTCGTCGTTAAGACGAGAAAAGAGGCCCAAGCGCGACGCGGGCGGAAGCGGTGCGGCCAAGAATAAAAAGAAGAAGAGATAAAAACCTGGCGCGGGCTACGGGCGCACACTTGCCCCGCCGTCCGGGAATTAAGAACGAGAAGAAATAGGAACGCCATGATCTCCCGTCAGCAAATCAAAGTTTTCATCGCGGCTCTGCTCGTCGGCTCCCTCGCTATCGCGGCGGCCTCGTGCGGCGGCTCGCGCGCGCAGTCGAACGCGAAGGCGAACGCGAACGCGGCGGTCGCGCCGCAGGCCGTTGACGTGACGACCGCGCCGGCGGTCTCGCGCGACCTGCCGCGCTTCATCGAGGCGACGGGCAGCCTCGCCGCGGACGTGCAGACCGACGTTGCCCCGACGGTGGGGGGCCGCGTCGTCTCCGTGAACGTTGACCTCGGCAGCTTCGTGCAGCAGGGGCAGGTTCTCGTCCAGCTCGACCCGGCGGATGCGCGCCTGCGCCTCGAACAGTCGAGGGCCTCGCTCCAGCAGGCCGAGTCGAGCGTGCAACAGGCCGAGGCGCGGCTCGGACTGACGCCGGGGCAGAAGTTCGACCCCGTGCGCGTCGCCGAAGTTCAGGCGGCGAAGACCGCCTATGACCTCGCCGAGAAGCAGCTCCAGAGATTCGAGAAGCTGCTCGAATCGGGCGACGTGTCGCGCTCCGCCTACGACCAGCAGAAGGCGCAGCGCGACCAACTGCGCGAGCAGTATCAGGCCGCGCTCACGCAGGCGAATCAGTCTTACGCCGCCGTCCAGACGGCGCGCGCCGCAGCGGACGCCGCCCGCGTCTCCGTCTCCCAGGCCGAGAAGGGCCTGAGAGACGTGACGGTTTACGCGCCCATCAGCGGCTACGTCTCCGACCGCCCGGCGGACGTGGGCGAGTACGTCTCCACAAGCTCGAAGGTCGCGACCGTCGTGCGCACCAACCCGATGCGCGTCCGCATAGACATCCCGGAGCAGGCCATCTCCGGCGTGCGACCGGGCCAGAGCGTTTCGGTCTCCGTGAGCGACTACACCGACCGCAGCTTCGCGGGCCGCGTCGCGCGCGTCTCGCCGAACGTCTCGGCGCAGTCGCGCACGCTCACGGTCGAGGCCGAGGTCGAGAACGGCGAGAACCTTCTCAAGCCCGGCCAGTTCGCGACCGTCCGCGTGCTGCTGCCGCAGACAGACCCGGCCATCCTCGTCCCCGCGCGCGCCGTCCGCACCGACAACGGCACGAGCCGCCTCTACGTCATCAAGGACGGCGTGGCGCACGAGCGCCTCGTCGCCACGGGGCAAGCCGAGGGAGACCTGATTGAAGTTAAGGGCAACGTCGCCGCTGACGACGCGGTCGCCACCTCAAACGTCGAGCAGTTGGCCGACGGCGTGCCGGTAAGACAATAGCTAGACAGCGCAGAGGCAACTGGAACATTAGAAGTGGAGGAGTCTTCTATGCTAGGCGAAAACAGACGTAACCTACAATTCTTTGAAGCTTCATCCATGCGGGAGCTGTATGACTACATGCGTAATTGGCAGGAAGCCAATCACAAACGCCTACTCTCAATAAGCATCCAAGAAGACGCTGGCAAGTTTTGCTGTATCGCACTCACCAACCCGACTGAGGTGGTCATTACCAGTGAGGATGGCAAGCGTCATGCTGATGTCACCTCCACTGGTTACTTGTGCACTCTTTGAACTTTTAATTAGCGGTGCATCATGCAAAAACTAGCTGAGATTTGTGTCAGGCGTCCGGTCTTCGCGACGATGATTATTCTGTCGCTGACGGTCGTGGGCGCGTTCTCGTTCTCGACGCTGGGCGTTGACCTGTTCCCGAAGATTGACCTGCCGACGATCACGGTGACGGTGGTCAACCCCGGTGCCAGCCCGCGCGAGATCGAGACGGAGGTGACCGACAAGGTCGAGGCCGCGGTCAACACCATCAGCGGCATTGACGAGCTGCGCTCGACCTCGGTCGAGGGCGTCTCGCAGGTCTTCATCACGTTCCTCCTGGAGAAGAACGCGGACGTGGCCGCGCAGGAGGTGCGCGACAAGGTCAACCTCATCGTCACAGACCTGCCCGAAACCGCCGAGCAGCCGATCATCCAGAAGCTCGACACCGACGCCGCGCCCGTGCTGCGCATCGCCGTCTCGGCGAGCAAATCTTTGCGCGACGTGACCTACATCGCCGACAACGACATCAAGAAGCGCATCGAGAGTATCAACGGCGTCGGCAACGTCGAGATCGTCGGCGGCGCGACGCGCGAGATACACGTCTGGGTTGACCCCGACAAGATGCGCGCCTACAACATCACCGTCCCCGCGGTGGTCGCTGCCGTCCGCGCGCAGAACATGGAAGTGCCCGGCGGGCGCGTTGACGAGGGCACGCGCGAGCTGACGGTGCGCACGATGGGTCGCATCGTGAACCCGGCGGAGTTTAACCAGATCGCCGTCTCGCAGAACGGCGGCTACTCGGTCAAGGTCTCAGACATCGGCCACGCGGCTGACGAGTCGGAGGAGCAGCGCACAGCCGCGCGCCTCAACGGGCTGCCGGCAGTGACGCTGGTCGTCTCGAAGCAGTCGGGGCAGAACACCGTGCTCGTCGCCGACGCCGTGAAGGAGCGCCTGAAGGAGTTGCAGCCCGGCCTTGACAAGAAGGGCGTGCGCACGCAGATCGTCGGCGACCAGTCCATCTTCATCAAGGCCGCGGTCGAATCAATCGAGACGCACCTCGTCGAAGGCGGCCTGCTGGCGGCGCTCGTCGTCTTCCTCTTCCTGTGGAACTTCCGCTCGACCATGATCGCGGCGGTCGCCATCCCGACCTCCATCGTCGCCACCTTCGGACTGATGGCCGCGATGGGATACACGCTGAATCAGATCACGATGCTCGCGCTCACCCTGATGGTCGGCATCGTGATTGACGACGCCATCGTGGTGCTGGAGAACATCTACCGCTTCGTCGAGGAGAAAGGGATGAACCCGTTCCAGGCGGCGATTGAAGGCACGCGCGAGATCGGACTGGCGGTCATGGCGACGACCTTGAGCCTGCTCGCCGTCTTCGTCCCCGTGGGCTTCATGGGCGGCATCGTCGGGCGCTTCATGTCCTCGTTCGGCTTCACCGCCTCGTTCGCCATCGCCGTCAGCCTCCTCGTCTCCTTCACGCTGACGCCGATGCTCGCCGCGCGCCTCATCAAGCGCCATACGGCAGCCGAGGGGCCGGGCACGGGAAGCGTGCCGTCCGAAGGCGACGCGCCAGCCGCGCTCGCCGACGAGTCGAAGGTCTTGGCGGGCGAGCCGGGCGCGCTGGCGACGGCGCACGAGACGGCGCGCGTGGAGATGACGGACGCGCCGCCCTCCGAAGAGGTCGCGCCGTCATCTGAAGAAGTCGCGAAGACGGGCGCGGCGCACTCCGCGCACGAGCTTCGCGCACCGCGCACTTCAAAAGAGTCGCGCTGGTACAGGCCGATTGACCGGACTTACACGTGGATGCTCCGCTGGTCAATGGCCCACCGCTGGGCGATTCTGCTCGCGTGCGTCGCGGTCATCGTCAGCATCGTGCCGCTCTTCAAGTTCGTGGGGAAGAACTTCGTGCCCGTGGACGACCAGTCGCAGTTCGAGGTGACGGTGCGCGCGCCCGAAGGCGCGACGCTGGCGGCCACCTCCGCGCTCGTCGAGAAGATTGCAACCGACATACGCCAGATGCCCGGCGTCACCGACACGCTCGTCACCATCGGCAGCGGCCAGCAGCAGACCGTCAACCTCGCGAGCGTTTACGTCAAGCTCGCCGACATCAAAGACCGCAAAGAGTCGCAGCTCGACTTGATGGGACGCGCGCGCGAACTCCTGGGCAAATACCCGAAGGAGCTGCGCACGAGCGTCCAGCCCGTCGCGGCCATCTCCGGCGGCGGCTTCCGCAACTCCGACATCCAGTACGTCATCGGCGGCCCAGACCTTCAGAAGCTCACGGAATATTCGCAGGCGCTTCTGGAGAAGATGAAGGCCATCCCCGACGTGGTTGACGCCGACTCCACGCTCATCGTCGGCAAGCCCGAAGTGCAAGTCCACATAGACCGCGCGCGCGCCGCAGACCTCGGCGTGAAGGTCGGCGACATCGCGCAGGCCCTGAACGTGCTCATCGCCGGGCAGAAGGTCTCGACCTTCAACGAGGGGACGGATCAGTACGACGTGCGCGTGCGCGCCGTCGGCCAATCGCGCACCAGCCCCGAAGCCCTCGCCAACCTCTTCGTGCAGTCGTCGAAGGTCGGCTGGACGAACCTCTCGAACCTCGTGACCGTTGAGGAGGGGACGGGGCCGGCGGCGATTGACCGTTTGAACCGGCAGCGGCAGGTGACGCTGCTCGCCAACGTCAAGCCGGGCGGCTCGCAGTCGGCGGTCATTGACCAGTTGAACCAGTTCGTCAAGGAGATGAACGTTGACCCCGCCTACTCGACGGGGCTGGCGGGCCGCTCGAAGGAGCTTGGGCGCGCGGGCTACTACTTCATGCTCGCCTTCCTGCTCTCCTTCGTCTTCATGTACATGATCCTCGCGGCGCAGTTCGAGTCGTTCATCCACCCCGTGACGATTCTGCTGACGCTCCCGCTCGCCATCCCGTTCGGCATCCTCTCGCTGCTTCTGACGGGGCAGAGCATCAACATCTTTTCCGGCCTCGGACTCCTCCTCCTGTTCGGCGTGGTGAAGAAGAACGCGATTCTCCAGATTGACCACACGAACGAGCTTCGCTCGCACGGCATGGAGCGGCTCGAAGCCATCGTCCAGGCGAACCGCGACCGACTGAGGCCCATCCTGATGACGACCGTCGCGCTCGTCGCCGGCATGCTGCCTCTGGTGCTCTCTACGGGGCCGGGCGCGGGCACGAACCGTTCAATCGGCGTGCTCGTCGTCGGCGGCCAAAGTTTATGTCTGCTGCTGACGCTGCTCGCGGTGCCGGTCTTCTACTCGCTGTTCGACGACCTCGGCCACAGCCGCGTCTTCAGCCGCGCCGGCTCGCGCGTCGCCGGCACGTTCGCCTGGGCGCGACGCCGCGCCGCTGCCACGGCGCACATCTTTTTCGGTTTGATCGGTAAGCAGTAGGAGCGGGTCAGAACCGCCTGCGTTAGCGGGCGGGTGGTGCCACGACAACCCGCCGCCAACGCAGGCGGTTCTGACCTGTACTCCCAAGTGCCGTGCGCTCCAGTTTCAATTCATCAGGTGTCAAAGACATGCTTAGGCGCAAACATAATTCATTCTTCAATGCTCTAACCGTCGCGCTGGTTCTTAGCCTGGTCCCCTCGACGCTGCTCGCGCAGCAGGGTTCGGGCCGACAACCCGCGCCCGCGGTCAACGACCCGCGGCAGGCCGCGACGCCGCAACCGACCGCGCAAACATTCACCGGCTCGATCTTCGGCGGCAACGAAGAGATGAAGCCGAAGGCGGGCGAGCCGCGGGCGTCGGAGTCCGCGCCTTCACCTAAAAGCGCCGGGCCGTCGCCGATTCCTTACGCGGTCGTCGCGTTGAAGACGACGCCGCGCGAGACAGGAGGCGCGCAGCAGTCGTCCACTTCCACGCCGCAACAGTCGTCAACTTCTGCGACTCAGACGACGCAGCCGCCCGCGCCCTCGGCCAACAACCCGCCGTCGCCGCAGCCGCCCGCGCAGACGCCGCAGACCGCCTCGCCCACGCAGTCGCAGACGCAGCAGTCAACGAACCCCGCCGCGCCCGCGCAAAGCCAGCAGCCCGCGCAGCCCGCCGTGCCGCCGACCGCCCCGGCCAATCCCGCGCCTTCGACGCAGCAAGCGCCGGCAGTCCAACCAACGCAGGGCCAGCAGCCCGGCACGCCCGGCTCGCAGGTTCAGTCTCCACAGAATCCGCCCGCGCCGGGCCAGGAGAGCGTGCCGCGGCCAGCGCCGCAGCGCCAGCAGCTCAACGTGCCGCAGGTCGCGCCGGGCTTCAAGGCGGAGAGCGGGCCGTTCCCGACTTTGGAGCGCGTCGGCGTTGACATGGCCGAGCAGCGCCCACTCTCTGTGCGCGAGGCGATAGAGCTTGCGCTCGCCAACAACAAGGACATCGAGGTCGCGCGCGAGAACGTGCGCGCCGCCGAGTTCGACCTGAAGGCGGCGCGCGGCGTCTATGACCCGCACTTTTTGACCAACTCCTACTATGAGCGCACAGAGACGCCCGCGGCCAGCTTCCTTTCCGGCACGACGACCGCCTCGGTCGTGCAGTCCGGCTTCTTCAGCACTTCGTCAGTGCAGGGCCTGACGCCAAAGTTCGGCGGCGGCTACCGTCTGGACTTCGTCAACAACCGCATCACGACCAACAACATCTTCGCCGCCCTGAACCCGCAGTACCCTTCGTCGCTGACGTTCAACTACACGCAGCCCCTACTCAAGGGGCGCGGCTTCGATCAGAGCCGCCGCCAGATCGAGATCGCGAAGAAGAATCTTTCTCTGACCGATTCGCAATTCCGCCAGCGCGCCATCGAGACCATCACGAACGTCCAGCGCGCCTATTGGGACTTGGTGTACGCGCTCCGCAACCTGCAAATCCAGCAGGAGGCCGTGCGCGACGCGCGCGCGCAGTTAGAGCACAACAAGCGGCTCGTCTCCGAAGGGATGCTCGCGCCGATTGACGTGGTCGCGGCGGAGGCGCAAGTCTCCGGCTTCGAGCAGAGCGTCTATTCCGCGCTCGACGACGTGGGTCGCGCCGAGAACAACTTGAAGAACCTCGTCGCCGAGAACCGCGAGTCGCCGCTCTGGAACGTCTCGGTAGTGCCGACCGACTCGGTTGATCTCGCGCCGCCCGCCGTGGATTTGACGAACGCGATGCAGGTCGCCTTGAAGAGCCGCCCGGAGCTGCAACAGTCGGACGTGGCGGCGGCCATCAACGAGGTCGAGCAGCGCTACGCGCGCGAGCAGACGAAGCCGCAGGTTGACCTCGTCGCCTCCTACGGCACGGTCGGCCTCGCCGGCGCGCTCAACACTTCGACGAGCAACCCGCTCACCGCTTCGAGCACGCAGTTCCGCGAGAGCATCAACCAGCTCATCGGTGTCGTCAACCCCGGCCTGCCGCCCGGACAACAGCTCGTGCCGATCCCCGTGCCCCCGCCGCAGACGCTCCCCGGCATCCTCGTCGGCGGGGAAGGGCAATCGCTCACGAACCTCGGCGCGAACCGCTTCAAAGACTTCCGCGTCGGCGTCACTGTTAACCTGCCCTTCCGCAACACGACCGCCGAGGCGCAATTGGGGCGCACGCTCGTTGACCGCGACCGCATACGCACGCAGCGTGAGCAGCTAGAGCAGTTGATACAGGTTGACGTGCGCAACGCCATCCAGCAGGTTCGCACCGCCGAGTCGCGCCTGCGCGCGGCGGCGGCGGCCCGCTCCGCCTCCGAGCAGCAGTACACCTCCGAGCAGCGCAAGCTCGACGCCGGCCAGTCAACGGTCTTCCTCGTCCTCGAACGCCAGACCGCGCTGACGACCGCCCGCGGCAACGAGCTGCGCGCGCAGACCGAGTTGAACAAGGCCATCGCCGACTTGCAGCGCGCCACCGGCAACGCGCTCGAACAGAACCGCGTCGAGATTCGGTTGAAGTAAGGAAAGATAGGCCGCAGTTGAGGCGGATGGGCGCGGACGAGCACGGATTCGTCCGCGCCCATCCGCCTCATTCGTGTTCGACGCCGCCCCGATTAAGCCGCCTTCAAATCTTTAAACGCAGGCCGTCGCGCGCCTCGATTGTCTCGCCGTCCCAGAGTTTGCGCGCCTCGGCTGTGATGTCCACGCCGTCCCACTCCGGGTAGAGGTGCGCGAGCACGACGCGCCCCGGCTCGGCGAGGCGCGCGAGCCTCATCGCGTCTCCGAGTTCGAGGTGCGTCTCGACGGGCTTCGAGCGGAAGAAGGAGCACTCCATCAGAAACAAGTCTGCGTCGCGCGCGAACGCGGCGAGCGCCTCCGTGTAGCCCGTGTCGGAGGTGTAAACAAGCGACGCGCCGTCGGCGTCGGTCAGACGGACGGCGAGACTCTCGCTCGTGTGCGGAGTCGAAAAAGTTTGCGCGTGCAGTCCGGCGAAGACCTCGAACTCCGCGCGCGGCGAGACCTCGCGAACTTCTACGGGGAAGGGCTGTTTGAAGAGTTCGTAGTCACCCGCCTCGTCGAAGCGGCGCAGCAACTCTTCAGTCCCGCGCGGGCCGAAGACGGTCAGGGGCTTGCGCCGCCCCAGCGTCTGCGGCGCGTACTTCGTGCCGAAGAGGAAGGGCGCGAGGCCGCCGAAGTGGTCGAGGTGAAAGTGGCTGACCCAGACGGCGTCGAGGTTCGGCCAGTCACAACCCTCCTGCGCCATGCGGTGAATCGCAGGGCCGCTGATGTCTAAGAGGAGCGTGCCGACGCCCGCGTCGAGCCAGTGCGCCGACGAGGAGCGCCGCGGGTGCGGCACCGACGTGCCTGAGCCGAGCACCGTGAGCTTCATCATCCCCGACAGCCTCCCTCCTTTCGCCCTTCACTCTTCTATCGCCCCGGCGCTTTGAAGGGTTTGCGCGGGAGATGGCCGTCCATCATCGCGGCGTCATAGACGAAGGCCGCGACGATGACGGCGGCCTCCTTCACGTCGTCGGCGAGGACGCGGTCGAAAGTGTCCTGGTTCGTGTGCCAGGTGCGCGTCTCGTACTCGATGTCGTCTTGCAGGAAGTCGAGGCCGTTGAGGCCGACGGCGTCGAAGGAGAGGAAGTCCGACCCTTCGGAGTTCGAGACCGTGATGGTCGAGGCGTTGTAGGTTGTGTCGCCGACCTTGATCTGGCGGAAGGGTTCAAGCCAGCGCCGGAACGTGGGCCGCAGCGCCTCGTTGCCTTGCAGGTAGATGCCGCGGATCGCGCCCGTGCCGCTGTCCACGTTGAAATAGACGTTAAGCCGTTCGTACTCCGGCTTGAAGGCGGGCGCTTGCGTCGTCGCGCTCGCCGCAGTCGGCGGCGGGGCCTGAGTGGCCGGCGGGGGCGTCGGAGTCTTCGTGTTCGCCGCCGCGGCGCGCGCCTCGCGCTTAGGCGGAGTCTTGCCGGTTTTCTCTGCGACGGCTGCCGCTGCCGCGGCGGGCGCGGTCGAAACGGTCGCGGCGGGAGTCGGCGCTAGAGTTGGGCCAAAGTGCTCGCGGACGTAGAAGCGCGAGCCGAGCAAGCCCTCCTCCTCGCCGCTCCACAGGGCGACGCGGACGGTGCGGCGCGGCTGAACGCCGACTGCCTTCAGAATCCGAACGGCCTCCATCATCACCGACGCGCCGATGGCGTTGTCGGTCGCGCCCGTCGCCGTGTGCCACGAATCAAGGTGACCGCCGAGCATGACCACTTCGTCCTTCAAGTCGCTGCCGGGAATCTCGGCGACCGTGTTGTAGGCCATTGGGTCTGTGTCGTCGAACTCCACCTGGAGGTTGACGCTCATGCGCAATCGCTCGCCCTGGCGGATCATCCGTGCGAGGCGGTTGTAGTGGTCGTTCGAGAGCGCGATCTGCGGGATGAGCTTCGGCGCGTCCCTTTGCCAGGGCTGGACGCGCTTGTCGAAGGGCGTGTCGAAGGGCTGGGGCACGCTGGCCTGCTGCACGAACTGCAACATGCCGCCGTCGCCCGCGGGGCTTGAGCCGACAAGAAGCGCCACGCCCTCCTCGTAGTAGAACTGCGTCTTGCGGTCGCCAAAGCGCGCGGCGGCGATCTGTTCGGGCGTGGGCGGCGTGCGAGGTCGGCGCGGCTGCGCCGCCGGGTCGGGCGCGTCGGCGAGTTCGAGCAGTTCTTTTTCGGAGAGCCGTTTCGCCACCGCGTCGAAGTGCGGCTTCAACTCGCGCACAGTGCCCGCGAGCACGATCTTGCCCTGGAGCTGTCCCTTGTACTTCTGCAACTCCTCCTCGTTCTTCGCGTCAACGAGAACAACGTCCGCCGTGAGCGGCGCGTCGAGGCCCGGCGACCACGCGCGCGGGTAGGCGAGCAGTGGGAATGCCTGCGGCTCGACCACTTCTGCCGAGAAGCGCTTGAGAGTCCAGCCGCGACCGAACGGCCCCCACGGCTCAAGGTGCGCGTTGGCGAGGCCCCACTCGGTCAGCCTGTCCTTCGTCCAGTTGTTCGCGCGCCGGAGCGCGGGCGAGCCTGTGAGGCGCGGGCCGATCACGTCGGTCAGGTATTCGACCGTCTGCATGACCTGCGAGCGGTTGATGCCCTCGTCCTTGATGCGCTCGATGATGTCGGGCGTCGGCGCGGCTGGCGCGGGCTGTGCCTGCGGCGTCGCGGGCGCGGGCGTCGGCTGCTGCGCGCGGGTGGCCGAGAAGTTCTGCGACAGCAGTGCGAAGAGGAGCAGCGCGGCGGCTGCGTTGCGTCTGAACATCACGCTGAAGTCTCCTGAACTTTTCTGATAGAAAAGCTTCCCGCCGAGATTTCTGTCGGCGGGTTTGAATGGGTGCGCCGAGTATCGCGTATTGGCAGAGTTAACCACAGAGGCACAGTAGTGGGTCAGTTTAGAGTACAACCTTCAGGTTGAGTAGTGCGGGAAGCAAGCTAAAGCTTGAACTCTAAACTCTCTCTTTAAACTGAACCACTAACAGGGACGCAGTTAAAGTTCAAAGCTGCGCCTGCGGTGGTTAACCGCCCGGCGTCAGGCTCGACTCGCGCCGCGCCGCAGGCCGCGTCAACGTCCCGGCGCGGGCTTGCGCGGGAGCTTCTCGTCGCGCATGGCGGTCTGATAGACGAAAGCGGCCATGATGACGGCGGCCTGCTTCAGGTCGTCCTCCTGTATGCGCTCGTATGTGTCCTGCGTCGAGTGGTGCGTGCGCGCGCTGTAGTCTATCTCGTCCTGTATGAACTGGAAGCCGGGCAGCCCGATTGAGTCGAAGGAGACGTGGTCGGTGCTGCCCGTGTTGGCGAGGGTCAGGGTCTGCGCGCCCATGTCCGCGAACGGCGCGAGCCATTGGCGGAAGAGGGGCCTGAGCGCGTCGTTGCCCTGCATATAGACGCCGCGGATGCGGCCCGTGCCGTTGTCGAGGTTGAAGTAGGCGTCGAACTTCTCGTACTCCGGCTTCGTCAAGAGGCGGGCGCTCGGCGGCGGCGCGGGCGTGGCCTGCGGCGTCGGCCTCGCCTCAGCCGGGCCGGGCGGCGCTGGACTCGGCGTCGGTGCGGGCGTCTCAAGCTTGCCGAAGTGCTGCTCGACGTATGCGCGCGAGCCGAGCAAGCCCTCTTCCTCGCCGCTCCACAGGGCGACGCGGACGGTGCGGCGCGGCTGAAGGTTCAGAGCTTTGAGTATTCGCACGGCTTCCATCGCGACGGCGACGCCCGCGCCGTTGTCGGTCGCGCCCGTCCCTCCGTGCCAGGAGTCCATGTGGCCGCCGAGCATGACGACTTCATCTTTAAGATCGCTGCCGGGAATCTCCGCGACGGTGTTGTAGGCCATCGGGTCCTGGTCAAGAAACTGCGCGTCGAGGTTGACGCTCATGCGGACTCGCTCGCCCGCGTCGAGCATGCGCGCGACGCGGTTGTACTGCTCGATTGAGAGAACCATCTGCGGCGCGATCCGTGGCGCATCCTTGTCCCACGCGCGCACCTGGCGCGGCGCGTTCGGGCCGAACGCGGGCGCAGAGGGGTTGGCGGGTGCAGAGGGGTTGGCGGGCGCGGGCTGCGGCACGGTGGCCTGCTGGACGAAGATCGTTCCGTCGTCGCCGCGGCTGGGGTCAACGAGGAGCGCGACGCCCTCGTCCTGATAGAAGCCGAGCTTCCTCGCGTTGAAGGCGGCGGCGGCGCGGAAGTCGGGCGCGGCCTGCGGCGGTCGGCGCGGCGGGCGCGTCGCGGGGTCTGGCTCGTTGGCGAGGTCGAGCAGTTGCTTTTCCGTCGCGCGCGTGGCTTCGGGGTCGAAGTGCGCTTTCAAATCGCGGACGGGGCCGTTGAGCACGATCTTGCCGCGCAAGGTTCCTTTGTACTTCTCAAGCTCTTGCTCGTTCGTCGCGTTCACGTAAACCACCTCGGCGGCGAGCGGCCCAGGGGTCGGCGGCGACCAGGCCTTCGGGTACGCGAACAACGGGAACGCCTGCGGCTCGACCACTTCAGCCGAGAAACGTTTCAGAATCCAGCCGCGACCGAACGGCCCCCACGCTTCGAGGTGCGCGTTCTGCAAACCCCACTCGGCGAGCCTGTCGCGCGTCCACTCGTTCGCGCGCCTCATGCCGGGCGAGCCTGTGAGCCGCGGCCCGATGACGTTGGTCAGGTAGCTCAGAGTCTTCATCAACTGCGAGCGGTTCATCCCCTCGTCTTTGATGCGCTGGACGGGGTCGTTCGGGTCGGGCGTGGGCTGGCCTTGCGCGCCCGCCTGTGTCGGCGGGGCTTGCGCCGAAGCGGTCGGCTGCTGGGCCGACGCGGTGATGTTTGCGAAGAGCAGCGAGCAGAGCAGGGCCGCTGCGATACGGCGTCTCGACATGACGGTGGTCTCCTGGTGAACAGTTCTGACGGTCGCGCCGAGCCGCGCGACCGCCGGGACGGGATTTCAAAGTGCAGGACGAGAATTTAAATCGTCGGGTTACAAAAAACAAACGGAGGGGAGCACTCGGAGCCGCCCCCGTCCGAGGCGGGCTCAATTTTTTTGTTGACACCAACGGAAACCTCTTCTATAAAGCGCTGTAGTGCGGTGGGTTTTTCAGGCGCACCAGTCGATGCTTACGGCCTCGCAAATGTAATCGCACAGTCACTTCAGACCTTTGACGACTACCGTCCGACGCAAGCCGACGCCGCCGCGCGATTCGCCGGAACATACTTCAGTCTTCTCAGGCCCCATCAGCCTGCTGAACTTGTGCCTCTACGGAGCTGCCACGATGACCCTCAAGCTGCACCTTCACAACCCCTCCCGCTACGGGCGGAGGGGGTACGTCACGACGCCCTGGCAGCCGATCCAAGAGCAGACGGGCATCCCGCCCGAACGGGTCGCCGTCTTCGACGCCGAGCGGAATCAACTCGACACACAGGTGCACCAGGTTGATCCCGACAACCCGTCGCGGGACGTTCTCGTCTTCTGGCTCGATAAGGAGATTTCCCCCGGCTACGGCGACCCGTCCAGGGTCTCTGCCACCGCGACGGTCGGGGAGCGCGAGCGCGAGACGCGCCGCCCGGAGCTGAAGTGCGAGCCGGAGGGGCCGGAGGGCGAGGAGTACCGCGTGAGGCTGTCCAACGGGCGGCTGGCCCTCCGCTTCGAACTGACCCCCGCCCCATGGGGCGATTGGCGTGACTGGTACGCGGGCTCGGCCACCACCGTGCTGCTCGAACAGGAGTCGCCCGACCGACCGATATGGGTCAAGGAGATGCTCGATGCGTTCAACTGGATGGAGGAGCACGACCTGGAGAAGCGGTGCATGCAGGTCGACCGGATTCAGTTGTCGCTCCCGGCGTGGGCCCC
>QHXN01000080.1 GCA_003222975.1 Acidobacteriota bacterium | reverse complement strand
CGCGTCATATCAGCAGGTTTAGCGTCCGAACTTCGTAAGGACGGGGGAATGTAGGTGGCTAAAGAGGCGAGGTCAGGGAACCTGAAATCTAAAGACTGATCGAGGAAAGGAGATGTTAACAGGGCTGCCGGAGCTGGCCGCCTCCAGAACGTGCCGTCCGCGAATTGGACTTCCTGCACGCCCATCCTTATGCCGAATTCCCCGTTTAACTCGCCGTCCTTGGCTAAAGCCTTCAACAGCCTGGGGGGGTATAGGGTTTTGACCTCAACGACCTCGGAGGCGTTCGGGGCGATGGAGGCGTTGGCAAATGGGAATGTGTCCTTCAGTAAAATCTTCTCGGGTTCGTCTAAATTGACCACCTCAACCCACACCTGCACTAAAACGATGGTTTGGGAAGTCCTATTTTTGACCTGTACCCTCTTGATCTTATTTATCCCTTGATACTTCCCTCCGCCGGAGAGCAACTGGATGCCGCTCACATAAGCCGGCACCGAAGGGTCATTTATCTGCTTAGAATCGAGGTCTATTGCGTATCCACAATGACCGCCGGGCTTATCATCCTTCGCCTTCAGGTCGTCATCGTCAAAATCTTTCTTCAGTTCTTCATCGGACGGGACCGGAGGTCTTTGGCCGCTTCCGCCGCCCGCCGTGGCGGAAGACTGCACCACGACGGCCATGACGGCAACGACGATGAATAAGAAGAAGAACGTGAAGGGAGCGGCGTTCTGGCGGCTGAAAATTGAGCGGAGTCTTTGAGTATTCACGGTGTCTCTCCTGTCAAAGGCGGTCGTGAGTCCATCATATACCGGAGGGGGATGCCGAAAGGGAGAAGCGCGTTCGTAACTACCGCATGAGAGGTTAATAGCTGCGCCGGAGAAGCCGTAGGCGTTTACATCAGCGCGCGGAATTTATACCCCTCTACAAATAAATTTTCAAGGGTTGTTTTTAGCACCCTTATTCTAGTCGAACTATCACAGTGAATTATCGGGCATAATCATTACTTGCCCGATAATTCACCTCAAAACCTTGATTGTCGGGCAACATCCCCACGGAGTAAGTAAGTCGTTCCCAGGAGAGTGTTTGAGACGTAACTCTCACTTGTCGTAAGCCTTCCGGTTATGTTACCTTTTACACTCCTTCGGGAGAGCGTGTTGCGCTTTCACTCCTTGTCGGCCCTTTGTAAAGTTTTGAAAGAATTGAAATGGGCTTTCCGGTTTAGCGATGGGGACAAATGATGTACCTCACGCCTCTTGTTTCCGTCTTACCCGCACTTACTTTTGAATTCGCCGTTCTCTCTCGGAAATCGTTAGCCTAAAGCTTCAGGCGTGCCGAACACAAACACCACTGGCAACGGAGTTACCCCTCTGTCACACGCCGCGTCCGCGTGCGGAAGGTCATCACCCTCGTAAGGAGCAGTTCATGAAAAACGTATCCCCCAACCCCCGGCCCGGCATTATTAGACTCATCACCGCCGCGCTGCTCTCTTACACACTCCTGATGACACCCCTGGCCTCGGTCGCCGCGGCCAATTTAAGAACGGGCGTGCCGTCTTCGACGAAGGCCGACGCTTCGACGCGCAGCGCCGCCGAGACGCCGGGCGCGGCCACGCCGAAAGAGGGGCGGGCGGCGGAAACGTCGTCGGAAGCATTCAGCCCGCAGCCCGCGGCGCTGCTCGCCCCCGCGGCGGGGGATGTGACGGCCACCATGTCCGCCGCGGTCACGGTTGACGCCGATTCCGACGGCAAGGCCGATCCGGGCGACACCATTACCTACACCACCACGCTCGACAATACCACCGGGACGTCGGACGCGACCGGCCTCACCTTCAGCGACACGATAGACAGCCACACGACGCTCGTTAACGGCACTCTCAACAGCACGCCCGTCGCCTTCGACCGGACCGGCGCTAAGTCAGTTACGACGGACGAGGACACGCCGGTCAACATCACCTTGAGCGGCCAAGACCCCGACGCCGACGCGCTCACGTTCAGCATCGTCACGCCGCCGAATGCGGCGAAAGGGGCACTCGGAACTCTCGGTGCTCCTGATTGTGCGACGACGCCCGGCATCTGCACGGCCACTGTGACTTACACGCCGAATGCAAACGTTAACGGCACGGACGGCTTCACCTTCAGTGTCAAAGACAGCAAGAATGCTAACTCCAATCAGTTGGGCACGGTCTCGATCACGGTCAATGCTGTCAACGACGCGCCGACCATCACGGCCCCGGCCAACTACAGCATCAACGAGGACACGCCGAAGACGATCAGCGACATCAGCGTGGCCGACGTTGACGCCGGCAGCGGCTCCGAGCAGGTGACGCTCACCGTCCAGCACGGCGCGATCAAGATCAACACCACGGGCGGCCTCACGATCAGCGGCAACAACAGCGCGAGCGTGACGATGACCGGCACGATCACGAACCTCAACGCCGGATTGAACGGCATGACCTACACGCCGGCGCAGGACTTCAACAACACGCGCGGCAGCGAGTCGCTCGGCATCACGATCAATGACCAGGGCAACACTGGAACGGGCCCCGTCGGCGGGATATCGGTCAATAAGTCTGTGCCCATCAACATCGCCGCGGTCAACGACGCGCCGGTCGCCAAGCCGAAGAGCCTCACCGCCGAGTCCAACATGAAGATCAGGTACCAGATCAATCTGGCGGCTGACGGCTCAGGCGACGTGACCGATGCGGACAAGGGCGACGGAAGTTTTACGGACTCGTTCACGCTCGCAAGCGTCACGCCGCTGTCATGCGCCGGCTGCTCGATCTCGATCTTCGACGCAAGCGCCGGCACGTTCGACTTCGACCCGCCCGCCGGATTCACCGGCGGCAACGTGACGCTGCAATACACCGTCACCGACAACGGCAACCCGCTGCCCACGCAGACCAGCGCGGCGGCGACCATCACCGTCGCCGTGAGCGGGCCGATCATCTGGTTCGTCAATCTCGGCGCTGGCAGCAACGGAGACGGGCGGCTGTCTAATCCGTTCAACAGCCTGGCCTCGGCGAACACGGCGATGAGCAACAACGGGAGCACGAATCAGCGAATCTTCGTCTATTCCACGACGGCCAACACGACGGCTGCCTCCGGCGCGGGCGTCACGCTTCAGGCGGGCCAGTGGCTGATCGGGCAGGGGGCCACCGACACCAACAACACGACCAGCTTCGACACCTTCATGGGGATCACCCCGCCCAGCAACACTATCGCGCGACCGTCGCTGACGGGGACGAGGCCGACCATCCAGGGCAGGGTGCAGATGAACGGCAGCAACACGCGCGTCCAGAGCTTTGACATCAAGCCGCCCGCGGGCACGCAGGGTCTCACCGGCACAAACGGGTCTGCTCCGGGCGCGGGCACGGCCATGACCGGTATGCAGGTGGGCGTGTCTGCGGCGAAGAGCGACGTGACTGTGACCACGACAGGTCAGAGCGGCACCAACGCCATGGCAGTGAGTCTGACCAACGCGGGCGGAACATTCTCCTTCATCAGTATCTCCGCGAATCAGGACTTGAGCAGTAATAAGCCCGCCAAGGGCGTTTCGCTGTCAAGTGTCACCGGGAGTTTCAACGTCCTCGGCACGGGCACGACCGCGGGTAGCGGGGGGACGATCCAGAATGTTAGCGGGAACGGGTTTGAAATTATCGGGGCGAGTTCAGCGCCGTCGCTCACTCTCAAGAACCTGAATCTGACGAACACGGCGCAGACGAACGGCAACTCTCCCGGCAACTGCCTGAACGGAACGCTCGTCGCGGGCGGTACGGCCAGTTGCACCGCTGGATTGTTTATGTCAGGCGTCACTTCGGTCACGCTCGATAACGTCAACATCAATGGGACGAAGCAGTACGGCATCAACGGCATCGGCGTCAGCGGCCTGACGATGCAGAACGGCACGCAGGTGCAGAGCGCGGGCGACGAGCAGGGCGAGGGCGGCGTCTTCTTCCAGAACCTGACGGGCACGGCCACCATCTCGAACTTCACCGCGAAGAACAATATCGGCGCGCAGTTCGAGGTGGACAACCTCGCCTCCGGCTCGCTGACCTTCAACGTCACAGGCAGCAGCTTCAACGGCCTCGGCAAGGCGAACGTAAACAGCAACCAGGGCCTCTACCTGCACCCCGACGCCTCCGGCGCGAACATCACCGCGACCGTCAACAGCACGACCTTCTTTAACAACCATTCTTACGGCTTGCAGGGCAACGCGGACAACAGCGGCCACCTGACGATGAACGTCGGGCTGACGGCGGCCTGCAAGTTCGGCGACATCTCCGGCGGCGCGGTGGCGAACGCGAACAGCAACGGCATGTTCCTCGCCACGTCGAGCGGCGCGTCGCAGATTGACTATGACGTTGAGAACAACTCTTTCAACGGCGACGACATTACCAGCTTCTCTATTCAGCAGAACTCATCGGCCAACGCCAGCAGCCATCACCTGGGCACGTTCGTCAACAACACCATCGGCACGGCTGGCGTCGCCAATTCGGGATCGAGCCTCAACAATAACGGCGACGGCGTCACCGGCAACATCTTCGGCCCCGGCACTTTCAGCGTGAACGCGCACAACAACACTATCAGAGAAGTTGAGGGCATGGGCATTGACATCCTGGCGGCGGGCGGTGCTGGCGGAACGACGACGCTCAAGATTTTCAGCAACACCATCTCGCCGGCGGCGGTCGCACACGGCTTCGGCATCTTCGTCCAGGCCGGCAACACCAGCAACGGGGCCGTCGGCACGTTCTGCGCGAACATCGGCGCGGCGGGTGCGAATACCCTCAGTGGGACGAGTTGGGGTGACGGTAGCGGCATACAAATTCGCGTCATCAGCATCGTCAGCTCTGTCTTCGGCCTTCAGGGTTACAGCGGTGGCTCGACCGATGTGGCCGCAGTCGCCGCCAAGCTCACGTCGCAGAATAACAGCGCGACCGCAGCGGCCCGCATCACCAGCACGTCCGGCAACGGGACGTTCGGCCCGGGCAACTGCGCGCTGATGTTTTCGCCGGGCGGGATATCGGCAGCGGCGAACTCCCTCGCGTCCCTGACGCCCTTCGACCCGTGGCAGGCGTCGGAACCCTTCGGCTCCGCCCCCGCGGACGGCTTCGATAACTTCTTCCGGTCTCGCCCGGCGGGCGCAGCCGCAGACGACGTAATCAACGCCAGGCTCGACATGCTTACGCCGGTGGGCGAGGTCACCACCTCGCTCAGCCAGCGGCAGCTCGACTCGGTCGTCTCGGCGGCCATCGAGCGCTGGTCGGCCACGGGCCTGACGCCGCAGCAGGTCGCCCGCTTGCGCGCCGTCAAGTTCGCCGTCGCCGACCTCTCAGGCTCATACCTGGGCGAGGCGGAGGGCGAACGCATCCTGGTTGACCGCAGCGCCGCTGGCAAGGGCTGGTACGTCGGCTTCGACCCGCTCTCCGACGCCGACTTCGCTCACGCCGCCTCCCCGACGCGACTTAACACCGATCCGGCGAGCGCCCCGGCGGGACACCTCGACCTGCTCACGGCGGTCATGCACGAGATGGGTCACGAACTGAGACTCGACGATACCTACTTAGCCAGTGACCGCGACAGCCTGATGTACGGCTACCTGACCGCGGGCGAGCGAAGGCTGCCCGCCGCGGGGCAGGCCGCGAACCTGCGGCCCGGCTCCCTCGACGGCCCGCACTTCCTCTCCGCCGGCCCGGAGGCCGCGCCCGCCGCAGACGGCGGACAGAAGCAACTCGCCAATCCGGGTTCAAACCAGGCCGACTACACCGCGATGCCGCGCGCCCTGCTCGCGGCCTTCGCGGGCGGACAGGTCGTCACGATCAACGGCGGCGGGTCTGGATTCAAACTGCCCGTCGGCAAGACCGTAACGATCACCTTCCAGGTGACCTTGAACAACCCGCCGGCTCTGGACGCGGCTGATCTGTCGGGCGGCCCGCACGTCAGCAACCACGGCACGCTCTCCGGCGCGTTCGTCAACAACCCGCTCGACACCAACACGGTCAACACGACGGTTGACCTCTTCGACTCGCAGGTCACGCTCGACTCGTCGTCGCCCACGTCGAGCAGCGGCCAGTCGGTGACCTTCACGGCCACCGTCGCGCCCACAGGCTCGCCCGCGCCGCCCGTAGGAACCACCCCGACGGGGACGGTTGACTTCAAGGACGGCTCTACCGTCATTTGCAGCGCCGCGCCGGTCACGCTCGTCTCCGGGCAGAAGAAGGCGCAGTGCACGACCTCGACGCTCGGCAATGGCCCGCACACCATCACCGCGGTTTACAGCGGCGACGGCAACTTCGAGCCGCCCACCACGCCCCCGTCATTGTCGCAGAGCGTCGCCAAGTCGGACACGACGACCACGCTCGCGTCTTCGCACAACCCCTCGTTCGTCGGCGAGAACGTGACGTTCACGGCGACGGTTACCTCTAACACTTCGGTGACAGGCCCGCCCCAGGGCACGGTCAAGTTCACCTACACGGACAGCGCCAACGTGACCCCGGTCACGATCTGCAATGCCCAGGCACTCGACACGTCGGGGAAGGCGACTTGCCAGACGAACGCGCTGAACCAAACCGACTCGCCGCACACCATCAAGGCCGAGTACACGAGCAACGACAACACGTTCAACGACAGCTCCGGCACTCTCTCGCAGGCGGTCACCACCTGCACGCCCAACCCTGTAGTCACCAGCACTCTCGACGACGGCAGTGCCGGCACGCTCCGCGACGCCATCACGAACATCTGCCCCTCCCCGGACAACACGATCACCTTCAGCCTCGGCGGCGGGTTGCAGACGATCACGCTGTCAACTCAGTTAGTCATCGGCAGTGACTTGAAGATTAACGGGCCGTCGGCCCCCGCAGACCGCGTGACGGTCAGCGGCAACAACGGCGTCCGCGTCTTCAACGTCAACTCCGGCAAGACCGTCTCCATCTCCAACCTGACCGTCAGCGGCGGCAAGGTCACGGGCGCTGACGGCAGCAGCGGCTCCAACGGCTCTGACGCCCAGGGCGGCGGCATCCTGAACGCCGGCACGCTCACGCTAACGAACGTTATCGTCAGCGGCAACCACGCCACCGGCGGCGTGGGCGGCTCCGACACGACCGCGGGCGGCGCGGGCGGTAACGCAAAGGGCGGCGGCATCTTCAACAGCGGCACGCTCACGCTGACGAACTCGACCGTCAACGGCAATAACTCCGCGACCGGCGGCAAGGGCGGTAGCTCCGACACAACCCCCGGCGACGGCGGCGCAGGCTTCGGTGGTGGCGTCTTCAACACCGGCACGTTGACGCTGACGGACTCGACCGTAGATGCGAACGCAGCAACCGGCGGCGCGGGCGGCGACAAGACAGGCGGCGGGACTGGCGCTAATGGTAGCGGCGCGGGCGGAGGCGTCTACAACGACGGCTCAGGCAACAGCCACGACCACGCTGACTAACGTGACGCTGACGCTCAACCGTGCTGATGCCGGTAATGCCGGCACCCCAACAGCGGGGCCGGGCGGCGGCATTAAGATCGTGACCGGCACGGTCACGATGAACAACACGATAGTGGCCGGCAACGTAACGGGCGCAAGTGGAAATCCCAACGCGGTTGCCGACGACATCAGCGGCACGGTTGACGCCTCAAGCTCATACAACCTCATCGGCACGGGCGGCTCCGGCGGGCTGGTTGATGTCTCGACCGACACGGCCCACAACAATCAGGTCGGCGTCGCCGACGCAAAGCTCGGCGCGCTCGCGAGCAACGGCGGCCCCACGAAGACGCACGCCCCGGCTGACGACAGTCCCGCGATAGACAAGGGCAAGAACTTCGCCGTGGACGGCAGCAGCAATCCCATACTCAAGGATCAGCGCGGCTTCACACGGCCCGTTGACATTGGCACCGTCACCAACGCCGCCAACGGCGACGCATCGGACATCGGCGCATTCGAGAAGCAGGCGACGCCTGACCCGCCCGGCGTGCCCGACCTGGTGGATGCGAGCGACTCCGGCGCTCACAACGACGACAATTACACCAACGTCACCACCCCGCAATTCAACATCGCAAGCGTCACTATTGGGGCGACGGTCGAACTGCTGCGCGACGGCAATTCAGTCGCCAGCGTCACTGCGTCCGGCACGTCCGTTTCGCTCACCGACAACACCGTCCCATCTGACGGCGTGTACTCTTACACTGCCCGCCAGACAGTCAGCGCCGTCCAAAGCGCGCCTTCCGGCGCTATCAACCCCTCGGTTACGATAGACACTGCCGCACCCGGCAAGCCCTCGACGCCGGTCTTAAAACCCAGCGACGACAGCGGCGCAGCCGACGGCGTCACTAACGTGACGACGCCGACGTTTACCGGGACAGCCGAACCTAACAGCGCCGTGCAGTTGTTCGCCAACGGCAACTTGGTAGGGGCTGGCCCGGCTGACAACGGCGGTGCCTGGAGTATCGCCAGCAGCGTGCTGGCGGACGGCTCTTACAACATTTCGGCCAAGGCGACCGATCTGGCGGGTAACGTTTCAATCAAATCCGACGACCTCCCCGTCACGATTGACGCGACCGCCCCGACCGTCTCGATGAGTTCGACGGCACTCAACCCCACGAACGTTTCGCCGATCCCCGTCACGGTCACCTTCAGCGAGTCCGTCACGGGCTTCTCCTCGTCGGACATCACGGCCAGCAACGCCACGGTCGGCAACTTCGCGGGCAGCGGCGCGAGCTACAGTTTTGAACTGACACCCCTCAGCCAGGGGCCTGTGTCCGCCGACATCGCCGCAAACGTAGCGACCGACACGGCGGGCAACGGCAACACGGCGGCGGTGCAATTTAACCGAACCTACAACACCGACGCCCCGACCGTCAGCATCACCGCGGTTTCACCCGACCCGCGCCACACGAGTGTCAGCTCGATTCAAATCGTCTTCTCGAAAGCGGTCACGGGCTTCGACCTCTCACACCTGAGCCTGACGCTCGACGGCGGCAGTAATCTCCTGACTGGCTCGCAGACGCTGAACTCCGCCGACAGCGGTAAGACGTGGACGCTCGGCAACCTGAGCGGGCTGACCGGCGCGGACGGCGTTTACACTCTGACGCTGACGCCTTCAGGCATCACCGACACGGCTGGCAACCCGCTGACGGCGGGCGCCACCGAGACGTGGAAAATGGACACGGTGCCGCCGACCGTATCGGTCGCTAAGGACGCAGGCCAGGCAGACCCGACGCACGGCCCGACGGCCAGCACGGTTATCAACTTCACCATCACCTTCAACGAGGCGGTGACGGGCTTCTCCTCCACCGGCGTTAACAAAACGGGGGCGGCGGGCGTGACCGCGACCGGAGTCACCGTGTCCCAGACCGACGCGGACGGCAAGATTTACAACGTCGGCGTGGAAGGCATGACCAAGGCGGGGCCGGTGACGATTGACATCCTTGCGGGCGCCGCGACGGACGACGCAGGCAACGGCAACACCGCATCGCCGGGCAGCGCCACCGTGAACTTCACCCCGGACAACTTCAGCACGCTTGAGGTCAACACGACCGCCGACCACGCCGACGACGGGTGCGACGCGCTCGGCACCGGCGCGGGCCACCAGGACTGCACGCTCCGCGAAGCGATCAACGCCGCGAACAACGACTTCGGCGCTGAGACGATCACCTTCAACATCCCGACCAGTGATCCGGGCTACGACGCCGGCACGGGGCGCTACACCATCAAACTGTCCTTCGCGTCGGCGGAGGACTCGAACTCCGCCCTCTACGTCAACGGCGACGTGACCATCACGGGGCCGGGCGCGAACCTTCTGACCGTCCAGCGCGACAACGCGGCCCCCCGCTTCCGCGTCTTCCGAATCAACTCCGGCACGGTCAACATCTCCGGCCTGACCGTCGCGGGATCTTCAACTCCGGCACGCTGACCGTCGCCGACAGCACCATCAGCGGCAACAATCAGACGGGCGCTGGCGGGACGGGCACCCCCGGCGGCATCGGCGGCTTCGGCGGCGGCATCTTCAACCAGGGTACGCTGACCGTCGCCGACAGCACCGTCAGCGGCAACCAGACGGGCGCTGGCGGCAGCGGCGCACCTGCGGGCAACGGCGGAGGCATCACCAACAACGGCACGCTGACCGTTGCCAACAGCACCATCACCAACAACTCCACCGGCACAGGCGGCAGCGGCGGCGGCATTATTAGAAGTGCCGGAACCGCGACCGTCAAGAGCAGCATCATCGCGGGCAACTCCGCTTCGACGGGGCCGGACGTTTTCGGCTCCTTCACCTCGCAGGGCTTCAACCTCGTCGGCAAGTCCGACAACAGCACCGGCTTCACCGACGCCACCGATCAGAAAGGCACGGTCGCCAGCGCGCTCGACGCGCAACTGCTCGCGCTCGCCGACAACGGCGGCCCGACCCGGACCCACTCCCTGCAATGCACCAGCCCCGCCATTGACAAGGGCAAGAACTTCGTACTCGACATCAACAGCAACCCCCTGCCCGATCAGCGCGGCCTCGCCCGCCCGTTCGACCTCTCCGACTCCGTCTATCCCAACGCCAACGGCGGCGACGGCTCGGACATCGGCGCGGTCGAGCTGCACTCCGGCAGCGGCTGCATACCCGCGGCGGTTTCGCCCAACCCCCAGCCCTCGACCAACGAGGACACGGCGGTGACTATAACCCTGAAGGGCACCTACTCTCAGAGCAGCCCCGCGCTCACCTTCACCGTCACGCAGCAGCCCGCGCACGGCGCGCTCTCGAATCCGAGCGCGGTCAACTGCACGTTCGCCAACTCGACCAACACCTGCACGCAGACCATCAAGTACACGCCGGCCTCCAACTTCAACGGGCTTGACTCGTTCAAGTTCAAGGCCAGCACCGCCGCGCTCGACTCGGACGAGGCCGACGTGAACATCACGGTCGGCGCGGTCAACGACCCGCCCGTGGCAATCCCGCAGTCGGTGGCGACGGACGAGGACACGCCGCTGCCCGTCACGCTGACAGGCACGGACGTTGACAGCACCACGCTGACCTTCCAAATCGTCGCCGGGCCGTCGCACGGCTCGCTCTCAGGCACCGCGCCGAACGTGACCTACACGCCCGCCGCGAACTACAACGGGCCTGACAGCTTCACCTTCCAGATCAACGACGGCAGCGCCTCGAACAACCTCTCGAACGTCGCCCAGGTCTCGATCACGGTCAACCCGGTCAACGACCCGCCCGTGGCCGCCGACGAAACCTACAACACCAGCGAGAACACGCCGCTGAGCGTCGCCGTCGCCTCCGGCGTGCTCAAGAACGACACGGACATTGACAGCGTCGGGCTGACGGCCCAGGTCGTCGCCGCGCCGACGCACTCGGCCTCCTTCACGCTCAACGCCGACGGCTCGTTCGCCTACACGCCCGCGGCCAACTTCGTCGGCACGGACACCTTCACCTACAAGGCCAACGACGGGAGCGCCTCGAACAACCTCTCGAACACGGCGACCGTGACGATCAAGGTCGGCGCGGGCGGCACGCTCCAGTTCAACTCGGCGACCTACTCGGTCACGGAGAACGCCGGCACGGTCACCGTCACGGTGACGCGCACCGGCTCCTCCAACGGCGCGGCGTCAATCCACTACGCGACCGTCGCCGGCGGCACGGCCACCGGCGCTGCCGCATGCGCCGCGGGCGTTGACTTCGTCAACACCTCCGGCACGCTCAACTGGGCCGACGGCGACGCGGCGGACAAGACCTTCACGGTCACGATCTGCGACGACTCGCTCTTCGAGCAGGACGAGACCGTCAACCTCGCGCTCTCGAACGTCGCGGGCAGCGCCGAGCTGGGCGCGCAGGCGGCGGCGGTGCTGACGATCCACGACGACGACTCGAAGGGCGGCGTCTTCGGCTTCAGCCAGCCGACCTACACGGTCGGCGAGAGCGCCGGCTTCGTCACCATCACCGTCACCCGCACCGGCGACACGACGCGCGCCTCCGCCGTGGACTACGCCACCGACGACGGGAGCGACCCGCACGTCTTCGTGCCCTGCGACAGCACGACCGGCATCGCCCTCGAGCGCTGCGACTACACGGCGGCCTTCGGCACCCTTCAGTTCGCCGCAGGCGAGACCTCGAAGACCTTCGTGGTGCTTATCAGCGACGACTCTTACGCCGAAGGCAACGAGGTCACGACGCTCAAGCTCTCGAATCCGACGAACGGCTCGGCGCTCGGCAGCCAGGCGGCGGCGATGCTCCAAATCCAGGACGACGTGCCGGAGTCGCAGGGCAACCGGAACGACGACGACGAGCAGTTCGTCCGCCAGCACTACCACGACTTCCTGGGCCGCGAGGCGGACGCCGACGGCCTGAAGTTCTGGACGGACGGCATCAAGGCGTGCGGCTCGGACGCGGGCTGCCGCGAGGTGAAGAGGATCAACACCAGCGCCGCGTTCTTCCTCTCCATCGAGTTCCAGAACACGGGCTTCTTCGCCTACCGCGTCTTCAAGGCCGCCTTCGGCGACGCCACGGGGACGTTCAACGACTCGCAGGGGTCGCACCAGTTGAGCGTGCCCGCCATACGCCTGCACGAATTCCTGCGCGACACGCGCGAGGTGGGCCAGGGGGTCATCGTCACGCAGGACGACTGGCCGGCGCACCTCGATAGCAACAAGAGCGCGTTCGCCCTCGAGTTCGTCCAGCGGGACGAGTTCCTTGCTCGCTACCCCGGCCTGACGAGCGCGACCGCGTTCGTCAACACGCTCGACGCGAACACCGGCGGCGTGATGACGGATCAGCAGAAGTCGGAGCTGATAGCCGAGCTGTCGCCGAACCCGGCGGACGCCGCCCTGCGCGCCGACGTGCTCAGGAAGGTGGCCGATAACGCGGCCTTCATGAGCGCGGAGTCGAACCGGGCCTTCGTGCTGATCGAATACTTCGGCTACCTCAGGCGCAACCCCGACGACGCGCCCGACACAGACCACAGCGGCTACCAGTTCTGGCTCCAGAAGCTCAACCAGTTCCACGGCAACTTCGTCAAGGCCGAGATGATCAAGGCGTTCATCTCCTCCGACGAGTACAGGAGGCGTTTCGGGCAGTAATCGGGCCAGGAAGAACTCGACCGCCTCCGGCAGAACTTCGTCCCCGGAGGCCCTGAGAGGGCGTGCGGGCGTTGGCATAAAACGCCCGCACGCCCTCTCAGTTTTTTCGACCGACAAGCGACCGGCCAGGCGGTTGACGCGCCCCGCCCCGCATGTTAACTTGCGCTCCAGTCTGCCCGGAACGAAACATTTTCAAACTTCTCTTGAGACCTGCCTTGCTCGCAGGAGTAATCTCCGTCGGGGCGCGGCGACCGTCTCGCCGCCGCCCCAGCCGCGCACTCCGCCACGCGTTCGTTTCATCGCCCCCCTCCGCGACGGCACGCGGGCCGGAACACACGTCGGCGGCGCTTCGCCGTCCGAACAACGAGCACAGGAGCAACCGCCCTTATGAATATGAAACGCCTCGTCTCGATCATCACGGTTGGGATAGCCATACTCTTTTTCGCGAGCGTCGTCGTGTTCGCCGTGACCACGACGCTCGTCGTCTTCCCCGGCAACCTGCAAGGCTGGCAGACGCAAGTCTCCCCCGGCTTGCAGCCGACCCCGGCCTCGACGCCGTCGGTCACCTTCGTCTTCGGCCCGGCGACGCCGCCTTTGGGGCGCGGCAGCGCGCAGTTGAGCGTCGGCTCCGACGGCGGCGCAGCCGCGCAGTTGCGCCACCCCGGCTACGCGGGCACGGTGCTCCCGACCCCGATTCCCAGCCCGACCCCGACCCCCAGCCCGACCCCGCCTGGAGAGTTGGCCCCGGCGTTCCCGGCCTCGAACGAACTGACCGCGCTCGCCTACAGCACCTACGTGCAGAGCGGCGGCTCCGGCAGCCAGGCCCCATACATCATCCTGAACGTGGACTACGACAATAACGGCACGGAGGACGATCAACTCGTCTTCGAGCCTCAGTACCAGAACTCGACCGACTGCCCGTCCTTCAACCAGGGCAACGTCACGAACGGCACGTGGCAGACGTGGAACGCGCTGAACGGCTGCTGGTATTCAAAGGGCGGCGTGGCCGGCTCCGGCCCCGGCACGAACGTCGAGCCGCTGCGCACCATCACCGCCGCGCAGCCTAATGCGAGGATCGTCAACTCCGGCGACGGCGGCGGCGGCGTCCGCATCGTCGCCGGCTTCGGCGCGGGCGCGTGGGACAACTTCGTCGGCAACGTGGACAACTTTCAGATAGGCGTCGGCGAAGACCCCGACACCGGCACCAACATCACGGCCTACGACTTCGAGCCGAAGGCCCCGCCGGCCCTCGCCTCAAACGGCGTCATCATCTCGGAGCTGCGCAACTCCGGCCCCGGCCTGCCGGTCTGCGCCGCGCCGACCGCGGTGGGCATCGTTTGCGTCGCCCCCGGTCTGCCGGTGAGCAGCGGGGGCGACGAGTACGTCGAGCTTTACAACACGACGGACAACGACATCGCCGTCACCTCCGTGGACGGCTCCGGCGGCTGGTCTCTGGTCAGGCGCGGCAGTAGCTGCGCAGACCCGCCGGTCGTCGTCGCCACCATCCCCGACGGCACGATCATCCCCGCGCGCGGCCACTACCTGCTCGCGGGCGCGGGCTACAGCCTCCGCGGTTACCCCGCGGGCGACGGCTCAAGCCAGACGCCGCAGATGAGGCCACGCCCGACCAGACCTACTCGGACACCATCGGCGGCGACGCCAACGTCGGACTCTTCAACACCACTTCGTCCTTCGACCTCCCACACCGCCTCGACGCCGTCGGCTTCAACAACGGTTCGGGCGACACCTGCGACCTCCTGAGCGAAGGCACTCCGCTCCCGCCCACGCGCGGCAGCACCAGTCAGTACGCCTTCGTGCGCAAGGAGCCTTTGAGCGGCGGCGTGCAGGACACGAACAACAACGCCGCCGACTTCGTGGAGGTCTCGACCACGCCGCTGATCCCCGTCGGCGACAACGCGTCGCCGGTCCTGGGCGCGCCCGGCCCGCAGAACACGTCCAGCCCCGTCAATCGCGACGACGTGATCAACATCGGCCTGACCGCGCCCTCGCTCGCGCAGTCGCTTTCCCCCAACCGCGAGCGCCGCCTTGTCCCGGACACGTGCAGCCCGCTCGGCACGCTCCTGATACGCCGCTCGGTCACGAACAACACCGGCGGCCCCGTCTCGCGGCTCCGCTTCCGCGTCATAGATGTCACGACCGTCAACAGCCCCAACGTCGGCAACGGCACGCAGGCCGTTCTGCACGTGCGCAGTTCGTCGAACGAAACCCTCCCGGTGACGGGCCGCGGCGTCGTGCAGTTGCGCGGCCTGAACGCCGAGCAGCCGCCCAACCAGGACGCCGCGCAGTGCGGCGGCCTGAACACGAGCCTGTCGGACGACACCATCACGCTCAGCTCGCCGCTCGCGCCGGGCGCGACCATTGACGTCGTCTTCCTCCTCGGCGTCCAGCAGTCCGGCTACTTCCGCTTCTACGTCAACGTCGAGGCGCTTGAGTCGTCCGCTCCGCCGTCCGGGTCGTTCAGCCCTTCGTCACCGCTGCCCACCCGAAGCAAAACGCCGATAGCGATGCCGATCACGGTGCCGGGCAAACCGCCGGGCACAACGCCGGTCATAAAGCCGTTCACGCCACCGTTCGCAACGCCCGGCGTGACGCCGCCCGCGACGCCCGCCGTCACGCCGGGGTGGAAGCGCAAAGTAACGCCCGACGATTGGCCCGACGAATCGTCGGGCGAGTCGCCGGCCATGAAGCGGACGCGGCGCGACAACAGGTGAAACGTCCGGCCCGCACCGCGACGACAATGCAGAAGGGCCGAGTAACTCGATTACTCGGCCCTTCCCCTTTTAACGCGAGTCCGGCGTAAATTCAGGTCAGCCAGTGAAGCGCGTCCGCGTCGGCGTCGCGCGTCCCGCCGACGACCTTGATGAAATAGTCTTCGAGCGAGAGCGGCCCGCGCGACTCTTGCCCCTCAACCGAGATGCCGCGCCGCAACTCCGCGAGCGGCCCGGCGGCGACGAGCCGGCCCTCGCTGATGACGGCGATGTCCGTGCACAGACGCTCGACGATCTCCAGGACGTGCGAGGTGAGGAAGACCGTCAGGCCGCGCGCGGTGAGGCGCGAGAGCAAGTCCTTCAGCGTGCGCGAGGCGATGGCGTCAACGCCCTCGAACGGCTCGTCGAGGAAGAGGATTTCGGGGCGATGGATGAGCGCGCACGCCAGCGCCAGCTTCTTCTTCATCCCGTGCGAATACTCGACGACCAGCTTGCGCGGCTCGTCGGCCAGCTCCATCAGCTCCAACAACTCGCGCGAGCGCGCTGACGTGTCCTCGCGCGCCAGATTGTACATGCGCCCCGTGAACGAGAGCATCTCCGCGCCCGTCAGGCGCTCGAACAGGCTCAGGTCTTCGGGCACGACGCCGATGCGCCGCTTGACCTCCAGAGGCTCCGCAGCGAGGTCGTGGCCGAGCACCCGCACGCGCCCCGACGTGGGCGCGAGCAGGCCCGTCAGCATCTTGATCGTCGTTGACTTCCCCGCCCCGTTCGGCCCCAGGAAGCCGAAGAAAGAGCCGGCAGCGACGCGCAGGTTGATGCGGTCAACCGCCGTGAAGTCTCCGAACCGCCGCACGAGGTCTTGCGTTTCGATGGCCGGCTCGCTTCCCGTCTGTGTGTTGGCGCTCATCAAGACCTTTGTACGTGGCGCGGCGGCGCGCGGTCAAGGGCGTGTGCCGCCGCGGGCAAACATTTGCTTGTGTGCTCCAACGCTTGTGTGCTAAGGCTCTCGGCGTTTGGCCGGCGATGAACTACTGCGGGCGACTGAAAGGAGGTGTGTGGTGAAGAGTCTGAAGGGCAAGGTGGCCGTCGTCGCGGGCGCGACGCGGGGCGCGGGCCGCGGAATCGCCTGCGCGCTCGGCGAGGCCGGGGCGACCGTCTATTGCACGGGCCGGAGCACGCGCGAAAAGCGCATCCCGCGACGCCGCGGCAAGTCTTCCGCCTTCGAGTTGGAGAGGCGGCCCGAAACGATTGAGGAGACGGCGGAGATGGTTTCGGCGCGCGGAGGCACGGGGGTTCACGCGCGGGTGGATCACACCGACGAGGAGCAGGTGAAGGCCCTCTTCCGTCGCGTGAAGAAAGAGCAGGGGCGTCTGGACGTTCTGGTCAACGACGTGTGGGGCGGCGATGAGCTGACCGAGTGGGGCGTGCCCTTCTGGAAGCTCTCGACGGAGAAGGGGCTGCTGATGCTCAGGCGCGCGGTCTTCTCGCACATCATCACGAGCCGGCACGCCGCGCCGACGTTGGTCGAGCGCAAGCGCGGCCTCATCGTCGAGATTACGGACGGCGATGGCCTCAACTACCGCGGCACGCTCTTCTACGACCTCGTTAAAGTCTCGGTCATCCGCCTCGCCTTCGACATGGCCGAGGAGCTGCGCCGCCACAAGGTCGCTGTCGTAGCGCTCACGCCCGGCTTCCTCCGCTCGGAGGCGATGCTCGAACACATGGGCGTCACGGAGGAGAACTGGCGCGAGGGCGCGAAGAAGCAGCCGTCCTTCATTGAGTCCGAGACGCCCTTCCTCGTCGGTCGCGCGGTGGCGGCGCTCGCCGCCGACCCGAAGGTTCTTAAAAAGTCGGGCAAGGCTCTCAGCTCCTGGAACCTCGCGCGCGAGTACGGCTTCACGGACGTTGACGGACGTGCGCCGAGGATAGACGAGTGGGTGCAGGAGAACATGCCCGGCTTCCTCAAGCAGGTGCGCGAGTCGGAGAGGCGTTTCTGCGAAGTCGGCTCGGTCTTCTCCACGCCGGATTAGACGGGCAGGCGGTCGGGCGCGGGTTCACGGGAGGCGGTTAACCGCCGCGCGCCGAAGAGAAGGGCGTGTGCGAGTCGAACCTGAAGCCGGCGTTTCGTGAAGGTTGCGTAAGAGGGGGCGACGGCGGAGTAGGCCGCCGCCCGCGGGGCGAGGAGAGCTATCCCTGTTCTACTCACTTATGGCGGCGGGGCGCTGAACGTTTCGGTAAATTTTTCGTGCGAGGGTTATTTTTTCGGGGGACTCTTCGCGTCGCCCACGAAGCCGGGCGAGTGTTCAACTCCTCGGCGCGACGTAGCTGCCGCGCGTCTTGACGGCGAGTTTGCCCTGCGACTTCTCGACCACGGGCGAGACCTTCAGCTTGAGCTTGCGCGTCGTGCCGTCGTGCTTCTTGTTCGTCGAGACGAAGCCCATGCTGTAGCGCGTGCGCAGGTGCTCGACGAGCGTGTCGAAGGCTTGATCCAGGTTTTCCGGCTTGTCGTCGAGGACTTCGCCGCCCGTCTCTTCGGCGAGGTCGCCTACGCGCAGCGTACTCACCTTGAAGAGCCTGCCCATCACGGTCGCCGTGCGCATGACGCCGTTCTCCATCTTCTGCCCTGGGCTTCGGGGGATGAGGCCGCAGACGACGCTGCCCGACTCGAAGACCTCGCGCTTGGCCTCCGCGCCCGTCGGCCCGTCGCAGTCGAAGTTACTCGTCACGCCCGTGATGACGATGATGACGCGGCGGCCCACCGGGTTACCCGCGTTAATCATGTAGCGCGCCGCGTCGTAGAAGGCACGGTTTAGACAATGATCGGCCTCCTCGTCGTGGCCGGGCACGCGGTCGAGCGCGTCGGAGACTGCCGCACGGTCGCGCGTGAACTCCTGCACCAAGTCAACCGAGTCGTGGTAGGCCATCACGGCCACCTCGTCCGAGGGCTTGAGGCGCGAGATGGCCGCGCGCGCGGCGTGGCGCACGTTCTCGCCGAAGGGGTCGAGGCAGCCGCCGCGGTCAATGAGCAGTAGGACGGAGAGCGGCAGGCTGTTCTGGCTGAAGTGCGTGATCTGCTGCGGCACGCCGTCTTCAAAGAGCGCGAAGTCCTCGCGCTTCAGCCCGCCCATCACGCGCGCCGTCTTCTTCTGGAGGACGAGCGCGTCGAGGACGACCAAATCAACGTCAACCTTGACGACCTCCTCGCCGGGTCGCGGCTCTTCGCCGCGCGGCTCGACGACGCGCGGGCGCGTCTGGGTTTCTGCCGGCGGCTGCGAGGGGAAGATGAAGGCGAGTGGGAGGACGAGCAGGGCGAGCGCGAGTCTCTTCATGTGCGTTTCCTCCGGCTGCTCTTTCGGCGGCGGGCTTCCGCCGGGGCAAGAGAGTCTCTTCGAGCGAGCTTCTAGTTCATCGTTCGGACTACCAAAGTCCGCGGCGGCTGGAAAATTCTTCTGCCGACCGTCGGCGAGACCTGTTTGCGAGGGAGGCCGCGCTCACGGGCGCAGGCACTGACCGTCTGTGTATCTTGCGCGCACGTCGAGCAAGGCACGTGCCCAAAGCCCGGCCTTCGACGGCGGCGGTGGAAAGGCAGAAGAAATTCGACGGGGGCGATGCAGGCCGAGTTTTATCGGGATGCGAAACCGTGCGGGCCTGACACCATTTCGTCGGCGCGCGGCCCGCGCAGGAGCGGGCGGGCTTCGGTCGAGCGGACGTACTGGGGAAGCGTTCGGTGCGTGCTCATCAGGAAGGCCGTGGAGCTTGGGCGCAGGGCGTTGCCGTGCGTGGCGAGGATGCGTGTGTAGCGGCTGAAGGGGGTCGAGCCGAAGTAGTGGCCGTCGCGCATCGAGACGAGCACGTCGGCGGTGTGGCGGACGCGCGGCGCGTGGACTGACTCGTAAATGTTCGAGAGCGCGTCCGGGTAGTCGTGACGCCACGTCCGCGCGAGCCACGCCGAGTCCGCCGCGAAGCCGCTCTCATCAAGCAGTCCCTCGCCGCGCATCGCGCGCACAGCTTCGGAGAGGCCGAGCGGGTCGCCGTCCCTTTGTTCGTAGGCGTAGAACGTGGAGTCGCCACGCAGCGCGCGGCGGATACAAGCGCGCCCGCGCGCGCCCGCGACGACCGCCGCGCCGTCCCCTTCGCGATAGACGCTGAAGTCAAGGCCACCGAGTTGGCAGAGCGCGTCGGCGAGTTCGGCGCGGTCGGTCTCGTCGCCGCAGTAGAGCGCGGCGTAGCCGCAGAGGCCAAAGGCGGGCGTGGAGACGCGGCGCTTGCCGCGAGGCCGTCGCATGTCTTTGACGAACTCGTAACCGCAGCCCCGCAGGTGCGTCTGCAAGTGGACGCGCCGGTTCTCTTCGAGGTTCATGCCGTGATCCGAGAAGAGGACGATCTCGGTCTCCGACCCGGCGGCCCGCTGAATCTCGCGCAGCAGGCGGTCGAGAGATTCAAGCGCGACGAGGAGCCGGGCGGGGCCGCGTATGTGCAGCAGCCCGTCGGTCGCCTTGATGAAGCCGAAGAAGTCGCGCGCGGGCGGAGCCGAGAGGAAGCGCTCGCGGAAGCGTCGCATGTCCGCGCGCCACACCTTCTCGGTCGCCACGTAGATGAGGAACTCGAAGGGCAGAGGTTCCTGGTAATCAAGCTCGTCCATGTAGGACGAGGGAACCTTGTCGGGCGTGCGCCGTCCGATGTACTTGCCCACGCCGCCGCGAAGCTCACGCGCCTCGCGGTCGAAGTAGAGGCTCTCGTAGCCATTCGGCGGCGACGCGCGGAGCATCTGCGCCAGCGCGACGTTCGTCAGCGTCGGGAACGGGGAGAGCAGGCGCGCAGGCTCCCGGAAGTTGTCGAACAGGCCGCGCGACTTCGCCTCTGTGACGAGGTCGAAGGGCACGCCGTCCAGGCACAGGAGCAGGCGGCGCGGGCGGGCGGGCGTCTCGACGACGCGGAGGACAGCCCTCCGCCTCGCGCCGTTCGGCGTGTCTTCTCTCGCCGTCAGCAGCGGCGTCGGATCGTGCGAAGGGCAGACTTCACTCATAAAACTTTCCCGACCTGACTCGCCGAGCTTGAATCGCAAGAGACCATGAATGTGCGAGCACGCCGGCGTCCCGGCTCGTGCTAGTTTGTTTTTTCCGCCCTCGCGTCTTCGCCGCCAGTGTTCTCGGCGGACTTACGCGTGAGACGGTAAGGCTCCTTGAGGCCGCGCCTGGCGTCCTCGTGCGAGTCGAAGACGTTGGGGAGCGCGAGCACGGCCTTGTACTGCGTGATGGCCTCTTCGCGCTTGCCCGCTACGTCGAGGGCCTGAGCGGCGCGCAGGCGCGCGCGCGTCACCATAGAGCTTTCAGCGCCCGGCACGGCGGCGGCGGCCAGCAGTTCTTTCGCCGCGCGGTCGGGCTGGCCCGCGACCAGGAGCGCGTTGCCGTAGTCGTAGTGCACGAGGTCGAGCGGCGGGCGCGGCGCGTTCGGCGCGGGGTGTTGCGCGCTAGCGAGCAGCGACTCGAAGATGGCGAACGCCTCCGATTCGCTCTTCTTCGCCGCGTCGGGGTTCGTCGTGCGGTCAACCTCGGCCTGCGAGACGAGCGCGTCCGCCGCCTCCATCTTGAAGAGATAGTTGCGCGGGTACTTCGCCGCCAGCTCGCTGGCATAGTTGTACGCGTCGCGGAAGCGGCCCTCACGTTTGAGTAAGGCGATGAGCAGCGACTTCGCGTCGTCGCGCGCCCAACGGCCCTCGCGCGCGACCTGTTCCATCTCTGCCAGGCCGCGCTTGCGCGAGCCGCGGACGCCGACGAAGGTCGCGCCGAGCTTGACGAGCGGCGGCAGCGTGCCGACGACGTAGTCGTACATGCCTACGGTCACTTTCGCGTCCGTGTAATCGGGGTCGAGCTTGAGGAGTTCGCGGTGGTGGTCAACCGCATCCGAGCCGTTGCGCAGTGCCGACATGAAGCTGCGCTCGACCATGCTGCCCCACGCAGCCTTTAAGCCCTCGACGCCGCCGAGATAGTAGAGCGCGTCCGCGTCCTTCGGGTTCCGCTTGAGACGCGCCTCGCTCAACTCCTTCGCCTTCCGCGTCAGCTCGCGGAACTCCGCCGAGACCTTCGGGTCGGCCTGATCGTCCTTCTCCTTGTAGAATCCCTCGTTGTTGTAGAGCGACGCCTGCAAGCGCCGCGACTCGTTCAGCGTCTTCAGCCACAGCCCCACGGCGAGGAACTGGTAGCCCGCCGGGTGGTCGGGGAAGGCCCTGGTTATCTCCGTGAAGCGGCGGCGCGCGCCCTCGTAGTCGAGGTTGAAGAGCGCGTCGAAGCCTTCCGAGCGCAGCTCGTCGAAATGTTTTTGGTCGAACGTCGCCGCCTTTTCGGCGACGGCCTCTTCGGGCTGCGCGCTCGCAGCCGCGCCTTTCTTCGTCTGAGCGCCGACGGCGACGGCCAGTGCCGACGCCAGAAAAATCGTCGAAAGCAGCTTGCGACTATCCATAAAATTCTCTCAACGCGAAAACTTCAAACGTGCCGCGCGGCCAGGGCCACCTCTAAACCTTCTCGAAACTTTCCAGGTACTTCACGCCCGCGCCCGTATTGAAGAGCACGACGCGCTCGTCCCGTCGCACGTCGCCTCGCTCGATCAATTTACGCAGAGCGGGCAGGCAGGCCGCGCCTTCGGGCGCGACGAAGAGACCTTCCGCCGCGCCGATCTCGCGGACGGCGGCGAGCAGTTCTTCGTCGCTCACAGCGATTGCCGTCCCGCCCGACGCCCGCAGCGCGTCGAGGATGAGGAAGTCGCCGATGGCCTTCGGCACGCGCAGGCCCGATGCGACCGTCGCGGCGTTCTGAAACTCTTCGGCGTGTCGCCGGCCTTCCTCGAACGCGCGCACAATCGGCGCGCAGCCCCGTGCCTGAACCGTCACCATGCGCGGGCGCTTCTCATTTATCCAGCCGAGCGCCTCCATCTCGTCGAAGGCTTTCCATATGCCGATGAGACCTGTACCGCCGCCCGTCGGATAAACTATCCAGTCCGGCAACTCCCAGTCAAGCTGTTCGGCCAACTCGTAGCCGAGCGTCTTCTTGCCCTCGACGCGGTACGGCTCTTTCAAAGTCGAAACGTCGAACCAGCCCTCGGCCTCTTTACGCCGCGCGACCTCCGCGCCGCAGTCGGTTATCAAGCCGTCAATGAGCGTGACCTGCGCGCCCGTCTGCTCGCACTCGACGACGTTGGCGCGCGGCGTGTCGCGCGGCATGAAGATGTGCGCTTCGAGTCCGGCGCGCGCGGCGTAGGCCGAGAGCGCGCCCGCGGCGTTACCCGCCGAGGGCACCGCGAGCTTGCGCGCGCCTAGCTCCTTCGCCATCGAGACCGCCGCCGCCATCCCGCGCGCCTTGAAGCTCTGCGTCGGCTGCTGCGACTCGTCCTTGACGAAAAGGTGCTTCAGGCCGAGCGACTCGCCCAGCCGCGCGGCGCGCAGCAGCGGCGTGAAGCCTTCGCCGAGCGAGACGATGTTTTCTTCGCGCTCGACGGGCAGCACTTCGAGGTAACGCCACAGGTCGCTTCTTCTCCCCTTGAGACTTTCTTTCGTCAGCGTGCGCGCCGCCGTGTCCAGGTCGTAGCGCACCAGCAGCGGCTTACCGCACGTCTCGCAGAGGTTGTGCAACCGCCGTGCCTCGTGCCGCGCGCCGCACGCGGCGCATTCGAGATGCGTGACGTTCATCGCCTGCCTTCTCCCTTCAAAATCCCTTTGTTTCCCGCGAAAACCGCGAATTTTTCGCGTCCGCGAAGGCCGAAGCACTGACGAGGAAGCTGCGGCTCGGGGTCGAACTTCACGGCCCCGCCCAGCCTTCAACGACGCGTCTCATGACACTTTCAAGTCTCTCACACAGCCGCGCGACCTGTCAGGTGGAGCGACTGTGTTGCACCCTTCGGTCGGCGGATGCTAGAGTCAGGACGATTTTAGATTTTAGATTTTTGATTTGAAATTTAAGAGCGGTTGTCGCTCGGCTTTCAGCTAAAGACAAAAAGCTGACTGCCGAAAGCTGAGTGACGACCGCTGAGAGCCTTCAATCGCAAATCAAAAATCTAAAATCTAAAATTTCCGTGATGGCAATTCGTTTAGTCGCCCTCGACCTGGACGGGACTCTGCTCGACTCGCGCGGCGAGCTGACCGCGCGCAACCGCGCGGCCATCGGGGCGGCGCGCGCCGCGGGCGTGTCGGTCGCGCTCGTCACGGGCCGGCGCTTCCGCGACGCGCGCCCCCTCGCGCTCGAACTCGGCCTCGACGTTCCCGTCATCTCACACAACGGCGCGCTCACGAAGCACGCGCGAACGCTCGAAACCGTCAGCGCCATCCTGATGCCCGTCGAGGCCGCGCGCGCCGTCGTCCGCGTCGGTCGCGCGCACGGCGCGGACGCGCTCGTCAGCGACGACCACGCCGGCGCGGGCCTCCTCGTCTATGACCACATCAGCGAAGGCAACACGGCGCTCGCCAAGTACATCGCCTGGTCGCGACGCGTCGTCGGCGATACGGCGGCACATACCATCCGCCGCGTGCCCTCGCTCGACGAATACCTCGACCACGACCCTCTGCACGTCGCCTTCTCCGGCGGCTGCGCAGCGATGGAGCGTCTGGGCGAAGAGATGCGGCGCGAGTTGGGCCGGGGCGTCCGGCTCCTGCTCACGCTCTACCCGAAGACCGACTTCGCGCTCCTGGACGTGCTGCACCCAGAAGCGTCGAAGGGCGCGGGGCTGGCGGCGGTGGCCGCCGAGCAGCGCCTGCGGCGCGAAGAGGTTTTGGCCGTCGGCGACAACTTCAACGACCTGGAGATGCTGGAGTGGGCCGGAACCGGCGTGGTCATGGGCAACGCCGACCCGTCGCTGCTGGGCCGCGCCGGTTTCCACACGACCGCCACGAACGACGAGGACGGCGTCGCCGCCGCGATTGAAAGATTCGTTCTTTAAAAAGTAGTCAGTAGCCAGTAGTCAGTACGCTCCGCAAAGCGGGCGCTTACGCTGGCGCTGTGGTGGTACGACTGAGAGGCGTTTTCTACTGGCTACTGGCTACTGGCTACTGACTACTTGAAGGAGTCTTATGGCTAACCGAATCGCGAACATCGAGACGAATGTGGGCACGATCCGCTTCGAGCTTCTGGAAGACGAGGCCCCGAAGACGGCGGAGAACTTCCGCCTGCTGGCCGAGGCCGGCAAGTTCGACGGCGTCATCTTCCACCGCGTCATCAAGGGCTTTATGATTCAGGGCGGCGACCCGACGGGGACCGGACGCGGCGGGCAGTCGGCCTGGGGCGGGCGCTTCGACGACGAGATCAACCGCTCGTCGGAACTTTACCGCGGGCCTTACGCGCGGGGAACGGTGGCGATGGCTAATGCCGGGCCGAACACCAACGGCTCGCAGTTCTTCATCATGCACGCGGACTACCCGCTGCCGCCCTCCTACACGAAGTTCGGTCGCGTCGTCGCCGGCCAGGACGTTGTGGACAAGATCGCCACGACGCAGACCGGCCCCGGCGACCGGCCCACGAAGGACGTTGTGATGGAGAAGGTCACGATTGAAGAGCAGTAAAAGCCGTAAACCGTGAACCGTAAACCGTGACAAGAGAAAACCTGCTTTCCTCTCGTCACGGTTTACGGTTCACGGTTTACGGCTTTACTGCGCTCCCGCGCCCTTCAGAATTTCGATCACGCGAGCCTGACCGTTCTCCCGCGCGAAGGCCAGCGCCGTCCGACCGTCCTCGTACTTGGCGTTCACGTCCGCGCCGTGCTCGATGAGGAGGCGGACGGTGTTGGAGAGGCCGAGACCGGCGGCGGCAATGAGCGCGGTGAAGCCTTTGGAGGTGTGCGCGTTGGCGTCCGCGCTGTGCCCTAAGAGCGCGTCGAGCGTGGAGATGCGACCGTAGGTGGCGGCGATGATGACGGACGTCACCCCGGCGTTATTGTGCGCGTTCACGTCCGCGCCCTTCGCGATCAGCGTGTTGACGAGGCTGTCGTCGCCGTCGCGCGAGGCGGAGAAGATAAGGGCCGTGCCGCCGTTGTTGCCGACCGCGTTCACGTCGGCCCCGGCGGCGAGGAGCATCTGCACGATTGCCACGTCTTTCTGGAAGCGCACGTCGGGCGGCTCCTTCTGCGTCTCGCCGGGGAGCACACCCTTCTGCGTGACGGCCTTCATCAGCGCGGTGTCGTTGTCCTTGTCGCGCGCCTTCACGTCCGCGCCCTTCGCCAGCAGGAGTTTGACGACATCAACCTTCCCCATCCAGCAGGCCCAGAGCAGCGGCGTCCAGCCGTCGTCGGCGCGCGCGTTCACGTCCGCGCCTTTCGCGATCAACTCGCCGACGATCTCCGCGTCGCCGTTCGCCGCCGCGAAGACGAGCGGCGTCCGCCCGTCCTTGTGGTGCGCAGACACGTCGGCACCCTTCGCGAGCAGGGCGCGCACGATTGCCAGGCTGCCGTTCGAGGCGGCGAACATGAGCGGCGTGCGCGCGTCGTCGGTCTTTGCGTTCACGTCCGCGCCGTGTTCGACGAGCGCCTGCGTGGTTTCGGCGTCGCCCGCCTCGGCTGCGACCATCAGCGCCGTCACGCCGTCCGCGCAGCGCGCGTTCACGTCCGCGCCCTTCGCGAGGAGCGACTGCGTGACCTGCGCGCTCTTGCCCGCGACGGCGTAGACGAGCGCCGGGCAGCCCCCCTCCTTCGACTTCGCGTTCGCGCTCGCGCCGCGGCCCAGCCAACTGTTAACCGCAGCCGCGTCGCCCTTGCCGACGGCCTGGAGCAGTTGGTCGTCGGGGCTGAGGCGCGTCTCGTGCGTGGCGACGACAGGCGGCGGGTGCGGCGGCTCGACAACGCGCTTCTTCTTCGGCTTGACAGCAAAGACGCCGACGCCGTTCTTCAAGTCGTCAACCTGCGCGGCTGAAGTGTGGGCGAGGGCGAGACACAGGCACGCGGCAAGCGCCGCCGCGGCGAACTGTTTGAGCGTGGTTCCGTTTCTCATGTTCTTCACTTCTGGCCGTGGCCCGCGCGCGCGTCAGGGCCGCGCGGCGACGGCGTGGTTGATGGGGCCGTGTCCGCGCCCCAATCGCGGCGCGCGCAGGATGGCGTCGGTGACGAAGCGCTTGGCCGCGCCGACCGACTCTTCGAGCGTCAGGCCGCGCGCGAGGCACGCGGCGATGGCGGCTGACAGCGTGCAGCCCGTGCCGTGCGTCGCACCGGAAGCAACGCGGGGGGCTGAAAAAGTTCTGACCACGCCGCCGTCGTCGAGCAGATCGAGCGCAGCGCCTCCGGCGAGGTGTCCGCCCTTGACGAGCACTGCGCGCGCGCCCATCTCGCGCATCGCGCGCGCGGCTTCGAGCATCCCGCGCTCGTCGCACACGCGCAGGCCCGTCAGCGCCTCGGCCTCGTCGAGGTTCGGCGTGACGACGCGCGCGAGCGGCAGCAGCTCCCTTTTTAGCGCACCGAGCGCCCCGTCGTCCATCAAATCCTGCCCCGTGGTCGAGCGCGCGACCGGGTCAACGACGGGCGCGGGCAAGTTTGTCTCGCGAAACAATCGCGCGACCTCGGCGACTATCTCGCGCGTCGGAAGCATGCCGGTCTTCGCGCCCGCGACCTGGAAATCCTCCGCGACCGCGAGCACCTGCGCACTGACCGCCCCGGCGCTCTGGTGCGCCGTGCCGAAGACGCCCGTCGTATTCTGGAAGGTGAGCGACGTGACCGCGGCGGTCGCGAAGCAGCCGAAGGCCGTGAACGTCTTCACGTCGGCGACGACGCCAGCGCCGCCCGACGGGTCGAAGCCCGCGACGGTCAGCGCGACGGGCGGCGTTTCAGTTTCGACGTTGCTCGACACGATTCTCTCAAGTACGACTGCGAAGGGAACGGGCGTTCGCGGCCCCAAAGGACGCTCAACATTCGCGGCGGCTCTTCAAAGGGCGCTCAGGCTCTCGATGAGATGCACAGTCCGCGCGAGGCTTTGTCCGTCCGCGAAGAGGCGAATCGCGGCCACGCCGACAGCGCCCGCGCGCAGAACGTCGCGCGCGTTCACTTCGCCCACGCCGCCGATGGCGACGAGCGGGAAAGGCGCGAGAGCGTGCGCCGCCTCGCGCAAACGTTCGAGGCCGAGCGGCGGGCCGTATTGCCGCTTCGTGGGCGTGTCGAAGACGGGGCCGAAGACCGCGAAGTCGGCCCCGCCGTCGCGCGCGTCGCGCGCCTCCTGAAGCGTGTGCGTGGAGACGCCGACGAGGAAGTCCGGCCCGAAGGTGCGGCGCATGACCGAGGCATCAAGCGAGCGCGTCGTCAGTTGAACCCCGTCGCAGCCCGCGGCGCGCGCGATGTCGGCGCGGTCGTTGACGAGGAGGCGCGTCGTCGTGCTGCGCGTGAGCCGGGCGGCGCGCGAGGCCAGCTCGTAGAGCGTGCGCGCGCTCAAGGCTTTCTCGCGGAGCTGGACGAGCGTGACGCGGGCGGCGGCGGCCCGCTCGACGAGCGCGAGTAGGGCTAGAAAGTCGGCGCTCGACGGGGTGGTCGCGTCAGTCGTCTCGCCGCTCGTGACGAGATAAGTGATCGGTACGGTCAGCTCGCGCGGCATCGTGAGAGTCGTCCGTCGGGGGAGCATCTTTCTTCAACTCGACGGCGGCGGGCGGCGGGTTGTCGAGGCCTTGAAGACGGCGCACGGTCTCTTTGAAGTGGAACGTCTCCCAGAAAGCCATCGCCAGGTTCAGCAGGCCGAGGCCCGTCACCGCGCCGCGCACCCACCCCGATGCGACCGCGCGCAGCAGGCCGGGCGAGCCGATCTTCTGCGCCGCGAAGACGAGGAAGTAGTTGTCGCCCCAGCCGCCCATCCCCCAAGGCTGCCACCAGGGCAGCACCGTCAGGCAGACGCCCGCCTCCAGGCACAGGACGATGAAGAAGATGACGGTCAGCCTCGAAGCCATAACAGACGTAAACCGTGAACCGTGAACCGTGACAAGATAAATGCTGCGACCTGCGAACGGCAAATCGTGATGGGGCGAAAGCCACTTGTCACGGTTCACGGTTTACGGTTCACGGTGTTTTGCAACTCGCGCAGCCGCTCGGCGACGCCGCGGTAGGAAACGTCTATGGCGTAAACCTCGGACAGGATTTCGATGGCGCGGTCTGTGTCGCCCAACTGCTCGTAGGCCGTGCCGAGGTCGTAGCGCATGGCCTGATATTCGTCCTCGGTGTGGCCGGGCGCGGCCAGTCCGCGCTTGAACCAGAGCGCGGCGGGCCGCGGCATGCCCTTCTCCATGAAGCAGTGGCCGAGCATGTTGCAGCAGCTCAGGTAGCGCGGCGTGCCGTCGCTGGGCGCGACCATGTTGGCCGCGACCTGAAACTCCTCGACGGCCTCGTCATGCAGCCCCATCTCGCGATAGGCGAGACCCATCTGGTAGTGCGTGTCGAAGTCGGCGCTGTCGCCCTCGTCCGAGTCCTCGACGGCCTCGCGGAACTCGTCGAAGATGGCGGCGAGGCCGGGGTCAATCCCCGCGGACGCTTCGGGCAAGACGGCTGCCTGCGGCGGTAGCATGTCGAGCGTATCGCGCGCGATGTCGGCGTAGCCCTTCTCGATGTAGAAGTCAATGCTCTCCAACTCTTGCCGGAGCATGCGCCCGACGCCCGCGCCGTCCGACTGCTGCGCACGCGCGTCGTCCGCGCCCGGCGCGTAAGCGCTGAAGTCGAACTCTTGAAAGCCGGACTGCGGCGGCTGGTGGTCAGACTGCTGCTGGCCTGAGAGTTCATAGCCGCCGACGCCGTTGTCGGCCAGTTCGTTGAGGTCTGCGAAGGAGGCGCTGGCGTCAGCGTGCTGTGGCTCCGTGACCGCGTTCCACTCGAACCGTGCCGGCTCGTCCTGTGCGCCCGCCGCCGACTCCGCCCCCGCGCCGCCCGCGTCGCCGCCTGCCACGAAGCTCTCGAACGTGGGCACTTCGTCGCCGCGCGCGGCCCCTTCGCCTTCGTCGAAGAGCGGGCCGCCGAGTTCTTCGAGGCGCGTGCGGTAGTCCGGCTCGTTGGGCGTGAGGAGCGCGAGCTGCGTCAGCGCGCGGCGCCCCTCTTCGTTGTCGCCCGCGGACTCGGCGGCGTCGGCGAGGCGTTCGAGCGCGGAGCGCAGGTGCGCGTCGTCGCGCATCGCCGAGTAAGCGCGCACGAGCAGGCGGTGCGCTTCCATCTGTTCGGGGTCGCGCGCGAGGACTTCCTGGAGCAGCTCGGTGAGCGCCGCCTCCTGGCGGCCCGAAAGCGCGGGGTCGGCGACCCCGCCGAGCAGGCGCGCCGCGTCGGCGACGTTGCCCTGCCGCAGGTGCAGCCGTATCACGTCGAAGTAGAGCGTGAAGCTCGAAGGGTCGCGCGCGACCAGCTCCTTCGCGGCGAGTTCGGCGCGCCATGCGTCCTCAGCCTCGACGTAGGCGCGCACGAGCATGGCGCGCACCTCCAGGTCGTCGGGCCGCTCGCCCGCCAACTGCCCCAGAATTTCCGCGGCCTCGTCCGCCGTGCCGAGCGTCGTGTGCGCGGCCAGAAGGCCCGCCAGCGCCGGGTGCGACGCGGGTCGAAGCGCCAGAGCCTTCGTGAAGGCGTCGAGCGACTGCTCGAACTCGCCGCGCGACGCGAGCCGCTCGCCCGCTAGCGTGTAGGCTTCGGCGGCCATGTCCGGCATGTTCTCGCGCGTGTAGCTCTCGGCGAGGCGCAGGCGCACGTGCGTGTTCGTGGGGTCGAGGTCGGCGATGCGCCGCAGGACTCCGAGCGCCTCGCGGGTGTTGCCCGCGCGCGCGAAGGCGTCCGCCGCGACCATGTACTGCGCGCGCGCCTCGACCATCAGCCCCTGCTGCTCGTAGAGCTGGGCGAGGGCGAGCGCCGTCTGGTGGTCTTCCGGGCCGAAGCGCGTGAGCTTCTTGTACATCGCGATGGCCTTGAGCGTGAAGCCCTGTTCGCGATAATGTTCGGCGACGCGGCGGTAGCAGGCGACGGCCTCCGCCTTCTGGTTGAGGCGCGCGTAGAGGTCGCCGACGGTGTTGAGCGCGGTGAAGTCGCCCGCGTCCGCCTCGGCGATGCGTTGATACTCCTGTAGGGCCGAAGATATCTTGCCCTGGGCAAGGTACTTCTCAGCCGCACGTATGGCTTTTGCCTTGTCGAAACCCATTTGGAAAATTAGCCGTTCGGAAGAAGCGGGCTGCTTGAGAACCGGAGCGAGGCGAAACAGGCAGCGACAGGGTGCTCCGGCCCGGCTTTGAACGTCTTGTCCACGGCTCTCGCCCCTGTCTCCGAGGACGGGCGATTTTTACGCTAACACGCGCCCGCGGCGGGTGTCAACTAAGTCTTTCCGCAAGGGTTTATGCGCACTCCGACGGATGAAAACGCGCGCCCCGCGGGCCGCTTCGGAAGCGCGACGGGCGCGCTCGCGCTCGCCGGCTTCGTCGCCTACGCGCTGGCCGCGCCGCACTCGATTGCCGGCTCCTGGATGGGACTCTCGGCGGCCATCCTCGCGTGGCTGGTTCGCGCGGCCTCGACAAGACGCACAGGCGTAAGGCGCACGGCGCTCGACCTCCCGCTCTGGCTTTTCTTCGCGTGGACTGCCCTCTCGTCCTTCCTCTCGGCGGAGCCGCGCCTGAGCGTGCCGAAGCTCGTCAACGCCGCGACGTTCCTCACGTTCTACTTCACGCAGAGTTTGCTCACGCGCAGGACTGCCGTGCTGCTCGCCGCGTTGATGATCGCGTCGGCCTCGGCGGGCGTGCTGTGGGGCGCGGGCGAGCTTGTCCTGGGCCGGGGCGTCGTCGTGCGCGGGCTGAGCGCGGACAGCCCCCTTCGGCAGACGCCGCTCGGCGAGGGCGACGCGGTGTGGCGCGTCAACGGGCGTCGCGTCGCGTCGGTTGCGGAGATTGACGAGGCGCTCAGGCAGACTCCGGCGGGCGGGCACGCCAACTTGAGCGTCATCTCGCACGGCGAGCACGTCGAGTGGCCGGGCATTCTCATCAACGAAGAGGCGCGCCGCGCGCCTTCGCCTTCGGGCATCGAGGGCGGCGGGCCGACGCACAACTTCCGCGCTTCGGGCTGGACGCGCCACTACGAGACCTTCGCGGAGCTTTTGCAGATCATCGCGCAGCTCGCGCTCGGATTCGCGCTCGCCGTCTGGCTACGTCGGGAGGCGACGGAAAAAGGAGGGCGACGCGAGACGGCGGAGAGCGACGAGACGGCAAAGAATAAAGGGCGAGAGACCGAAGAGAACAGACGTGGCGGCTGGCGACGAAGCACAGTAGTCCTGCCCGCCGTCGCCTTCGTCGTGCTCGCCACAGGCATCGCGCTGACGGCGATGCGGACGACGCTCGTGGCTTTCGCCGTCGGCGCGTCCGTTTTGGCGTGGCGCGCGGCGCGCGGGCGGCAGCGCGTTGTCATCGTCGCGGTCGTCGCCTTCGTCCTCGGCTTCGGCGCGGTCGCCGTGTGGCGGACGCGCGCGGGCGGCGCGCTTGAGTTGAGCGATCCGAGCGCGTCGCTTCGGTTGCAGGTGGCGCGCATCGCGGCGGCGCGCGTGTGGCTGCACCCGCTGTTCGGGCACGGCATGGACGCGGTGCACGAGCACTGGAACGAGTGGGGCTTTCCAGGCACGGACATGCTGCACGCGCACTCCACCCCCATCCAGCTCGCCTTCGACCGCGGCCTGCCTGCGCTCCTCTTCTGGCTCTGGCTGATGTACGTCTTCTGGCGGATGGCCGCGCGCGCCGAAGCGATGTGGCGCGACTCAGGCAGCGCGGGCGCGCACGGCCTCGCCCTCGGCATCACGGGCGCGCTCGCGGGCTTCCTCGCCAGTTCTCTGGTCAACTACAACTTCGGCGACTCGGAGGTCGCGCTGCTCGTCTGGTGGATGATGGGGGTCGTGGTGGTTCTGAACGAGGAGAAGGCTACATAAACTGAGGGCATCTGCTGGGCTGCGCGTGCCAATCCATAAACTAACAATACCGGACACCAACCGCTACCCAATCAACGCGCATGCGAGTACTGCTGAATGATGGTCAGTGCATGTCGGTTTCGAGGTACGGTGTCATTGGATTCCATAATATGTCTTAGCCCTTCTCTCTGCTGCGGCAATCAAGTCACTTCTGTTGCCATAAAATATTTCATTATGTGTCTTCTCAGGGAACATACGCTTCACGTCACTCGCAAAGCGGGGCGAATCTCCCGGAACCTGTTGAGCGACGACTTGATACGACTGACCCCGCCTCTCCATTTGGATGACAACGGGAATGGCCGTTCCCGTGCCTTCACTCAAGCCTCCATCCCTTGCGCGATATTCCTGACAGAGCGCGAACACGTATTCATTCACTCTTTCGCCTTTGTCCTCAATGTCTAACGCCTTGTGTGAGCAAAACACCTTTCCGCCAAATCCAGGTCTTTCGATGTTCTGAGCCAAATAGTCGTCAATAACAGACTCGGAATCGGCGGCAAGCTGTTTCTGTTGATTGGTTAGTTCGACGCGAGGGCTTCGACACCCTGATGCCGCCACAACCGGGATGAAAAGAGAAAGCAATAAGAATCTCGCCACCGTTGCCTCCTTATCAAACCGCCGAGCACCTACCTACAATTTAACCGCCTCGACCGGCTCCGCCGTCTCGGCGACGCTCAGCTCGTACTTGCCTTTGTGGCGCGCGAAGAAGTGTCTGAGAAACCGGACGGCCTCGGCGGGGGCCATCGTGTGCAGCGCCTCCATGTCATGATTCTTGGGGAAGCGCTCGCGGCGGTCTGCGCGTTCGAGGTAGCCGCGGCGGTAGGCCGTCGGGGCGTCGAGCGGGCGCAGGCCGCGAAGCTCGCGCGGGGCGAGGAAGGCGTTGTTGTATTCGAG
>QHXN01000079.1 GCA_003222975.1 Acidobacteriota bacterium | reverse complement strand
ACTTCTGCTCCCGTCTGGCGCGGCGCGCACCTGGCCGCACAGGGACGACGTTGACGGCTTCTTCGTCGCGGCACTCAGGAAGAGGTGGGGAGAAGGGGAGACGGGGTGACGGGGAGAGACAATCTGAAGCAGAAACCGAGGCTCTGAGAGCGTTTTGATGGTCTCCACATCGCCCAATCTTTCAGTCTCCCTGTCTCCTCGTCTCCCTATCCCCCCGTCCTGCCCTTCCTTGCGGCTCGCGTGCGGCGGGTGTTAGACTTCGCGGTCTGTTAGAGGCCGCTGGTTCGGCGGCTGAATTCCCCCGTCGGGCGAGCAAGTGAGGCGTCGGAAGTTTAGTGGCTTTTGGGAAAATCCTGTCGGCGTTCGGTAAACTCGGAATCGTCGCGCTGATCGCCGTCGCTTTCGCCTTCGGCCTGCTCACGACCGTTTACCTCTCGCTCCGCAGCCCGAACGTGCAGGTTCCCGACGTGACCAACCAGTCTTACCTCGACGGCGAGAAGACGCTCGGCAAGGCCGGCCTCGACATCAGCCAGAGGGCCGCGCGCTACAAGCCGGACGTGCCGCCCGGCATCATCCTCGACCAGACGCCGCACGCCGGAGAGGTCGTCAAGGGAGGCCAGATCGTCCGCGTCGTCGTCAGCCGCGCGCCGAAGGAGGGCGAGACGCCGCCCAACGAGGCCGTCGCCGAAGAGAGGAAGACGGAGCGCGGCACGGAAGCGCTGGACGAGAACCGGAACCAGAACGCGAACCGGCGCAGGAACACGAACCGGAACTCGAACGCCAACTCGAACGCCGCCGCCAACACCAACGCGAACCTGAACGCCAACGCGGGCGTCGAGAACGTGCACAACGCGAACGCGGGCAACGCGAACCTCCCCGGCAACCGCAACGCCAACCCTAACCGAAACAGTAACGCCGCTGCGAACACGAACCGCAGCCGGAACACGAACATGGGCGGGCGCGTCACAAACACGAGCCGCCCCGCGGGCGCAAACGCCAACCGGCGACCGATCCCCTGACGTAGATGGCGCGGACTCGGCCAGCCGCGCTTTTCGGCGAGATATCCCGTCGAAACCGGCGGAACTGTGAGGGAGCAAGCGATGATCGAGATAGCGCCGTCCATCCTTTCTGCTGATTTCGCGCGCCTGGGCGAAGAGATCGCGGCAGCCGAGCGCGGCGGGGCGACCCTGATTCACGTTGACGTGATGGACGGCCATTTCGTGCCCAACCTCACGGTCGGATTACCCGTAGTTCGTTCGCTGGCCCGCGCAACCCATCTGCCCCTGGACACGCATCTAATGATTTCCGAGCCGGGGCTGTACGCCGAGAAGTTCGTCGAGGCGGGCGCGCAGATGGTTTCCGTACACATCGAGGCCGACCCGCACATCCACCGGACTCTCGCGGCGATCAAGAAGCGGGGCGCGAAGGCCGGCGTCGTCATCAACCCGGCGACCTCTCTCTTCCATTTGGAAGAGGCCCTGCAATTCGCAGACTACGTGCTGGTCATGTCGGTCAACCCCGGCTTCGGCGGCCAGGAGTTCATCCCGACATCGGTCGAAAAGGTCAGGCGCTTGCGCCGCATGATCGAGGAGCGCGGCCTGCAAACCCGCATCGAGATTGACGGCGGCATTGACCAGGACAACATCGCGAAGTGTGCTTCGGCGGGTGCCGAGATATTCGTCGCCGGGACGGCGGTCTTCGGCGACGGCGACCCCGCCCGCTCCGTGCGCGAACTGCTCGCCGCGGCGGTACAAATGGTTTAGTGATGAATGCTGAATGCGGAATGATGAATGAAAAGGCGCTTGCCTCCTGACATTCATCACTCATCATTCCGCATTCAGCATTTTGTTTTAGTGGAGGTTTTGCCAATGCGTTTTCGCAGAGTCGTAATGTTCACCCTGTGCGCGGGGCTGGCGCTCGGCGCTCTGCCCGTCCGGTCTGTGACGGTCGCGGCGCGGCAGCAGTCGGTCGCGCCGCAGCAGCGCATCGAGGTCATGCGCTCGAAGCTTGAGACGTTGCGCCGGACGCTCAACGCCGCGACTGCGGGGCTGAACGCGAAGGACACGGGCGGGAAGAAGCCTTCGGCGGACGACCCGGCGGTGCGCCTCGGCGGGCTGGACAAGGAGGCGAGCAAGCTGCTCGGCGAGGTCAACGACATTCGCGGCAAGCAGGAGCGCTCCGAGCGCTACGACGTGGGCGCGCTCGACAAGCTCGAAGCCGCCGTGACAGACCTCGACAACCGCGTGCAGGCGGCGATGCGCGAGACGGCGGGCGTCCGCCGCGACGCGCCCGCCGCACAGACTAAGACCTCCACGGCGACGAAGAAGAAGGGCGGCTTCTTCAGTTGGATATTCCCCTTCGGCGGCGGCGGCAAGGACAAGTACGCCGACGAGGTCAGCACGGTCGCTCCGGGCCGCGACCGACAGCTCTTCGAGGACGCGACCCACGAGGCGCGCAAGGACAACTTCGAGGAGTCGCGCGCACTCTACAGCGTCATCATCAACACCTACCCCGACTCGCCCTTCCTGCCGCTCGCCAAGCTCGCCATCGCCGACACCTTCTACCTCGAAGGCACGACGAGCGCGCTCATCCAGGCCGGCCAGGCTTACCAGGACTGGGTGACCTTCTTCCCGACGCATCCGCTCTCGGACGACGTGTGCCTCAAGCAGGCCGAGGTCGAGATGCGACGGATGGGACTCGCCGACCGCGACATCTCGCCCGCGCGCAAGGCCGAGCAGCGGCTCAAGGTCTGCATCCAGGACTTCCCGAAGTCGTCGCTGCGTCCCGAAATAGAGGTTCGCCTGCGGGAGGTTCAGGAGAATGAGGCCGACCACGACAAGGATGTCGGCGACCAATACTTCAACAAGTATTACACGCACCACGCGCAGAACCTGAAGGGCGCGCAGTCGCGCTACCGCGAACTCCTTGAGAAGTATCCGCACTATTCGCGCAGGGCCGAGGTGCTCTACCGCATTGGCATCACGTATGTGGAAGAGGAGGAGCCGGACGAGGCGACGAAATATTTCCAGGAGCTTGTGCGCATGCACCCGAACAGCGACTACGCCGACAAGGCCAAAGAGAAGCTGGCGGCCATCGGCGCGCAGGTTCCCGACCCCGCGCCCGACGCCGTGCAGGAAGAGCCGACGGGGCCGGGCCTCATGAAGGGGATCATGCAGCAGATCGCCGGCACGGTGCCGAAGACCGTGAACAACGACGGCGTCATCATCAGCCGTTCGAGCAAGGGCGGCGACATCATTGAAGATGTTATCAAGAACGGCGGGACGCTGCCCGACAACTACAACACGCTGCCGGTGAAGCGCACCGGCCCGGCCCGCGACGTGAGGCCGCTCCCGACCGCCACGACGAAGACGGACGCCGGCGCGAAGAAGGAAGTGACCCTCGAACCCACGCGCCCCGGCGCGCCTTCGACCCCCGCCGACCCGTCGAAACCCGCGGCCACACAGCCGACGACCCCGGCCACCCCGCCGCCCGGCAACGGCGTCAAGCCGTAATCAACTCTGAACTGCAAAACTCAGAGAGCGCCGGATTCTTCGTTACAGAAGAGTCCGGCGCTTTTCGCCTGCTCAGCGTCTTCGGTGTTGTGGCAGCGGCCTAGTCGCCGTCCGCCTCGCTTTCAAGAGTCCGGCCTGTTTGCCCGGTTTGCTGAGCGGGTGTTAGAATTTTCCGAAGTCCCCTGTGCAGTCGGTCGCATCTCTCAAGCGTTCCCGCCCGTAGAATTCGAGGAAGCGTCGTGTCACAAACTGTCGAGAGCACACAGGACGAGCTGGCCCGCAGGCACCGCGCCGCCGCGCGCGTCGTCGCCGCGGTCTTCCTGTTCACGCTCGTCCTCGTCGCCCTCGCGCTCGGCGTCGCTTCGCGCCTGCCGCTCGACTTCGACCCGACGGTCGCCAACGCGCTCCGGCTCGCCATCGTCTTCCTCGGCGTCGGCGCGGTCGTCTTCCGCCGCACGCGGTTTTCCGCCATGCGCCTGCGGGACATCGCGGCGCTGCGCGGCGCGTCGGGCCTGCTTGAGACTTTGCAGTGGACGACCATCTATGTCGCCCTCGTCGGCGGCGTGGTCGCGCTCCTCGGGTTCGTTATCAGCCTGATGACGGGCGTCTGGACGGACATGCTCTACCTGGGCGTCATCGCCGCCGCCGTGCTCCTGTATTGCTACCCGCGCCGCGCCGCGTGGCAGAGCGTTGTCGCGGGGGCCGTTGAAGGCGAGCCGGGCGAGGCGGGCCGGGCCGCGAAAGGGACAATCGCTTGAAGCTCTCTGCTCGACGCACGCAGCGCATTGTGACGCACTCCCGCGTCTTCGCGCTCGCCGCCGCCTTCGCCGCGACTACTGCCATGCACGCGCAGGTCAGGCGAGACGGCCCGCCCGCCCGAACTTCACAACAGACGACCGGCGATGGCGCGCCGGCCACGGCGCAGTCGCAGGCCGCACTGCCGCCGCGCGAGCGACGCGCTCAGGCTTACGCCAAACTGCTCGAAGGCGAGCGCTACTTCGAGAGCGCGCAGGGGAGCGGCAGCACGGCCGCCGAGTCTTTGCGCCGCGCGCAGGCCGCCTTCCAGCAGGCCGCGGAACTCGACCCCAAACTCGCCGAGGCGCACACCGCGCTCGCCGAAGTCGCGCTCTACTTCGACGACTTCCAGCAGTCCGAGCAAGAGGGCCAGGCAGCGGCGCGCATTAACCCCGACAACCTCGGCGCGCACCGCGTCCTCTCGCGCGTCTATACCATCAAGAGCGGTCTCGCCGAAGGCAACCTCGACCGCGCGGTCGCCGACAAGGCCGTTACGGAGCTGCGCGAGGTCGTCCGCGTCCACCAGAACGACGCCGAGGCGTGGGCGCTGCTCGCAGAGTTCTACGTCGCCACGGGCCGCGACAGGGAAGCCGTCGAGGCACTGCGCAAGTGGGCGACGCTCCCCGCCTCAATCGAGGGCCGCTTCTACCAGCTCATCACGCGCGGGCGCGACCTGACGCCCGCCGCCGCGAACGCCCGCCTCAGCGAGGTGCTGATACGCGCGGGCCGTCCCGCCGAGGCCGTCGCCGCGATCCGCCGCGCCATCTCGATTGAGCCGGACAACACGAGCTACCTCCAACTGCTCGGCGAGGCGCTTGAGGCCAGCGGCAGCGCCGACCAGAGCGTCATCGAAGAGCTTCGACGCGTCGTCGCGCAGCAGCCGCAGAACGTCGCCGCCGTCCAGATGCTCGCGCGCGTTCAGTCACGCGCGGGCCGCGTCGAAGACGCCGCCGCGACGCTCCGCGCAGGGATCACAGCCGCACGCGTCGGCGACGAACGCTCCCGCCTCACGCTTCAAGTGCAGCTCGCCGAGACCTTCGCCGACGCCTCGCACTACGACGACGCCGTGGCCGTCTACGAAGGCATGCTCAAAGAGCACAACGTCGCGGATGCGCCGCTCGCCTCCGAGCGCGAAAAGCCTTTCGCGGTCGCCGTCCTCTCAAGCATCATCGCCCTCCGCAAGCAGGCCGGGCAGGCCGACGAAGCTCTCGCCACAATCGAGCGGATGCGCCGCCTGCTCGGAAGCAGCGACCCGACCGCCGACATGCAGAAGGGTGAACTCCTGCGCTCGCTCGGCAAGCGCGACGAGGCGCTGGCCGCCGTCCGCGAAGCGCGCCGCCGCTTCCCCGAAGAGGTCGGCCTGCTCCGCCTCGAAGCGCAGACCCTCGCCGAACTCGGTCGCGGCGACGAGGCGCTCGGCCTGCTGCGCCCGCGCCTCAAAGGCGACGCAACGGACTACGAAGAGTACCTTTTCATGTCGAGCCTCCTGATAAGCGCCGGGCGCGGGGCCGAGGCGGTCGAGGCCGCGCGCAAGGCTCTGGCGCTCGCGCCCGCCGACGCGCCCGGACCGGCTACCAACGCGCTCATCATGCTCTCGTCCGCGCAGGAACGCTCCGGCGACGTGAAGGGCGCGGAGTCCACTCTGCGACAGGTTCTCGCCAAAGACCCGAACAACGCGACGGCCCTTAACAACCTCGGCTACTTTCTCACCGAACACGACGAGCGACTCGACGAGGCGCTCGGAATGATCCAGCGCGCCGTGCGCGCCGAGCCGACCAATCCTTCCTACCTCGACAGCTTCGGCTGGGCCTACTACAAACTCGGCAAACTCAAAGAGGCCGAGCACTACCTAAGCGACGCGGCACGCCGCAACCCGGCTTCCGCGACGATTCAAGAGCACTTGGGCGACCTCTTCCAACGCCTCGGCCAGCGCGAAAGGGCGCAGACCTCCTGGCGCAAAGCCCTCTCGCTCGCTGTAGAGGCCGCCGACACTACCCGAATCAAAGCCAAGTTAGACGGCGAGACCAACAAATAACGGTTGATTGTCTCGCCCGCAGCGACTAAAGTGTGCCCGCCTTTATAGCGGGCCTGCTCTCCCACGGCGCAGCTTTACCCTGAACTTTCCCTTATGCCGTCCCGGTTGAGTGCCGCATTCCCAAGGTTAAGTAATTTGTTCAAAGCAGCTTAGCTGGCGTTCGACGTTTGCCGTCGTCACGCCCCAAGTTTTTCCGATTGACGGCGGCCAAACGGTGTTTTACAATTGCCAACAGGTTGGCCGTTTGCCCTTTGTCGGGTCAATTTGAAGGCTTCCTCCGGCCCTGGGTTTCAAGATTTCGAGGAGTTCCCCCGATGTTTTCAAGGTGGTTCCCCCGGAGTGTATCGCTCGCCGGGGTGTCTCAGGCATTCATTCTCGTATTAACATTGAGTCTCACGTCCACTACGGCTTTCGCCAAGGTGAAAGGCGGCCTGCCGAAGGCGTCCGAGCGTCAGCCGGAACGACCCGTCGCGCGCCTGCTTTCGACTTCTCGCACGGAGGTTCCGCAAAGCGTGAAGGCGCGTCTCGTCGCGCGCATGACGACGCCGACGGCATCCACGCCATCAGCGGCGACAATGTCTGCGGTTGCCGTCTCTGCGACGGGCGACGAGCGCCGCGCCTTCGACCTCGTCAACGCCGAGCGCCAGAAGAGGGGACTCAGGCCGCTCGTCTGGGACGGTGCTCTGACGCGGCTCGCGCGCTACCACTCGCAGAACATGGCACGCGACGGCGTCCTCAACCACGTGGACGGCGACGGGCTTGACATCGCGGGGCGCGCGCAGGTTCTAGGGCTGCGCGGCTGGCGGGCGCTCGGCGAGAACATCGCGTATAATCAGGGCTTCTCAGACCCGACGGCCTTCGCGGTCGAGCGCTGGATGATCTCGGAGAAGCACCGCGAGAACATCCTGAACGGCGGTTTCACGCACGCCGGCATCGGGATCGCGCGCGCCGCGGACGGTCGGGTCTTCTTCACGCAGGTATTCATGGAGCGTTAGCGTCCGAGACTTCGGGTTCGCGGGAGAATCACGGCGGCTGGCGCTTTCGAGAAGAAGGAGCCAGCCGCTCGCACGTGTCGGAAGAAAAAATCACGCTCCCGGCCTTCGCCAAGATTAACCTCGGCCTGCGCGTGCGCGGACGCCGCGCCGACGGCTATCACGAAATCTCGACGGTCTTCCAGACCGTCACACTCCACGACAAGCTGACCTTCGAGGCGGGGCCAGACGAACGACTCGAACTCGTCTGCTCCGACCCGGACATCCCGACCGACCAGAGCAACCTCGTCCTGCGTGCCGCGCTCGCACTGCGCGAGCGTTACGACGTGTCGCGGGGCGCGCGCGTCTCCCTCGAAAAACGAATCCCTGCGGGGGGCGGTCTCGGCGGAGGCTCGTCGGACGCGGCGGTCGCGCTCGTCGCCCTCGCGCGCCTCTGGGAAATCAAGACGGACGTGCTTGAATTGTCGGCGCTCGGCGCTCGGCTCGGCGCGGACGTGCCCTTCTTTCTGGCGGGCGGGACGGCCCTTGGCACGGGCACGGGAACTGACATTACTCCGCTCGAAGACGCGCCGAAAATGCATCTGGTCGTCGTCACGCCGGGCGTCCGAGTCTCGACCGCGGAGGCTTACAAACTGCTGAACGCTCCCGCCTTGACAAAGGAAACGGCGGTCGTTAACCTGTCTGTTTCGCGCGCAGAGGCCGAATTTTCCGGTTTTCTCCGTGGGGTGACATCGAACGATTTCGAGGCCGTCGTCGTGCGGCTTCAGCCGGAGGTCGGTCGCGCGCGCGCGGCGCTCTGGGGCGTGGGCGCGCGCCGCGCGATGCTTTCGGGCAGCGGTTCAAGCGTCTTCGGAGTCTTTGAAAGCAAGGGGGAAGCGGGACTTGCCCGCGAAGTGCTGAAGGCCGAAGGCGACTGGCAGGTCTTCGCATGCGCCACGCTCACGCGGGCCGAGTATATGCGGGAACTCGGGCGTTGCGCGGCGGTTCTCCGACCCAGCCGCGGGGCCTGAAAACCGGGATTGGGGAGTCGCCAAGTGGTAAGGCACCGGTCTTTGGAACCGGCATTCGCAGGTTCGAATCCTGCCTCCCCAGCCAAAAGATAGATGTTAGATGCTAGATGTCAGATGTCAGCGGTTTTGACTAACATCTAGCATCTGACATCTGACATCTATCTTATGAGCACCACCGGCGGCATCAAGGTCTTCTCCGGCAACGCGAACCGCGGGCTGACCGAGGAGATTTGCAACTACCTGAGCTGCGATCCGGGCAGCGCGACGACCGACAGGTTCTCGGACGGCGAGTTCAACTTCCAGATCACCGAGAACGTGCGCGGCGCGGACGTTTTCATCGTGCAGCCGACGTGCCCGCCGACGGACGCGCACCTGATGGAGCTGCTCGTCATGCTCGATGCCTTCCGCCGCTCTTCCGCCGAGCGCGTGACGGCGGTCATCCCTTATTTCGGCTACGCGCGCTCGGACAAGAAGGATCGCCCGCGCGTTTCGATTGCGGCGAAGCTCGTGGCGAACCTGATTAACACCGCCGGGGCCGACCGCATCCTGACGATGGACTTGCACGCGGCGCAGATTCAAGGGTTCTTTGACATCCCGGTGGATCACCTCTTCGCCGCGCCGGCCTTCATCGGCCACTACCAGGATCACAAGCTCCCGAACCTGACCGTGGTCGCGCCCGACACGGGCGGGGCCGAGCGCGCGCGCGCCTACGCCAAGCGCCTGACCTCCGCCGACGGCTCGCCCGCGTCGCTCGCGCTGTGCGACAAGCGGCGGGAGAAGGCGAATGTGGCCGAGGTGATGAACGTCGTCGGCGACGTGAGGGGGCGCAGTTGCCTGATCGTTGACGACATGTGCGACACGGGCGGCTCTCTGACGAAGGTGGCGGCGGCGCTGCGCGACGCGGGGGCGGAGCGCACCCACGCCTGCTTCACGCACGCGGTTCTATCGGGCCACGCCTGCTCGCTGCTCGCCGACGCTGAGATTGAGCGGGTCGTGACGACCAACACGATCCCACTGCGCGACGACGCGTGCCGGCTTGAGAAGATAAACGTTTTGAGCATCGCGCCGCTTCTGGCGAAAGCGATCAAGTCGATCCACGAGGAGACCAGCGTCTCCTCGCTCTTCGTGTGAGGCGAAGGGCAAACACTTTGAAAACCGTGAATCGTAAATGGTAAATCGTGAATAGTGTTTGAGCGTCGTTCAAGTCGGGCGGCGACAGCCCAGGCTGAATGACTCTTAACTACGATTTACGATTCACGATTTACGATTTACCATTCACGGCTTTTAGGAGTCATTATGGCAGAGAGACAAGCAATCACGGTGCGCGCGGAGTTGCGCGCGGGTCGCGGCAAGAACGACGCGCGACGCTTGCGCGCGCGCGGCATGGTGCCGCTCACGGTTTACGGCGGAGAGGGTGAGCCTGTGTCGGCGGCAGCGCCGCTCAGGGAGCTGGCCGCCATCCTGCGCTCCGGCGCGGGGCACAACACCATCTTCACGCTCGACGTTGAAGGCGTCGGCGCGAACGAGGTTCTGTTCCTCGACAGGCAGATAGACCCCGTGAAGGGCCGGCTCGTCCACGCAGACCTGCGCCGCCTCGTGCAGGGGCAGGAGGTGGAAGTCACGGTGCGTCTGGAACTCGAAGGCGAACCGTTGGGCACGAAGGACGAGGGCGGCATCCTCGAACAACTCCTGCGCGAGGTCGAGATTCGCTGCCGCCCCGGCATCATCCCCGACGTGATCCGCGCCGACGTGAGCGGCCTCGGCGTCCACGAAGTGCTGCACGTCTCCGACCTGAAGGTTGAGGAGGGCGTCACCATCCTGACCGACCCCGAAACGGCGGTCGCCACGGTCGCCGTCGTGCGCGAGGAGCAGGTCGCCGAGGCGGCACCGGTGGAAGAGGTCGCCGAGCCGGAAGTCATCGGCAAGGGCAAGAAGGAAGAAGAGGGCGAGGGGTAAAAGGGGAAACGGGGAAGAGGGTAAAGGGGAAGTGTCCGACGGAATGCGCGGCTTCTCCCTTTTACTCTCTTCACCTCTTCACCTTTTACCCCTCGGCTTTCCGTCATGCTCATCGTGGGCCTCGGCAATCCCGGCGAGCGTTACGAGTGGACGCGCCACAACCTCGGCTTCATGTTGGTTGACGTGCTGGCGCGGCAGTCGAACGCTTTGGTCAAACGCGCCGAGTGCCGCGCGCTCGTGGGCCGCGCGGAGATCGAGGGCCGCGCCGTCGAGCTTGCAAAGCCGCAGACCTACATGAACCTGAGCGGCGAGTCGGTCGCGTGCCTCCTGAAGAAGCGGGACGGCCTGAACCCGGCGGAAGACCTGCTCGTCGTCAGCGACGACATCGCGCTCCCCTTCGGCTCGATACGCCTGCGACCACGCGGGTCGAGCGGCGGCCAGAAGGGCTTGAAGAGCATCATCTCGGTGCTCGGCACGGACGAGTTCCTGCGACTGCGCATCGGCATCAGGCCGGAGCACGCGGTCTCGGACACTTCGAGCTTCGTGCTTGAAAGTTTCCCGAAGTCGCAGCGCGACGAGGTCGAAAAAGTTTTAGAGCGGAGCGCCGAAGCCCTCCGCGCCGTCCTTCGCGACGGCATTGACAAAGCGATGTCGCAATACAATAGCGATCAGCAGTCAGCCCTCAGCCCTCAGCTAAAAACAAAAAGCTGAAGGCTGAAAGCTGACCGCCGACTGCTTTTTCCTTCTTGCTTCAACCGTCATGGTTGAGGCTAGACAGCCAAGAGGAGGATGATTTTGGCAGAGAATAGAGTTTACGAAGTAGTCTTCATCGTTGACACAGACACCTCGGACGAAGACCTCACGCGCCTGACGGAGAACCTTCGCGGCATCGTCACCGACCAGGGCGGCACGATCACGAAGTCGGAAGTAATGGGCCGCCGCCAGCTCGCCTACAAAGTGGGTCGCAAGAATGAGGGCGTCTATGTGCTCTTCGAGATCGAGGGCACGGGCCGGGAGATCGCCGAGCTTGAGCGCCGCATGAGAGTGAGCGACCAGGTCTTGCGCTACCTGACGGTGCGCGTGGACGAGGATCGCCGACGCGCCGAAAAGCTCAAGGCCCGGCGCGCGCGCAAGGCCGCCAAGCGACCGTTCGCGAACGCGGCGTCCGCGGGCGGCGGTCGGGCTGCGGCGTCGTCTGCGTCAAACGAGAGCAGGGATAACGAGGCGTAAGGATGCGTCCGCGCGTTTTCCTTCGAGCTGAAAGGATTCGGCGGGCCGTCAGCGCCTCGGCTCCACAGCCTGGGGGCGCGGCCTCGCCTTGAAAAAGGAAGAGAGTTATGTCGAGAAACTATGATAACCGCGAGCGCGACTTTGACTCGGAAGACGAGGGGATGCCGGCGGGGCGTCCCGCAGAGCGTGACCGACGCGGAGGCGGGCGCGGTGGGCGCTTCCGCCGCCGCAAGGTCTGCCGCTTCTGCGTGGACAAGGTTGACATCATTGACTTCAAGGACGTGAAGCTCCTACAGAACTTCATCCCGGAGCGCGGCAAGATTCTGCCCCGCCGGATTTCGGGCGTCTGCACCGCGCACCAGCGGATGCTGGCCGAGGCGATCAAGCGCGCGCGCAACATCGCGCTGCTCCCTTACACCGCGGACTAAAGGAGGTTCACAAAAGACAATGGCAACGACGACCGTACTTTTACGCGAAGACGTGGACAACCTCGGCGCGCGCGGCGAGATCGTGAAGGTCAAGGCGGGGTTTGCGCGCAACTACCTCCTGCCGCGCAAGCTCGCCGTGGAGGCCACTCCGGGCAACGTCCGGCAGATCGAGGCCGAGCGCGGGGCGCTCCTCAAGCGCGAGGCGCGCGAGCGCGCGACCGCCGAGGCGCAGTCCGCGCAGATGAAAGACCTGCGCCTCGACTTCGTGCGCAAGGTCGGCGAGCACGGCCTGCTCTACGGCTCCGTCACCGCGATGCACGTCGCCGATGCGCTCAAGGAGAAGGGCTACGAGGTTGACCGCCGCCGCGTGCACCTCTCCGAGCCGATCAAGGAGACGGGCGAGCACACCGTCTCCGTCCGCCTCCACCGCGACGTGACCGTCGAAATCCCCGTCGCCGTCACGGGCGAGGGCGGCGCGCAGACCGCGGGGGCTACCGAGGCAGCCGCGGAGAACGCCGAGGGCGAGGGCGCGAACGCGGGCGCGGAGAACGAAGCGAACGCTGCCGCCGCGGAGAACGCATAGAAGAGTAGCCGGAAGTCAGTAGCCAGTAGCCAGTAGGTTCGACACCGCGGGCCTTTACGCTTTCATCCTAACCGCGCGGCGAGGAACGTTTTTCTACTGGCTACTGACTTCCGGCTACTGCTCTTGGAAAACCGGGCGCGTCAACGTGACTGTTTACGCGCCCCTTTGCTTGTAGTATAAAGACGGCGGCGCGACCCTCCGCGCGCTCCTCCGCTTCGTGGGGGTGACACGGGGGGACGCGCCGATTTCTTGTCCGCCCGACGTTGGTTTTCCACAGCCGGTTTCGGTTTTCCGCAGGCCAAGCTCCCGATGGCTACTTACCCCGTTGATTCGGCGCGCGAGCAGATGCTCGAACGCCCGCTGCCGCACAACGCGGACGCCGAGCGCGCCATCCTCGGCGCAATCGTCCTCGACAACTCGCTCGTCAACCAGGCCGTCGAGCTGCTCCGCCCCGAAGACTTCTACGTCCGCGCCCACCAGTCCGTCTTCCGCTCGATGATCGCCCTCTCCGAGCGCGGCTCGGAGATCAACCCCATCCTCCTCGGCGAAGAACTCCGGCGCGAGGGCGCGCTGGAGCAGACGGGCGGCATCGCCTTCATCTCGGAGCTGACCTACGGCCTGCCGCACTTCACGAACGTCGCGGCCTACGCCAAAGTCATCAAGGGGAAGTCCTTGATGCGCCAGCTCGTCCGCGTCGCCAACAAGGTGACGAGCGAGGCGCTCGAAGAGGAGGACGAACCCGAAGTCATCCTCGACCACGCCGAGCAGATGATCTTCGCCCTCGCCGACGAGCGCACGCGCCAGGGCTTCTCGCACATCAAGCCGGTCGCCGACCAGCTCCTCGAAAAAGTCCAGGAGATGGCGGGTCGCTCCGTCATGCTCACCGGCCTCACGACCGGCTTCACCGAGCTTGACCAGATGACCTCTGGCCTCCAACCCTCAGACCTCATCATCGTCGCCGCCAGGCCGTCAATGGGAAAGACCAGTCTGTGCCTGACGCTTGCGCAGAACGCGGCGATTCAGGCGGGCGCGGTTGTCGGCGTTTTCTCGCTGGAGATGTCGAAGGAGTCGCTGGTGATGAGGATGCTCTGCTCGGAGGGGCGCGTTGACGCGCACCGCTTCCGCAGCGGTTACCTCTCGCGCGACGAGTGGGCGCGGCTCGCGGGCGCGCTGGGCACGCTCGCCGACGCGAAGATTTTCATAGACGACACGCCGGGAATCTCCGTCCTGGAGATGCGCGCGAAGGCGCGGCGGCTCGCGTCCGAGCAGAAGCGGCTCGACCTCATCGTCGTTGACTACCTGCAACTGATGTCCGGCACTTCGCGCCGGGTGGAATCGCGCCAGCAGGAGGTCTCGATGATCTCGCGCGAGCTGAAAGGTCTGGCGAAGGAACTGCACGTCCCGCTCGTCGCGCTCTCACAGTTGAGCCGCGCGCCGGAAGCCCGCTCCGACCACCGACCGCAGCTCTCCGACCTTCGCGAAAGCGGATCGCTTGAGCAGGACGCAGACCTCGTCGGCTTCATCTATCGCGAGGAGCAGTACAGCCGCACGGAGGAGAATGCGGGCCTCGCGGAACTCATCGTCGCGAAGCAGCGCAACGGCCCGACGGGCACGGTGAAGCTCGCCTTCCTGAAGGAGTTCACTCGCTTCGAGAACATGTGGCGGGAGTGACCGGCGCGGCGGACGATGCGGCCCGCGGGATGCTGCGCGGGCGACCCCGTCTAGTGAAATCGGTTTGAGAGTTATTCGTGGCCGCCGGACTTTCCGGCGGTCGTCGTTTGTGCGAGACTCTGGCCGAAGGTATTCCCGTTAAGGCTCTCGAACGGTGTGAGTGGCGATGAGTGAGTTCGAGCTTGCAGGGCGGCGACCGACCTGGGCCGACGTTGATCTAGACGCGCTCGCGTCGAACTTCCGCGCGGTGCGCGAGAGGGTCGGCGCGGGCGTGAAGGTGATGGGCGTGGTGAAGGCCGACGCCTACGGGCACGGCGCGCGGGAGTGTGCGCTGAGGCTCGCCGACGAAGGCGCGGAGTGGTTCGGCGTGGCGTCGCCGGAGGAAGGGTTCGCGCTGCGCGGCGCAGGCGTGACGCAGCCCGTCCTGAGCTTCGGAGGCTTCTGGCAGGGGCAGGCCGAAGACTGTCTGCGGCAATCAATCGTGCCCGTCGTCTATCGCCTCGACATGGCGGAGGCTCTGGACGCGGCGGCGCGCGCCGCCGGGAAGGTCGCCGACGTGCACGTGAAGATAGACACCGGCATGGGCCGGCTCGGCGTGCGCTACGACGAGGCCGCAGAGTTCGCCGAGAGGCTTCGCGCGTTCGAGCACGTCCGCGTTGACGGAGTGATGACGCATTTCGCCGCGGCGGACGAGCCGCGGCACGACTGCTTCACTGAGGAGCAGTTGAAGCGCTTCCGCGAAGCGGTCGCCGCATTCCGGGAGAAGGGGCACAGGCCGACCTACGAGCACATGGCGAACTCCGCGGCCACGTTCGCGCACACGGAAACACACGGCCAGATGGTTCGTCCGGGCGGCGTGCTCTACGGCCTCTGGCGCGACGTGCTGCCGCCGCTCGCCGACACGCCGCGCCTGCGGCCCGTCATGTCCTTGCGCTCGCGCATAGTGTTGCTCAAGCGCGTGCACGTGGGCGAGACCCTTGGGTACGGGTGCACGTTCGAGGCGGCGCGCGAGATGCTCGTGGCAACCGTGCCGGCGGGCTACGCCGACGGCTACGCGCGCTCGCTATCGAACCGCGGGCGCGTGATCGTGCGCGGCGGGTTCGCATCGGTCGTGGGCCGCGTCTCGATGGACTTGACGCTTTTGGACGTGACCGACTTGCGCGGCGTCGCCGTGGGCGAGCGCGTGACCCTGCTCGGCGCGGACGGCGCGTTGACGGTTCCGGCTGAAGACATCGCACGCACCGTCGGCACGCTCTCCTACGAGATCACTTGCGGCATCAGCGCGCGCGTGCCGCGGCGTCACCTGCCTTAGACTGCGGCGCGCCGAGAGAGTCGCTTCACTACTGGTTGAGCAGGAAGTTGTACGTGATGACGCCCGTCACCTTCACGGGTTGGCCTCCGAGGAGCGTGGGCGTGAAGCGCGCCTGGTAGGCGGCCTGCACCGCCGCGGCCTGGAGCAGCGCGCTGCCGCTCGTCGCCTTCGCGTTGACGACGCGTCCCTGCTCGTCAATCAAGACCTGCACGGCGACCGGGCCTTGTACGTGGGCCGCCACGGCGATGGCCGGGTAGGGCGGCGCGGGCTTGCTGATGGCCTTGCTCGTGATGACATCCGAGGTAAGGTGAACCGGGCCGGTCGGTCTCTGCGGCGTCGGCGCGGGCGTCGGCTGCGGCGTCGCCCTTGTAACGGGGGGCGGAGCTTCGGCGGGTTCGCCCACCACAGGCCCGCCGCATCCGCCGTTAGTGTTGGCCGTGCCGCTGTTCGGGCCGACGACGAGTCCGCCGGATGTTGGATCGGTCGAGATCGGCGCGATTTCGACGGGCACGCGCGGGTTTATCTCCGGGGTTGTGATGCTCGCGATGCGCTCTCCGTGGTAGGGCGTCTCGACGGAAATCTCTGGCCGCGTCGCCACTTGGTTGATGTGATTCTGCGTGGAGGCTGGCCTCGGCTCGTCGCGGCGCGCAGGCTCACTCGAATCGGCGGGTGGGAAGCGCATCAGCGCGAGCACTTCGTAATCGCCAGGCTCGTCGAGTCGCGCGTTGTAGGCGTAGATGCTGCCCACGCCTGTGGCGGCGAGCAGCAGGGCGTAGAAGAAGATTGTGCCGAGAAAGAATCGGCCTCTGCGTTTGAGGTCAGCCGCGTGCGACCCCGACTCGATCAGGTTGCTGAACATCCCAGTTTCCTCCTCGCGCCGGTGCCAACGGGTCGAAGCGGGAGACTCGGAAGATTAGACCCCGAAGCGAGCGCGCTTGTTCCGCAAAAGCAGATGTCGGATGTCAGATGCTAGATGTCAGTACAAAACCAGCATCTAACATCTAACATCTGCTTTGAGCCTTGAACTTTCAACATTGAACTCTTAGGATGGTCGCGCTTCACAAAAAACCGCGTCGAGGGGGAACAGAAATGGCTACGAGCGCAGAGTGGCACGAGAGCTACGAGAAGATGAGCGAGGAGACGCTCAACTTTTCGCGCGCGCTGAAGTCTTTGCAGGAGGAGCTGGAGGCCATTGACTGGTATAACCAGCGCGTCGAGGTGACGAAGGACGAGCAGCTCAGGCGCATCCTCGCGCACAACCGCGACGAGGAGATCGAGCATGCCATGATGGCGCTGGAATACCTGCGCCGCATCAACCCCGTCTTCGACAGGCACATGCGCACGTACCTCTTCACCGAGGGCGACATCACCGAGATCGAGGAGAAGGCCGAAGACTGAAAGTGCGAAGTTCAAAGTCCGAAAGTTCCAAGTTCCAAGTTCAAGGTGTAAGTTCTCGCCGCCGGACTTCGCGGCATGAACTTTGAACCTTGAACTTGGAACTTGGAACTCTTACGATTTCACCTGCCGACCAGAAAGGAATCCGTCACATGGCTCAGACGACAGCGCCGGGTGCCGCACAGGAAGAACTCAACCCCTTCAAGATCGCGCAGAGGCAGTTCGAGACAGCCGCCGACTACCTCAACCTCGACGAGTCCACGCGCCAGGTCTTGAAGAACGCCAAGCGGCAGCTCGTCGTCTCCATCCCCGTCAGGATGGACGGCGGCGAGGTGCGCGTCTTCGAGGGCTACCGCGTGCAGCACAACATCGCGCGCGGCCCCGCCAAGGGCGGCATACGCTTCCACCCCAGCGTCACGCTCGACGAGGTGAAGGCGCTCGCCTCCTGGATGACCTGGAAGTGCGCCACCGTCGGCATCCCTTACGGCGGCGGCAAGGGCGGAGTTATTTGCGACCCCAAGTCAATGTCGAAGGGGGAGCTTGAGCGTCTGACTCGGCGCTACGCCTTCGAGATCGCGCCCATCATCGGCCCCGACCGCGACATCCCCGCGCCCGACGTTTACACAGACGAGCAGACGATGGCCTGGATCATGGACACCATCTCGATGGTGCACGGCCATACGGAGCTGGGCGTCGTCACGGGCAAGCCCATCGCCTTGGGCGGCTCGCAGGGGCGCGGCGAGGCGACGGCGCGCGGCTGCCTCTACGCCGTGCGCGAGGCGTGCCGCGTGCGCGGCATCTCTTTGCGCGACGCGCGCGTCGCCATCCACGGCTTCGGCAACGCGGGCGCGAACTTCGCGCGCCTCGTCTCGGCTGAGGACGGCGCGCGAGTCGTCGCCATCGCTGACTCGCGCGCGGGCGTCTATAACGAGAACGGCATCGGCGTGCAGTCGGCGCTCCGTCACAAGGCGGAGACCGGAACAATCGAGGGGCTGGCGAACGCCGCGCCCATCCCGCGCGACGAGGTGCTGGAGGTTGACTGCGACATCCTTCTGCCGGCGGCTCTTGAGAACAGCATCACGCTCGCGAACGTCGGGCGCGTGCGCGCCCCGATCATCGCCGAGCTGGCGAACGGCCCCGTCACGCCCGACTCCGACCGCGTGCTCTTCGACCGCGGCGTCTTCCTCATCCCCGACATCCTCGCCAACGCGGGCGGCGTCACCGTCAGTTACTACGAGTGGGTGCAGGATCAGTACAGCTACTTCTGGACGGAAGACCGCGTCCGGGAGACTCTCGAACAGACGATGCGCGACTCCTTCGCCAGCGTCTATGCGACCGCCGAAAGATACAGGACGGACATGCGCACGGGCGCTTACATCCTCGCCGTCGGTCGCGTCGCCGAGGCGACGCGCGTGCGCGGCATCTTCCCGTGAAAGGATAAAAGCCGTCAGCATTCAGCGTTCAGCTCTCAGCTTTAAACCCTTTGCGTCCTCTGCGTCTTCTTTGCGCTCTTTGCGGGACAGTCTCTCTTAACCGCAAAGAGCGCAAAGGAGGCCAGAGAGCGCAAAGGGCTAGGGCTGAATGCTGAGTGCTGAACGCTGACAGCTTCACAAAAACTATGACAGACAAAATCACCGTCTATGAAAAGCCGACCTGTACGAAGTGCCGCGAGGCCGGCCGGCTGCTGCGCGAGAGCGGCGTTGATTTCAGCAAGGTCAACTACTACATCGAGCCGATAGGCGAAGAGAAGCTGCGCGAGTTGATCCGAAAGATGGGCATCCTGCCACGCGAGCTTCTGCGGACGGGCGAGCCGGTTTACAAGGAGCTGAACCTGGGCAAGCGCGAACTCTCCGACGACGAGATCATCCGCCTCATGGCCGAGCACCCAGACCTCATCCAGCGCCCCATCGTCGAGCGCGGGCGTCGCGCCGTCCTGGGTAGGCCGACCGAAAAGATCAAAGAGCTGCTGTAGTCTGTTGAAAGGAAAGCCGCCGATGCCGCGATCATCCCTGTGCCTCCTGCTCCTTCTCGTTGCCGCGACCGCGTCCGTCGCTCAGAGCGAGAAGCAGCCGCCGCTGCTGCGCCATCCCACGTTGAGCCGCACGCAGGTCGCTTTCGTTTACGGCGGCGACCTCTGGATCGTCTCGCGCGAGGGCGGCGAGGCGCGCCGCCTGACCGCGGGCGCGGGCGTCGAGACCGACCCCCACTTCTCGCCCGACGGCACACAGATCGCCTTCACGGGCGAGTACGACGGGAACGTTGATGTCTATGTCGTCCCGGCGTCGGGCGGCGTCCCGCGCAGGCTGACGTACCACCCCGACCCGGACTCGGCGGTCGGCTGGACGCCCGACGGCACGCGCGTGCTCTTCACCTCGTCGCGCATGAGCTACACTTTCTTCGACCGCCTCTACACGATCCCCGCCGCGGGCGGGGCCGAAGTGATGACGGAGCTACAGCTCCCGCGCGCGGAAGACGCTTCCTACTCGCCCGACGGAACGCACGTCGCCTACGTGCCGAACCGGCAGTGGCAGCCGGCCTGGAAGCGTTACCGCGGCGGGCAGACCACGCCGATCTGGATCGCGAACCTCGCGGACTCAAGCGTCGAGAAACTGCCACGCGAAAATTCCAACGACTTCAACCCGATGTGGGTCGGGCAGACGATCTACTTCCTCTCCGACCGCGCCGGCCCCGTCACGCTCTTCGCCTACGACACCGCGACGAAGGCCGTCAAACAGGTGGTCGAGAACAACGGCCTCGACTTCAAGTCGGCCTCCGCCGGGCCGGGCGCAATCGCATACGAGCAGTTCGGCTCGATCTACCTCTACGATCTCGACTCTCACACGTCGAAGCGACTCGACATCTCGGTCGCCGGCGATCTGCCCGAAGTGCGCCCGCACTTTTTGAAGATCGAGCCGAGGCGCATACGCAACGCGCGCCTCTCGCCTTCGGGCGCGCGCGCGGTCTTCGAGGCGCGCGGCGAGATTCTCACAGTCCCGGCGGAGAAGGGCGACGTGCGCGACCTCACCAACACCGTCGGAGTCATGGAGCGCGACCCGGCGTGGTCGCCCGACGGGCACTGGATCGCCTATTTCTCCGACGAGTCGGGCGAGTACGCCCTGCACCTGAGAGACCAGACGGGCATGGATGATGCGCGCAAGATTGACCTCGGCCAGCCGCCCTCTTTCTACTACTCGCCGACGTGGTCGCCCGACTCGAAGAAGATCGCCTACACCGACAAGCGCATGGGCGTCTGGTACGTTGACCTCGACCACCCCGCGCCCGTGCGCGTGGACTCGGACATCTACGAGCTGCCGTTCCACACGCTCGACCCCGCGTGGTCGCCGGACGGCAAATGGATCGCATACACCAGGCAGCTCAAGAACCACCTGCACGCCGTCTTCCTCTACTCGCTTGAGCAGAAGAAGTCTTTCCAGGCGACGGACGGGATGAGCGACGCGCGCTACCCGGTCTTCGACCGCGGAGGCAAGTACCTCTACTTCGCCGCGAGCACGGACATCGGGCAGGCTAACAGTTGGCTTGAGATGTCGAGCATCAACCGTCCCTTCACGCGCAGCGTCTATCTGATCGTGCTCGACAAGACGCAGGCGTCGCCGCTCGCGCCCGAAAGCGACGACGAGAAGGTCGCGGCGGAAGCCGCGCCGAGTCCCGGCCCGACGCCCGACGCCTCGCAGCCGACAGCCGACGCCAAAGGCCAGGCCGACGCCGCCAGGTCTAACCAGAAGAAGCCGCCGGTCGTCCGGGTTGATCTCGACAACATCGGCCAGCGCGTGCTCGCGCTTCCCGTGCCCGCGCGCAACTACGTCGGACTCGCGACCGGCAAAGACGGCATCCTCTTCCTCGCCGAAGCGCCTCCGGTCGCCGGCGACGGCGAGGACAACCCGCCGGTCACGCTGCACAAGTTCGACTTGGCGACGCGCAAGGCCGACCGCTTCCTCGAAGGCGTCACCGCCTTCGACGTTTCGCACGGCGGCGAGAAGCTGCTCTTCCGGCGCGGCGAGGCGTGGTTCATCGCCGCGACCGCGCAGCCGCCCAAGCCCGGCGAAGGCGCTTTGAAATTAGACGACCTGACCGTGCAGGTTGACCCGCGCGCCGAGTGGCGGCAGATGTACCGAGAGGTCTGGCGCATCGAGCGCGACTTCTTCTACGACCCGAACCTGCACGGCCTCGACCTCAAAGCCGCCGAGGCGAAGTACGAGCCGTACCTCTACGCCCTGGCGAGCCGCGACGATCTCAACTACCTCTTCGAGGAGATGCTCGGCGAGCTGACGGTCGGGCACGTCTTCGTGGGCGGCGGCGAACGCCCCGACGTGAGGCGCGTCCGCGGCGGACTGCTCGGCGCGGACTACGACGTTGACCGCGGTCGCTACCGCTTCGCGCGCGTCTATAACGGCGAGAACTGGAACCCGCAGCTTCGCGCGCCGCTGACGCAGCCCGGCGTAGGCGTCCGCGCCGGCGAATACCTCCTCGCCGCGCGCGGGCGCGAGCTACACGCGACGGACAACATTTACCAGGTCTTCGAGGGGACAGCGGGCAAGGCGGTCGCGCTGAGGGTCGGGCCGAACCCGGACGGGACAGGCTCGCGCGAGGTGACGGTCGTGCCCGTCGCGTCGGAGCGGGCCTTGCGTCAGCTCGCGTGGATCGAGGACAACCGGCGCAAGGTGGATCAGTTGAGCGGCGGGCGCGTCGCCTACGTCTACCTGCCGAACACGGCGGGCGCGGGCTTCACCAACTTCAACCGCTACTACTTCTCGCAGACTGACAAGCAGGCCGTCGTCATTGACGAGCGCTTCAACAGCGGCGGCGACATCGCCGACTACATCATTGACGCCTTGCGCCGCCCGCCGATGAGCCGCGTCACCACGCGCGAGGGCGAGGACTACTCGTACCCGGTCGGCTCGATCTACGGGCCGAAGGTGATGCTGATTAACGAGATGGCCGGCTCGGGCGGCGACGCGCTCCCCTGGTACTTCCGCAAGGCGGGCCTCGGCCCGCTCGTCGGCAAGAAGACCTGGGGCGGTCTGGTCGGCATCTACGACTACCCGCAACTGATAGACGGCGGCTCGATCACCGCACCGCGCATCGCCATCTACGGCCTGCAAGGCGAGTGGGAGGTCGAGAACCGCGGCATCGCCCCCGACATCGAAGTGGAATACGATCCCCGACTCGTCCGGCAGGGGCACGACCCGCAACTTGAGAAGGCCGTCGAGGTGGCGCTGGACTTGCTCGCGAAGAACCCGCCGCCGCAGTTCAAGAAGCCCGCCTACCCGAACTACCACGCGGGCGGCGCGGGCCGCAGCGTGTCGGGCAATCCGCGGCGCAGGTGAGCCGGCGCGAAGAAGCCCTGACAATCCTGGGGAATGATTGCGAGAAGGTCGCGGGGCTTTCGGCTTCCCGCGGCCCTCTTCGTTTCGCGCGCGCCTTCCGAATCAACACGGGCGTGCCGGGCTACCATCAGCCGTCCCGGCGGGCGGGAAGTCAAGCGAAAGAGGCGTCCGTGCGCGGCTAACGAGACGGCATATTGATCTTGATTTGAGGTAAAATGTAGCCGCTAAAATTTGATTTGAAGCGCTCGGCCTCGTCCGTGGGAAGACAGACGGGGCAGGCATGCGGGTGGTGTAAGTGGCGAGAGCAACAGCGACGGTTTACGTCTGTCAGAACTGCGGACATCAGGAGAGCAAGTGGCTCGGCAAGTGCCCGGACTGTGGCGAGTGGAACTCGCTCGTCGAGGAGCGCGCGCGCGCCGCGCCGTCTGCCCCGAAGGGCATGGCGGCGCGCGGCGGGTTTCGTCTGCGCGAGGTCAGGCCGGTTCAATTCGGCGAGATCGAGTCGCAGACGGAAGCGCGCGTCTCTTCGGGCGTCACCGAGTTCGACCGCGTGCTCGGCGGCGGCATCGTGCCGGGCAGCTTGATTCTCATCGGCGGCGATCCAGGGATAGGCAAGTCAACGCTGCTCTTGCAGGTCGCCGACAAGCTGAGCGGGCAGGGCGCGCGCGTGCTCTACGTTTCGGGCGAGGAGTCGGAGCGGCAGATCAAGATGCGCGGCGAGCGCCTCGGCGTCGAGGCCGCGAACCTGTACCTCCTGCCGGAGACGAACCTCGAAAGAATCTTCAACGAGATAGAGCGTTCGGAGCCGGGGGCCATCATCGTCGACTCGATTCAGACGGTCTTCTCCGAGAAGATCGAGTCCGCGCCCGGCTCTGTTTCGCAGGTGCGCGAGGTCGCGGGGCAGTTTCTCATGCTCGCGAAGAATCGCGACATCCCCGTCTTCCTCATCGGCCACGTGACGAAGGAGGGATCAATCGCCGGGCCGAAGGCGCTCGAACACATCGTTGACACCGTGCTCTACTTCGAGGGCGAGCGCCACCACAACCACCGCATCGTGCGCGCCACGAAGAACCGCTTCGGCGCGGCCAACGAACTCGGCGTCTTCGAGATGACGGGCGAGGGGCTTGTGCCGGTGGCGAACCCTTCGGAGATGTTCTTGCAGGAGAGGCCGCAGGGCGTCGCCGGGTCGGTGGTGACGGCGTGCATGGAGGGCACGCGCCCCGTGCTCGTGGAGATTCAGGCGCTCGTCGCCGGGTCGAAGTACAACTACCCCGTGCGGACGGCGCAGGGGTTCAACGCCAGCCGCATCGCGCTCCTGCTCGCCGTGCTTGAGAAGCGCGTCGGCTTACACCTGCTCGGCGACGACGTGTTCGTCAACGTCGCGGGCGGGCTGGAAGTTGACGAGCCTGCCGCAGACCTCGGCGTCGTCGCGGCCATCGCGTCGAGCTTCAGGAACCTGCCCGTTGACGCGCACACGGCGGTCTTCGGCGAGGTGGGACTCACCGGCGAGGTGCGCGGCTCGACACAGGCGCAGGTGCGTGCGCGCGAGGCGCAGGCGCTCGGCTTCAAAAGAATCGTCATGCCCGCCTCGAACACCGCGGGCCTAGAACGCCTGCTCGGCCTGAGAGTCGTCGGCGTCCGCTCGGTCGAGGAGGCCCTGGACGAACTGTTCTAATGATTTCCAATTACACTTTGTATATTATACGCGGAGGAGGTGAAAGCAATGACTGACAGACCATTGATGAAACATTTATCCAATCAGATATTTGAGACACTAAAAGCGGAAGGTTTTGACCCCTCTTCATTTCGCTGGAAAGACGCTCCTTGAAGTCTCTGGTTAGGAACCGTCCCCCAACTTGTATATGCGAACACAGATTTTTTCTTTACCTTCGAGAACAATGGTACTGGGGCTTTCGGTGGTTATTGGAGCCCGGACGCATACGCATTGCATGGCTCCTCTAACTCTCCTATTGCTTGGGATGGTGTAATGAGCAGATTTAAAACATGGCTCTCTTACGTGAAACGAGATATTGAAACACCAGACTTGTGGGCATCTATAAGTCAGGAAGCAAACATAATCAATGCAGCGTCTGAGGCTGGCTCTAATACTCCATTTAGTGAAGATGAAAAGAATTACATTAAGAACGGATTGAAGAGATAAAGCAATATCTCTTAACTGCCCATAAACTCGATCCAGAATTAGTGGAAGGTAAGATCAACTACCTCATAGAGTCTTCTGGGCGTATGGGGCGCAAGGATTGGATTACACTTCTAGTAGGTGCTCTAGTTGGTATTGTATCCGCAGCATATCTTCCACCAGAAACCACTCGTGACATTTTCAGGTTTGTGGGAGTAGTGCTGCGAAACATTCTAGGAGGTGGGCATTTACTGCTGATGTAAAGGTTTTCGTGACTGAAACGTTACCACCGTGTTAATATCCTCGCGTCATGCGGACGAACACGGTTCTCATACGACTTGTCTTCATCGGAATCCTGATCGGGGCGGGGTTCGTGCTCGACCCGATTGGCGCGAAGTACGCGGCGCAGCCGGCCAACGCGCCCTTCGGACTCCCGACGCACGTCCTCTCCGCGCTGCTCGCCCTCGTCATCGCCGTCGCCATCATCCTCTTCGAGATACGCATCCAGCGCGCCTCCCTGAAGACTCTGATCGGCGCTGGCGTCGGCTCGATCATGGGCATCGTGGGCGGCGTGCTGATCGGGTTCCTCATCAGCTACCAGGAGCCGGGCGCAGTCAACCCCTCGACGAAAGCCTTCCTGACCCTCGCCCTGGCCTTCATCATGGCCTACGTCGGCCTGATGGTCGGCGCGGCCAAGGGCGACTACCTCGACCTGTCGGCCTTGGGCGGCATCTTCAGCGACAAGCTGACGCGCAAGGACGTGAAGATTCTCGACACCTCCGTCATCATTGACGGGCGCATCGCCGACGTGGCCGAGACCGGCTTCCTCTCCGGCACAATCGTCATCCCGCAGTTCATCCTCCGCGAGCTTCAACAGGTGGCCGACTCGCCCGACTCGTCCAAACGCCAGCGGGGCCGCCGCGGCCTCGACATGCTCAACCGCTTGCAGTCGAACCCCTCGCTCGACATCCAGGTCGTTGACACGGACTTCCCCGCCGTCAAGGAGGTTGACCTCAAGCTCCTCGAACTCTCGAAGTCGCTCGACGGCGTTGTCGTCACCAACGACTTCAACCTCAACAAGGTGGCGCAGCTCCACGGCATCCAGGTGCTGAACATCAACGAGCTGGCGAACTCTCTCAAGCCCGTGGTGCTGCCGGGCGAGGCGATGCGCGTCTTCATCCTGAAGGAAGGGAAGGAGTACAACCAGGGCGTCGCCTACCTCGACGACGGGACGATGGTCGTCGTGGACAACGCGCGCCGCATGATCGGCAAGAATGCCGACATCGCCGTGACGAGCGTGTTGCAGACCACCGCCGGCAAGATGATCTTCGGTCGTCTCTGGGAGGACACCGAGAACGGCGCGCCCGGCGAGCCGCGCGTCGCGGGCGTCGGCGGTCAGCAGCGCCGCTCGTTCCAGCGCGAGCAGCGCTCGACGACCGGCGCGCACGCACCCGTCCGCAGCGCGGAACAAGAACAGTAAAAAGCCGTAAACCGTAAACCGTAAACCGTGACGAGACGAAAATGCCTGCGCGTCACGGCTCACGGTTCACCATACACATCCCGCTTGTCACGGTTCACGGTTTACGGCTCTTATGAACGTCGCGATCATCGTCGCCGCCGGGCGGGGGAGCCGGGCGGGCGGCGGGCAGTCCAAGCAGTTCCGGGAAATCTCCGGCATCCCAATCATCATCCACACGCTCAGCCGCTTCGAGCGGTGTGAGACGATTGAAGGGTCGGTCGTCGTCCTGCCCGAAGGCGACCGTGAGGCGTTCCCCGCGCTCGCCGGGCGCTACGGCCTCGGCAAAGTCTTGAGCGCCGTCGCGGGCGGCGAGACGCGCGCCGAGTCGGTCTGGCGCGGCCTGCAAGCCATACAGGATTTGAGCGTCGGCGTGGTCGCGGTTCACGACGGCGTGCGCCCCTTCGTCACGCCGGAGGAGATTGACCGCACGGTGCGCGAGGCCCGTGCGAGCGGCGCGGCCATCCTCGCCGTCCCCGTGATTGACACGATCAAGGAGGCCGAGGGCGCGCGCGTCCTGCGCACGCTCGAACGCGCGCAACTCTGGCGCGCGCAGACGCCGCAGTGCTTCCGCCACGACCTCCTGCGCCGGGCCTACGAGCTGGCGGTGTCCTCCGGCCTCGACGCGACCGACGACAGCGCGCTCGTCGAACGCCTCGGCGCGACCGTCCGCATAGTCGAGGGCGGCGCACACAACATCAAGATCACCACGCCGCAGGACTTCGCGGTCGCGGAAGTCATAGTTCAAAGTTCCAAGTTCAAGGTTCAAAGTTAAGAACCCCGCCGCCAACTTTGAACTTTGAACCTGAAGCTTTGAACTATGTTCCGAATAGGCATCGGCCACGACACGCACCGGCTCGCAGGCGGGCGACCGCTGGTTCTGGGCGGCGTGACGATTGACTCGGAGCGCGGGGCCGAAGGCCACTCGGACGCCGACGCCTTGGCGCACGCCGTCACCGACGCCGTGCTCGGCGCTCTGTGCGAGGGCGACATCGGCGTCCACTTCCCAGACCGCGACCCGCGTTGGAAGGACGCCGACAGCCTGCAACTCCTTGCGCGCGTGATGTGGCTCGCCCGCGAGCGCGGCTACCGCGTCGTCAACGCCGACGCCACCGTCCTGTTAGAGCAGCCGCGCCTCCGGCCATACATCGAGGAGATGCGCGCGCGGCTCGCGGGCGTGCTCGGCGTCGAGATTGACTGCGTCAGCGTCAAGGCCAAGTCAGGCGAAGGACTCGACGCCGTGGGCGAGGGCCGTGCCGTCACGGTGCAAGCAGTTGTACTTCTCGAACAAACCTGAAGGCAGATGTTAGATGTCAGATGCTAGATGTCAATTAAGTGGCATCACTAGCATCTGGCATCTAGCATCTGACATCTGCTGTAATGAGGCCGCAGGACATCATCCGACACAAGCGCGATGGCGGGGAACTCTCACGCGAGGAGATCGCTTCGTTCGTGCAGGGCGTGGTCGGCGGCGAGTGGGCTGACTACCAGGCGTCGGCGCTTCTGATGGCCGTCTATCTGAACGGCATGACGACCGCGGAGATGGAGGCGCTGACGCAGGCCATGCTCCACTCCGGCGAAATCCTCGACCTCTCGCACATCAACGCACCCGAAGCCGACAAGCACTCGACGGGCGGCGTCGGCGACAAGACCTCGCTCGTCATTGCGCCGTTGGCCGCTGCCGCGGGCGTCTGCGTGCCGATGATTTCGGGCCGCGGCCTCGGCCACACGGGCGGCACGCTCGACAAGCTCGAAGCGATACCGGGCTATCGCGTCGGCCTGTCGCTCCGCGAGTTTGAAGATGTCTTGCAGCGCGTCGGCTTCGCCATGATGGGGCAGACCGCCGAGATCGCGCCCGCCGATAAAAAACTCTACGCGCTGCGCGACGCGACCGAGACTGTGGAGTCAATCCCGCTCATCGTCGCCTCGATCATGTCGAAGAAACTCGCGGCGGGCCTGGGCGCGCTCGTGCTCGACGTGAAGACCGGGAGTGGCGCTTTCATGCACGACGAGGGGCGGGCGCGTGCGCTCGCGCGCGCTCTCGTCCGCACCGGAAATTCCTGCGGCGTGAAGACGGAGGCACTCCTCACAGACATGAGCCAGCCGCTCGGCGTCGCGGTCGGCAACGCCTTCGAGGTGCGCGAGTGCCTCGACATCATGCGCGGCGAGGTGACGGACGGGACGCGCCCCGTGCGCGACCTCTCGGTGGAACTCGCGGCGCGCATGGTCGCGCTCTCCGGCGTCGCCGACTCGCTCGAAGCGGCGCGCGCTGATGTCGTGCGCGCGCTCGAAGGGGGCGCGGCGCTCGAACGCTTCCGCAGCAACGTCGAAGCGCAGGGCGGCGACCCGCGCGTCTGCGACGACCCCGGTAAGCTTGAGGATTGGACGCTCGAAGAAGTCAAGGTAGAATCCGTGCGCGCGGGCTTCGTCACGGCGGTTGACGCGGCGGAGGTCGGTCGCGCCGTGGCGTCGGTCGGCGGCGGGCGCGTCCGCATCGAGGACAGGATTGACCCGGCGGTCGGCTTCCTGGCCCGCGCGAAGATCGGCGACGAGTTGAAAGCGGGCGAAGCGCTCGGCCTGCTCTACTGCCGCGGCGAGTCGGGCGCGGTCGAGGCCGCGGCGCGCATCCGCGCGGCCTACACGGTCAGGGACGAGCCGCCCATGCGCGTCCCCGAACTCATCAAGGAAGTGATCGCACAATGAAGCTCCGTCTATTTCTCATCGCGGGTCTGGTGTGCTCGCTACTGCTGGCGGGAACGTCCTGCCGTCAGGAAGCGAGCGCCGACGAGAAGGGTAAGATTCGCGTCGGCATCGTCTTCGACATCGGCGGCAAGGACGACCGCTCGTTCAACGCCGCCGCGTTCGTGGGCGTCAAGTGCGCCGAGACGGGCAAGCGCCCCGACGGCCAGCCGTGCGAGGACAACAAGGGGGCTTTGGGCATCGTGCTGCGCGACGTTGAGCCGGGCAACCCCGTCTCGATTGAGCCGGCGATGCGCGCGTTTGCCGAGCGCGGCTACGACCTCATCATCGGCGTCGGCTTCGCGCAGGCCCCCATCATGGATGTGGTGGCGAAGGACTACCCGAACATTCACTTCGCCATCGTTGACGGCGCGAGCCAACTGCCGAACGTCGCCTCGCTCGTCTTCAAGGAGCACGAAGGCTCTTACCTCGTCGGCGTGATCGCCGCGCGCGAGTCGAAGACCGGCACGCTCGGCTTCATCGGCGGCATGGACATCGGCCTCATACACCGCTTCGCCGTCGGCTACGAGGAGGGCGCGAAGTCTGTTAACCCGAACGCGCGCGTCATCGTCAACTACGTCGGCGTGACCGACACGGCCTGGAACAATCCGGGCAAGGGCAAGGAACTCGCGCTCGCGCAGATCGGCAAGGGCGCGGACGTGATCTTCACAGCCGCCGGCAACTCCGGCCTCGGCGCGTTCGACGCCGTCGAGCAGCAGGGCAAAGATGCGAGCGGTCGCGCCAAAGATTTCGTCATCGGCGTTGACTCGAACCAGAACGGCGTCAAGCCCGGCTTCGTCCTCACCAGCATGGTCAAGCGCGTTGACAACGCCGTCTATCAGATCGTCTCCGACGTTGTGAACCACCAGTTCAAGGGCGGCTTCCACATCTACGGGCTGGAGTCCGACGGCGTCGCCTACGCGATGGACGACAATAACCGCGCGCTCATCCCGCCCGACGTTATCCAGCAGGCCGAAGAGGCGAAACAAAAAATCATCGCCGGGCAGATTAAAGTTACTGATGCGATGACGAAATAATCTTTCTTTGTGTAACGCGCCCTGACTCTTGTTAGCGCCTCAACTTTAATGAGGAGGAATTATGTCTGAAACAAAAGACAAGTATCGCGGCTCGAAAAGTTATCACCTTTTATACTGTGCCCTCATCAACGCAGCTCAGAACAAGGGCACGATTACATACAAAGATGTTGCAGAGATTATGGGACTGCCTTCAACCGGAAGCTATATGGGCGCGGAAACAGGTAGGATGCTCGGCGCTATCTCTGAGGACGAAGTGTACAACGGTAGACCTCTACTTAGTTCTGTTGCCATGAGTAGTGTTAGTGGTTCGCCAGGTGAAGGATTTTTTGGCTGGGCAAAAGAGTTGGGCAGGCTGAAAGATGAATCCAAAGAAGGAAAGAGGCGATTCTGGGAAGAAGAAAAGGCTGCTGTCTATGAGACATGGGCGAAATAATCTTCTTGCTTTTGATATAGCCAATGTTAGAACTGCGTGAAATTACAAAGCGCTTCGGCGACGTGCTCGCTAACGACCATATCAATATACGGGTCGAGCCGGGGACGATTCACGCCATCGTGGGCGAGAACGGGGCGGGGAAGTCAACGGCGATGCGCATCGCCTACGGCTTCTACACGGCGGATTCGGGCGAGATCGTCGTTGACGGCGAGCCGCGCCGGATCGAGACGCC
>QHXN01000021.1 GCA_003222975.1 Acidobacteriota bacterium | reverse complement strand
GACGCGGAAGAGATCATCTCGTTCTGCCGCGAGCATCTGGCCGACTACAAATGCCCGAAGACTGTGCGCGTCGTCGCGTCGCTGCCGAAGGGGCCGACCGGCAAGGTTCTCAAGCGCGAGCTTCAGAGAAGGATGAAGGATGAAGCGGTGACGGGGAGACAGGGAGACGGGGAGACGGGGAGATGAATTCCGCGACTCGCCCCGTCTCCCTTTCGCCCCGTCATTGCTTAACGGCTGATGGCAAAGATCAAGGATAAGGTCAAGAACGCGCTCGACGAGGCGCGCATGCTCGTGCTTGGCGCGCAGGTGCTCGTCGGCTTGCAGTTCCGCTCCGTCTTCGAGAAGGGGTTCAACTCTCTGCCGCTCACGTCGCAAATTCTGAAGCTTGCGGGGCTGGGGCTGATGCTCGTCGCCGTCGGCCTGCTCATCTCGCCCGCGGCCTACCACCGGCTCGTCGAGCGCGGCGAGGACACGGAGGAGATACATCGCTACACGTCAAAGCTGATGAAGTTCGCCCTGCTGCCCTTCGCGCTCGGCCTCGGCATTGATTTGTACGTGGCGACGCGGAAGATCGTCGGGTGGAAGACGGGGGCGGCGGCGGGCGTCTTGGGTATTCTGGTCGCGGTCTTTTTCTGGTACCTGCTCGAAGCGTACCGAAGGCGCGAGCGCGCCGGCGAGATCGCCGAGGCGCAGAGGGAGGAGCGAGAGGTGGACGAACCGAAGGACGCCGAGCGCGACGAGCGGCGGAAGCTGAGCGACAAGATCAAACACGTGCTGACGGAGTGCCGCGTGGTTCTGCCGGGCGCGCAGGCGCTGATGGGCTTCCAGTTCATAGCCATCCTCACGGAGAGCTTCGACAGGCTGCCGGGCCTTTCGCAGTACGTCCACCTGCTTTGCATCGGCATGAGCGCGCTGACCATCGTGCTTTTGATGACGCCCGCGGCCTACCACCGCATCGTCGAGCGCGGCGAGGAGACCGAGCACTTCCATCGCTTCGCCTCGAAGATGGTAGTCGCGGCGCTCGTCCCGCTGGCGCTCGGACTCGCGGGCGACGTTTACGTCGTCGTCCAGAAGGTGACCGAATCGCAGCTCGTCTCGGTCGTCTCGGCGCTCGTCATCCTCGCCGTCTTCTGGGAACTCTGGTTCGGCCTGACGCTCTACCGCCGCACCCAGCGCGAGTACGCGAATTGAGTAAAGTGATGAATGCGGAATGCGGAATGATGAATGAAAAGGCAGCTTGCCCCTCTTCATTCACCATTCCGCATTCCGCATTCATCACTTCTTATCCTGTCCATCCACGTTTGATTTGCCTTTGAGAGAGGCATTGGAGGCCACCTTGAAACGTCTGTCCCCCGTTCTCTTTTCGGCGCTGCTCACCGCTTCCGTAACTCTTGTGTCGCGCGGACAGGGTTCGTTGAGCGCGCCGTTGAAGTCTGGCGCTGCGCCGCGCGAGCAGAGGATCGCGCACGCCGCCGAGGCGATGCGCGAACAGCTCGTCGCCCAGCGGCGAGACTTCCATATGCACCCGGAGCTGTCGAACCGCGAGGAGCGCACGTCGCGCGTCGTCGCCGAGCGCCTGCGCGCGTTGGGCCTGACGGACATCCGTGAGGGCGTGGGCAAGTACGGCGTCACCGCGCTGCTCGTCGGCTCGAAGCCCGGCCCCGTCGTCGCCGTCCGCGCCGACATGGACGCGCTGCCGATTCAGGAAGTGAACGACGTGCCCTACAAGTCGCTCGTCGCGGGCGTCAAGCACGCCTGCGGCCACGACGCGCACACGACCATCGAGTTGGGCGTCGCGGAAATTCTCTCCAAGATGCGCGAAGAGGTTCACGGCACCGTCAAGTTCATCTTCCAGCCCGCCGAGGAGGGCGCGCCCGCGGGCGAGGAGGGCGGCGCGAAGCTCCTGATTAAAGAGGGCGCGCTCGACAATCCGCGCCCGCAGGCCATCTTTGGCCTCCACACCGAGCCGAACTTGCAGGTCGGGCAGATCGGCTACCACGTCGGCCCCGCGATGGCCTCCTCCGACACCTTCACCATCACCGTCCACGGCAAGGCCGCGCACGGCGCGCAGCCGCAGAACGGCGTTGACTCGGTCGTCGTCGCCGCGCAGTGCGTGCTCGCCTTGCAGAACATCCGCAGCCGCAGGATTGACCCGCTCGAACCCCTTGTCATCACGGTCGGCACGGTTCAGGGCGGGACGCGCTTCAACGTCATCGCCGGCGAGGTGAAGATGACCGGCACGATGCGCACGCTCAACGGAGACGTGCGCGAGCGCGCCGTCGCCATGATGCGCGAGACGCTTCAGAACGTCACCGCCGCCTACGGCGCGACTTACGATCTAAAATTCGACGACAGCAACCCGGTCACGTACAACGAGCCTTCGCTCGTCGAGGAGACGCTGCCGACCATCCGGCGCGTCGCGGGCACGGAGAACGCCGTCGCCCTCAAGCCCTTCATGCCGTCCGAAGATTTCTCCTACTACCAGAAAATCGTCCCAGGCTTCTTCTACTACCTCGGCGTCGGAAACCGCGCGAAGGGCATCACCGCCGGCTGGCACACGGCGGATTTCGACATTGACGAAGACAGCCTCGTCGTCGGCGTCAAGGTGATGTCAAACGTCCTGCTCGACTACCTCGACCGGCACGCGGGAGAGAAAAAGTGAACGTGTAATGCCTTTGTGCGTGTCAGGTTGTCGAGATGTTTTTCACTGATTCATATCAGGCGCTCCGGCGCGGCGAGCGCCTGCTTGCGCTTCGTTACTTCGTGATCTCAATTCTGACACTCGCAATCATCGGCCTGCCTCTGAGCTTCTTCATGCTGCGACGTTTCGAGGCATCAGCCACGTTTCACCCGGAGCGCGCGGCGTTGAGCGGGCTGTGGCGCGCGCCGCAGAACGCCGAGGAGGTCTGGTTCAAGACCGCCGACGGCATCAAACTCTACGGCTGGTTATTCCATTCAAAGACTCAACCCGCCGCTGCGACCGTCATCTACTTTCACGGTAACGGAGGCAACCTTAGTTACTGCGACTGGATCGGTGATGCGCTGGCTGCACGCGGATTCGACGTTCTCCTCTTCGATTACAGAGGCTACGGGCGCAGCGAGGGCGAGCCGACGGATGAGCGAGGCGTCTATGCGGACGCTGACGCAGCTTACGATTTCGTCGTGAGAGAGCGCGGCGTGACGCCCGACAGAGTCGCGCTCTACGGCCAGTCGCTCGGCACGACCGCGGCGGTTGATGTCGCGGCGCGTAAGACCTGCGGCGCGCTCGTCGTCGAATCGGGGTTGAGTTCGGCGGGCGACATGGCCGGGGCAATAATGCCTTGGCTGCCGCGCTTCGTGCGCGGGTGGACGAAGAATAAGTTCGATTCGGTTGCCAAGCTCCCGCGCGTGCGCTGCCCCGTGCTCGTCGTCCACGGCGCGCGCGACGAGATAATTCCGGTCGAGCAGGGGCGCAAGCTCTTCGACGCCGCGCCGGAGCCGAAGCAGTTGCGGATAATCGAGGGCGCGGGCCACAACGACCTTTCCATCGTCGGTGGGGAAAGGTATATTGACTCGCTCGCCGACTTCATCAAAGGCTCAATCCAGCCCCGCGGTTGAGTGCGTAACGTAAGAGCGAGCGCGGGCAAAGCCGCGGCGGACGAGAGCGATGACGCGAGGAAACCTTTAGTGGGAAAGATTGTGCTGCGTCAGTTGAAGCGGGCCGCGCCCCTAATATTCTTCCTTCTTTCCACTCCCTTTGCAGTACACGCCCAGGAGGTCTTGCGCTGGGGCGCAGACCCCAGCGGCGGCGCGCCCTACGTCTTCGCAGACCCCGCGCACCCGGACAGGTACGTCGGCTACGAGAAGGAGATGGTCGAGGCGCTGGCGGCGGCGATGAACCGCCGAGCCGAGTTCGTCCCGACCGATTGGGAGACCATCGTCACCTCACTCCAGCGCGGCGAGTTCGACGTGATCGTCAACGGCCTTGAGCCGACGGAAGACCGCGCCCGCTTCATACTCTTCAGCAAGCCTTATTACATCTTCAAACTGCAACTCACCGTCCGCAAGAACGAGGCACGCATCCGCTCGCTCGAAGACTGCCACAGCCGCACGGTCGGCACGCTCTCCAACACCGCGGCCTCGCGCCTGATGGCGAAGGAGGGGATTCCTTTTAAGGGCTACGCTGACCCCGTGGGCGCGTACAAAGACCTCGAACTCGGTCGCATTGACGCCGTGCTGATGGACGTGCCGATGGAGATGTACTACGCGCGCGACAACCCGCGCCTGCGGCCCGCGGGCGACCCCGTGCACCGCGGCGCATACGTCGTCGGCCTCCGCAAAGGCGACGAGGCGCTCAAGGCCGAGGTGGACGCCGCGATTGATCGTGTCATGCGCGACGGCACGCTCGAACGCATACTGCGCAAGTGGAGCCTCTGGGACGACGCGCAGGCGGAATTGCAGGCCGCCGCGCGGACGGACGTTGCCGCGGGCGAGAAGAAGCCGGACGAGGTCGCCTACGAGATCACCTCTTCATCTTTCAACTGGCGAGAGGCGCTGCTGCGCCTGACGCGCGCGGCGCTCGTCACCGTCCTGCTCTCGTTCGGCGCGATGTGGATCGCCGTCACGCTCGGACTCGCGCTCGCCATCGGACAGTCGCGCGGCCCCGCCTGGCTGCAACTGTTATGCACGGCCTACATCGAATTCTTCCGCGGCACGCCCGTGCTCGTGCAATTGCTTTTTCTCTACTTCGGGCTGCCGCGCCTGGGACTGGCGATGCCGGGCTGGCTGACGGCGCTCGTCGGGCTGGGGCTGAACTACGCGGCCTACGAGTCGCAGGTCTATCGCGCCGCCCTCGAAGCGATACCGCGCGGACAGTTGGAAGCGGCCTACTCTCTGGGCATGAGTCCGCTGCTCGCCTTCCGCCGCATCATCCTGCCGCAGGCGTTCCGCATCGCGATCCCGCCGATGACCAACGACTTCGTCTCGCTCTTCAAGGACACGTCGGTGGCCTTCGCCATCTCCGTCTGGGAACTGGCGACGGCCTACCGCGAGCTGGCGAACGCTTCGGGCGAGTTCCTCCTGCTCGGCCTCCTCGTCTCGGCCTTCTACCTTCTGATGAGCCTGCCGCTCGCGCACCTCGCGCGCCGGCTCGAAAAGCGTATGCAGCACGGGCGGGCAATTAGAGCCGTGGAATCGGAGGTGGCGGCATGATCCGTGTCGAAGGTCTAGGCAAGAGCGTGGGCGGGGCGCGCATACTTCGAGGCGTGAGCTTTCGCGTAGAGCCGCGCACGGTGCTCGGCATCATGGGCGCTTCGGGGAGCGGGAAGACTACTCTGCTGCGCTGCCTGAACGGGTTGGAACGCGTCACGGAGGGCGCGGTCGAGTGCGAGGACGTGCGGCTCGAAGCCGGACTCGCGGAGAAAGAGTACCAACGGCGCGTCAAGCATCTGCGGCGTCGCGTCGGCATGGTCTTCCAACACCTTTATCTTTTCCCGCACCTCTCGGTGCTCGCCAACATTACGGAAGCGCCCGTGCAGGTTCTAAAGAAACCGCGCGCCGAGGCCGAACAGCTTGCGCACGAACTGCTCGAAGCCGTGGGACTGAAGCAGGCCGCGCCCCGCTACCCGGAATCACTTTCGGGCGGCGAGCAGCAGCGAGTCGCCATCGTCCGCGCGCTGGCGATGCGACCTGAAGTCCTGCTCTTCGACGAGCCGACCAGCGCGCTCGACCCGCGCCGCAGCTTCGAGCTTGTCGCGGTGCTTCGACGCTTCGTCGGGCAGGGGCAAACGATGGTCATCGTCTCCCACTCGATTAAATTCCTCGAAGGCGTCGCAGACTTTCTGCTCTACATGGAAGGCGGCGAGGCCGTCGAGTTCGGTGCGAAGGAACGAGTCCTGCGCGAGCCGCGCGACCCGCGCACCCGCGACTTCTTACGACAGACAGACTGATTCGGACGCAGACGACAGGGCAGCAAATGAGAAAAACCATCCTGAACGCGGCGCTGCCGCTCACACTCTTCTACGCATTCGCCACGGCCCGCGCGCAGAACCCTACCCCTGCGCCGACTCCCGCACAAACTGCGACACAAAAGCCCGCGCCCCCGGCGTGGCTCGACAGGCGCGTGCGCGACGAGGCGGCGAAATTCGAGGGCACAGTCAGCCTCTACGCGAAGAACCTCGACACGGGCGCGGAATACTCGTTCGGCGGAGACGAGCGCGTCCGCACGGCGAGTACGATCAAGATCGCCGTCATGATCGAAGCCTACGCGCGCGTCGCCGAGGGACGCGCGAAGTGGACTGACGAGCTGGTGCTCACGAAGGAGAAGAAGGTCTCCGGCTCAGGCATCCTTCAGGAGTTCTCCGACGGGCTGCACCTGACGCTGCGCGACGCCGTGACGCTGATGATGGTTTTGAGCGACAACACGGCGACGAACCTCGTCATAGACGTGCTCGGCGCGGACGCGGTCAACGCGCGTATGCAGTCGCTCGGCATGACCGAGACACGCCTCATGCGAAAGATCGGCGGCGGGGGCGATAGCGAGGAAGGGAAGAAGGAGGAGAACAAGCGCTTCGGCCTGGGGCGCACCACGCCGCACGAGATGGTCACGCTGTTGGAGAAGCTTGAGCGCGGCGAGATTGTCAGCCCTTCGGTCTCGAAGGAGATGATTGATTTGATGAAGCGCGAGCAGGGGACGGACGGCATCTGGCGCGCACTCTGGAAGACCCCGAAGGCCACGAAGTCCGGCGCGCTCGACGCCTTGCGCAGTAACATCGGCATCATCTATCACACGCGAGGCCGCATCGCGCTCGCTGTCACCTGCGACGACATGCCGGAGCCGAACTGGACGGCTGACAACCCGGCATACCATCTCATGTCGCGCCTCTCTGAGATCGTCATTGACGGACTCGGCAAGTAAGAAAAGCCGTGAACCGTGAACCGTAAACCGTGACAAGTGGAAGACAGGTTTTATCTCATCACGGTTTACGGTTCACGGTTCACGGCCTTAAAATTGTGTCATGGCTAACCCGTCTCGACGCCTGCCGGAGAACGTTCCGGGCGACTTCTACGTTGACGACACGTGCATTGACTGCGACGCGTGCCGGCAGATCGCGCCCACGGTCTTCCGAGACCACGGCGAGCAGTCGAGCGTCTTCCGGCAGCCGGAGACGGACGAGGAGGTGCGGCGCGCTTTGATGAGTATCATTGCATGTCCCACTTCATCTATCGGCACGAGCAGGAAGTACGACGCGCGCGTCGGCGTCGAGGCGTTCCCCGAACGGATTGACGGCAGCGTCTTCTACTGCGGCTTCAACGCGGAGTCGAGCTTCGGCGCGTGGAGCTATCTCGTCGTGCGTCCCGAAGAGGAGGGCGGAAACGTCCTCATTGACTCGCCGCGCTTCACGCGCCCACTCGTCCGAAAGATCGAGGCGCTGGGCGGCGTCCGCACCATTTTCCTCACGCACCGCGACGACGTGGCCGACCACGACAAGTTCGCACGCCACTTCCGCGCCCGCCGCGTCATGCACGCCGACGACAACGCCGCGCGCTACGGCGTCGAGCGCGTCGTCGAGGGCGACGCGGCCGTGCGCCTGGACGACGACCTCCTCGTCATCCCCACGCCCGGCCATACGCGCGGCCACGCCGTCCTGCTCTACAGAGATAAGTACCTCTTCACCGGCGACCACCTCGCCTGGTCTCCGACGCGCGACACGCTCACAGCCTTCCGCGGCGCGTGCTGGTACTCCTGGGCTGTCCAAACGCGCTCGATGGAGAAGCTGCTCGACTACAGCTTCGAGTGGGTCTTGCCCGGTCACGGGCGCATACACCACGACACAGCCGAAGAGATGCGTGAGCACTTGAAGCGGTGCGTCGAGTGGATGAGGGCGGTCGGTTGAGTCGTTCGGGACGCGGGCTAATCGAAAAGCTCGGCCACCGGCATTCTCCAACCGGGGACGGCGGGGTCGGCTTCGGCGGTTTCGCCGCGACGGTAGATTGTAGGATTGTTCGGGTCTGATGCTCGATAGACCTTAATCGTATCTTCGCCGAGAAGGTCAACATCCCAAACCACCAGTGTTCCTGCCGTAAAATAGTCGTTGCGCTTTTTAAGAATCGCCGCCTCCGCCTTCTTCCCGTAATCAAACTCACCCCTGACTTCGACGGCGAAAGCCGGTGCCCCTTCGAGGAACTTCATCCCCGTGGATTTGGCCGTGTAGAAGGAGGCGTCGGGGCTGAAAGAATCGCGGTCGGGCAAGTTAACTTTGTAACCCGTGTTGTCGGGGTAAGCCCGACCTATGTTCTTCCCGCGAGCAAATTCTCTCAGGCTGGAAGCGATGTTGAAGGCTGCGCGGCTGGGCATGTCACCGGTAGGCGGCATCAATATCAGTTCTCCGTTAACGATCTCGGCCTTACCATTCTCAGGTACGCGATACAGGTCTTCAATGGCGGCTTGAGTTTTCGTGGTCATATGCCTAACCTCACGAGTAAATTTTATCACACATCTTTAACATCGCTTGGCAAGTAGGCAAGGAGTAATCAACGAAAGGCGGTCAGGGCATCTCGGCGAGCTTCTGTCGGTAGGCTGCCGTCTCAGGACTCTGTGGGGCGAGGGCGGAGAGTTTTTCGACGGCCTCGCTGGCCGCGGCCTTGTCGCCCTTCTGGAGAGCGGCGGCGGCGATGTTCTTCCAGCTATTGAGGTGGTTCGGGTCAACGGCGACCGACTTGCGGTACTCGGCGATGGCGTGGTCGTAGTCCTTTCGGTTGAAGTAGGTGTTGCCGAGGTCTGTGCGAACGTCGGGCGAGTTGGGCTTGATGGCGAGGGCGCGCTCGTAGAAGGTCGCCGCCGCGGCGTAGTCCTGCGCGTCGTACTTCACGTCGCCCATGAGGGCGAGCGTGTCGAAGTCGTTGCCCATGATCAAGAGAGCGCGTTTGAGGTAGAGCGCGGCCTTGTCGTAGTCCTGAAGCCTGTAGAAGACGCGCCCGGCCTCGGCCTGCGCGTCGAAGTCCTTCGGGTTGCGGTCGGCCTTGTCCATCACAGCCTGCGCCTCGGCTGAGGTGGACGCAGCCGTGGCCGACCGGTCGTCGCCCGCGGCGCTGCCGACATCGGGGTGGCCGGGCGGAAGTTGGCCGTTCATCTGTTCGGGCTTGAGCGGCACGGCGGCTCCGCCGGAAGACGCGCGCGCCGACGCGACCTGCGCGCCGGGCCTTGTGATGGAGTTGACGACGAAGAAGCCGAGGAAGAAGCCGAGGATGATGCCGAGGGCACAGTAGAGTACGTTTTTTGACATGACGAGCGGAGGATTCCTTTAACTTTTTCTTACCCGTTCGGGGGAGCGGCCAAACTTAACGAGCCGAGCCGACGGCCCTGTGTGAACGCCGAAAATGATAACACACGACCCGCGGATTCAAAGGAGGAGGCATTTATTCGGTTTGGGACGCCGACCGGCGGTCGAATAAAGTTGCCCTTGCCCGCGGGTTTGGTTATCATGCAGGCGCAAACGGGAAGTTGTCCTTGAAGAGAGTGCCCTGCGGGCCTTACTTGCGTTCCCATATCCGTTTGAACTCCGCCATACAACAAAATGTCAGCCATTGAAGAGACAAAAACCGAAGTCCGCGTGCCGAAAGCGTCGGCGGCTGCCGCAGGCCCCTCGGTCGTGACGCGCGCCTTGAACCTGCTCAGCTCCGTCCGCTTCGGCGTGTTGATGCTCGTGCTCTTAGCCGTCGCCTGCATGATCGGCATGCTCATCGTGCAGCAGAACGTCGAGGGCTTCGACAAGTATTTCGCCGAGCTGACGCCCGCGCAGAAGTTCCTCTACGGCAAGCTCGGCTTCTTCGACATCTACCACGCGTGGTACTTCAACGGCCTCCTGCTCGTCCTCTCTCTCAACATCGTGCTGGCCTCGATTGACCGCTTCCCCTCGGCCTGGACTTACGTCTCGCGCAAGAAGCTCGACGCCTCGGCCCACTGGCTGCGCGGGCAGGAGCAGAGCGCGAGCCTGAGATTCGCGCAGGCGTCGGGCCGCGACGCCGTGGTCGAGAAGGTTTCGGCGGCGTTTGCGGCGAACCGACTGAAGCAGAGGGTGACGGAGAAGAATGGGAAGACTTTCGTCTTCGGCGAGCGCGGCGCTTGGAACCGCCTCGGCGCATACGCCGTCCACGTCGCGCTGCTGACGATCTTCTTCGGCGGCTTCCTCACCGCTCAGTTCGGGCGAACCGGCAACATGCCGCTCGAACCCGGCCAGAAGTCCGACCAGATGACCGAGACGGTCTTCAACATTGACCAGCTCTCGCAGGCCGCCTACCAGCTCCCGTTTACGGTCGAGTGCACCGACATCCAGCAGAAGCTCATACGCAAAGAGGGCAACATCACTTCGGAGAACACGCTCGACTGGCTGACGCGCATCCGCATCAAAGACCCCGACTACGGCGACCGCGACGCGCTCGTGCACCTGAACGCGCCTTACGACTACCGCGGCTACCGGCTCTTCCAGGCCAGCTTCATCGCCGACGGCAAGGCGCGCCAGGTGACTCTGCGCGTGACGCCGCAGCAGGGTGGGGAGCCGCAGGAGATAACCATCCCGCGCAACGGCGTGACGAAGCTCGCCGACGGCACGCGCGTCGAGTTGAAAGATTTTGCGGCGAACTTCACGGTCGGCGGCACGCAGAGCGGGGACGGGAGTGAGTACACGAACCCCGCGGCCACGCTCGCCGTTACGCCGCCGGGCGGGCAAACGCAGCGCGCCTTCGCCTTCACGCCGGAGATGGCCGAGCGCGCGCCCTTCGCCAAGCAGCCCGTCGCGGGCTACACGTGGCGTCTCGTTGATTTCGAGAAGGCCCCGAAGGCGCACATCCTCTCAGTTCAGAAAGACCCCGGCTCGACGGTCGTCTATCTCGGATTCACACTGCTGGCGTTGACGCTCTCCTCGGTCTTCTTCTTCTCGCACGAACGCGTGTGGGCGCTCGTCGAAGAGAAGGGCGAGGGCGCGTTCGAGGTTGTCCTCGGCGGCAACACCAACCGGAACCACCTGGGATTCGGCGACCGCTTCAAGAAGCTTGTGGCGTCAATCGGCGGGGAGAGTTTCGAGGTCAAGGCGGAGAAAGGTTTTGAGGTGAAAAAGGCATGAGCGAAGTTATGAAGCAGCCCGCGGTCATGGGCACGCCGGAGATCAGTTTGCAGGGCGCGGGCCTTTCGTCTTACCTGCCCGCCGCGATTGCGTTCACGGGCGCGGGCGCGCTGACGCTGCTCCGCATCAAGGTCGGGCCGGAGCACTTCAGCACGGACGGGGCGCTGATGATGCTCGCGCTCGCGGCCTACCTCGTCGCCGCCACGTTCTACCTGCTGAACCTCTACGCGCCCTCGCGCCTGTTCGAGCGCGTCGGCCTGGCGTGCGCGACCGTGGGAGTGCTGATGAACCTCGCGAGCTGGCTCACGCGCTGGGTCGCCTACCGCGAGCACGACGTTTCGATCTGGCTCCAGCAGGGCAAGCCCGTGGCCGAGTGGCCCTGGGTCTTCCGCAACATCCCGTTCGCGAACCTCTACGACCTGTCGCTCGCCTTCGCCTTCGGCGCAGGCATGACGACGCTGCTCATCGCGCACCGCAAGAACTTCCGCTTCCTCGGCGCGGTCTCCCTGCCGCTGGCCGCGCTGATTCTCATACTCGCGCGCTTCATCGGCGATGACATACTCGGCCTCCAGCCCGTGCTCGACTCCTACTGGCGGCCCATCCACGTCGGCATCGCGTCGCTCACCTACGGCATCGCGCTGGTGTGCTTCGCCACCGCCGTGGTCTATCTCTTGAAGGACGGCGTGAAGGTCGAGGCGATGGCCTTCTGGTCGAGCGTCTTCGCGATTGCGATCATCTCGACGATTGGCGGCCCGCTGGGAACATTCCCCATCCTCACGACGGGGACTTACGCCGCCGCGACGTTTCTTCCGCCGCACATGCCCGTGCCCCTGCGCGCGGACATCCCCTTCGTCGGCCCGCTGCTCATCATCGCGGGCCTGCTCCTGCTCGGCGTAGTCGTCCTCTTCGGCACTTATGCCTTCTCGGACGAGCAGAAGGCTCCGAATGTTAAGTCGTATCAACGTTGGGGCTGGTATCTCATCAAGGCGGCGCTCGTCGCGCAGGCGCTCGCCATCGTCCTGCTCGTGTGGCAGGTCAAGACGCTCAAGCACGTCGCCGTCTGCGCCGACGGTCGCCCGGCTGAGACGGCCTGCATCAACACGCAGCAGTTCTACAGGTTCGGCGTCTGGATGGCCCAGCAGGACGGAGTCCCGCCGGCACAGGTGGCGACGATTGACCCGGCCAAGCTCGAAGGCGAGGCGGCAAGGTTCGCCGGCCAGCGGCAGGACGAGCTGTTCCTGAGCCTCAACGCCAACCCCGTCGAGCTGGCCGCGCTCATCACCGCCTTCGCGGGCACGCTCTTCGTCATCATCTTCGGCTTCAAGACCGAACGCTTGCGCTTCGCCCTGCCGCCGAAGGAGAAGATAGACTCTCTGATGTACAAGACGGGCGGGGTCGTGTTCGCCGGACTCGCCCTGCTGCTGATGACGGGCGCGATCTGGGCCAACGAGTCGTGGGGCCGCTACTGGGGATGGGACTCCAAAGAGACGGGCGCTTTCGTGGCGTGGTTGACCTACGGCGGCTTCCTCCACGTCAGGATATCGCGCGGGTGGACGGGGCGGGCGTCTGCCTACTTCGCCATCGTCGCCTTCCTCCTGATCGTCTTCACCTACCTGGGGGTGAGTTACCTGCTGCCGGGCCTGCACTCATACGCATAAGCCGTAAACCGTGAACCGTAAACCGCGACGTGTAAAAACAGATTTCTCTTGTCACGGTTTACGGTTCACGGTTTACGAAGCAACTTATGAACCGCGAAAACATCCTCTTCGCCGCCGTCGGACTGCTGCTCGGCTATCTCATAGCCTTCCACCTCGTCGTGTACGTCAACCAGAATCAGCCCGTGCGGCGCGTCGCCGCCGCCGACGAAGAGCAGGCCGGCGGGCTGCCGCCGGATCACCCTGCGCTGCCGGCGGACGGCACGAAAGACAATCAGCGCTCGCAGTCGTCCATAGAGCACGCGACGCGGGGCGCGAGACAAGACCCGAAGGACTTTGATGCGCAGGTCGAGGCCGGCACGGCGAGCCTCGAAGCGGGGCAGGCCGAAGACGCGATAGACTTTTTCACCAAGGCCAACCAGCTCCGCCCCGGCGATTACGATACGCTCGTCAAGCTCGGCAACGCCAACTTTGAGGCCCGCCGCTTCGACGTGGCCGAGCGCTGGTACAACGAGGCGCTCGCGAAAAAACCTGAAGACGTGGGCGTTCGCTCCGACCTCGGTTTGACCTACTTCCTGCGCGACCCGCCGCAGCCCGAAAAGGCGGTCGCGGAATTCCGGCGCGCGCTCCAGTACGACCCGAACCACGTGCCGACGCTCCACAACCTGACGCTCGTCCTCGCCAAGACCGGCGACATCGGCGGCGCGCAGGCGACACTCGCCCGCCTCGAAAAGATCAACCCGCAGAACGACGACCTCTCGCAGCTCCGCGAGGAGATCGAGAAGGCGCGGCGCAGCCCGACTTCTTCAGAAGGCGATGGCGGCAAGGGGCAGAAGAAATCTTGAGACGGATTGAGCGAAGAAGACTCCGAAGGACTGTAGCCTCGCCGCAGATTTCAGAGAGCAAACCAGACTTGAGGAAAATATGAGACCCGACAGGCTTGTGTTTTCGCTCCCAAGCGCGCTGGCAATCGTCGCCCTCCTGCTCGGAGGGTACGCGGCCAGCGCTCAGACCGCCGCGCCCGCAGCCGGCGCGTGCAAGGTGAACACGCCGCAGGGCGCAGCGCCCGCCCAGCCTTCCGCGCCCAACGTGACGACCGGCATCCGCATCACGGTCACAGGACCGGACGGAAAGCCGCTCCAGCGCAAACGCTTCTACCTTCTCCAACGCAGCGCGCGCGCGTCCGACGCCGACGCATTCTCCGCCGCACCCAGGCGCGAAGAGTTCCTGCAAGGCGCGAGTCCGCAGCTACGCGAGTGGCTGGCGAAGCACGACTGCGACACGCTCTACTGCCCGGAGTACGAGTCGGAGTATGCGGACGCCGTCAAGACCGTGCCGGAGTTCAAGCGCGCTTACGAAGAGGGGCAGCGCAAATACCACAACGACAAGCTCGCCCTCAAGTGGATCACGGTCAACTTCCCTCTGAAGAACGTCCGCACCGAATACTTCAAGCGCAAGCGGGCCTGGCTCGAACAGGCGGCGCAGAAGGCCGGCAGGGTCTCGTCCGTGATGACCGACGAGAAGGGCGCGGCGTATTTCACGGGCATCAAGCCCGGCGGCTACTACATCTCCAACCTGATGCCTCTCGGCACGGGCGGCATCCTCTGGGACTGTCAGGTGACGGCGCTCCCGCCCATCCCGAAACAGATACACTCCGTCCTCGTCGAGCTGAGCGCGCCCAGGCAGCAGGCCGCTGGGTCGGGTAATTAGAGGCGTCGTGAAGAATTCTGTTGTCAGTCTTTTCTAACTGTGCTACAACCCGCTTCCGGCATTTAATTATTTTTCCGAGCACTACTGCCAGGTGGTTTCTCTTAAGACACGTTCCGGCGCGCGTTCTGGCCGCGAACCGGGAACGGCGAAAACCGGCCTAACCCTTCTTCGACCGGATGAAGCACCGAACACTGACGCTCGCGACTCTGCTCCTGCTGGCCTCGGCGGCGTTCGTCTGTCCGCGCTTCGTCACCTCGAACGCCTCCGCGAAGGCCGCGCCCGCGCCGCAGCAGCGCCGTGGCCGCGCTCGCCGCCCTGCGCCCGTTGCCACGCGCCCCGCCGTTGATTACACGAAGTTCTCGCACCGCGTCGCGCAGCACCAGCAGGAGACTTGCGACTCCTGCCACAAGACTCCGTCGGCGAACTGGACTCAGGCGCGCGACCATGAAGCGGCCTTCCCGGACATCACCGACTACCCGGAACACGCCTCCTGCATCAACTGCCACCGGCAGCAGTTCTTCAGAGGCGCGCGCCCCGCGATCTGCGCGGTCTGCCACACGGTCGTCTCGCCGCGCACGGGCGGTCGCTTCCCGTTCGAGAACCCCGCGGGTGCTTTCTCGAAGTCGGAGAAGGCGAAGGGCGTTCAGTCGGAGTTCTCGTTGAATTTCCCGCACGACCGACACCAGGACGTGATGGCCCGCTTCATGCCTTCATTCAAGGCGGAGGGCATCCCTCTCGTCCGCGCGTCGTTCGAGCCGCAGGGCGAGAAGAAGCCCGTTGACAGTTGCTCGATCTGTCACCAGACTTACCACCAGCAGAACAAGCCCGCGGCGACGCCTGCCGCGGGCGCGCTAGTGCTGGAGGACGGCACGTTCAAGACGACCCCTTCGGGCCACGAGTCGTGCTTCAACTGTCACTGGCAGGACGGCGGCGAAAAGCCGCTCGCCTCCGACTGCGCGGGCTGCCACAGGCTTCTGCCGCAGGGGAAGACACCCGCGCCGCCCGGCAAAGATGCCGACGCGCAGACCGCTGCAAAGGCAGGAATCACAGACCCGTTCATCATCCGCAAGCTGCTGCGGCGCGACTCGGCCACCTTCTCGCACGAGGAAGACAAACACCAGTCGCGCGGCTGCACGAGTTGCCACATCAACATCACGGCCATCAGCCTGCTCGACGAGAAGACCATCAAGGTTCCCGTACTGACGTGCGGCGGCTCCGGCTGCCACATCAACCCGAGGCCGAAGAAGATTCTCAACGAGGAGGTCGGCAAGCGCGAGGCCGACCCGACTTTCCAGTGCACGAAGTGCCACATCAATTACGGCAAGGCGCAGGTGCCTAAGTCGCACCTCGACGCCGTCTCTAAGTAAGACATGACAGACCTGCCGGACACGGACGAACAAATCAGAGCGCCCGAACACACGCGCCCGACGCGCGACGCGTCACACTCGCGCACGACGCGCGCGTCGTTCGGCCCGCGCCTGCTCCCGCGTGTCATTCTGCTGCTCGTCGCAACAGGCTTCCTCCTGGCGTTCGCCGCCGGCAGGCGCGCGCCCGCTTCAACGGCATCGGCGCGCGCCGCACGACTCGCCGCGCCGCTCGACGCCGCGGCGCAAGGCGAAGGCTCGAACTTCTCGCACTCCATCCCGCAGCACGCCTCGCTCGCGTGCGACTCTTGCCACCGCCGCGAGGACAACTCGGCTGAGCCACGTCTGCCCGGCCACAAGGCCTGCACGGACTGTCACACCGCACAGTTCACTACTTCAGGCAGCGCGCTGTGCCTTAACTGCCACACGAACGTCGAGTCGAACAACCCGCCGCTCAAAGCCTTCCCCGGCCTGAAGAACTTCGGCATGCGCTTCGACCACTTGCAGCACATGAGCGGCGAGGCGCAACCCCAGCAGGGTTGTTCCGCCTGTCACCAGCCGATGCGGCGCGGCGTCGCGGTTTCGATTCCCGTCGGCCTCGCCGCGCACAACAACTGCTACCAGTGCCACACGCCGAACGCGCAGTCGGGCGGGCGCAACATCGGCTCCTGCGGCCTCTGCCACGCGCAGGGCGGCTACGGGCGCGCGTCCACAGGCTCGCTGGCCTACCGCGTCAACTTCACACACGCCGGCCACGGCCCGCGCCAGGGCCTTTCATGCAACGACTGCCACCAGGTTCGCTCCGGCGTCCCGCGCACGCAGCAGGTCACAGCCCCCCGGCCCACGCAGCACTTCGGCGCGGGGCGCGCGCAGGCGTGCATGAGCTGTCACAACAACCGGCGCGCCTTCGGCGGCGACGACTTCTCGGCCTGCAAGCGCTGCCACACGGGGCAGACCTTCCGCTTCTGAAGCACCGCCGGGACGTGGATTCGGCGTCCCGGAAATTAAAAAGTTTGACAAGGTTCGGGGGCGCGTCTATCATTCCGCACATCTCCCAGACGGATTCTGTGAAAACTTGATCGCTTTCAAACGCGATAGGTGAGTCACGCTCTCCCGCGCGAAGCTCTTTTGAATCTCGAACGAATGAGCCAACTCTCAAGGAAAATCGCCCATGAAACTCTTAATCGTATCGGCCACGCTCGCGTGCCTCCTCTGCGTCGTCATCGGCTGTAACTCCCGCGCCCTCAAGTCCGGCGCGGGTGCACTGATCGCCGACGGCAAGACGCCGCAGGACGTTTACAAACTCTCGACCGACCCCAAGAAGGACAAGGCCAAAGCGCTCGCCGTCACCTTCAACCACGTCAATCACGCGACGAAGAACTACAGCATTGACGGCACGAAGCCAATCGCCTGCATCGAGTGCCACCACACGGAGCAGCCCGCCTCCGAGGCCGCGAAGCATCCGCCCGATAAGACGGCCTACCCGGCAGACCGCACCGTCACGCTCACAGCCGAGACGGCCAAAGACCCGAAGACGCCCGACGTGCAGAACTGCCGCGCCTGCCACGCGCAGGAGGGCGACAAGCCAAAGCTCCTGGCCGAAATCCCGCAGGTCACTTTCGAAGGCGACACAGACCCGACCCCGCTGACGAACGACGCGGCCTTTCACCGCAACTGCAACAGTTGCCACGACCAGGCCCTCGAGGCGCGGAAGGGAATCAACGCCCCTTCCACGAACGACTGCGCCAAGTGCCACACGGGCAAGTGAGGTCGTCGGAAATTCTCTGAGCGACGCGCGAAGGTTCGCCGGTTTCGAGTGACTCCGGCGAACCTTCGCGCTATCATCGTCCGGCAGAATTCTTCCCAGGAGTCGTCCGAAATGCAGAAGCTCTTCCTGCTCTTCGCCGTCATCGTTTACTCGCTGCTGGCGGCCTGCGGCAACAACCCGCCCGCGTCAACGTCCACGCAGAACTCCAACTCGGCGGCCAACGCCGCACAGGCCGGCGGCGCTAACTCGTCGAACGTCGGCGTCGTCTCGTCGCACGGCGGCAACATGGCCGCGCCCGGCGGCGCAGCGTCGGGCGCGCCGGCGTCCGGCTCTGCGGCCAAGCCGCCGGTCGAGACGCCGGAACTGGACGCGAAGATTCAGAAGGCCGAGGCGAAGGCCAAAGCGCCGGGCGCGGGCGAGGCCGACAAGAAGGCCGCAGCCGCCGCCTACTTCGAGCGTGCGGACTTCTTCCGCGACAAGGGCATGCCCGTGCTCTACAAGTTCGCGCTCGCCGACTACAGGCGCGGCCTGCGCTACGACCCGACCAACAAGGACGCGCGCGACAAGATGGACGAGATCGTCCAAATCTACCAGTCAATGGGGCGGCCCGTGCCGGAGCTTGGGAACGAACAGTAGCGAGACTATATAGCTGCGTGCGGTCGGGAGTGCTCCGGGTTCAGAGTTCAGAGTTCAGGCTGTCCGCCTGAACACGCTGAAGCGTGAACTCTGAACAGGCCACGCCCAACCGCTACCTGCTTTAGGAAAGAGAGAGAAGAGGCGTGCCTTCCATCGAGGGGGCACGCCTCTTCTCTTTGGGCTTGAGAGTTCCGCGGCCTCAGCCGATCTTGATGCCGATGCCTTCGAGGAACTTGGTCGGGCGGTCGCCGCCGATCATGGCGAAGATGTAATCGTTCGGCACGGTGGTCTTGACCTCCTCGGTGCGCGCGTTCATCAGAACGACCTCGTCGTCCTTGATCTCCTTGATGCCCGTGCCGAAGAAGACCTTAATCCTGCCCTCGTCTATGCAGTCGTAAACCTGTAGCTTGTTGCCGAACTTGAGGTCGTTCTTCATGTCACTACGTATGACGAGCGTCACGTCGTTGATCTCCGAGTCCGAGCGGAAAGTTATCTGGTCGCCCTGGCGCGTTGCCACCAGATCAACCGCCGCCTCGATGGCCGAGTTGCCCGCGCCGACGACGATGATGCGCTTCCGGCGGTAATCTTCGGGGTCGGTCAGTTTGTACATCACCTTGTCGGAAGTCTTCCCGTCGCGCGTGACCTTCATCTCCTCGCCCGCGACCCTCAGCTTCATCGGCGTGCCGCGGTTGCCGAGGGCGAGCACGACGCGACGAGCGTTGTACGTCACCTTCTTCTTCTCCGCGCCCTGCTCGGTCTGGACGACGAAGTAGTCGCCGTCCTCCGCCTTCTTCACAGACTTGCAGCTCTCCAACTCGTTAATCGAGACGCCCGTCTCGCGCATCGCGCGTGTCCACTCTTCGAGTATTGACTCGCGCTGCTGCCCCAATCCTTCAGGCTTGATGCCGCCGCGGGCTTCCATCGTCTCCGGCTTGAAGAAGACGTACTTGTTCGCGGGGTAAGCCTCGATTGTGGCGAGCACCTTGTCCTGCTCGATGCCGACGTAGGAGAGGCCGAGCTGCTGCGCGGTGATGGCGGCGGACAGCCCTGCCGGGCCGATGCCGATGATGGCGACCTCGACGTTTGATTTGGGTTCGGGCGGCGTGCCGTTGCGAAGCTCCTCGTGGATGAACTTGACGCAGTCGGTGCCCTCGTTCGTCGCGTTCTTGATGAGCGGCGTACCCGACACGTCGCCGATGATGAAGCAGCCGGGGACGTTCGTCATGAATTTCGCATCGCGGTTCGGGACTTTGCGCGGCGGAATCTTCTTGTCCGTGTTGACGACGATGCACGCCTTCGGGTTGACGGGGCACTCGACCTGGCACGAGGTATCCTCCATGCACTGGTCGCGGGCAACGGGCGTGGAGACGCCGTTGACGATGGCGAGCACGTCGTGGGGACAAGCATCAACGCAGGCGTGGCAGCCGATGCAGCGCTCCGTGATGACGACCGGGTGCGGGTAGTTCGGCCCGTCGGGGTCGTACTTCTCCAACTGCTCTTTAGTGAGCTTGATGCGCCCCCCGTCCTCTTCGGGCTTCGGCGGCAGAGGCTCTTCGAGCAGGAGGCGCGCGCGCCGCGAGTCGTTCACCGCGAACGCGACGGCGGTGACGATGAGGAGGAGGCCGATGCCGCCCCAGCCCCACCAGGGCAGGCCGCCGAAGAAGCTCTTGCTCGGGTCTTTCGTCGCCAGGTTGATCGGCATCAGCAGCGACCAGAGCGCGAGGATGACGAATAGCTGTGATTTCTTCATGGTCTTCGCGTGAAATAGAAGTTATCCGCGCCGGCAGACGCTGGGACTCACTTTTGCGGCGGGGCGTCGCCGAGCTGCAAATTCGGCGACGCCGCCGACAGGTCGTTCAAGAGCGCGCGCCCCCACTCGCGCCGGGCCTCAAGATGCTGCACGTGACAGGAGATGCAGTTGGGTTTGTCCGCCGCGAGGACGTTCTCAAACTTGCCGCCGCGGTCGCCGTTGTGGCACGTCCCGCAGGTCGCGCGCGGCGTCTCGCGGTCAACGTTGACGGGGCTGAAAAACTTGTGGCAGGAGGAGCAGGACAGCTCGCCGTCGCGGTTAGCCGGCAGGCCGCCGACGGCCTTCACGCGGTGTATGTGCAGCGCGTGGAACTCCGCGCTGCGGTGAAGGTCATCGGGGTCGCGCGCGGAGTTGGGGGGGACGAGCTGGCTCCTGACGTTATCAATTATCCTCTGCAACTCAGGCGTCTTCTGCTGCTTCTCCGCGTCCGGCAGCCCCGTCCAGACCCACTTGCCGTTAACCACAGGGTAGCCGAAGCCCGTCTGCGGGTGCGGCGTGTGGACGCCGTGGCCGTTGTACGTTTTCTTGTTCGCGTCGTTGTGGCAGTTCGTGCAGGTCTGGAGGCTGGCGACCGACGGGCGGTACTCCGTGCCCTGGTGCTCGACGTGGCAGGCGGTGCAGCCTAGCCCTGCGGCCTTGTGCGCGTCCGTGATGGTGGGCCGGAAGGCCGGCGTCTCGTGGCATGAGGCGCAGTTCTTGTCCATGCTCACCGTCAGCGTGTGGCAGGCCGTGCAGTTGGTCGCGTTGGCCTGACGGGCGACGGGCGGCTGCGAAGTGAACTTGCCGCGCGCGTGGGCCGAGGAGATGGGCGCGGGCGAGTAGGTCTGTGCATAGACGACCGCGGCGACGATTGACAGGACGGCGACCGCGGCGAAGCCCCAGACGAAGACGGAGAAAGGCCACGGTCGGACGAGATCGCGCGTCGGCGTCCAGTTGAAGCGCGCCTTGCCGAGCACGCGCTGGGGCTTCTGCGGGCGGAGCGGCGAGACGTGCTGCATCTTGCCGGCCTCGCGCTTGCGCTTCTCCCAGAAGACGCCGAGCGCGGCGGCCACCTCCGTTGACTCCTTGCTCGGCTGTGGGGCCTGCTGGCCCTGGCTCTGCGGCGTCTCGCCGCGGCTCTCCGAATCGGCCACGGTCATCGCCACTTCGAGCGTGACGCCAATGCTCAGCGCGTCGCCCGCGCGCGAGATGCGCAGGAAGTAAGGGCCGATCTGCACCACGTCGCCGTCGGCCAAGACCTCCGCCGACTCGATGGCGACGACGCGACCGTTCAGCGTCGTGCCGCTCGAATGGCTGAAGTTATAGAGGTAGTAGCGACCGTCGGCGTCGTTGATGCCGGCGTGCAGGCGCGAGACCATCGGGTGATTCAAGACCAGCTCGCAGCTCGGCGCGCGACCGATCTTCAGACCGTCCGTGACGAGCGTCACCGGGTCAACGTTCAAGTCCTCGCGGTTGATGATGAATTTACTGGCCTCTGTCTGCATACCTAATCCGTGACGGGGGAAAAGGGTAAAAGTGGAAATAGGGAAGAGGGGAACAGAAAAGCACTGCCCCCGTGAGAGCCAGCCGTCTTATCCCTTTTACCCATTTCCCCTTTTACCCTTTTCCCCTCTCATTTCAGCGGGCGGCGAAGAAGATGACCTGGACGACGTGGACGGTCATCAGCGCCAGCATCAGCGAGGACGCGACGACGTGCGGCGCGAGCCAGAGTTTTAAAAGCTGATGCAGGTAGATCAGGGAGTCCACGCGGCGGAGTGTGACCGTCGCCTCGATGGCTTCGAGCAATAGCTGGCGCGACTCCGGGTCGAGGCCGCGCGCCTCCGCCTCGTACTCCTCGCGCGCGGCGGCCAGAAGCTCCGTCAGCTCCTCGCGCCTGAGGTACTGCCGGAGCAGGTAGCGGAAGGCGAAGACTTTGCCGCGAACCTTTTTGCGTATGAACTCGCGCAAGCGTTCGTTGCTGCGCTGACCGATGTCGGCGAGCGTTTCGCGCAGCTCCTCCCGGCGCGCTCTCAGGTCTTCGACGAGCAGCGGCTCGCCCTCGATGCTCGTCATGATGCGCGGCGCGACGAGATAGACAATGATGCCGAACAGCCCCGTGACGATGACTGCGTCGAACGAGATCATCAAAAGCGAGGTGAGCAAGCCCCCCGTCGTCTTGCCGCCGTGGAGCAGGAGCGACAGCCCCGCGACCGTGCCGAGATAGACGTGCATCAGCATCCAGTAGCGCAGCGCCCCCGCGCGTTGGCGATAGACCTGCTTGCGCACGGGGTAGGTCATCACCGCGGCGATGCCGCCGAGGCCGATGAGACCCGTGATCCAGCGGACGGTCAGAAACGTGCCGCCGAGCCGCTGGTCAATGCCGAAGCGTTCGAGTCCCCAGATGATGCCGGCGGTGACGCCGACGGCGAGCACGAGGCCGAGGGCGTGCCAGAGGCGTGCGAGGGGGTCGCGCTTGTGTATGTTGCGACCGATGGCCTGGTTCTGGTCGCGGAAGACGAGGCCGAGTCGCGTGTTGACCTCGGTGAAATACTCGCGCGGGTTGACGCGCACGAGCGCGCCCGTCGGGCAGTTCTCCTGGCAGGAGTAGCTTTGCGTCTTCGCGTCGGGCGGGTTGAGCGAAGTTCCCTGGCAGAGGTTGCACTTCGTGGCGAGCAGGTTGTCGGTGGCCGTGACGGGCTGCGGCGGCGTGGCCGGGGCCATGCTCAGCATCCCCTTCATCTTCTGGGCCAACGTCAGGGGTTTCGCCACCTCCGGCTTGCGCGGGATCATCGTGATCGCGTTATATGGGCACTGGGTCGCGCAGTCGCCGCAGCCGATGCAGGTCTTCGGGTCAATGTCTATCTGCCCGTTTTCGAAGCGACCGATGGCTCCCGTGGGGCAGCCCGTCAGGCACTCCGGGTCTTGACAGTGCATACAGACCGAGGGGACGAGAATCTGCTCGCTCGAAACGCCGCCGTAGTTCTTGACGCGCTCGATGTGTATGCCGCGACGGAGGAGGCGCGACTGGCCGTGCACCTGATGGCAGGCCATTGAGCAGTTGCCGCAGCGCACGCACTTGTCCATGTCCATCACGAGCAGGTTCGTGCCGTCCACAATGCCTGTCGCTATCTCGCGCTCGGTCGCGGAGATGACCGCTTTGTCGAGGCCCGAAGAGACGAGCACGTCGTCGTCCGCGAGCGAGAAGTCGGAGAAGGTTCGGACGACCGTGTCGCGCAGGGAGCGGTCGGAGCGCAGCGGCGGCATGGCGACTTCCAGCACTTCGGTGCGCTGGAGGACGACCGCCGTGTAGGCCCAGCGCGCGTCGCGCTCCGCGCCTTCGAGTCCGAGGCAGTTGCCCGCGCCGAGGAAGTCCACGCCCACGTCGTCCGAGAGTCCTTCGATGAGCAGATCGCCCATCACCGCGCCGTAGCCGAGGCCGCGCACGCGCCTGACCCAGCCGTTACGTAAGAAGATGACGCGGTCAATGAGTTCGCCCTCGCGGAAGAGGACGTGGTGCTTGGCGTAGACGGTGAAGCGCGCCGACCTGCCGAGCTTGTCGGTCAGCTCTTGGCTGAAGGCCTCGCCCGTCGCCTGCCGCACCTCGATGAGCGTGCGGCTCAGGCCGTGCTTGCGGTAGTTGGCGTCGAGCATCTGCCCGAACTTCGGCAGCTTTCTCAGCAGCCGGAGCGCGGGCCGCGTGACTTCGAGCACGCGGGCCTTCGAGCCGGGCGGCACGCTGATGGTCGCGTTGCGCGGCACGCCCGCGAGGATGGACATCTCGCCGAAGCTCACGCCGGGCGGTATCTCGCCCACCTTGCGGCTCTCGCCCGCCTCGCGGTCGCGGACGAACACGTCGAGCTTACCCTCCACGGTGACGTAGAAGGTGTTGCCGCCCCAGTCGCCCTCGCGGATGACCTCCTCGCCCGCCTCGTATTCGAGCAGGTGGACGTAGGGGCCGACCTTCTTGCCGTTGTAGTTGCGACCGTAGGCGATGACTTCGAGGTCTAGCTCGTGCTCGAAGTGGCCGTTGTGCTTTTCGAGAAGCTCCGAGATGATGTCCACCTTGCGGATGGCTTCGAGCACGGTCTGGTGCTTCTTTATCTCTTTCGGCATAACTTCTGAATGCTAGAGAAGATTCTATCAGGAGCAATTTGCGCCCGCACGAAGGCGGCGAAAGACGAGACGATTTGCGAATTGAGTGGGCATTATAACACTGCGCGGCGAGTTGAAAAGTATCTATTTTGCCGGGAGCGAGGGCACACGCCCACTACGAGCGCGAAGACCGAAGCCGCTCGCGGTTCTGTTTTTTTGGAACCCGGCGACCAGTCCGGGCGTGAACACAGAGCGGATAAAGCCGGGGAAGAGTGTATAATTTCGGCACGTCCGGCCCGGCGAGTTTGAAAGCCGGGGTTGACGCTTCGTAGATAACTTGAGTTCCGGGGTCTGTAAAGCCCCGGAAGAAGCCCGCCTTTCCTGGATGAGCGCCATTTCCTCCACGAACGAACTACTCTTCTCCGTCGCGGGGGCGGGGGCGTCCGTGCGGGAAGAGGAGACGTTCGGGGCGATGACAGACCACCGGCTCCTTGAGGAGACGAAGGCGGGCGACGAGGTGGCCTTCGCGGAGCTTGTGCGACGCTACCGGAATCAGATCACGAACTACGTCTATCGCATGACGGGCGACTACGACCTGGCGGTTGATCTCGCGCAGGAGACCTTCATGCGGGTTTACGCGGCGGCGGAGCGCTACCAGACGAGCTACGCGTTCTCGACCTACATCTACCGCATCGCAACGAACCTCGCCATCTCGGAGCTGCGCCGCCGCAAGCGCCGCCGCCTGGTCTCGCTCACGAGCTTCTTCAAGGAGCGCGAGTCGCCGTCAGACACGTGCGAGCTGGAGCTGCCGGACGCGGGGCCGCTCCAGGACGCGACGTTCGTCGAGGACGAGAGACGCGCGGCGGTCGCGCGGGCGATTGCGACGCTGCCGGAAAAGTACCGCGCCCCGCTGGTGCTCCGGGACGTGGAGGAGCGCAGCTACGAAGAGATCGCCAGCATCCTGCGGATGAACGAGGGCACGGTGAAGTCGCGCATCAACCGCGCGCGCTCGTTCCTGCGCGACAAGTTGCAGGCGTACCTGTAAGGAAGTGTTTTATGGCAGACTGCAAAACTTACCGTGAAGAGATCGAGGAACTGGCCGGCGTCGGGCGCCTGGGCCTCGAAGCGCGCGCGCACGTCAACGCGTGCGAAGCCTGCCGCCATCTGGAGCAGGAGCGCGCCTCGCTGCGCCGCCTCGTCCGTAGTCTTGAGATGGTCGCAGCGCCCGCGGACTTCGAGTTCCGTCTGCGCGCTCGCATGGACGCGTCGCGCGCCAAAGAAAGACGCAACCCGCTCCGTCCCGTCTATGGCTTCGCCGCGCTGGCCGCAGCCGCCTGCTTCCTCGTCGTCTCGGCGTCGCTCTACTTCAGGCAGGAGCAGCAAAGGAGGCCGGACGCCGGTCAGCGCCAGGCAGTGATAGCCCGGAGCGCGGGGGGCGCGGCGCGGTCGGGGCGGGAAAGTATAGCCGCGCAGGTGACTGACGCGGGCGAGACGAGAGCCAGCGGCTCAGAGCTGTCCGGTGCTCAGAGTCGGCGGGGCAAAGTGAAGACGCGGACAATTTCTCCGCCGCGCGCGAAGGAAGCCGCGTTGGGAGAGCCGTCGAGCGAAGCGCCGGCGAAGAATTTTTTGACCGCCGCTCTCAGTTCCGCGCGGGTCATCGAACAGAGTCCGACGATGAGGATTTCGCTCGGCACGACCGCCGAGCCGCTGCGCGTCGTGCTGAAGGACGGGCGCGGCGTGACGCGCGTCGTGCCGATGCGCGCGGTCAGCTTCGGCTCGCAGGAGCTAATCGCGCGTGAGGGGACGAGTCGCCGCGCGCCGGTGACGGACAAGGAAGGGGTCTGGTAGTCGGCTGATGAGGTCTGGAAGTTACAAGCTGAGAGTGTGTCTGACGCTGAGGCTCGTTGCCGCGGGCGCGGCGCTCTTCGTCTGGCTCATCGCCACACCTTGCGGCGCGGCTTTCGCGCAGGAAGCTCCCGCGCCCGCCGCCACCGCGCAGCAACGACAAGACGCACCGGCACCGAGGCCGGCGCAACCCGCCGTCCGCCGCACGGTCGTAGTAATGGCCGCGCCGCAGATTCCGACGCCCGCCCCGAACGCGCCCGCGCCCGCCGCGCCGCAGAGCAGGCGAGCTTCGCCTACGCGGCCAGCGCCGAAGGCTTTGCCGATGCCGCCGCGACAGGTCGTGACGGTCGTACATCGTCTGAGTGGCTGGAAGCTTCTCACATGGCTCGCGACCAGCGGCCCGCCCGCGATGCAGTTGGACAGCCTGCCCTCGACCGGAGACGCTCACACGAACATCGTCGCCGGGTACGTTTACGAAGACGGGCGGACGGTGGTCGTGCGTCTGCCGCAATCAGAGGCAGAGCTTGATTCGTTGCCCGACCCGCCGCCGGGCTTTTTTGCTGCGCCCGCCGCGGCGCAGAACGAGCAGCCGGAGTTCACGCTCGTCACCGCGGACGGCAAGCGCGTCGAGGCGAAGTTCATAGGGCTGGACGCGGCCACGGGCCTGTCCATGCTCGAAGCCGTCCGGCAGATTCTCCCCGGCGAGCCGGAGGGCGACACCGGCGACACCGAAGACCCGAACGTCGGCCAGCGCGTTCACCTCTACGCCCCCGCCCCCGCGCCCGTCGCGCAGACAACGTCGCGGGCCGGCGACGGCTACATTCTTCTGAACATAGATCAAAGGGAGGGGCGTCTGACCGAAGTCAGGCGCGCGCCGTCGGGCAAGCCCTTCCGCGTGGTCGCGAGCGCGAGCGTCCCGCCGGAGTGGACGGGCGCGGTTGCAGCGAACGAGGCGGGCGAGGTCGTCGGCATCGTCTCGCAGAGCGGCTCCGGCGAGACGCAGATCGTCCCCGTTGCGACCATCCACGGCGCGTGCGACCGCGTGCTGAAGCTTCGCCGCAGCGCACCCCAGCCCTGGCTCGGCGTGCGCGGCGACGCCGCGTTCCAGGCCCCGCTCGGAACGTGGGTCAACCTCGGCTGGAAGCCTGAGACGGCGCTGCCGCACATACAGAACCGGCAGGGCGTCTTCCTGACTTCGGTCGCTCCCGGCACGCCCGCGGCGCAGGCAGGACTGCGGCCCGGCGACGTGATCGCGCGCGTCGGCGCGCGAGAGGTGCGCAGCGTCGAAGACCTCTCAATGACGCTCGACGAGTTGGGCGTCGGCTCGACCGTGGTCTTCACCGTCCTGCGCGCCTTCGAGGCCACGCCGCTCAAGCTGTCCGTGCAGTTGCAGGGGGCGCAGAACCCCGCGCTCGCCACCGCGCTCTCCGAGGAGCGCGCCGCGCGCGAAGGCCTCCTGTCTCTGCGGAGAGAAATCAGGGCGATTCAGACGCAGCAGAGACTTTTGAACGGCGGCCCGACTTCGCCGGACGCGGCGACGCTGGCGCGTCTGGCGGAGCGCATGCGCGAAGCCGAGAATCAGTTCGACCGCGTTCTACCGCTGATCGCCGACGCCGAGGGGCGCACGGGCGCGGGCCGCGTTTTCGCGGCGACCACCGCCAGCCAACCGTCCACGGAGATTGAACCCTTCCAAGCTTCCACGCCGCTGCCGGCCTTCGGCCTGCGCGCCATCGGCCTGACCGGGCGAAGTGCCGCGCGTCTGAACGCGCGCGGCGGGATGCTCGTCGTCGCGGTGCGACCCGACAGCCCAGCCGCCGCCAGCGGCCTGCACGCGGGCGACGTGATCGAGACCGTGAACGGCGCGCCTGCCGACAGCCTCGAACTCCGACGCCTGCTCGCGGCCTTCGACGCGACGCCCGCCACACTCGGCGTCGTGCGCGACGGTCACAGCATGACCCTCAAGTTTTCGCTTGCCGGGGATAACTTTCAACAGCGGTAGTCGGTAATACTTTCGGTTGAGAATAGGAATCGGTTAGTTAACCGCGGAGGCTTAGAGGACACAGAGACTGCACAGAGTTTTGATTTCCTCTGTGTGACCTTCGTGTCCTCTGTGCCTCTATAGTTAATCTTCTCTGCCCCTCACACATTTTCCAAACCGGCGCGCATCTGTGCTACTCTTGACCCGCCGCTCGTTCTATCGAAATCACAGGAAAGCTCTCAGCCAGGAATGCTGCAAGAGGCCGTTGAGTTCTATCATCATCTGCTCGAAGAGGGCGACCTCGCCGAGTCTTCGCGCCGGATGCTCGACGAGGGGCTGGAGCAGGCGAAGCTCATCTTCGGGGGCCGACGCCTCTCGCCGTACCTGCGCCCGCACTTCGTCACCGAGGAAGACTTCGCGCGCGTCACGCGCGTCTGCGAGACGGTCTGGAGCGCCATCCAGAAGGTGAAGGATGCGGCGGTCGAGGACGAGTCAATCGTTGACGAACTCGGCGTCACGGACATCGAGCGCGAGCTTGTCCGCATAGACCCAGGCTACCGCGCCGTCTCGCCGACCGCGCGCCTCGACTCATTCCTCACCGGCGACGCCTACAGCTTCGTCGAGCTGAACGGCGAAAGCCCCGCCGGCATCGCCTACGCCGACGCGGCCTACGAAATCTTCTCGCGCCTGCCCGTCATGCGGCGCTTCGCAGAGCGCTTCCAACTTCGCCGTTTCCACGGACGACCGCTCCTCTTGGAGACACTCCTCTCCGCCTACCGCGAGTTCGCGGGCGCGCAGGCCAGGCCCAGGCCGTCAATCGCTATCGTTGACCTGAAGAACTTGCCGACGCAGAAGGAGTTCGAACTGTTCCGCGAGTTCTTCGAGTCGGAGGGCCATCCGGCGGTCATCTGCTCGCCCGACGAGCTTGAGTTTTCGGGCGGTCGTTTGCGCTGCGGCGCGTTCGAGATAGACATCGTTTACAAGCGCCTGCTCGTCAACGAGTACCTGCCGATCATCCGCGAGCAGCCCGCGCTCCTGGAAGCATACCGCGCGCGCGCCGCCTGCCTCGTCAACAACTTCCGCTCCAAGCTGATTCACAAGAAGGCGCTCTTCGCCGTGCTCACGGACGAAAGGTACGCGCGCCTCTTCAACGCCGGGGAGCGCGAGGCCATCCGCCTTCACGTCCCCTGGACGCGCAAGGTGCGCGAGGGGAAGACCGAGAAGGACGGCGAATCAATTGACCTGCTCGAATACGTCGGCGCGCACAGCGACCGTCTCGTCCTCAAGCCCAACGACGACTACGGCGGGCACGGCATCTACATCGGCTGGAACAACGACCCCGTGGCCTGGGACGAGGCGCTGCGCTCGGCCATCGCCAACGGCGACTATCTCGTGCAGGAGCGCGTGCCCACGGCGCGCGAGACCTTCCCGGCGCTCGCCGAGGACGGCTCGGTCTTTTTCTCCGAGCAGTTGGTTGACCTCGACCCGCTGCTCTTCAACGGCAAGGTCGGCTCGGCCTTCACGCGCCTCTCGTTCACGGAACTCGCCAACGTCTCTTCGGGCGGCGGGATGGTTCCGACGTTCATCATCAGCGGGAAGGGCTAGTCGGGGAGAGCGGCGGCAGTTCGTAGTTCGGCAACGGAGGAGTTTGGCGATGAACTTTGTCAACAGCGAGAACCCGCTTGAAGAGCGGCGACACCACGAGCGCTCGCGGCTCATCATTGACGTGTTCTTCGACGGCGCAGACCTGACCGGCGTCGCCAGCACGAAGGACATCAGCGTCGGCGGGCTTTACATGAACACGCAGGCGGAGATTCCCGAAGGCGCGCCGCTCACGTTGCGCATCCCGCTCGCGGGCCGCGACGTGGTCTGCAACGGCGAGGTCGTTTACAGCAACCCCGGTCGCGGCGTCGGCATAAACTTCCAGGGCCTCTCGGACGAAGACCGCGCCTACATCGAGGCCGCGCTCGCCGGCGATTGAGGGCCAGACGCCCCGGCGTTTTAAGGACGGGCGGAGAATTTCAGATGACGCCAGAACAGTACACGCTCGGCATCGAGGAGGAGTTTCAGATCGTTGACCCGCAGACGCGTGAGCTGCGCTCGCACCTCTCCGAAATACTCGAAGAGGGCAGGATGATCCTCGGCGAGCAGGTGAAGCCGGAGATGATCCAGTCGCAGGTTGAGGTCGGCACGGGCATCTGCCGCGACATACGGGAGGCGCGCGCCGACATCACGAACCTGCGCGCCGTCATCTCCTCGCTCGCGCGCAAGAAGGGGCTCGCCATCGTCGCCGCCTCGACCCACCCGATCTCCCACTGGAGCGAGCAACAGATTACCGACGACGCGCACTACACGCTCCTCATCGAGGAGTTGCAGATGGTCGCGCGCTCCCTGCTCATCTTCGGGCTGCACGTCCACGTCGGCATCGCCGACCGCGACCGGCAGGTTCACATACTCAACGCGGCGCGCTACTTCCTGCCGCACGTCCTCGCGCTCTCCACCTCGTCGCCCTTCTGGCTCGGCATAGACACGGGCCTGAAGTCTTACCGCTCCGAGGTCTTCAAGAAGTTCCCGCGCACGGACATCCCCGACCACTTCGACTCCTACGCCTCGTACCAGCGCTACATCGAGCTGCTTCTGAAGACGAACTCGATCAGCAACCCGAAGAAAATCTGGTGGGACGTGCGGATGCACCCGAACTTCCCGACGCTGGAGTTTCGCATCTGCGACATCCCGACGCGCGTGGACGACACCGTCGCCATCGCCGCGCTCTTCCAGGCCATCGTCGCCCGCCTCGACCGCCTCATCGAAAAGAACCTCGGCTTCCGCCTCTACCGACGCATGCTCATCCAGGAGAACAAGTGGCGGGCGGTGCGCTACGGACTCGACGGCAAGATGATTGACTTCGGCAAGCAGAAGGAAGTCCCCACGCGCGACCTCATCCGCGAGCTTCTGGACTTCGTGGACGACGTGCTCGACGACCTCGGCTCGCGCAAAGAGGTCGAGCACATCCACACGATCCTTGAGCGCGGCACTTCCGCCGACGAGCAGCTCCAGGTCTTCCGCGAGACCGGCGACCTCAAAGCCGTCGTTGACCGCCTGATGAAGCGGACGATTGAGAACGTCCCCGAAGCGGGGGAAGGCGAGAGCGCCGCGACGCCATAAGGCAAAAGTAAAAAGGCAAAAGGCAAAAGTGAAGAAGAGGCGGGCAGCGCCGCTCTCATCATCGGCGGTTGATGAGAGGCGACTCGGCCCGCCGTCTCCTTCTTTTGCCTTTTGCCTTAACTGTCGAGGATGCGGCACGAGTAGGTCTTGAACGCCAGCCAGACCGCCTTTCCTGTTTCAATCTTCATCTCTCGCAGCGACTGGCGCGTGACGCTCGCGGCCCAGGTGACGCCGCTTTCGACGTGGATAAGCGTCTGCTCGGCGCGCTGCTCGACTCGCGCGACGCGGCCCGCCAGGATGTTGCGCGCCGAGAGGCCGCGCGGCTCCTCGGTCGCGAGCAGGATGTCGCCGGAGCTGACGGCGACGCACACGCGCTCGCCCTCGCGCGCCCGACCGAGTGGGACTTCGACGCGGCACGCCCCGCGCGCCTCTGCTCCCCCGTGGAGTTCGACGAGCATCGTCCCCGCATCCTCGCTCCGCGACAAGACCTCACCCTCGAAGATGTTCTCGACGCCGGTGAGGCGCGCGACGCTCGCCTTGACCGGCGCGCCGAAGACCTCGTGCGGCTCGCCCTCGGCGACGACGCGCCCGCGCTCAAGGACGAGCGCGCGCTCGCCCAGAGTCAACGCTTCGTCGCGGCTGTGCGTGACGTAGAGTATGGGCAGCCGGAGTCTCCGGTTCAACTCCTTGAGGTCTGCGATGATGTCGAGCTTGATGGCCTCGTCGAGCGCGGACAGAGGCTCGTCGAGCAGGAGCAGCCGCGGCTCGCCGGCGAGCGCGCGGGCGAGCGCGACGCGCTGCGCCTCGCCGCCGGAGACGGCGCGAGGGCGTCGGCGCGCTGTGTGCCCCACCTTGAAGCGTTCAAGCAGCGCCCGCGCCCTCGCGCGCCGCTCGCGCCTCGGCAAATTGCCGACCGCAAACTCGACGTTCTCAAGCGCCGTCATGTGCGGGAAGAGCGCGAGGTTCTGGAAGACGTAGCCGACGCGCCTCCGATTGACGGGAGTATTAACGCCGCGGGAGGAGTCGAAGAGCGCCTGCCCGTCAACCGCGATGAAACCCTCATCTGGGCGGACGAGTCCTGCGATTGCTTTTAGAGTTTGGGTCTTCCCCGCGCCGGACGCGCCAAAGAGGATCGTCACGCCGGGCGGGGCGTTGAAGTCAACGTCGAGCACGAAGCGACCGCTCGCGCGCCCATCTTTGCGCGCCGGCCTTCTGTCGTCATCGCGCGCAGACACTTTGTGGTCGCCGCGTGCGGAAGCTTCGTCGCCGACGGGCGAAGGAACTTCTTCGTTCGGGCGGGAGTCCGCCTCGTCGGTCGGCGCGAACGCTTTGCGTATGCGTGCGTTGAGCATCACTTGAGGCTCGCGCTCACAAGCCGGTTGGTCGCGTAGAGGAGCGTGAAGGCCACGAGCGAGAGGAGGGCGACGAGCGCGAGCGCCTGCGAGTCGCGCCCGGCCTGCACGGCGTCGTAGATGGCGATTGAGGCGGTCTGCGTGCGGCCCGGAATGTTGCCGGCGACCATCAGCGTCGCGCCGAAGTCGCCGAGCGAGCGCGCGAAGGCGAGCATCGCGCCGGCGAGGATGCCGCGCGAGGCCAGAGGCAGCGTCACGCGTCGGAAGATTTGCCACTCGGACTTTCCGAGGGTGCGCGCCGCGTCCTCGAACTGCGCATCCACGCTCGCAATCGCCGCCCGCGCCGTCTTCAACATTAGCGGCAGCGCGCCGACCGAGGCGGCGATGACCGCGCCGCGCAGTGTGAAGACGAGCTGCCCGCCCGTCAGCGCCTCGAACAGGCGTCCGGCGGGGCCGTTGCGACCGAGCAGAACGAGCAGGTAGTATCCGAGCACCGTCGGCGGCAACACGAGCGGCAGCGTGACGAGCGCGTCCAGCGCCTCGCGACCGAAGAAGTTCTTTCGGGCGAGCAGCCACGCGAGCGCGACGCCGGAGAGGACGACGAAGAGCGTGGAGACGGCGGCGACCTGGAGCGAGAGCCAGAGCGGGAACAGATCAATCTCTCTCATCGGTCGTCGAAGATAGCACCGGGCGTTCGGTGGCGGCAATCTTCATGGCAGACAGGGCAGGAACATGAAAGGGTGCGACGAGTATGCGCGGCACGCGTCGTCGGCTGTTGAAGTTTGTAGCGTTGATTCTGCTGCTCGCCCTCTTCGCCGAGTCGGGCTGCGCGAGGAAAGGCGACGACGCGAAGGACGCCGGCGAGATCGTCGTCGCGGCGGCGGCGAACCTGACGGACGCCTTCGAGGAGCTGGGGCGTCGCTTCACGGCGCGGACGGGCGTGCGCGTCACGTGCAGCTTCGGCGCGACCGCCGACCTCGCGCGCCAGATCGAGAACGGCGCGCCCTTCGACGTGTACGCGGCTGCTGACGTTTCTCACGTTGACGCGCTGGCTGAAAAGGGTCTGCTCGCCGACGGCACGCGGGCCGTTTACGCGCGCGGGCGTCTGGTCGTTTGGCTCCCGCCGGGGAGTAATCTACAGATCAGTCGAGTCGAAGACCTCGCGGGCGCGGGCGTATCGAAGGTCGCCGTCGCGAAGCCTGATGTCGCGCCCTACGGGCAGGCGGCGGTCGAGTCGCTGCGCGCTCTGAACGTCTGGCAGCAGTTAGGGCCGAAGGTTGTTTACGCGCAGTCAGTCGCGCAGGCGAGGCAGTGGGCCGCTTCCGGCAACGCGGACGCAGCGTTCCTCCCGCGCTCGCTCGTCAAAGAAGGCGAGGGGAGGACAATCGAGGTTGACGAGCGTTTGCACGCGCCGATTGACCAGGGCATAGCGGTCGTGCGCGCGTCGGAGAGGCCGGACGCGGCGCGGCACTTCGTTGAGTTTGTGCTGAGCGAAGAGGGGCAGTCGGTGTTGAAGAGTTTCGGGTATGAAGCGCCGGGGCAGCGATAACCTGAGCCAGAGCCGCGAGCAGTAGCGAGCGTGCCTCGCGAACGCAGAAGACCGCAACGCTGAGCGCGGAAGTGAAGGCACCTGCCTTTCAACTCATCGTTCAGCGTTGCGGTCTTCTGCGTTTACTCCCACCCGCTCGCGGTTCTGACCGTGCTCCAAGGCGAGGCGCAGGAAGTTCTCGAAGATGATGCGACCGTCGCGCGATTCGTTGGGGTGCGCCCAGAGGGTGCGGCGGCTGGCCTCCTCGCGCAGGAGGCGCTTGCGCTCTTCGGGCGGGAGGTTCGGGTTGATGCGCTGGAGGTTGCTCGTCAAGTCCTGGAAGGATTTCTCCAGGTGGAACTGCACCGTGTAGATGAGCTGCCCATCGGTGCGCTTGACCATCATCTGATTGCGGCACAGATAAGCTGTGGCGAGCAGGTGGAAGCCTTCGGGCACGCGGTCGAGCTGGAGGCCGTGGTTCTGCCAGACGCGCAGGATGCGATCCTCGGTCGTGTAGTCCTGCCAGACGCCGGAGTCGCGCTCGTGCATGCCGCGGAAGATGGGGTCTGCGGGGTCTGTGATGCGTATGAAGCGGTACTGGTACTCGAACTGCCGGCCCTCGCGCCGCTCGGCGGGTTCGCGGTTGTCGAGTGTGACGCAGTGCGCGCCGAAGCAGAGGCCGACGAGTTGGTGACCGCCGCAGATGCCGAGCACAGGCGTGCGCGTCCGCTCGACGAAGCGCGCGAAGCGGCGGAGCATCTCAGGGTCGTAGTAGTCGAAGTCGGAGAGCGTGCCGCTCACGACGACGGCCTGCGGGCGAAACTCCTCGACCGCCCCGACCGTCTCGGAGAGGTTGACGACGCGCGTCTCAGGCTCCCGCACGAGGCGCGTGACGTTACTGACGATGTTCTCGACGGCGAGCGAGGAGATGTAGCGCTCGCGTTCGAGTTTCGACGCGGCTGTCTCGCCCCACTCCCGGCGCGCGAGGTCTGAGAGGTCTGCCTCGTCGTGCAGAAGGGCGTTGACGACGAGCACCCGGATCGAAGGGATGCTCTTCTCGACCGGCTCGTAATGGCAGAATGGGCGCTGGTTGTAAGGGAAAGGCAGCGAGTCCGGCTGGTCTTGGGGTGGCTGCTGCGTCGTCTCTGGCGTCATCGGTCGAATCGAAACCCTCCTCGTCAAACCTTTAGATGCGCTGCGGGCGCTGCCGGGTGTTCTGGTTAAACTGCGGGACGGCAGTCCCCGCGCCCGCCTCCTCAATCTCCCGCCTCGCCTCTTTGACCACAGCCGCGCGCACGCGCGACCTCGTCGCAGCCGCGCGCCCGCGCGTCACGTGCTCGGCCAGCAGTAGCAGGCGCTGCCAAGCGGACTCAAGCTCGTCGGCCAGGCGCGAAATCTTCGTGATGTCGTAAGGCACGGCGACTTCCATCGCGCCCGCGCGCGCGAAGACCGAGAGGTAGCGCGCCGTCGCGAGGTCGGGGCACGAGATGCGTCGGCGACCGACCTTCAACTCGATGCCGAGCAGCGTGTGCAGAATCTCGACGCCCGCGTTCTTCGTAAGTTGTGGGATGGCGTGCGAGCGCGTGCGCATCTGTAGCACGCGCTCGCGGTAAATCCGCGGCGGCCACTCCTCGCCCATCCGTTCTTTAACCTCCGCGACGAGCGACTCGACCGAGGCCGGGCGAGCGCCTGTGCCGGCGCGCCCGGCGCTCTCGTTCGCGCTCTGCTCTGTCGCGGTCGCGGCTCTCATCGGCAACTCGCCGTCGGACGAAGGGCGGCGTCGCCGTCTCCTCTATCGGCGGAAGCCGGATTCGGATGAGCGCCCGCCGCGCTAGCGCAGGCTGGAGACGGCAATCGGCTGCACGGCGCGGAAGGCATTGATGACGCGCCCCGGAAACAGGCCGAGGTAGATCACCCCGGCCACGGTCAGGACGAGCACCACAGCCAGGGTCGTCGGGATGCGCGGCGCGCGCCACTCGGTCGTGCGCTCGCGGAAGAACATCACGACGATCAGGCCCAGGTAATAGTATACCGAAATCGCCGTGTTTAGCACGCCGATGACGACGAGCCACTTGTAGCCTTCGCCGAGCGCCTGGCTGAAGACCATAACCTTGCCCATGAAGCCCGCGGTCAGCGGCACGCCCAGCAGGCTGAGGAGGAAGAGCGAGAGCGTGAGCGAGAGCGCAGGAGAGTCGAAGCCGATGCCGCGGTAGTCTTCGATGTCTGTGCGCCGGTCGCCGCTGCGCGCGATGAGGGTGACGACGGCGAACGCGCCGAGGTTCATCACGGCGTAGGCGAGAAGGTAGAAGACGACCGCGGCCACGGCGTCGGTCTGGTGCGCGGAGTCCGCCGCGCCCGCGGCCACGAAGCCGACGAGCGCGTAGCCCGCGTGCGCGATTGAGGAGTAGGCGAGCATGCGCTTGACGTTCGTCTGGACGAGGGCGACGACGTTACCGACGGTCATCGTCAGCACCGCCAGAATCCAGAGCGCGCCGAGCCAGGCGTCGTGTAGCTGCGCGCCCGTGCTCCTCATCTGCCCCGACGCGGCGACGAAGGGAAAGGCGAGGAGGAAGACGCGCATGAAGGCGGCGAAGCCCGCGGCCTTCGGCCCGGCGGCCATGAAGGCCGTGACGGGCGTGGGCGCGCCCTCATACACGTCGGGCGTCCAGACGTGGAAGGGCGCGGAGGCGATCTTGAAACCGAAGCCGATCATGAGCATCGCCGCGCCCGCGAACAGAAGCGGCGGGTACAGTCCGTCGTTGACGCGCTCGGCGATGGCGCTGATGTTCGTCGTCCCGGCGAGGATTACGTGCTGCGCGAGCGCGCCCGAAGCCTGCGGCTGCGCGCTGACCTCGTGCGCCGTCGCGCCGTAAACCAGCGCGATGCCGTAGAGGAGGAAGGCCGAGGAGAACGAGCCGAGGATGAAATACTTCAAGGACGACTCGTTCGAGCGCAGGTCGTTTTTGCGGAAGCCCGCCATGACGTAGGTCGCAATCGAGAGTATCTCCAGGCCGAGGAAGATCATCACGAGGTCGTTGCCCGAAGCCATGAGCATCATGCCAACGGTCGCGAACAGAAGGAGCGTGTGGAACTCGCCCGCGGGCAGGCCCTCCCACTCGACCCAGATGGCCGAGATGAGAACGGTCAGCGCCGCGACGATCAGGAAGACGAGCGTGAAGGAGAGCCGCATCGGGTCGAGCACGATCATGCCGCCCCAGGCGCGCGTGTCCGCGCCCTGCGCTGACGGCCAGAGCCACAGCGTCGCCCAGGCGGTCGCCGCCAGGCCAGCGAGCGAGAGCGTGGCGGTCGCGCGCCGCTGGCTGCGGCCCGTGAAGGCGTCAACGAGCATGACGACGACGCCCGTCACGGACAGGATCAGTTCGGGCAGCAGCAGCCGAAAGTTTACGTCCGGCGCGGACAGCGGGATCGCGAAGCTCAGGTTCATCGTCTCAACTCTCACCGATCCGCCCGCGGACTTGGGCGGGCGTTTGACATCTCACTTCTCGCGGGCGCTCGCCTCGGCCTTCCCCGTCTGTCGGCTCAGCAGCGCGTTCACGCGTTCGCGCACCATCTGTTTGTAGAGGGCTATCTCCTGTTGCATGCCGTTGCGCGCCGGCGCGTCGAAGTGTCCTTCGCGGTCGAAGAAGACGAGGACGGGGATGCGCTCCCCTTCGGTGAACTGCGCCAGCGCCTCGCCGCCGGGGTCGCGTAGCACCGGGACGGTTACCCTGCGCTCCTTCGCGTAGTAGCGAAGGACTTCGTTGGGCATGCGCTTCGTGTCCTCGATGTTGACCGCGAGGAACCGGACGGGCTTGCCCGCGTACTCCTCCTTCAACTCCTCGATGGCGACCGACTCCCAGATGCAGGGCGTGCACCACGTCGCCCCGAAGGAGACGACGAGCACCTGCCCGCGCATCTCCGACGTGTCGTAGAACTTTCCGTCCAGGCCCTTCAGCCTGAAGCCGATTTCGCGCGGCACGTCGGATGCCGCTTCCTTCGTTGCTTCCTTCTGCTGCGCCCCAGCCTGTTGGCAGAAGGCCGCGAGCAGCAACAAGAAGATGAAGATCGAAACTCGTCGCATCAGAAAAAGAGTCCGCTAAGAAATTACTTCGACTCCTGCGCCGCGGCGGAGAAGACGCCCTGCGTCTCGCCCGCGACGACGCGCGCGCGCACCTGCTCGATGCTCGCGCGCGAGCGTTCGAGGAAGGGGCGCGGGTAAGCGCCCATGAAGACCATCAGCGCGAGCAGCGGCAGAAGCAGGCCGATCTCACGCCAGTTCAAGTCGGCGAGCCGCCGGTTCTTCTCGTTCGTCACACGCCCGAACAGGACGCGCTGCAACATCCAGAGCATGTAAACGGCGGCCCAGATGACGCCCGTCGCCGCCAGCATCGTCACGACCCACGTGTTTAAATGAAAGGCGCGCTCGCCGACCCAAAACAGATAAACAAAGCCTGTGTTCCACGTGCCGAACATGATGAGGAACTCGCCGACGAAGCCGTTCAAGAGCGGCAGCCCGACGGACGAGAGCGCCGTGAAAACGAAAAGCGTGGCGAACAGAGGCATCGGCTTCGACAGTCCGCCGAAGTCCGCGATCTGTCTGGTGTGCCGCCGCTCGTAGATCATCCCGACGAGCAGGAAGAGCGCCCCCGTGGAGACGCCGTGGTTGAGCATCTGGTAGAGCGCGCCCTGCATGCCCCACTCCGTGAAACTGAACATGCCGAGCACGACGAAGCCCATGTGACTGACGGACGAGTAGGCCACGAGCCTTTTCACGTCCGGCTGCACCATCGCGACGAGCGCGCCGTAGATGATGCCGATGACGGCGAGCACGACGAAGAGCGGCGCGAAGTTGCGCGCCTGTTCGGGGAAGAGCGCGAAGTTGAAGCGCAGTAATCCGTATGTGCCCATCTTGAGGAGCACTCCCGCGAGGATGACGCTTCCGGCGGTCGGCGCTTCCGTATGCGCGTCCGGCAGCCACGTGTGCAGGGGGAAGAGCGGTATCTTGATGCTGAAGGCGAAGGCGAAGGCGAGGAAGAGCCAGAACGCCCACTCGGCGGTGAGCCTGTGCGGGTCGGCCTGGAGCGCGGCGAGAATCTGCGCGTAGTCGAACGTGCCGAAGGCGTACCAGAGCGCGATGATGCCGGCGAGCATCAGGAGGCTCCCGACCGCCGTGTAGATGAAGAACTTGATGGCGGCGTAGAGCTTTCGGTCGCCGCCCCACACGCCGATGAGGAAGAACATCGGCACGAGCGACGCCTCGAAGAAGAGGTAGAACAGCAGCAGGTCGAGCGAGACGAAGACGCCGATCATCGCCGACTCCATGACGAGCATGGACGCGTAGAACGCAAGCTCGCGCTTCTCAATCGCAGTCCAGCTTGACAGGATGGAGACGGGGACGAGCAGCGTCGTCAGGAGCACGAGCCACAGGCTTATCCCGTCAACGCCGAGGTGGTAGTGCGCGCCGACGGACTCGACCCACGGCAAGTCCTGGACGAAGTGGAAAGTGCCGCCCGCGCCGAGGCCGACGGGCGCGCCGAGCAGAAGGAGCGAGACCGCGAAGGTCAGCGCGGAGAAGCCGAGGGCGATCCATCTGTAGTGCTGCGCGCGCGCGTATGGGGCGGAGCCGTGCAGACCGACGGCGAGCGCGCCGACCGCGGGCAGCAGGATCAGGATTGTGAGCAGGTATTGCTGCATCTCGGATTCACCTGTTGATGACGAGGACGGCGTTGTAGGCGAAGTACGCGAAGTAGCCGACGACGGCGAGCGCGCCGATCAGGATGATGGCCGCATAAGAGCGCACGAAGCCCGGCTGCAAGAAGCGCAGGAGCGAACCGATCTCTCTCATGCCGCGCCCCATCCCGTTGACGATGCCATCAATCACGCCTACGTCGAAGAATCTCCAGAGTCCTTCGCGTGACCCGGTCTTGATCGGCTCGACGAGCGCCGCGTCATAGATTTCGTCCACGTAATATTTGTTCTCAAGCAGTCGCGGCATCTCGTAAAGCGGCTTGCGTTGGAACCAGAGCCAGCCGACGCCGATGCCGACGAGCGCGACGACGACCGAGATGATCGTGAACAGTCTCTCCCGCGAAATTTCAGCCGGGTCGGGAGCGTGCTCTGAAGCGGGCACGCCCCCCGCCTCGCCTTCGCCGACGGACTGCGGCACGGCCCCCTCGTTGCCGTGCGCCGCGGGCGGCTGCGCTGACGCGCCCGCGCCCCTTTGCAATGCGCTTTCGCCCTGAGCATTCGCAGCGCCGGCTTCGGGCGCGCGCGCGACGACCGGCTCAAGTGTGCGCTCGAAGTAGTTCGGGACTGCGCCGCCGCTCAGCGCGTAGGGGATGCCGACCCAGCCGCCGACGACCGAAAGGAAGGCGAGGACGACGAGCGGCACGGTCATCGTCGACGGCGATTCGCGCGGCTCGACCGGCCCGTGGTGCTCCTCTTCTTCATCTTCGTCTTCGAGGGCGTGAGGGCCAGCCGCCGCGTCGTGGCCGGGAGCGCCAACGCTCCCGCCCGGTTCATGGCGCGGGCGGTCTCCGGCGGACGGGAGGCTCGCGTCGTGCGGCTTCGTACCAGCGTCGTATGCATGTGCGTGCGCCTCGTCGGCCTCGCCGCCCGCGCGCGTCTCGCGGAAGCGCTCGCCGCCCCAGAAGGTCATCACCATCAGGCGCGTCATGTAAATGGCCGTGATGACGGCGGTGACGATGCCGACGACCCACAGGAACTTTCCGACGCCCGCCGTGCCGACAGACTCCGTGCTCCATGTCTTCCAGAGAATCTCGTCCTTCGAGAAGAAGCCGGAGAGGAGGGGGAAGCCGCTGATGGCGAGCCAGCCCACAGTCATCGCGGCGAAAGTGACGGGCATGTACTTCCGCAGCCCGCCCATCCGCCGCATGTCCTGCTCGTGGTGCATGCCGTGGATGACCGAGCCGGAGCCGAGGAAGAGCAGCGCCTTGAAGAAGGCGTGCGTCATCACGTGGAAGATGGCCGCGACGAACGCGCCGACGCCGCACGCCAGAAACATGTAGCCGAGCTGCGAGACGGTGGAGTAAGCCAGAACCTTCTTGATGTCGTTCTGCGCGATGCCGACGCTCGCGGCGAAGATCGCGGTGGCCGCACCGATGATCGCGACGATGAAGAGGGCCGTCGGCGCGTGCGAGAAGATCGCGGAGCAGCGGACGACCATATAGACGCCCGCCGTGACCATCGTCGCCGCGTGGATCAGAGCCGAGACCGGCGTCGGGCCGGCCATCGCGTCGGGCAGCCAGACGTAGAGAGGTATCTGCGCCGACTTGCCCGTCGCGCCGATGAAGAGCAGCACCGCCGCCGACGTGATGCCGCCCGCGAAGATCATCTGCCAGCCGAAAGCCTCGATGGGCATCGCGCCGATGGTCGCCAGCGCGCTCTTCACGCCGTCGCCGCCGCCAACCGTCGCCGCCGTCTTGTCGAAGAAGCTGATCGAGGGCGCGCCCGCGTGCGAGGTGAGGAAGAAGACGAGCATGATGCCGAGGACGACACCCCAGTCGCCAATGCGGTTTACGACGAAAGCCTTCTTCGCCGCGTCGCCCGCCTCCTTGCGATCCGTGTAGTAGCCGATGAGCAGGTACGAGCAGAGGCCGACGCCCTCCCAGCCGACGAACATCAACAGGAGGTTATCGGCCAGCACGAGCGTCAGCATCATGAACATGAAGAGGTTCAGGTAGGCGAAGAACCTGTAAAACCCCTTGTCGCCGTGCATGTAGCCCGTGGCGAAGACGTGTATGAGGAGGCCGACGAACGTGACGAAGCAGGCGTAGATTCCACTCAAGCGATCCATCGCGAAGCCGAAGTCCGCCCGGAAGCTGCCGACCTGAATCCAAGTCCACAGGTGGCTCATCACCGGCGTCGCCGCATCACCCGTCAGCGCCGCGCCGCCCCAGCCCGTGAACGCAATGGTGAACGCCGCCAGCGCCGACACGGCCACTGCGCCGCACGCTACGAATCCGATCAACGTCTCGTTGCGCGTGCGCCGCCCGACGAGCCAGTTAATCAACGCACCCGCAAGCGGTGCGAAGACGACTATGGAGAGCAGGTGGTTTGTCATAGCCTTCGTAAACCGTGAACCGTAAACCGTGACAAGTTAAAACCCGCTGCCCGCCAACCGTGAACAATGAAAGTCGCTTTCGTCTCGTCACGGTTTACGGTTCACGGTTTACGGCCTTTAAAGTCTCAACACGCTCGCGTCGTCAACATCGAGCGACTCGCGGTTGCGGAAGATGGCGATGACGATGCCTAGGCCCACGGCGGCCTCTGCCGCGGCGACCGTCATCACGATGAAGACGAAGAGCTGGCCGGTCACGTCGCCGAAGTAGCTGGAGAAGGCGACGAACGTCAGGTTGACGGCGTTGAGCATCAGCTCGATGCACATGAACATCGAGATGACGTTGCGTTTGATGATGACGCCGACCACTCCGATGGTGAACAGAACCGCCGAGAGCGCCAGATACCAGGACAGCGGAATCATCGTTCGCCCTCCTCTCCAGTCCTCTTCGCGGAGGCCGCGGCCTCGCCGCGCTGGAGCTGGTGTCGCGCGAACGCGCGTCCGGTCTCCGCCGTGTCGCCGGGACGGATGAACACTTCACCGCGGGGGCCGAGTTCGGGCGGCTCGGTGTCAACGTTTCCGGGGGCGGCGAGTCGCGGCGTCGCCGTGCGGCGCGCGAGCGTGATCGCGCCAACTAAGGCCATCAGTATCAGAACCGAAGTGACCTCGAACGGGAGCAGGTACTCTGTGAACAGCGCCGTGCCGATTGAGGCCGTCAGCCCCACGTCGGAGGGGCGCTGGCCGAACGCGTCAATGCGCGACGCCGCGCCCGGCAGCTTCAGGATGAAGGCGGCCTCACCGATGAGGATCGCCGCGAGGAGGACTCCGACCGGAACCAGGAAGCGCAGGCGGACGGGGCGGCGCACCTCCTCCTCCACGTTGAGGAGCATGATGACGAAGACGACGAGCACCATGATTGCGCCCGCATAGACGATGACCTGCACCGCCGCGATGAAGGGCGCTTGCAGAGTCATGTAGAGGCAGGCGAGCGAGACGAAGACGCCGATCAGCGAGATGGCGCTGTAGAGCGGGTTGCGCTGCGCCACCATCGCGAGTGCGCAGCCGACGGCCATCGCGCCGAAGAGAACGAAGAGCGGTATCGTGAACATAAAAGCAAGTGACGAGTGACGGGTGACAAGTGACGAGTTAAAGCCGTCCGCGCTGGCCCGTCGTTTTTCAATTCGTCAAAGCCGGAGGAATAGAACGGTCGCCGTTATGATTACGTTCAGGATCGCGACCGCCCCGAAATGAGCACGACGCGCCCAGTCCGGCCCGACGAGATTAGTCAGCCAGTCCATAATCGCTAAATGATGAATGATGAATGCGAAATGATGAATGTTAAGAAACCCGCCGCTTATAATTCATCACTCATCATTCCGCATTCATCATTTCTTCTCAGTCTCCCGCCGCGGCCTCGCGCCGCAAACCTGGGTCAAGCGTAATCTGGTAGAGGGGGGAAACCAGGACGCTTTCGGGTTCGGGGTTGCCGGCGGCGAGCAGGTGGAATTGCGGAACCTTGCTCGTCAGCACGCCGAGCTTGAACAGCTCGTGCCCGACCGGAGGCGTCTCCGTAATTTTCTCCGCGTTCTCGTCAAGTGATTCGAGGGCGCGGCGCAGCTCGGCGAGTTGCGCCGTCACGTCGCGCCGCCCGGCGAGTGCGTGTTTGACCTGCACCGGTTTCGACTCATCTTTGAGCAGGGGGTAGCGCAGGCCCTCGTATGCCGGGACGCCGTGCGCGATGTCGAGGAAGATGTTGCTCGAAGACATCTGGAAACCGAGGTCTGTGCCGAGCGCCGACGCGAGCTGCGAGGTGATGGCCCAGTCGGGCTTCGACTGGTGGACGGGCGGGATTGATTGGCGCACGCGCTGGACGAGGCCGTCGCTGTTCGTGAACGTGCCGTCCGTCTCGGCGAACGAGGCAGCGGGGAAGATTACGTCCGCGGCCTCAGCCGTCTCGGTCAGAAAAAGCTCCTGCACGGCGAGGAAGTCGAGCCGTGAGAGCGCGCCCTCGCGCCCTTCGAGGTGCGCGGGGAGGAAGCCGCCCGCGACGTACAACGCGCGCACTTCGCTGCCAGCCGCGTCGAGGATTTCGAGCGGGTTCAGCGCACCATTCATCAGTCCGAGGTCGTGGACGCCGACGCTGTTGTTGAAGAGGGGCAGCGGGTGGAGGAGGAAGCGCCGCCCTTCTTTCTCGCCGAAGGCCGCCGGCAGTTGCGCGACGACCGATTGAGCCTCGGCACTCAGCTCGCCGCCGAACATGAGAACAACGTCGCCCGCCGTCTCGCTGATGATCTGGCTCGCCTTGCCAATCTCGTCTGCCTCAACGCCGAGCTTGCTTGCGGCAACTTCGGCGTCGCCAGGCGAGGCGAGCGCGAGCACGACGGCGTCTTCCGAGCCGGGCCTGATGTGTACGAACTGCGCGGCCTGTTCCTTCAGGCGGATGGGGACGCTGTTGAAGATGACGAGCTTCGCGCCGCCGTTGCGCACCGCCTGGCGAACCTGCTTGCCCGTGAGCGGCTGCAACTCCTCCGGCTCGCCGCCGATGAGCACGATGGTTTTGGCGTGGCGAATGTCCTTGTGCGTCGCGAGCGGCGCGGACAGGTTCTCGAAGAAGGGGGCGAGCGAGAAGGCTTCCGAGGCCGTGTACTTGTCCGTGCCCAGAACGTCGCGCGCGAACCTGAGCAAAGCCCAGTTCGACTCGTTCGTCAGGCGGGGGCTGCCGACGACGCCGATTGCGCTGCCGCCGTGCGCGTCCTTCACCTCCTGAAGTTTCTGCGCGGCGAAGCGGACGGCCTCCTCCCATGTCGTGGGGACGAGGCGGCCCCCCTTCTTGTAGCGGACGAGCGGCGTGCGCAGGCGCTCCTCGTGGTTGACGAACGGGTGCGCGAAGCGGCCCTTGATGCAGAGGAACTCGCCGTTGTGCCCGTTGACGTAGCGGTCGCGCGCGACGACACGCATCACCTCGCCGCGGCGCGAGCCGACGGAGAGTTGGCAGCCGTCGGAGCAGAAACTGCAGGTCGAGGTCGTGCGGCTCAACTCCCACGGTCGCGTCTGGTGGCGGTAGGTTGCATCGAGCAGAGTGCCCGTCGGGCAGACCTCGATGCAGTTGCCGCACTGCGAGCAGTTGAGCCAGCCGCCGTAAGTTCCGATGACGGTGTGCGCGCCGCGCCCGCCCGCCTCGATGGCGTCCTCGCCCATCCACTCGTCGCAGACGCGCGTGCAGCGCTTGCAGAGGATGCAGCGCTGCGAGTCGTTGGCGACCACGGGCGAGAGGAATTTTTCGGGCGCGTAGTTCTTCCGCTCGGTGAAGCGCTCTTCGAGGTCGCCCCAGTCGAAGACCATCTCCTGAAGCTCGCACTCGCCGCCGCGGTCGCAGACGGGGCAGTCGAGCGGGTGGTTCGCCAGGAGGAACTCGACCATCCCGCGCCGCGCCTTCTCGATCTCCTCGCTCTCGGTCGTGACGACCATGCCGTCGGTGCAGGTGATCGTGCAGGACGTTTGCAGCTTCGGCATCTTCTCGATGCGCACCAAGCACATCCGGCACGACGCCTGGAGCGCGAGGTCTGCGTAGTAGCAGAAACTGGCAATCGAGTAGCCGTTCTCGCGGCACGCATCAATGAGGCGCGCGCCCTTCTCGACCTGAAAGTCCTGCCCGTTGATTATGACTTTAATAAGCTCTGCCATTCCTGAGACCTGTTACTTGACTTTGTTGACTGTCTGATCAGGGTGCGCCGGATTCGTGATGACGCGCCCGTTGGCGCAGTCAACGAGCAAATCCAGAGTTTCAAGCACCGTCTGTCCTATCAATACTTCATCCCCGATCACCAATGTCTGCTCGACCGTCTTGCGATTGTTGATAACGATAGCAACCGGCTCCGTCACGTCAACGACCTCCTGAGAGCCATTCGCGTACTGGTCAACGCGCCGGTCAACTACCTCCAGCCCGAGCCTGCGGGTTACTTCGACGGGCAACACACTGCTAACCGCGCCGGAATCAACCAGCGCATTGGCCTCGTAGGTACGAACCTGATCCACAGGCAGTAACCCGCGCCGGGCCATGCCTTCATCAATGGCATTGAGTAGCTTCACCTGAACCCTGGCTTCACCCATAGCCCTACGCCGTCGGTAATCCTTCTTTTCCGCCGTCCCCGCTTGCGCCGTTGGAAATGTGCCTGCGGAAGTCTTCGGGGAACTTCTTGATCGCCGACTGAATCGGCCACGCGGCGGCATCACCGAGCGGGCAGAAACTTTTACCCTCGATGTTGTCAACGATGTCGAGCAGGAGCTGTGCATCGTCGGGCCTGCCGCCGCCCGACTCGATGCGCTTGAAGACCTTGACGAGCCAGTCCGTTCCCTCGCGGCAGGGCGTGCACCAGCCGCAGGACTCGTGCTTGTAGAACTCCGTCAGGTTCTTCGTTGACTCGAACACGTCAACCGTGTCGTCCAACACGATGAAGCCACCCGATCCCACCATCGAGCCGGCAGCGACCAGGCCCTCGTAGTCCATCCGCACGTCACGCCCGATGATGTCCTCGGCGGGCATGATGTAAACACTCGACCCGCCGGGGATGACGGCTTTCAGTTGCCGCCCGTTCGTGATCCCCTGGCAGTCCTCCATGATGAACTTCTCCATGTCGTCGTAACCCATCGGCAGTTCATAGACGCCGGGGCGCGCAACGTGGCCCGACACAGACCAGAGCTTCGTCCCACCGCTCTTCTCCGTGCCGAGGGCTTTATAAGCGTCGCCGCCCATCTTGATGATGTCGGGCACGGCTGTGAGCGTCTCGACGTTGTTGACGACCGTCGGGCAACCATAAAGACCGGCGACCGCCGGGAAGGGCGGCTTCATGCGCGGGTGGCCGCGCAAGCCTTCGAGCGAGTTCAGAAGCGCCGTCTCCTCGCCGCAGATGTATGCGCCCGCGCCCGTGTGCGTGTAGATTTCGCAGTTGAAGTCCGTGCCGAGAACACGGTCGCCGAGGAGGCCCGCCGTGCGCGCCTCTTCGAGCGCCTCGTCCATGATCTCGATGAGGTAGCGGTACTCGCCGCGCGTGTAGATGTAGTTCACGCGCGCGCCGAGCGCGTAGCCCGCAATCAACATGCCCTCGATGAGCAGGTGCGGGTCGCGCTCCATCAGGTAGCGGTCTTTGAATGTGCCCGGCTCCGACTCGTCGGCGTTGCAGACGACGTAGCGGGCCTTCGGCGAGTCCTTGGGCACGAAGCTCCACTTCATCCCGGTGGGAAAGCCCGCGCCGCCGCGACCGCGGAGCGCGGATTTCTTGACCTCGCCGATCACGTCGTCAGGCGACATGCCGTCGAGAACCTTCCGCAGCGCCTCGTAGCCGCCGTTGCGTCGGTACACGTCGAGCGTGCGCGAGCGCTCAAGACTCACGCGCCTGAGTTGAAGTGGTTCGCAGCCGATTGCCCCGATGAACATAATTTTCGTAAACCGTAAACCGTGAACCGTGACAGGAGAAATGCCTTGTGACAGAAACCGCGAGCCTTGCCGAACCGGAAACCACTTGTCACGGTTTACGGGTCACGCTTTACGGCCTTTTCAGCGCACGCCGTTCGACAGCTCGCCGCTCTTGCACTTCTCGATCAGCTCGTCAACCTTCTCGGTCGTCAGGTTCTCGTAGTAGTCGAAGCCGATCTGCATCATCGGCGCGGTGCCGCAGGAGCCGAGGCACTCGACCTCGGAGAGCGAGAACGTGCCGTCGTCGTTCGTCTCGCCCGGCTTGATGCCCAGACGCTTCGTGCATTGTTCGGTGATCTTGCCCGCGCCGAGAATCTTGCACGAGAGCGTCCTGCAAATCTGAAAGTGGTAGCGGCCCACCGGCTCGGTGTTAATCATCGAGTAGAAGGTCGCCACTTCCCAGATGTCGGTGATGCGGACGCCGAGGCGGTCGGCCAGGTAGGCTACGCCCGGCGGGTCGAGGTAGCCGCCGCGCTCGCGCTGCACGATGAACATCAGCGGCAGGATGGCCGAGCGTTTCACCGGGTACTTCGCCAGGTGGCGTTCAATCTCCGCCTCTACCTCCGGCGGGAAGACCGCCATCTTCGGTGGGACTTTCGCCTCCTGCGGCAGAGGGTTGTTCGGCGTGAACTGCTGACTCATAAACTAAATGATGAATGATGAATGCGGAATGATGAATGAAGACAAGAAGCCTTTGCTTTCAATTCATTATTCATCACTCCGCATTCATCATTCCTTTACCTGTCTATTTCTCCGAGCACGATGTCAATCGAGCCGATGACGGCGACCACGTCGGCGATCATCTCGCCCTCGCACATAACGGGCAGCGCCGAGAGGTTGACGAATGAAGGCCCGCGGACGTGGACGCGCGCGGGCTTCGGGCCGCCGTCGGATTTAATATAGACGCCCAGCTCGCCCTTCGACCCCTCAATCGGTTGATAGACCTCGCCGGCGGGGACGTTGAAGCCCTCGGCGACGATGAGAAAGTGGTGGATGAGCGCGTCCATATGCGTCTTCATCGCCTCGCGTTCGGGAAGCACGACCTTCGGCGCGTCGGCCTTGGTGGGGCCGGGCCGGAGGCGTTCGAGCGCCTGCCGGATGATCTTGTTCGACTCATCCATCTCGCGCATCCGCACGAGGTAGCGCGACCAAACGTCGCCGCCCTGCTCGACCGGCACGTCGAAGTCGTATGTCTCGTAGCCCGAATAGGGGTTGACGCGGCGGATGTCCAGCGCCACCCCGCTGCCGCGCAAACTGGGGCCGGTCAAGCCCCAGTCAACCGCGTCCTCCGCCGAGATGATGCCGATCCCTTGCGTGCGCCTCTGGAAGATTCGGTTGCCGGTGAGCAGGTCGTGGAACTCCGCGACCGCGCGAGGGAAGTCCTCCGTGAAGCTGCGCATGCGCCGCTCGAAGCCCGCGGGCAAGTCCATCATCAGGCCGCCGATGCGGAAGTAGCTGGGCGTCATGCGCTCGCCGGAGGCCGCCTCGATGAGGTTCATGATCTTCTCGCGCTGGCGGAAGCAGTAGAAGAAGACCGTCATCGCGCCGAGGTCGAGCGCGTGCGTCCCCAACCAGACGAGGTGCGAGCCGATGCGCTGCAACTCGCACATCATCACGCGGATTATTTGCGCGCGTTCGGGAATCTCCAGCCCCAGAAGCTTCTCGACCGCCATGCAGTAGCCGAGGTTGTTGCCGAGAGGGTTGAGGTAGTCCATCCGGTCGGTGATGACTATCCCTTGCTGGTACTTCTTGTACTCGAAGAGCTTCTCCATCCCCGTGTGCAGGTAGCCGATGTCGGGGACGCACTTGACGACCATCTCGCCGTCGAGGACGAGTTCGAGGCGCAGGACGCCGTGCGTCGAGGGGTGTTGCGGCCCGAACGAGATCGTCATCTGCGTGTCGAGCGGGCGGTCAACGACCTCGAACGGCGGCGTAAGATTTCTCGTCGAGATGCTCATGCCTTCGTCTGCGGGTTCGATTTAAAGCCTCATCATGCCCGCGCCTCTTCACAAACGCGTGGCTATTCGGGCACGAAGTTGTACGTCAGAAAGATCGAATTCCGACTGCCGAAAGGCCGATGAGAGTCGCACCGCGGCGGCGGACTCATCATGTCAGGCTGTACGGCTCGTAGCCGCGCAGCGGGAAGTCTTTGCGAAGTGCGTGGCCCTGCCAGTCGTCGGGCAGAAGTATGCGGCGCAGGTCTGGGTGGCCGTCGAAGACGACGCCCATCAAATCGAAGGTCTCGCGCTCGTGCCAGTTGGCCGTGCGCCACACGCCGACCACGGACTGCACGTGTACGTCTTCCTGATTCAGTAGAACTTTCAGACGCAGGCGGTGATAGCGCTTGGTCGAGAACAGGTGGTAGTTGACCTCGAAGCGCGGCTCCTCCTCCGGCCCGCGGTCAACGCCCGACACGTCCGAGAGCATGTCGAACTCGAAGCCCGGCGCACTCTTCAGGTGCGTGCAGATGGCGACGATTGAGGAGCGCGGCACGACCAGCGTGACCTCGCCGAAAGCCTCGACGACCTCCGACACCCAGGCCCCTTGCTCGCTCCGCAAAGCGTTGACGAGATCAGCGGGCGGAACAGGGTACGAGGCCGCCCTGCGCGCCCCGGCGGCAATCTCCTTCTCTCGCTCGATGTCCATAAGAAGCTGTTAGCTATTGGCTATTAGCTGTTAGCTATTTGCCTGTCTCAATTAACATCCGCGTTTGTTCTCAAATCTCTTTGCACAGCTCGAAAAGCTAAAAGCTAATCGCTAACAGCTAATAGCTATTCAGAATGACCTGCGGCGCTCATGCCGCGAGGCGATGGTGTACGGCCTTGAAGGGGACTCCTGCGCCGCCGCGTCGTTCGTCGCCGAGACGCCGGTCGCGGGCAGCGTGCCGGGCGGGACGGCCTCGACGGCCTCGCTCGCCGGCACGTCCTTGCGGTCGCGAAGTGACTCCTTCATTATCTTCTCCTGGAGCATCATCACGGCGTGAATCAACATCTCAGGCCGGGGCGGGCAGCGCGGGATGTAAACGTCAACGGGCACGATCTTGTCAACGCCCTGGACGATGGCGTAATTGTCGAACACACCGCCCGACGTGGCGCACGCGCCCATCGAGATAACCCACTTCGGCTCCGGCATCTGGTCGTAGATGCGCCGAAGCACGGGAGCCATCTTGCGGGAGACGCGGCCTGAGACGATCATCACGTCGGCCTGGCGGGGGCTGGCGCGGAAGACCTCCGAGCCGAAGCGCGCGAGGTCGTGGCGCGCGTCCGTGGTCGCCATCATCTCGATGGCGCAGCAGGCCAGCCCGAACGTCGCGGGCCAAAGCGATGACTTGCGCGCCCAGTTGACCAGAGAGTCCAGCCGCGTTGTAATAATGTCCGGCAGCGCCTCGGCGATGACGTTATCTAAACCCATGAAAACTCCTCCCCCTTGTCACTTCTTCACGCGGCGCGCGCAGTCGTCGCCGCCTGCATCGCACGCCGCCGCGCCTCCGTCTCCGCCAGTGCACGCCCCTCGGCCTCCGCTTCGAGCCGCGCCCGCTCGCCCCAATCGAACAGCCCCTTCCTGATGATATAGACGTAGCCGACCAGGAGCAGCGCGACGAAGAGCATCATCTCGACGTAAATCAGCGTACCCAGGTCGCGGCCTGCGGTCGCGAACGACTTGAAGACGACCGCCCACGGGATGAGGAAGATCAATTCGATGTCGAAGAGGATGAAGATCATGGCGATCAAGTAGAACTTGACCGAGAAGCGCTCGTGCGCGTTGCCGACGGGGTCTTTGCCGCACTCGTAGGGCATCGTCTTCGTCCGCGTCGCCTTGTGCTGGCCGACGAGCTGCGAGAGCAGGACGTTGCCCGCGGCGAAGCCGATGGCGACGATGAACATCAACACGATGGGCAAGTAGTCGGAGAGATTGAACACACTTACCTCCCGTCAGCTTGCGCTGAAAATGCGGCCTCCGGGCAGCCGTTTTGTAGATTGAGAATCATGGCACAAACAAATCCTAGTCCATGCCCTGATGAGTGTCAAGGCTCTGTAGGCGACACCTCAAAGCCCTGTTTTGCAAGGAGATTGACCGGCTTCGGAGCGCTGTGCTACTTTGATTTTGCCGCCCCCTTGCGGCGCGTTGCCCCCTTTATTCTTGCACCCCCCGTTCGTTTTCAAGCCGTGGCCGCGTGATCACAGGATTCAACACAGACATTCAGCACGGAGGCGTCACTTACCACGTCCAGACTGAGGACAAGGGACTCGACGCGCCGCTCATCCTCACGCTCGTTTACGTCGGCGGGGCCATCATCGCCAGCAAGCGCACGCCCTACGAAGACCTCCTCGCCAGTGGCTTCGACGAAAAAGCCCTGAACGGGTCGGACGTGGCGAACGGAACTGGCGAAGCTAAAGGGCCGGTCGGAGTCGAAGATGCCGGCGAGACGGGTGCGGCAGAGGGTGGTGCGGGCAAGTCTTCCGGCGACGAGATCGTTATCCTGACGACGCTGGTGGACGAGATCGAGGCGCTGGGTGAGAGCACGAACTTTCAGCCGCAGACGTTCAGGCCTCAGTCAGTCAGGCCGACGCCCGTCCACGAAGAGATGCCCGTCGCGTCGGAGCTGGTCGCGCCGCCCCCTGAGCTGTCGCGGGCCGGGGGGCACGCGCCGCCGCAGGGTTCTTCGGACGAACTTTACCTGACCCTTTTGGATGACGAGGGCGACTTCCGGGCGGGGCAGCTTGTGATGATCAAGGTGCACGTGGGCCGCGGCACTTACGGCCAGAGGGCCGTCGCGGGCGCGCCGGTGACCGTGAAGATTCTCGGCACGACCTTCAGACCGCTCATCCTCGCGGGCGTCACCGACGAGACGGGCGTGGCGATCATCCGCGCGCTTCTGCCGCGCTTCACTTCGGGCCGCTCGGCGATCATCATCCGCGCCGTGGACGGCGAAGACGCGGCGGAGATGCGTCGCATCATTCATCAGGCGTGAGGGCCGCCCAGCGTGCAAATCAGACTGAACGGCGAGACGAAAGAAGTGGCCGACGGGACGACTCTCCAGCGGCTCGTCGAACAACTCTCGCTCGCCCCCGACAGGCTCGCCGTCGAGCTGAATTGCGAAGTGATCCGCCGCACGGACTGGCCGCGCGTCACGCTCTTCGAGGGCGACCGCGTCGAGATCGTGCATTTCGTGGGCGGCGGGTGAACGCAGCAAAGGGCAGAGTCATTACTCAACGTCCGGGCCAACGGCAATTTTTGTTTCTCGCCGGAGAGGTGTACATTGAGTGCCGTCCGCGTCGTCCAGCGAGGCGGCGCGGAGTCATCCTTGAGAAAGAGCACTTCTAAAAATGTCCACTGCTGTCGAAGTCACGAAAGAAGCTTTCGAGATCGGCGGGCGCACGTTCCGCTCCCGCCTGATCGTCGGGACGGGCAAGTACAGAAGTTTTGAAGAGATGAAGGCGGCTCACCGCGCGTCGGGCGCGGAGATGGTGACGGTAGCCGTGCGTCGCGTACCGCTCGACCGCAAGACGGAGTCGTTCCTCGATCACCTCGGCCCGGAGCTGACCATCCTTCCGAACACCGCCGGGTGCTACACCGCGGAGGAAGCGATACGCACCGCGCGGCTGGCGCGCGAGGCTTTGCAGACCGACCTCATCAAGCTCGAAGTCATCGGCGACCAGACGACGCTCTTCCCCGACAACGAGCAGACGCTCGAAGCCGCGCGCGTGCTCGTCGGCGAGGGCTTCACGGTGCTGCCTTATTTCACGGACGACCTCATCATGGCGAAGAAGCTGCTGGACGCTGGCTGCGCCGCCGTGATGCCGCTGGCCGCGCCCATCGGTTCGGGCCTCGGCGTGCAGAACCCTGCGAACTTGGCGATCATGCGCGAACAGTTGTCCGGCGCGACCATCATCGTCGACGCGGGCGTCGGCACGGCGAGCGACGCGGCCATCGCGATGGAGCTGGGCGCGGACGGCGTGCTGATGAACACGGCAATTGCCGAGGCGCGGGACGCCGAGCAGATGGCTACGGCCATGCGCCTCGCGGTCGAGGCGGGCCGCCGCGCCTACCTCGCGGGCCGGATGCCGAAACGTCTCTACGCCAGCGCCTCAAGTCCTCTTGCGGGCGTGGCGCGCTGAAAACTTCGGGCGAAAAAGAAACGAATAAGAACGGGAGCGGCCACTCTGAAATGAAGAGGCCGGCTCCCGCCTCTGTTTGTACGCTGCCGACCCCCGTCTCAGTTTGCAAGTAGGCGGCTTCCGTTTGCGACAACGCGCCGCCGCAAATATGAGCGGGAGAGCCGGCGTTTCGCGGGTTCGGCGCGCCGGTCGAAAAGTCGGTTGAGTTGTTGCCGGTGTTGAGGCAGCCGTCGCCGGCGCGGAGGACTGCGGTCGTGTTGGACGGGGCAGGCGCAGCCGCGGTCTCGGAGCAATTCGTCCCCGACCCGAAGCCGACGAAGTCAATGACTGCCGGGCCGAGCGGGCAGCCGCCGGTCAGGGCCGCAGTCGTGTTGACGAGCGCCACCTTGCCGGAAGTCGCGCTCATGTTGATGTTGCCGGTCGCGTCGGGCGTCGGCAGGCTGGCCGTGCCGCCCGTCCCCGCCGCCTCCTGCACGAGGTAATACTTGCCGGGCTGTATGATGCCCGAAAGGTTAGTCGCCGACCACGAAGTGCCACCCGCCGAGGCGTACTGCACCGACCACCCCGTCAGGTCAACCCCCGCGTTGCCGCGGTTGAACAGCTCGATGAAATCATTCTTGAAGGTCGCGCCGCTGTTACCGCCGCCGCCGTAAACCTGACTGATTACGACGCTCGTCAAAGGCGTCGGACTCGGCGACGGAGAAGGTGTCGGCGAAGGACTCGGAGACGGCGAGGGCGAAGGAGTTGGTGTCGGACTCGGAGTCGGAGTCGGAGTAGGCGACGGAGAAGGGGCTGGCGTGGGCGTCGCAGTCGGAGAGGGTGACGGCGAAGGTGTTGGCGTTGGTGAAGGAGTCGGCGACGGTGTTGATGTCGGCGATGGCGTCGGCGTAATTGTCGGTTCGGGTGAAGGCGTCGGCGTGGGCGTCGGGGTGGCGGCACACGAGTTGAAGGGTGAGGTTGTATCGCGTGGTGCGGGCGTGCCGGTCTGGAAGTCTGAAGCGTTGTCGTCGCCGTCGGCGCATCCGTTGCTCTGTCGGAGCGCAGAGGTCGTGTTGTTGGAGGGCGCGTGCGCCGGGCCGCTGCCCTCGAAGCAGTTGGCGGTTGAGCCGTAGCCGACGAGGTCAACCAGTTGCGCGCCGGTCGGACAACTGCCGCTCAATGCAACCGTGGCGTTGACGAGCGCGACCTTACCCGCCGATGCGCTCAACTGGATGCCTCCTGCCGCGTCCGGGGCCGGCAAGTCCGAGCCGCAAGGCGAATTTGAGCAGCCCGTGCCCGCGGACTCCTGAATCAGAAGGTATTGGCCGGGCGCTAACGTTAGCGCAGGGAGATTCGTCACCTGCCAGGTCGCACCCGTAGCGGAAGAGTATTGAACAGACCAGCCCTTGAGATCGGCGCTCGTCTCGCCGCGGTTGAAAAGCTCGATGAAGTCGCTCTTGAACGGCGCGCCCGCGTTGCCGCCTCCGCCGTAAATCTGGCTGATGACAACTGGCGGATTCGGCCCCGGCGCGGGAGTGGGCGAAGGACTCGGAGACGGCGAGGGAGTAGGTGTCGGCCCCGGCGTCGGAGAAGGTGTGGCCTTGGGTGTCGGCGTAGGTTTCGGAGTTGGCGTGGGCGTCGGCGTGACTGTCGGAGTCGGGGAGGGCGTCGGAGTCGGGGAGGGGCTTGGGGTTGGTGAAGGCGTCGGCGTGGGCGTCGGATTGACGTTGAGAGTCGCCGTGCCTTCGACTCCGCCTGCACGTGCGCGGAGCGTCACAGCGCCGGAGGCGAGCGCGTTCGCCGTGGTCAACAGTCCGTTAGAAGGCGAGACGGTCGCCTTCTTCGCGTCGCTCGAAGACCAGATGAAGGAAACGAGCGGAAGCTCGACTTCGACGCCGCCGGTTTGGGTGAAGGCGCGCGCGTTGAAGTCCTGCTTCGAGCTGGTGTCGAGCGAGGCCGAGCCGGGCGTGACTTCGATGCGGGAAAGCGAAGGCGAGCCGAACGGCGTGCCGTCGGCGCGCGTGCCGGGAGAGTAGATGCGACCGGCTGCGTTCGCGCCGCTCGTGTGAGAAACGAAGTCGCCGCCCGTCCTTCCCCCCTCGGCGTCGGGCGCGCGCGTCAGCGATTGGTCTTTGGGCGCGGGCGCACTCCCGACCGTGCCGTAGGCGAGCGTGGCGATTGTGGCGACCGTGCCGTCGGAGAGCGGGAGCTTGAACGTCACAGTGTCGCCGGTGTCGTTGAGGCTGAGCGAGTTGGTTTTCAAGATCAGTGCGCCGCCGAATGCTGGGTCGTCCGACGCGGGCGAGCCGCCGCCGAAGATGACGACCGGCCTCGCGGCTTCGAGCGTCGTGTGCGCGGGGAAGGTGAAGCGCAGGGTTGTGGCGTCGGAGAATTGCACGCCGGAGAGGTCAACCGGCGCGTCCGAGTTGTTGAGGAGTTCTATGAACTCGTCGTCGTCCGCGCTGCGCACCCCGTCGCGGTTCGCGTCGCCCTCGATCTCGACGGTCTTGGGGTCATCCGGCGGAACGTCCGCGAGGATTTCGTTGATGACGAGCGGCAGGCGCACGTTAAATGCCACATGGCCGCTGGCGGTTGCTCCTCGATTGTCGGAGGTCGTCGCGCTGATGTTCACCACGCCAACGCCGACGGCACTGACGAGTCCGGTTGAATCAACCGTCGCGACGGACGGCGCTTCTGAACTCCAGTCGAAGATCGCACCGGACACAGCTTGATTGTTCTCGTCGAACGCCGTGGCGTTGAACTGGTGTGAGCCGCCGCGGTTCAAGGCGGGCGGTGGGGGCGAGACTTCGACGCGCGTGATCTTCGGCGGAAGGTCTTTCACGAACAGTTCGGCGGGAGGCGCGGCGAAGTTGTTCGTGCCGTCCGTCGCCGTCGCCGTGAGCTTTGCCCCGCCTGACTTCAAGCCTTTCACGATGACGCCCGCCGCGCCCGTGGCCGCGTCCTCGTTACTGCTTTCGACGGCGGCGACGCTCGCGTCACCCGACTCGAAGTTGAAAGCGACGCCCTTCAAAGGGCGTTCGAACTGGTCGAAGGCTTGCGCGACGAACTGCGCCGACTCGCCCGTGAAGATGGTCTGTTGAGGCGGCGTGAGCGTGGCGCGCGTGAGGCGGCCCGCGCGTTCGAGGAAGAATGAGCCGTCGGCGCGGAGGCCGGGCGAGAATCTGCGCTCGCCGTTCGCCGCGGTGTGCAGAACGAACCCGCCTTCGATGTCGGGCGAGCGCGTGAAGGACTGGTTTATCGAGTCGCCGCCGAAGTTGTCGTTGCCCGTCCCGTAAGAGAACTGCGTCACGAGATTCCCGGCGGCGTCGCGGACTTGAATCGTCAGCCCGGCGTTTGTGAGCGAAAGCGAACTCGACGAGACGCGGCCAACGAGCGCGCCGCCGAAAACCGGATCGTCAGGGTTCGGGTTGCCGCCGCCGAAAAGAACCAGCGCCTCGCCCGCCGAAATCCGGCTGCCGTTCGGAAACGAGTGGCGGACGCTCTCGCTGCCGCCAGTGAGCGGGCGCGTGCGGAGCGTCCAGCCTCCGACATCGAGCGAGTCGCCTGAGCCATTGACCAGCTCGACGAACTCGTCGTCGCTGCCGCTGCGTGTGCCGTCGTGGTTCGCGTCGCCGGCAAGACCGACGGGCGGATCGGCCAGAACCTCGTTAATGACCAGCGTGCGCGCCAAGACGCGCAGACGCGCGTCGGCTTTGGCATCGCCGACCGAAGCACTGATCGTCGTCTCTCCGGGAGCGAGTCCGAGAGCAAGTCCGGCGGCAACGCCGGAGTCAACCGACGCGACGACCGTGTTGCCCGACGAGAAAGCGACGTTTGGCTTCTCGATCTCCTCTTCGAGCGAGTCGAAAGCGCGCACGCCGAAGCGCATCTCGCCACCGACGGGAACGGTCGCGGACTCAGGCGACACGGCGACTCTCGCCGCGCGCGGCGGAGCGCCGCCGTCCGTGATCGTCAGCGTTGTCCTGTTGCTCAAGACGCCGTCGGCGCGGACGACGAGCGGCACTGTCCCCGCGCCCTTCAACCTCGAAGAGAGGGCGACGTGCAACTGGTCGAGGCCAGGCAGGTCGGGCGAGGGAATTACGGCCTCGACCTTCGCGCTCCGGTTGCCGACGCTGACTTCGACGCTCGACGCGTTGCGCAAACCCGTGCAGAAGATGATGAGGCGGCGCGGATTGCCTTGCGCGTCGGTCGCGTCGAAGGGGCCGGGCCGGAGCGTCTCGTTGTCGAGCGCGATTGCCTCGCCCGCGCCGCTCCCGTTCGCGGTGAAGATGCCGGGCGCGGAGCGTCTGAGCGGGATGCTTCCGCGAATCTCGAAGCCGTCGGGGTTGAGGACGGAGACCTCCGCCGCGCCCGCGTCGAGGCCGGCGGGCAGGTGCAGGTTTATCTGCGTCGGCGAGACGTAGAAGAGTTGCGCGGCCTGACCGCCGACCGTGACGGTGACGTTCTGTAGCTTCGAAGGGAACGAGCCGTCCGCCTGCCGCGCCGACTCGAAAGTGGAGAGCGAGAGATTCTTTCCCGTAATGATCGCAAGCGAGTCCGGAGCGAGCGCATTTCCGGGCGGAGTCTTGCCGGGCACGGCGGCGTTGAAGACCTGCAAGCCAGTGTCGAACTGCGCGCGCGGCGCGAGAGCGGCGAGGAAGATTTCGGGATTGTTGGCGAGTTCGGGGGAGACGTTTGCGTCCGCGAGCACGCGCGGGAAGCTGAAGGCGACGAGAATGCCGTCGTCCGAGAGAGAGGAGACGACTTCGGCGGTCGCGGCGGCGGGCGCGTTCGTGATTTTCGTGAAGCGCGCCGCGGGGATGTCGTAGAGGTAAAGCTCGACGCTTGCGTCCGAGTTTCCGCCCGTCACGCTGCGGCGCGTGGCGAAGGCGATGCGGTTGCCGTCGCCGCTGATGGTCGCGTTGAGCGGAACGTCCGCGGAGCGCGTGCCGAGTTGCGTAATCTGACGCACGAGGAAGTTGTTGCGCCCGTCGAGCAGGAAGACTTGCGAAGCGCCGTTCGCCCCGCGAGCCGAGAAGACGACGCGCAGCCCGTCGTCGCTTATGGCGCGACCGTAGGTGAGCGCCAGGCCCTCGACTCCCGCGGCGGCGTTGATCGTCTCGCCGCTCGCCCTCACGAAAACAAACAGGTCGCTCAAGGTCGTGCCGCCGTCCGTCTGTCGCTCGCGGATGAACGCCAGGCGCGAGCCGTCGCCGCTGATCTTCGCGTCGCGGAACTGCTGAGCGCCCGCGCCGTCCGTCATCTGCGCGAGGCTCTGCGTCTGTGTGTCGAAGAGGAAAATTTCGGAGCTGTGGTCGGCGTTTGAACCCGCGAGGTCGCGGTCTGAAGCAAAAGCAATGAGCCGTGCATCGTCGGACATCGAGGGTTGAAACGAACCTTGAGTTGCGCGCCGCGCGGGGTCGTCTGCCTGCGTGTGTGTGATCTGGCGCAGGCGCGCGCCGTCGTAGAAGAAGATTTCCGAGTTGCCGTCGCGGTTCTCGCCCGTGGGGTCGTCTTTGCAGGCGAAGGCGGCGCGCGTGCCGTCCTGAGAGAGCGCGGGCGCGGGGCCGCGCGCGGGCGCAAGCTCCTTGAAGGCGTCGGGCGCGGAAGTCTCCGACGCGCTCGCGGAAGTCTCCGACGCGACGAGGTGAAAGGCGCGGCCAGCGCCCGCGGCGGCGAGGTCTGCGCTCGACTCGAAGACGACGCGCGAGCCGTCGCCGCTCAGCGTCGGGTTGAGGTTGAGCGTCTGGGCGGTTGTGTTCGTGACGCGGCGGACGGATTCACTCTGCGAGCGGACACCCGTGACGAGCAGGCAGAGCGCGACTGCGAAGATGAGGGCGATTGAAAGTCGCCTTGCCCGTGAGGTCAAGGTCGTGCTCCTTTGTCTGTCGCGGGTAAAGATTTAGAAAGCGGGGTGGACGGCGTCGCAGAGTGTTTACCGACCGGGGCTAAACCCTTCGGCTACTGAGCGCGTGACGCGAGGGGCGCTGGATGAAAGAAATAAAGATGGGATGATAAAAGCCCTTCGCTGAATCTCCATCTCGGCGCGCGCCATTCTATAACTTTGCGCCTGTGAGGCAAGTGACCCTAAGTTGCGATCCTTTTTGACAGCGCGGGATAAGCTTTTTGTTTTCAACGGCAGCTTCAAAAGAGTCGCAGAAGCTCGGGGGCTTGTACTTAAAAAATTTTAGAGATAAGATTACCCGCGCTTCTACTCTACGAACCTTGGGTCGTCAATCACTCACGCTCTACGAACCCTGGATCGTCCATCGCTCATTAGGGCGCGACTTCAAAATCACACCGACAGCCAGAGCATACTTGGAGCGAAAAACTCCAGCGTAAAGGTAAGGTAAGCCCTTCCCGCCCCTTTCAAATGCTCACAGGGGCGCCCAGAAATAGAAAGAGGAACAATCATGAGAAAGCTCACAGTTCGAATGTTGGTCGTAGTGTCAATCCTGACCGGCGTCCTGTATTCCGGCACTGAGGTCTTCGTTGGGTCGGGCAGATCGTTTGCCCGTCAGCAGGAAGCGCAAGAGAAGCAAGCGGGCGAACAAGATGTTCAGATTCTTCAGGAACGGAAAGTCGGGGCGGACATCGTAGCTCCCCAAATCAAGCAGCTAACCGCTTCAAGACAGGGGCAGGCTCTGAGCGGCTTGCTGCGAGAGAGAGGTTTCGGGGCACGGGCAGGGAAGGATGATTTTTTTGGTTGGGAAGTTGAGTACCGCAGCAAGGACGGGAAGACTCTAAAGGCTAAGCTAATCCTCCAGAATTACGGGAAGCCCGGCTCAAAGGGCATAGCCGCCCTGGCAAGCATGACGCTTGCGTCGGGAGACCAAACGAGCACCTATGAATTCAGTCTCATTGCTCCGAATGGCGACGTTCAAAAGCCGGAAGAGTACAGAGTCAACGAAAACTTTAAGGCTGAGAGAGCGCACAGTCTTTGGAGTTGTTTCGTTGCTCGTGTTAGGTCACAGTGTGTCGGAGTATGCATAAGCGCGCTTGCCACCTGTCCCACGTCCAGTTGGGCTGCATATCTGGGTTGCGTGGCCTTCAAATGCGGCGGCTGTGCGGCAAAGGCTTTGGCTTGCTGCGCCTGTAACTCTAGTTGGTGGTGCCGTGGGGCTGTCGGCTCTTGTCACCAATAAGGGGGATGCGCGCCAGCCTCAGTGAGACCCGCGCGCCAAACTGAACAGCCGGCAGGGGGCCTTCTGAAACGAGGCCCCCTGCTCGTATTTCCGCCCTCCGGCTGGTCTCCCTCAGACACCTTGCGTCCCGCCGGAGGATGGCTGTCAAATCGGGACAATACAACGCTGACTATTTGCTGCTTCACAAGCTCACGGCAGGTTCGGCTTCCTTCCGCCTGGCGAACTCCGGCAAGGCTTCGAACACGTCGAGGGCGTAGCGGACGTTGTTGAAGGGGGCGGAGACTTGCACGCCTTGGATCGCGCCGCGCACGTCGAGGAGGAGTTCGCGCGCGATTTGCAGACCTTCCTCGCGGCCCGCCTCTTTGCCCTTCTCGGAGGCGGCGCGCATGCGCTCCATGATCGAGGGCGTGACGACAACGCCGGGGACTTCGTTGTGCAGGAATTCGGCGTTGCGGTAGGAGACGAGCGGCCAGATGCCCGCGACGACGGGGACGCGGACGTGCTCGATGCGGCGGAGGAAGTCGAGCAGTTGCTCGACATCAAAAACAGGCTGCGTGATGGCGAATTCCGCGCCGGCCTCGACCTTCCACTCGAAGCGTTTGATCTCTTCTTCGAGGTTCAGAGCGCCGGGGTTGACGCCGACGCCGATGCAGAAGGAGGTCGGAGAGCCGACGGGATTGTTGCCGAGGTCGAGTCCGTGGTTGAGCTTGCTGACCATGTTGGTCAGGCCGATGGAGTCTATGTCGAAGACGGCGGTGGCGTCCGGGTAAGGCCCCATCTTCGGCGGGTCGCCAGTGATGAGCAGAAGGTTGCGAAGGCCGAGCGCCGCCGCGCCGAGAAGGTCGCTCATCATGCCGAGGAGGTTACGGTCGCGGCAGGTGTAGTGGAGGACTGACTCAAGACCTATCTCGCGCTCGACGAGGACGGCTGTGGCCTGCGCGCTCATGCGCGTCTGCGCGCGCGGGCCGTCGGGGATGTTGACGGCGTCAACGCCCGCCTGCTTCAAAAGACGTATGCTCTCTAAAGTCTTCGACGCATCGCAGCCCTTCGGCGGCAGAACCTCGACGGTCGTGACGAACTCTCCGCGCGCGATCTTGCGACCCCAGTTTGAGCGTTCCTCAAGTGGGAGGACAGGAGTCTCCGCGGGCGTTTGTTCTTCCAAGAGAACAGCGCGGGCGAGTTTGCCGGTTCTACCCGTGTGGCGCGGCGAGAGCGGGCGGACGGCGTCGGAGATCATCTTGATGTGCGCGGGAGTAGTGCCGCAGCAGCCGCCGATGAAACGGACGCCCGACTGTATGAGCCGACGCGCGTACTTCGCCATGTATTCAGGCGAGCACATGTAGAACTGACGGCCCTGCACGTCGCGCGGCAGCCCGGCGTTCGGCTGCGCCGAGAGTTTTTTAGTCGTCACCGGACGCATCTTCTCGACGGCGGTCAAGACGGTCGCGGGGCCGACGCCGCAGTTGAGGCCGATCACGTCCGCGCCCCACTCGTCGAGGCGCGCGGTGAAGACTTCGGGCGTCGTGCCGAAGGAGGTGTTGCCGTCGAGGGAGATAGTCATCTGCGCGACGACGGGCAGGTCTGAAAGCTCGCGCACGGCGCGTATGGCCTCGCGCATCTCGGAGATGTCGGAGAAAGTTTCGAGGACGAAGAGGTCAACGCCGCCTTCCAGAAGCGCGGCGGCCTGCTCCTTGAACATCTCTTTGGCCTCGTCGAAAGAGGTCGGCCCGTAAGGCTCGATCCTCAAACCAAGCGGCCCGACCGCGCCCGCGACGTAGCATCTGCCGCATGCGGCCTCGCGCGCGATGCGTGCGGCGGCGACGTTGATGTCGCGCAAGCGTCCTTCGAGTCCGTACTGCTGGAGTTTGTGCGCCGTGGCCGTGAAGGTGTTCGTCTCGATCACCTCCGCGCCCGCGCGCACATACTCCTCGTGCACGGCGCGCACAAGGTCTGGGTTCGTCAGGTTCAACTCGTCGTAAGAGCGGTTGATGTACACGCCCTTCGAGTACAGCATCGTCCCCATCGCCCCGTCGAAGACAGCGATGTGGTCGCTTTCGATTAGTTCTTTGAAGTCGTCCATAAAAAATTCCCGCGCCGAACAGCGCGGGACTTCCATGTTCCGTCTCTGGCGGTCGCCTGAAGAAGCGCCGAGCTGTTTAGCTGCTTGTTTTACGTGGCCGCAAGTCGCCTTAACTCACCACGCTTTTCATCAACGCGCTTATACGCCCGTCCGTGCAGACCTGTCAAGTTGGTAGAGCGCTCCACTGAGTTCGCTAGAATCGCTGGCATCGAGGACAGAAATATGTCGAGCGCCCGGCGTGCGTGAGGCGGCGGATGGGAGCGCGGCAGTTGGGGCAAGGCTCGCCCTCGCGTTCGTAGATGCGCCAGCGCCCGGCGTAGCCGCCGCCGAAGTAGCTGGCGTCAATGTCTGCCGGGTCAACGCTCATCGTCGAGCCGTGTTTGATTGCTTCGCCGAGCACGTCGAGGATGGCGCGGTGCAGGCGCGTGACGCGGCGGCGGGGAAGCTCCGACGCGATGGCGAAGGGGTTGGTGCGCGCGAGGAAGAGGACTTCGGAGGCGTAGATGTTGCCGAGGCCCGTCACCTTCGTCTGGTCGAGCAGGACGGACTTCAGCGCGCGCCGCGTCCGCGTGAGAACGCGTGCGAGGTAATCGGGCGTGAACTCTTCGGAAAATGGTTCGGGCGCGAGGTCGCGTAGCTCCTTCAAGTGTTCAAGCTCCGTGGCGCGGGCGAGCTTCATCAGGCCGAAGTGGCGCTGGTCTGTGAAGACGAGGCGGCGACCGCCGTCGAGCCGGAAGAGGGCGTGCGTGTGTTTGGGGAGCGGCCTGTCGTCGGCGAGGAGGAGGAATCTCCCGGTCATGCGTAGGTGCGCGAGGAGGACGCGCCCGTTGTCGAGGGCGAAGAGGACGTGCTTGCCGCGTCGCCCGACTCCTTCGACCGACGCGCCGCGCAGAAGATGCGCGAACGCGCGCGGCGTGCTCTCCGGTTCTAGTCCGGCGCGCAGGAGCTTTGCCGACGTGATGCGTTGGCCGCGCAGCAGGCGGTCGAGAGAGCGCGCGACGAGTTCGACTTCGGGAAGTTCGGGCATGCCGGAGGCTCTTTCGACGTGAGAGAAAACTGCAACGGCGCAGTCGCATTCAGTTCAATGAAATGCTTGGGCCAGGCCACAGCCGTCGGCGAGGAGCGTTTCCATCTTGGCGACTGAAGTAGCCTCCGCGTAAACGCGCAGCACAGGTTCCGTGCCCGACTGACGGAAGAGCAGCCAGGACTCGTCGGCGAAGACGAGCTTCGTGCCGTCGAGCGTTTCGACCGATTGAACTTTCATCCCCTCGACCGAGGCGGGCGGCTTCGTGGCGAGCGACTCGACGAGGGCGAGGCCGCGCGCGACTTCCAGTTGCAGGTCGCGCCGACCGAAGTAGAACTCGCCGAACTCGCGATGCATCTCGCCGACGAGTTCGGTGGGCGTCTTGCCCGCGGCGACGATGGCTTCGAGGAAGAGGAGCGAGTTGAGTATGCCGTCGCGTTCGGGCAGGTGGCCGCGCACGCCGATGCCGCCCGACTCCTCCGCGCCGATGAGTATGTCCTCGCGCAGCATCAGGTCGGCGATGTACTTGAAGCCGATGGGCGTTTCGTAGAGTGGGAGGCTGTGAGCGGCGGCGATGCGCTTCAAGAGAACCGACTGCGAGAAGGTTCTGACGACGCCGCCCTTCAACTTTCTCTGTCGCGCGAGGTGGAGCAGGACTACGGGGACGACCTCGTGCATCGTCAACGTCTCGCCGCGCTCGTTGACCGCGCCGACGCGGTCGGCATCGCCGTCGGTCGCGAGGCCGACGAGCGCGCGGCTGTTTTTAACTCTCTCTTTGAGCGGCGCGAGGTTGCGGTCAATCGGCTCCGGGCTGACGCCGCCGAACAGGGGGTCGCGCTCCGCGCGGACGGTTTCAACGACGAGCCGACCGCCCTTCAAAAAACTCTCCACCCAGCGACCGCCCGTCCCGTGCATCGGGTCAACGACGACGCGCGCGCGCTTGGCGCGGACACGTTCGAGGTCAATATACTCCGCGACCTGCACGCGGTAGCTCTCGACCTGCTCTTCAAGTCCGCCGCGCGCGTCCTCTGGGATGGCGGCGAGCTGCGGCGTCTGCGCGTCCAAAAGCGACTCGACGGCGACGGTCGTTTCGGCGGTCGCGCTCCCGCCCCACGGCGCTTTGATCTTGAAGCCGTTAAAGTCAGGCGGGTTGTGCGAGGCCGTGATACAGACGCCGCCCGCTGCTCCGCGCTCGCGCACGGCCCAGGAGACGAGCGGCGTCGGCACGTCCGAGCCGAAGAGGGAGACGGCGATCTGGTTTCCTGAGAGAACCTCGGCGGCGCGCTCGGCGAACCGCTCGGAGAGGAAGCGTCGGTCGTAGCCGACGACGACGCGCGGGTGCGACTCCTTCTTGATGGAATCTTTGCCGCCGCGCTTCGCCGAGGTTTTGCCTCCGCGCTTCCCGGAGTCTTCGCCGGCACGTTGCTGCTGCTTGAGGAAGTCTGCGTACCCTTGCGCGACGCGCGCGACATTCTCGAAGGTGAACTCGTCGGCGATGCGTGCGCGCCAGCCGTCCGTGCCGAAGCGTATGGGCGTCGGGCCGTCGCGTCCGGGCTTCACAAAGCGCCCCCGGTCTGCGTGTAGTCCGTGAGGTTCGTCTTGTCGCCGAGCACCGCGCCCGCGCCGACCGACGCCGAGCGCCCGATGTGGCAGCCGCGCCCGACTATCGCGCCGACGACCTGCGCGCCCGCGCCGACGCGCGTGTGCGGCCAGACGACGGAGTTCTCTATGCGCGCCTTCTCTTCGACGTGGACGCCTTCGCCGAGCACGGAGTTGAAGACCTGCGCGCCCGGCTTGAGCGTGCAGTCGTCGGCGATGACGGACAGGTTGTCAATCTCTGCGTGCGTCGCGGAGTCGAATGAGCCGCGGCGGTCTTTGAGAAGGATTCCGCGCACGCCGCCCCGCAGTATGTCGTGGTGGACTTGGAGGTAGCGCGCGGGCGTGCCGATGTCAATCCAGTAGGCGGCTGAGGGGACGTGCGCGTAGAAGCCCTCGCCGCGCTTGAGGAGGTCTGGGAAGAGGTTGTACTCGAAGGAATAGCTCTCGCCCGCCGGGACGAAGTCCAAGACCTTCGGGTCGAGGATGTAGGTGCCCGCGTTGATGTTGTTACAACTCGTCTCGTCGGGTTTCGGCTTTTCGAGAAAGCGGCGGACGCGCCCGTCCTCTTCCGTCTCGACCACGCCGTAGGCCGAAGGGTTCTCGACGGGCGCGAGGACGATTGTTGCGGCGGCCTTGCGCTCGTTGTGCTGACGGATGACGGCCTTGAGGTCGAGGTCTGTGACGATGTCGCCGTTGAAGACGACCGTCGGCTCGCGGATCAAGTCCTCGGCGAACTTGTACGCGCCGGCGGTTCCCATCGGCTGCGGCTCGACCGTGTAAGTTATCTTCACGCCGAAGTCCGAGCCGTCGCCGAGCTGCTGCTCGATCTTGAAGGGCTGGTAGGAGAGCGAGAGCGTGATGTCGGTGATGCCTGCGCGCCGCAGCGTGTCAATCTGGTAGAGCAGGAACGGGCGGTTGCAGATGGGGACGACGGGCTTCGGCGTGTACACGGTCAGCGGCCTGAGACGTGTGCCCTTGCCGCCTGCGAGTATGAGTGCTTGCATAGGTTTTGTGGGAAGGAACGGAGTCGGTGTTGAAGCATCTCCCGCGTGTCGAAATCGAAAGCGGGGTCGAGTCTAACACCGCCTTGCGACGCATTTCAACGACGCCCCACCGGAGGGAATCGCCTGCTTGACACCCCCTAGGGCCAACGTATAATCGTTTGGTAAATGGTAAATGGTGAATAGTAAACAGATGCCTGCTGTACTTTGTCTGTCTCATGTTTGAAGGCTAATCGCCTCCATTCACCATTTACTGTTCACCGAACTATTGAGGTGCAGTCATGCCGGAGAGAAGAGAGGCCGTCATCATCGGCGCATGCCGCACGCCGACGGGGAAATTTCAGGGCGCGCTCAAGGGGTTCACGGCCACGCAGCTCGGCGCGCTCGTAGTCGGCGAGGCCGTGAGGCGCGCGGGCGTTAAACCCGAAGAGGTTGACGAGGTCATCATGGGCTGCGTCATACAGGCGGGACTCGGCCAGAACCCGGCGCGGCAGGCGGCGCTGCGCGGGGGCATCCCGTTCGGCGTCTCGGCGGTCACGGTCAACAAGGTCTGCGGATCGGGGCTGAAGTCTGTGATGTTGGCTGCGCAGGGCGTGCAGCTCGGCGACTCGGAGGTGGTCGTCGCGGGCGGCATGGAGTCCATGTCGAACGCGCCCTACCTTCTGACGAAGGCGCGCGAGGGCTACCGGATGGGCAACGGCGCGCTCGTGGACTCGATGATTCACGACGGCCTCTGGTGCGCGTTCGAGAACTACCACATGGGCAACACCGGCGAGGTCGTCGCCGAGCGCTACCACGTCACGCGCGAGGAGCAGGACGAGTACGCGCTAAACTCGCACCGCAAGGCCGCCGCCGCGACGAGGGCGGGGAAGTTCCGTGAAGAAATCCTGGCGGTCGAGATTCCGCAGAAGAAGGGCGCGGCCCTCGTCTTCGACACGGACGAGTCGGTGCGCGAGGACACTTCAATCGAGGCGCTGGCGAAGCTGCGGCCCGCATTCAGGGAGGGCGGAACTGTCACGGCGGGCAACGCGCCGGGCGTCAACGACGGCGCGTCGGCGGTCGTCGTCACCTCGCTTGAGAGGGCGCGCGCGCTCGGCGTCGAGCCGCTGGCGCGCATCGCCGCACAGGCGACCTCCGGCATCCAGCCGGAGCTTGTGATGATGGCCCCGGTCGAGGCCATCCGAAAGGTTCTGCGTAAGGCCGGGTGGTCGCTGAGCGAAGTTGATCTGATCGAACTAAACGAAGCGTTCGCCGTGCAGGCCGTCGCGATCATACGCGAGCTGGGACTCGACCCCGAACGCGTGAACGTCAACGGCGGCGCGGTCGCGCTCGGACACGCCATCGGGCAGTCAGGCTCGCGCCTTTTGACGACGATGCTCTACGAGATGAAGCGGCGCGGCGCGCGGAGGGGCTTGGCGGCGCTGTGCCTCGGCGGCGGCAACGCCGTGGCGTTGGCCGTCGAGCGCTGAAGGCGCGGCTCAAATTTTCTTCGGAGACAAACGTTGGCCGAGATCATCGGAGTGGTCGGCGCGGGGACGATGGGCAACGGCATCGCGCAGGTCGCCGCGCGCGCCGGCTACGAGGTCGTCATGCGCGACATCAGCGACGAGTTTCTACGGCGCGGAGTGGAGGCGATTGACCGAAGCCTCCAGCGCGACGTGGACAAGGAACGGCTAAAGGACGAAGAGAAGCGCGCCGTCATCGGTCGCGTCAGGACGACTACCGAGTTGGGCGAACTCGCCGAAGCGAGCTGCGTCGTCGAGGCCATCACGGAAAACCTGGAAGCCAAGCGGGAACTCTTCCGCGCGCTCGACGAGGCGGTGAGGAAGGACGCCGTCCTCGCCTCGAACACTTCTTCGATCTCGATCACGAAACTCGGCGCGGCGACCCGTCGGCCCGACAAGGTCATCGGCATGCACTTCATGAACCCTGTGCCGGTGATGAAGCTCGTCGAGGTCATCCGCGGCATCGCCACCTCGGACGAGACGTGGGCGCGCACGCGCGAGCTGGCCGAGCGGCTCGGCAAGACCGCGCTCGAATGCAACGACTCGCCCGGCTTCGTCTCGAACCGCGTGCTGATGCCGATGATTAACGAGGCCGTCTTCGCGCTCCACGAGGGCGTCGCCACGCGCGAGTCAATTGACGGCATCATGAGGCTCGGCATGAACCACCCGATGGGGCCGCTCACGCTCGCCGACTTCATCGGCCTCGACGTGTGCCTCGCCATACTGAACGTGCTGCACGCGGAGCTGGGCGACCCGAAGTACCGCCCGTGCCCGCTGCTCAGGAAGTACGTTGACGCGGGCTGGCTCGGACGCAAGAGCGGGCGCGGCTTCTACGAGTATTGAGTCCGGCCCTCGACCCGTGCGGCCAGAATCGTTTCGGTCGCGGCGGCTTTCCGCGGATGTGAGAATGGCAAACCGCCTGTCAAAAATCTTCTGCCAGCGCTGCATGGCCGGCAACGAGATCGGCCAGGAGCTTTGCGCGCGTTGCGGCACACGCCTGATGCTCGTCGTCGAGCCTTCGGCATCGCGCTTCGAGGGCGGGGGCGTGTCGGGCGGGATGGAGGAGCACATCCTGGAGCGCATCTCGGTCATCGAGAACAGCCTCTCGCGCCTCGTGGACAAGCTTGGGCAGATGGCCGACCTCCTCCTGCGCCACTCGCGCACGGCCCACCTCGACCACGCACTGCTCGACACGCTCGTTGACGTTCTGAACGAGGCGGGCGTCGTCCGGCGTCGAGTGGTCGAGGCCGCTTGGCGCGAGCGCTACCGGCACGAAAAAGCCGTCGAGTCCGGGCCTGTGCGCGACGCGGTCTGCGAGAAAATCATCTCGCTCTACGAAGGTGAGGAGCGCGAGCTTTTCGCGCGGCTCGTGCGCGAGGGCTTCGCCGCCGTGGACACGGGGAAGGCCGTCGAAGGCTTGCGCACCCTCGAACGCGCGGCGGCGCTCGCCCCCGGCTTCGCGCCGCTCAACGTCTATCTCGGCGTCCATTACTTCGGCAAAGGCAAGACGGCGCTGGCGCGCGACCACCTCTCCCGCGCGTTCGTCGCCGACCCGGAGAACGAGCGCGTGCGGCTGCTGCTCGGACTCGCGTGCGGCGACGAGGGCGAGCCGGAGCGCGCCCGCGCGCTGCTGAGCGAGGCGGTCAGGCGCGGCGACCACTCGTTCGCGGCCCACTGCGCGCTCGGTCGCCTCGCCGCCGCCGAGTCCGACTGGAAGACGGCGCTCTCGGAGTTCAAGCGCGCGCTCGCGGCCCGGCCCGGCCCGGAAGCACACTACCTTCTCGGCCTCGCACAATACCAACTCGGACGCGACCGCGCGGCGCTGCGCCACCTTCGCAAGGCGGTCGGGCTGGACGCAGGCTACGGCGCGGCCCTTTACCTTCTCGGACTAGTCTATGAGCGCCTGGGCGAACGCGCGCGCGCACGCGCGTCGTTCGACGCGGCGCGCGCGGCGGGCGCGGGCGCGGGCGCGCGGCGAGGCGCGGCGGCGCGGCGCAGTCCGGCGCGCGGGGCCGGCGAGCCGCCCTCGCTTTTCGCCGCGAAGGGGCGCGGAAAGCGTCGGCTTGTCACGGGCGGCGACGAGCGGCTCGCCGCGGCGCTTCAGGAGGACGCGCTGAGAGGTGCCGCGCCGCGTTGACACTTTCGTTTCGACCGCTATAATTGCAACTTTTGCGCCGAGCGCGCTGGCGAGCACAATACGTGTCCGGGGGTTGAAGTCATGCGGATCGAGGTCGAGGGTCTGACGGAAGCGGGCAAGCCTTTCGCGCACACGTACCGGCCCGAAGAGTTCGCACTCGACGAAGACGAGCACGCGCGCCTGACTTCGCCCGCGACCGTCGAGGGCAGGGCGAGCCGCAAGGGCGAGGAGGTTCGCCTGCGCGGGAGAATCAATGCCGAGGTCGAGGTCTTGTGCGACCGCTGTCTCGCCGCCGTGCGGCTGCCGCTTGAGGTCGAGTTCGACGCGGCGTTCATCCCGCGGGAGTTAGTGGCCAGGAAGACGGAGAACGTCGAACTGCTGTCCGAAGACATGGGGCTTGCGGCTTACGAGGGCGACGCGGTTGACCTGGACGAACTCGCCCGCGAGCAACTACTGCTCGCGCTCCCTTCGCGCCGACTCTGCCGCGAGGAGTGCAAGGGCCTCTGCCCGGACTGCGGCGCGGACTTGAACGCGGGACAGTGCTCCTGCGAGCAGGGCGGGACGGACCCGCGTTGGTCTGCGCTCGCCGATTTGAAAGATAAAAGCCGTGAACCGTAAACCGTGAATCGTAAACCGTGACAAGAGGAAATCTGTTTTTTACTTGTCACGGTTCACGGTTTACGGTTCACGGTTTACGGTTCACGATTTACTATTCATAAGGAGTAATCATGCCTAATCCGAAACGTCGTCACTCGAAGTCGCGCACGCGCCAGCGCCGTGCGCACGACGCCCTGCGCGCGCCGCAGACCTCGCTCTGCGAGAACTGCCAGGAGCCGCGTATGCCGCACCGCGTCTGCCCGAAGTGCGGGCACTACAAGGGGCGCGAGGTCGTGAAGGTCGAGCAGGAAGCTTGAGTCGCGCCCTCGCGGCGCGGGTGCTCTCGTGCGCCCCGGTTCGATCTTCGGCGACCCGACCGCGTGGTGCGGCGTCGCCGCGAGTCTTCGATGGGACACGCTAAGCTGACCGGCAAAGTCGTCGTGGACGCGATGGGCAGCGACCGTGCGCCGCACCCGGAGATTGACGGGGCGTTGGCCGCGACGCGCGACTTCGGCGTCCGCGTCATCCTCGTCGGCCAGCGGGAAGTCGTCGAGCCGGAGCTGCGCCGCTGCCGTTGGCGCAAGGACGGCGACAAGGGCGTCGAGTTGGTCGAGGCCGCCGAGGTCATCCGCATGGACGAGGCGGTCGCCAGCGCCGTCCGCCGCAAGCGCCGCAGCTCGATGAGGGTCGGCGCGCGCCTCGTCGCCGAGGGCCAAGCCGACGGCTTCATCTCCGCGGGCAATACGGGCGCGGCGATGGCGACGGCGATGATGGTCATCGGGATGCTGCCCGGCGTTGACCGCCCGGCGCTCGCGGCCTTGATGCCGACGAAGTCGGGCCGCCCGACGATTCTCTTGGACGTTGGCGCGAACAGCGAGTGCAAGCCGCACCACATGGCGCAGTTTGCTATCATGGGCGACGCGTACTCGCGCTCGGTTCTGGGGACACCGCGGCCCACGGTCGGAATGATGAGCATCGGCGAGGAGGAGGGGAAGGGCAACGACCTGACGAAGGAAGCCTTCCCGCTGCTGCGCGAACTCCAGAGCCTGAACTTCGTCGGCAACGTCGAGGGGCGCGACGTGTTCACGGGCGAGGTTGACGTGATCGTCACCGACGGCTTTACGGGTAACGTCATCCTGAAGCTCTCGGAAGGGTTGCAGGAGGCCGTCGTCACGATGATCAAGCGCGAGCTTTCGGCGTCGGTCATCACGAAGACGGGCGCGGTGCTGGCGCGCCCCGCGTTCCAGAACTTGAAGAAGCGGCTCGACTACGCCGAGTTCGGCGGCGCGCCGCTTTTGGGCGTGCGCAGCATCGTGGTCGTCTGCCACGGCAGCTCGAACGCGCGCGCCATACGCAACGCCGTCCGCAACGTCAAAGAGTTCTCCGAGCACGGGGCGCTCGCGCGCATCGAGCGCGGCATCGCCGACACGAACGCGCGCGAGCTGGCGTCGCTGCGCGCCGTCGCCGAAGTGAGTCCGGCTCGGTAGCGCGACCGTGAGGGAGGGCGTCGTTTGCGGGACGTGTCCGGCGCGTGAAAGAAAGTAGGGGAGACCGATGGGAGAAGTCAGAGCGGAAATACTCAGCACGGGGCGCGCGTACCCTGAAGGCATCATGACGAACGCCGACCTCGAAAAGTTGGTCGAGACCTCGGACGAGTGGATCACGTCGCGCACCGGCATCAAGGAGAGGCACCGCGCCGCCGAGGGCGAGTACACCTCTCTGTTCGCCGTCGCCGCCGCGCGCCAGGCCATCGAGCGCGCCCGCATTGACCCCATAGACATCGGCCTCGTCATCTGCGCCACCGTCACGCCCGACCAGATTCTGCCCTCAACCGCCTGCCTGATTCAGGCCGAGTTGGGTTGCAACAAGGCCGCCGCCTTCGACATCGCCGCCGCCTGCTCCGGCTTCCTCTACGGCCTGACGCTGGCGAACCAGATGATCCGCTCCGGCCTGACGCGCTACGCCTTAGTCATCGGCGCGGAGATTCTTTCGCGCTACGTTGACTTCACGGATCGCTCGACCTGCGTGCTCTTCGGCGACGGCGCGGGCGCAGCCGTCCTCGGCCCGACGGACGAAGACCGCGGCATCCTCGCCACACGCATCTACTCCGACGGGCGCTTCGCCGAGCAGCTCTACTCGCCCGGCGGCGGCACGCGCATCCCTCCGACCGCAGAGACCCTTTCGGGCGGCCTGCACTACTTCAAGATGAAGGGCAACGAGCTGTTCAAGGTGGCCGTGCGCTCGATGGCCGACGTTTCGCTCGAAGTCTTAAACGAGGCCGGCTACAAGCCCGACGACGTGAAGCTCTTCATCCCGCACCAGGCGAACCAGCGCATCACGGAGGCCGTGGCCTCCCGTCTGAACGTTGACGACTCAATCGTCTATTCGAACATCGCCTACCACGGCAACACCTCCTCGGCCTCGATCCCCATCGCACTCGACGAGTGCATCGAGAAGGGCAAGGTTCAGGAAGGCGACCTGGTTCTGCTCGCCTCCTTCGGCGGCGGCGTCACGTGGGGCGGCGTGCTTCTGAAGTGGTAAGGGAGCTGTTGGCTGTTAGCTATTAGCTGTTAGCTTGAAACAAAGGCAAGGAAGCTGACTGTTAAGACCAAAAGCTAAAAGCCAACAGCTAATAGCTAACAGCTATTTATGAGCTTGGCTTTCATCTTCCCAGGTCAGGGTTCGCAGGCTCCGGGCATGGGGCGCGATCTGGCGGAGAAGTACCCGGCGGCGCGCGAGGTCTTCGAGGAGGCGGACGACGCGCTCGGCTTCGCTCTTTCAAGGCTCTGCTTCGACGGCCCGGCGGAAGAGTTGCAGTTGACCGAGAACACGCAGCCGGCGATTCTCGCCGCCTCGGTCGCCGCGTTGCGTGCCGCCGAAGCGGAAGGGCTGCCGCGCCCGGACTTCGTCGCCGGGCACAGCCTCGGCGAATACTCCGCGCTCGTCGCGGCGGGCGCGCTCACGCTCGGCGATGCAGTGCAGACGGTGCACAAGCGCGGGCGCTACATGCAGGAGGCCGTGCCCGCGGGCGCGGGCGCGATGGCGGCCATACTCGGTGCGGACATCGAGTCGGTCGAGGCCGCGTGCGCGGAGGCGCGGCAGGGCGAAGAGGTTTGCAGCCCCGCGAACATCAACTCGCCGGGGCAGGTCGTCATCGCGGGCAGCGCGGCGGCGGTTGAGCGCGCGATCCCTCTGCTCAAGGC
>QHXN01000078.1 GCA_003222975.1 Acidobacteriota bacterium | reverse complement strand
CTGTTTGATTCGCTCGCGCATCTCCGCGAGCCGCTGGCGGCGGTAGGCCGGGTCGTGCACGAACTTCTGGTCGTTCATCATCTCGTAGATCGCGTCTTCGAGATTGTTCTCCTTGATGAACTGGTCGTAGTAGAAAATGGGGATGCCGAAGCCGCTCGGCACTGTGATGCCGGCGAGGCGCGAGCGCGCGACTTCGCCGAGGTTCGCAGACTTCGAGCCGAAGGCATCCGACATCACGGCGCGCTGCTGCGGCAGATCGAGCAGTCGCTTCTCTTCGAGGTTGAAGCGCGGAGTCATCTTGTCTTTGAGAACGGCGAGTCGCTTCTGATATTCGTCGAGTTGCTTGAGGTCTGCGCGCTTGATTGTGTAGTGGTCGGGCAGCGTCTCGAAGGCGACCCACCAGCCGTCGTACTGTTTGAGAATCTCGTCGGCGTTCTTGATGTAGGCGTTCGGCACGCCCCAGCCTTTGACGAGAAGGTTGATGTGCGAGAGCGGCGTCGAAGGCTTCGAGACGATGACTCCGGCGACGGGCGGCAGACTCAGCGGCACTTCGTTGAGGACGAGAATTTCGTTGAAGCCGATCTCGACGTGGTCGCCCAACTTCTCGATGACGTGTATGCGACCCAAACCCTTCGCGACGTTCAGCGCCTGATACTCCTGCTCGCGCGCGATGTCGCTCTGGAGAACGCGCGCGAGTCCCTGAATCGAAGCCGAGTCCTCGTCCTGCTTAGTCGAGTTGGGCTTGAAGGCGACGGGCGCGAAGAAAGTTTTCGTCAGAATGTCAGCCGTCAGCTTTATCTGGTCTGCCGGTATCTGATCGCCCTCCCAGAACTCGAAGGTGTAGCGCTTGACGGGCGACTGCCACGCCAGCGTGCCGAGGATGAAGCGGCGGTTCGGGTTGATGTAGTTGTTGCGCCAGAACTCCTCGCCGCGTTCGAGCGAGAGGTACGTGCCGTTAACGAAGTCCTTGTGGAAGCGGTAGCGCTGCGAGTTGATGTAATAGATTTTGTTGTCGTCCTTGCGGTCAATGACGAAGAGCACGTGCGGCAACGCGTAAGGCTGATCCGTGTAAACGCGCGCGAGCCGTTCGAACTCGGCGCGCGAGCGCAACGCCGGGAGCGAGCGCGGCCCGCCCCCACTTTCTTGCTGCGCGGTCGCCGCTGCCGCGAAGATCAGAACAAGACCGACGATGGAAACTAACGTGAGCCGCCCGATCTTTGAGATTTTCATAACGCCACTCCCGGTGCTTTCAGCCACCCCCATGAGACTCATTCGCTTCCGCCTCTATCAACCTCGCGCCTTCGCGCCTCAGCAATTCTACCAGATCGTCAATGTGACGGCGCTCGGTCAGGAAGCTGTTGACGTTGATGCGCAGCGCGCGCCGCCCGTGCAGGACGGTCGTCGCGAGCCACGCGCCTCCGCTCCGCTCGATTCTTTGCTGCAAAGCTCTCTGCAACTCGTCCTGTTCTGCCGCCGGCTTCTCCCGCGCCCCCGCAGGCAGAAAGCGGACGCAGCACAGAGCCGTCTCGACCTCGCCGACGCGCTCGAACTCGCCCAACTCGTCGAAGCGCGAGGCCAGATACTCCACGAGTCCGACCTGCCGCTCGACGACTTCGGCGTAGCCGCGCACGCCCATGGCCTTGAGCGCCGCCCAGACCTTCAGCGCCATCGCGCGTCGCGTGCCGAGCTGTCCGTAGCGGAAGAAGTCGAGCTCCACATCCGCGCCGCCGCGCTCTTCACTTAAATATTCGGGCGTGATGTCGAAAGCCTCTCGCAGCACCGCGCCGCCGTCGCGCACGAGCAGAGCGCCGCACATGAAGGGGACGAACATCCACTTGTGCGGGTCGAACGCTACGGAGTCGGCGCGCTCGATCCCGCGCAGACGCCCGCGGAGCTTTTCGGAGAACGCGAGGCCGCCGCCGTAGGCCGCGTCAACGTGAAACCACAGCCCGAACTCGTGCGCGATGTCGGCAAGCTCGTCGAGCGGGTCAACCACTCCGGTCGAGGTCGCGCCCGCCGCGCCCGCTACGCAAGTAGGCGTGTGCCCTTCTGAGATGTCGCGCTCGATTGCCCGTCGCAGAAGGTCTGTGCGGATGTGAAAGCGCTCGTCGGTGTCAACCTTGCGGAGGTTCTCGCGTCCGAGGCCGAGGATGTCCACGCCCTTGATGAATGAGTAGTGGCACTGCTCGGAGGCGTAGGCGACGAGTTTGCCTTTCGCCGAAGGCGAGCGCAGGCCGCGGTCGCGTGCGCCCGCGGCGGCGCGGTCGCGTGCGCACTTCAGCGCGATGAGGTTCGCCTCCGACCCCCCGCTCGTCAGCGTGCCGAAGGCTTCTTCGCCGTAGCCGACGAGTTGGCAGAGCCAGCGGAGCACGCGCGCCTCGACGACGCTCGCCGAGGGTGAGTTGCGCCAGGCCGCGCCGTTCTGGTTGAGGACGGCGGCGAGCGTGTCGGCCCAGACGGCGACGGGCAAAGGCGTCGGGTTGAAGAGGCCGTAGTAGCGCGGGCTTGGGATGTTCATCGCGTGCGGCAGCACGTCGCGGCGGAGCTTCTCGAAAATCGCTTCGGCGCTCACGCCTTCGAGGGGGAGCGGCTCGTCGAAGAGTGCTTCGAGTTCGGCGGGCGTGGCCGCGGAGCAGACGGGCGCAGAGTCGAGCGCGCGCGCGTAGTCTGCGATGATCTCCGTGACGGCGCGGCCCAGGCGCTCGTGCTCGGCGGCTAGTGTTTGCGCGTCTGGAACGGAGCTGTGTTTTGCTTCGGACATCCGTTATGCTTCGCTCGGACTTCAGGGAGATGGCTGAACGAAAACTATCACCACGCGGCGAGTTTGACAAAGCGCTGGCGGCGCACTCGGAAGCCTTCGGAGTCCGGTTAGGCGAAGACGTGCGCGCGCGTCTCGGCGAATACTTTGAGCTGGTCTCGGCCTGGAACGAGCGCCTGCACCTGGTCGCGCCGTGCCCGCCCGCCGAGTTCGCCGTGCGCCACGTGCTCGAATCACTGCTCGCCCTTCCGTTCATCGGGGAAGGCGCGACGGTCGTTGATGTCGGTTCGGGCGCGGGCCTGCCCGTCATCCCGTGTCTCGTCGTCCGGCCCGACGTGAAAGCCGTCCTCGTCGAATCGTCCCAGAAGAAGGCGGTGTTTTTGCGGGAGGCTCTATCGAGACTGGGCAGGCGAGAGGCGGCCCGTGTTGTTGCCGAGCGGTTCGAGAAGCTTGAGCCGACGAGGGCTGACGTTCTTACGTGTCGTGCGCTCGAACGCTTCAAGGAGGTTCTGCCCCACATGCTCGCGTGGGCTTCGCGCGTGCCGACGCTGCTGCTCTTCGGGGGCGAGGGGCTGCGCAAGAGTCTTGAGTTGACCGGGCTGATGTTCGAGGCGGTTCACGTCCCGGAGTCTGAGAGAAGATTTCTTTTCGTCGTGAAGCGCGGCGGATAGAAACCCAACTTGAGCGAACGAGCAAATACATTTCACCACCGCAGGCTCAGAGGACACGGAGGGAGCATAGAGGTTTGAAATCCCTCTGTGAAATCTCTGCGCCCTCTGCGCCTGCGGTGGTTAATCCGACTCTCCAAACATACAACTCAACTCCGGCCTTGACGAAAAAAGAGGTGAGACTCAGAAAGTCTCACCTCTTCGCTCCACCTTTGAAATTGTCCTTCAGCGAATGACGTTGATGCCGATGAGCTGCTGGCCGGAGATGACGTACTCGGCGGGCGGCAGTTCCTTCTCGTCAATGGGCGAGAGCACAGTCGGCGTAAATCCCCCGGAGGCGCGGTCGCTGTTAAGCGTGGCGACGAAGGAGGGCGGGAGGTTCGGCATCTCGTCTGTGCCGATGACCGCGCCGTTCGTCACGCGGAAGAGCTTGACGTAGAGGCGGTCGTTCTTCTTGAGCTTGTTGATCGCGCCGACGAGCTGGCCGAGGTCTTTCGGCACGAAGCTCTGCGAGGCCGAGGCCTGCTGCAAAGTGCCGCCGTCGCCGACGAAGAGGACGAGCTGTCCGGGCGGCACGTCCGCCGGAATCTCGACCGGGATGCGCTGGACGAACTGCTTGCCCGACTCGGTGCGGACGTAGGCCTGAACCTCGATGGTCTCGCCGCTGCGGACTTCGCCGCGGTCGAGCGAGATGCGGTCGAGCGTGGCGGCGCGGCGCGTGTCCACGGAAGCGATATCGAGCGTGATGGGGCCGAGTTCGACGCCCTCGAAGCCGCTCGAAAGAAGGGCCTGGACTGGCGCGGCGACCGCGCCCGCCGCGTTGACCCCAGCGCCCGTGGTGGAGAAGCGCCGTTCGAGCGTGATCGGCTCCTGCCCCTTGACGGCGATGGTGCCGCGCACGCTGACGGTCGAGTCGCCTAAGGAACGCTCGCTCGAAGTGATCGTGCTATAGACGGTCATGTTCAGAAGGAGCGGCGTCAGGAACTCGTCGCTGGCGACCTCGTACTTGTAGGTCTCGACTTGGTCGCGGCTCGTGTGCAGGTTGATCGTGACGGAGATCATCTTGGGCGCTTGGCCGAGCTGCCCATAGATGCCCGTCGAGCGATCCTGCGAGATCGTGCCGACCATCTGGCCCGGCACGGTGAGCTTGAACGAGTTCATCGTGTTCGGGATGACGGTGACGACCGTGGACTCGGCCATCGGCATGTCCGAGGAGCCGAGGCCGAGGAACGGGTGGCCGAAGGCGTAGATGCGGTCGCCGTCGCGGTTCGTTACCGTGCCGGAAGCCGCCACCGAGAAGTCGCCGCGCACCAGCTCGACGCTGATCGAAGTGCCGGGCGCAAGCGTCTGGTCAGTCACCTTGCCCATCGGCGTCAACGCCGACGCGCCGCCGATTCCGGCGACGGGCAGCAAACCATAATTTTGAAGCTGCGGCGTGAACTGCGCGACCGCCTGCGGCGAAAATCCGTTGAAGACGAGCGGCGTCGCGATGGGCGCGAACTGCTGGCCGAGCAAAGCCGCGAGCGGCGAGCCTGTGGCAACGGGAGCGACGAAGGCCGCGCCGTTTGTTTGTCCCGTCGGGAGCTGCGGCTTCCAGTCCGTGCCCGAAAGCTGCGAGTAGGAGACGGCGTGCGGCTCGCGCAGGAATCCGAGCTGGTCGCGCCCGCCGCTGGCCCGCCCGCCGCGCTCGAACATGTCGAACATCTGCTTGATCGGCGTGATGCCGGCGATTGGCTCCTTCTCGAACGGGAAGGCGTAGGCCACCGCGCCGACGAGCCTGCCGTCAATATAGACGGGCGAGCCGGACATGCCGGCGAAGACGCTCGTGCGATCCACCTGCGCGCCCGACAGGCGCGCGATGATGACCGACTGGCGCGGCGCGGGGAAGCCGGGCAGGACGCCCAGGACTTCGACGCCGAACTCCTGCGGCTCGCTCCCCGAAAAGACCGTGCGCGCCACGCCCTTCTGACCCGGACGTATGTCTTCGAGCGGGTAGAAGTCCGTCTTCCGCGCGCCGGCCTCTGGCGATTTCTGCTGCGCGAATCCTGTCACGCCGAGCGCGAGGAAAAGGACGAACAGGACGACCGCATTTCTTCTCATCAAATTACCTCAAGCTGAGAAAGCGCCTTCGCTAAAAAGGGCCGGCATGAGCCGAGACTCGTGGCCGCCGGTCTAAGTGGAAGCGGGAAGGAACGGCCCGCGCAAGCTGACTATAACTGCGCCCTTCTCGCACGGTCAAGCAACACCCGGTGCAACAATGATGTGGCCGGAAAGCCGCGGGTTGCTTTAGCTTAAATCTCTAATCGCGCCTGTCTTCCGCCGCGCGCGCCCACTTCTTGCCGCCTCGCCGCCCGGCGTGCTAACTTGCGCGCTCGTTTCCGAAGACGTGGCGGAGAAAAGATGACTGACCTCGAAGGTTTCATCCTGGCCGGGGGCGCTTCGAGCCGCATGGGCGAGGACAAGTCTCGCCTGCGGCTCGGCGGGCGGACGTTCGTCGAGCGTATTGCTGAAACCATTCGACCACTCGCGTCGCGCGTCAGCCTCGTCAGCTCAAGGCCAGAGACGGCGTCACACGGGCTGCCCGTCGTCCGCGACGTGTACGAGGCGCGGGGCGCGCTCGGCGGCATCCACGCCGCGCTCGCCGCCTGCCGCGCGCCCTGGGCTTTAATCGTCTCCTGCGACCTTCCCTTCGTCACGCGCGAACTCTTCGAGCGCCTGTGGTCGCTTCGCACGGACGAGGCGGAGGCCGTCGCCCCGGTTCAAGACGACGGGCGAACGCAGCCGCTCTGCGCGCTCTACGCCGCGACCTCCTGCAAGGACTTGGCCGACGAGCTTATCCGTACAGACAGGCTCCGCCCGCGCGAACTACTCCGGCGCGCGCGGACGCGCTGGGTCGCCTTCGGCGAACTCGCCGACCTCCCGCAATCCGCCCTCTTCTTCGAGAACGTGAACACGCCGGAGGATTACGAAAAGGCAAAAGGTGCAAGGCCGAAAGAAAACCTGAGATAAAAATCCACGCGCGCAGCACGTCCTACACTTTTGCCTTTTGCCTTTTGCCTTTACAATACGTTTGCGATGTCTCCTCGACGCAGAGCCGGACGAAAAGTTTTCGCCGCGCTCCTCCCCATCATCCTTCTCGTCATACTCGCCCTCGCGGGGCTGACCGCGTGGCTCGTCTACGGCGCGGCGCACCCGCCGCGCCGCGCCTACCTCGTCACGCCGGAAAAGTTCGCCTCCTTGAGCGACCGCGGCCTGAAGGCTACCGAAGAGAGTTGGTCGAACCGCGACGGGACGCGCGCGCGCGGCTGGCTCGTGCGCGGGGCCGAGGGCGCGCCGGCGGTCGTGCTGCTCCACCGCTACGGGGCCGACCGCTCCTGGCTCCTGAACCTCGGCGTCAAGCTCAACGAGACGACGAACATGACGGTGCTGCTGCCCGACCTGCGCGGCCACGGCGAAAACCCGCCCGTCGCGTCCACCTCCTTCGGCACGCTCGAAGCCGACGACGCGCTCGTCGCGCTCGACTTCCTGCGCGGCCAGAAGACGCAGCAGGGCCGCGCGCTCGTCGGCGACAGGGCGGGCATCTACGGCGTCGAGCTTGGCGCTTACGCCGCCCTGCTCGCCGCGCGCCAGGACAAGGGCGTGCGCGCGCTCGCGCTCGACTCCGTGCCCGACACGGCCGACGCGGTTCTGGCCTCGGCGGTCAATAACCGCACCGGCCTCGACAACGGCCTGCTGCGGTTCCTCGCGCGGCTCGGCACGCGGCTCTACTTCTCAGGCCACTACAAGAACGACGCCGCCTGCACGGTGGCCGAGTCACTGGGCGACCGCCGCGTGCTCCTGCTTTCGGGCGAAGACGCCGGGCCGCTGCGGCGGACGACCGAGACGCTAGCCCGTTGCTTCTCGGCCCAGGCGAACGTCGAGGTGCAGACCGACCTTTCCTCGACGGGCTTCACGCTCGCCTCCGCCTCTTCCGAAGAGGACGAGGCATACGACCGTCGCGTCATCGAATTCTTCGACCGCGCGCTACGCTCAGCGCCATGACCCGCGCTCCGCGCCCTGAGCTTCACGGTGGCCTCAAGGCTTTGAAGAACCCGTCACGTCAGTCCGAACGAGGAAGAGCGCGACGCTGCCGTTGTCGCCGACGTAGCTCGACTCGATCTCAGGCTCCGCGCTCAACTGCTGCGCGTCTCTGACGGGCACGATGACCAGCGCCTGACCGCCGCCGCGTCGCGTGAACTCCGCGACCTCCTTCGAGCCTTCCAGCTTCAGAGGCTCGCCCCGCTCGTCGTATGCGAGCCGGCCCGCCGCGTAGAACTCAGCCGTGCGCTCGACCGCGTGCAGTTGGACGACGGGCAGATTGCCGTAACCCTCGCGACCCGCCTCCGACAGCAGTTGCCCGACCGTCTCGCGCCGCGCGAACACGCCGAGCGCGCAGCCCACGATCATCAGCACGGTCAAAAGCGTCGCCCCGACCACGCACGCGAAGCACAGCGCGCGACGCCTCGCCCCGACGAGCGCCACCAGCCCACACGCGCCCGCCGGGAGTGTAACGGCCAGCACGCAGCCCGTGGGAAACTTGCCCGAAGTCCAGACGCCCGCGCCCGGCGTGAACGTCTGGTACGCGTAAACCCACCCCGCGGCTGAGAGCAGCAAAGTGAGCGCGCCCGTCAGACGCATCGTCAGGACTCCGCCACCGCCGCGCAGGTATCCATGCACCCCGACGCCCGCGAGCAGCGCCGCGCCCGGCAGCGCCGGCAGCACGTAGCCGGGCAGCTTCGACCCCGACGCCGAGAAGAACAGGACGGGCACGATGAGCCACGCCAGCGCCAGCACGCTCAGCTTACTCTCCGCGTCCTCGGCGCGCGCGTTCGTCTCGCCCGTGGCCGCCAGCCCGTTCAGGAGGAACAGTGTCCAAGGCAGCGCCAGCAGCAGCATGACCGGCAGGTAAAAATAGAAGGGCTGCGCGTGGTGGTACTTGTCCGAGACGTAGCGCGCGAAGTGCTGCCGCACGATGAACTCGTCCACGAAGACGCGCCCGTGCCGCGCGACGACGGGCGCGTACCACGTCGCGGCCACGGCGAGCATGAGCAGTGAACCCCACCACACTCCCAGCCTGCCAAGCCCCGGCCACCTCCGCCGCAGAAGAAAATAAACGACGACGACGCCCGCCGGGATGATGACGCCGACCAGTCCCTTCGCCAGCAGAGACAGCCCCGTGCAGGCGTAGAACCCCGCGAGCAGCCAGCGCCTCCGCCCTTCGTCGCGCTCGACCTCCGAGACGTAAAAGCAGGCGAGACTCGCCGCGACCGTCGCCGTCAAAACAACGTCGAAGCTCGCCGCGCGAGCGAAGGCCAGCAGCCCCCCGCTCGAAGCCATGACGGCGGCGCACGCGAAGGCGAAGCCCCTCATGCGCTCGCCCGACTCGAACTCCGCGCGCGCCGCGGCCCAGCCCACGAACAGAATCGTCAACACGCCTGAGAGCGCCGACCCGGCGCGCGCCGCGAACTCCGAGACGCCGAACACGCGGTAGGCCGCCATCATCAGCCAGTAGACGAGCGCCGGCTTCTCGAACCACGTGTGCCCGCCGAGCGTCGGCGTCACCAGGTCGCCGCGCGCCAGCATCTCGCGCGCCACCTCGGCGTAGCGCGGCTCGTCCGGCCCCAAGAGCGGCACCGCGCCCAGCCCATAGAAATAGACCGCGCACACCGCTGCGAACAGGACGAGCCACGCGCGCTTGGCAAGCAGGAAACGTTGCAAGTATAGTCACCCGAAAAAGCAGTCAGCATTCAGCGTTCAGCAGTCAGCCAGATGCTTTCCGTCAAACCCGACGAGTATCATTCATGTCAGGCCGTCGTTCAACTGCTCTCGGTTGATTGGCGAAAACTTCGGGCGCGAACTTCTCTGCGACCTTTGCGACTTCTTTGCGCCCTCTGTGGTCAAGATGGCTGTACTTAATCGCGAAGAACGCGAAGTGCCCGCAAAAGTCGCGAAGGCATTTAAGCTGATAGCTGAAAGCTGAGTGCTGACAGCTTTTTCGGAGGAACCTGTGACACTTCGCACCGCCGTCATCGGCGTCGGCCACCTCGGACGCCAGCACGCGCGCGTCCACGCAGCGCTCGCCTCCGAGGGCAAGTCGCGCTTCGTCGCAGTCTGCGACATCAACGAGGAGACGGCGCGCGCCGTCTCCTCCGAAAGAGAGACGAAGTGGACGACCGACTGGCGCGCACTCGCAGGCGACGTGGACGCCGTGAGCCTCGCCACGCCGACCGAGTCGCACGCCGAGATCGCCTGCCCGTTACTCGAAGCGGGCGTGCACGTGCTCGTCGAGAAACCAATCTCGCGCACGCTCGAAGAGGCGGACGCGTTGATCGCCGCCGCCGAACGAGGGCGTGCGACCCTGATGGTCGGCCACCTCGAACGCTTCAACCCCGCGCTCGTCGCGCTGCGCCCGCACGTCCGAAACCCCGTCTACTTCGAGATTCACCGCGTCGGCGAGTTCACCGCGCGCTCGCTCGACATAGATGTGGTGCTCGACCTGATGATCCACGACCTCGACATCGTCCTCTGGCTCGTCGGCCACGGCGTCGAGGTCTTGGACGTGCGCGCCGTCGGCATCCCCGTGCTCACGAACCGCGTGGACGCGGCCAACGCGCGCATCGAGTTCTCTTCGGGCGCGGTCGCCAACATCACGGCCTCGCGCGTCGGGACGGAGAAGATTCGCAAGATGCGCTTCTTCCAGCCGCACGACTACGTCGCCGTTGACTACGCCGCGCGCCGCGCCTCGATCAGCAGCCTCGCGCCGCCCACCGCGGCGGGCACATGGCCCGGCGTGCAGGTCAGGAACCTCGACATCATGGATGTCGAGCCTCTGCGCGCCGAAGTCGAACTCTTCCTCGAAGCCGCGCGCGACGGCAAGCCTGCACCGGTCACCGGCGCGGAAGGGCGACGCGCGCTCGCGCTTGCCGGACGCCTGCTCGAACGCATCCAAGAGCACCCGATCATCGCCGGGATGAACCTTCAGTTTTGATTCGTGATGACAGACCGAACCGAGGGCGAGCGCGAACCGGGCATCACGGCGATGCTTGAGGAGCGCATCGCCGCGGGCGACTTCCCTTCCGCCGTCTATCTCGTCGCCGAGCGCGGCGTCGTCCGCTTCAGTGACGCGCTGGGCGACGCCGTGCGCGAGCCTGCCAGACACGCCGCGACTACTGAAACCATCTACGACCTCGCGTCGCTGACCAAGCCGCTCGTCACGGGTCTGCTCACGGCCCTCTGCGTCGAGCGCCGACGCGTAGAGCTTGACGGTGCGGTCTCACGTTATCTCTCTGAGTTCGAGCGCGAAGACAAGCGCGCGGTCACAGTCCGGCAACTGCTAACGCACACGTCGGGCCTGCCCGCGTGGCGTCCGCTCTACCTGCTCGCTGGCGGAGACCCCGCGCGCACTCTCGAAGTCGTCGCCTCGCTGCCGCTCGAACAAGCGCCGGGCGCGCGCGTCACCTACAGCGACCTCGGTTTCATTACGCTCGGCCTGCTCTTGCAGCACGTCTCCGGCGCAGCGCTCGTCGAACTCGCGCGGCGTGAGATCGTCGCCCCGCTCGGACTGGGGCGCACCTTCTTCAACCCCGAAAAATCTTTGCAGACCGAGGTGGCCGCGTGCGAGTCCGAGGGCAACGCCTACGAGCGCGGGATGTGCGAGACCCAGCTCGGCTCTCAACCCGAAAGCAACTGGCGGACGCAAGCTATCTGGGGCGAGGTGCACGACGGCAACGCCTTCTTCCTCGGCGGCGCTGCGGGCCACGCCGGACTCTTCTCCACAGCGCGCGAGACGCTGCGGCTCGCCGAGCAGTTCCTCCCGCGCACGACGCGTCTGCTCGCGCCAGCGACCTGCGCGCTCTTCCGCACGAACATGACCGAGGGGCTAAACGAGGCCCGCTCCTTCGCTTGGCAGCTCGCTGCCACGCCCGACTCGACCGCCGGGCCGCTGCTCCCGCCCGAATCTTTCGGCCACCTCGGATTCACCGGCACGAGTTGCTGGATAGACCCGACCAGCGAGCGCGTCCTTATCCTTCTGACCAACCGCACGCACGCGCGCGCCCTGCCCTTCGTCAACATCAACTCCGTCCGCCGCCGCTTTCACACGCTCGCCGTCGAGGCCCTTGAACGAACCACATCATAAAGCTCAAACGGTTGCCGGGAGCGCACAAGATGCGTGCGCTCCCGGCAAAATGTTGTAAACTACCGGCGGCGCGCGACTCCCCCGCTTTTAAACGCCGTCCGTGAGCAGAGAGATTGATGCGTTCCTCCGCCCAAAGAATTTTCGCCGCGGCTCTCCTCCCGTGCCTCCTCGTCTCTCCTTCTTTTACTTCGAGCGCACAGGACTCGCGGCAGACGGTCACACGCCCGCGCCGCGCGACGACTTCAGAGTGGCCGACGGCCACTCCCGACGACACGACCGGCGCGGAAGTCGAGGCCGAACCCGCGCGACTCAACGGCGAGCCGGTCGTCCGCGTCGGCCTCGCCGTGGACGCGCGCAGCGTCACGGTCTCGACCACCGGGCGTCTTCTTAACGCGACCGGGCCGGGGACGCAGCCCGCACCCCTCGACGTGGCGCGCGTCCGCATCGAGCCGCGCACGCTCCCGCCCCTTCCCGCGCAGACGCCGGACGGAGGCAACGACGCGACTAAAGTAGAAACTGACTCTGCATCAACGGACAAGGCAAGGCCGAGCGGCGTCGGTGTCTCTCCCGCCAGGACGAATGCTGCGAACGCGGACGAACAGGCCGCGGCGCGACAGACGCGCCCGTTGAAGCAGCAGGCCGAGAAAGCTTCAACGTCCTCGGCGTCGGTCACGACAAGCCGGGCCGCGACGGGGGCGAAAGACGCGACGGCCAACACGAAGGCCCCGGTTCAGTTGACCTCGCGCGCCAGCGTGCCCGTGCGCGGCGAGGCCCTGTACGTGCCGGGCACGACGAGGCCGCTCCTGGACGCGCGCACGCCCGTCCTCTTCGCCTCCGACGACGAGGAGCAGCACCCCGTCCGCTTCAACGAGAAGCCCTACCGCGGTCGCCTCGAAGTCTTCGCCAACACGCGCGGCACACTCACGGTCGTCAACGTCGTCCCGCTCGAAGACTACGTGCGCGGCGTCGTGCCGAACGAGCTGTCGCCCGGCGGCTGGCCGGAGCTTGAGGCCCTGAAGGCGCAGGCCGTCGCCGCGCGCACCTACGCCGTCAGCAACCTCGGACGCTTCGCCGCGCAAGGGTTCGACCTGACACCCGACACGCGCTCGCAGGTTTACGGCGGTCGCTCGACGGAGCACCCGCTCACCGACCGCGCCGTCAACGAGACGCGCGGGCGCGTCGCCACCTACAAAGGCGTCCCCATCAACGCGCTCTACACCTCGACCTGCGGCGGTCGCACCGAAGACGCCGAGAACATCTTCGGCGGCCCGCCCGTGCCTTACCTGCGCGGGCGCGAGTGCGCGCTCGAATCTAAGGAGCACTTCGCGCCCTTCAACGTCCGCACGACGCGCGAGCTGCCCTCGGTCAAGCTGGCCGAGCATGCGTCCAGCGCGCGCGACGCCGCGCTCCTCTCCGCGCACGGCTTCAACGTGCCCGCGCGTCTGAGCGACGAGTGGCTCGCCGGCCCCACCACCGTTGACGAGTTGCGTGAGTCGCTGGGCAGGGCCGCGACGCTCGCGCACCAGGCGAGTCCTTACGTCGCCGCCGAAGCGACACGGCCCGGCGGCTTCGCGACCGCGCTCGCCGCTGCGCTCGACGGCGAGAGCCGAGGCGCGACGCTTCTCAACAGCGCCGACGTTCAGTACCTCCTCGCCTTCCGCGACGCCGACGACGTGCCGCAGCAGAACCGCGCCGACGTGGCCGCCATGCTGCGCGACGGCCACATCGCACTCTTCCCCGACGGCACGCTCCGCCCGCGCCTGCCCGTCTCCCGCGCGCGCGTGCTCCATTCAATCGCGCACGCGCTCGAAGCCCGCGGCTTGCTCCGTCTGCAAAAGGCGACTGCGCGACCGTCCGCTAAAGACTCGCTCTTGCTCCGTCCGGCTTCGGGCAGGGGCGAACTGAGCATGAGGGTCGCGCCGGAAGCCTTCCTCTTCAGCGCCTTCGGCGAGGGGCTGTTCCCCGTCCGCGAGATAAACTTCGTCGGCGGCGAGGCCGTGACTTACCACACCGACGCGCGCGGCGAGATTGACTACCTCGAAGCCCGACCCGCTTCAAACGGCGCGGCCACGGATCACTACTCGCCCTTCGCCAACTGGACGGAGACACTCACGCCCGACGGAGTCATGTCGCGCCTCTCGCACTCCGTCCCCGCAGTCGGCTCGCTCGTTGACCTGCGCGTCCGACGCCGCGGCGTGTCGGGCCGAGTGCTCGACCTCGAAGTTGTCGGCACGACGGCGACGGCGCACGTGCGGGGGGGCCGCGTCCGCTCGGCGCTCGGCCTGCGCGAACAACTCTTCGTCATTGACCGCGCGTTCGACGAGTCGGGCCGCGTCGCGCGCTTCACCTTCACGGGCCGGGGCTGGGGTCACGGCGTCGGCATGTGCCAGGTCGGCGCTTACGGGCTGGCGCGCGCCGGCCTTTCTTACGACAAAATCCTGAAGTCGTTTTACACCGGCATCAGCGTGACGAAGCTCTACTGATTTGAGGCCCGACTGACGGGCCGAAGTTCTCCCGACCGGTTTCTTCGACAGATGCGCTTCTCCCGCACACAACTCGTCGGCGCGCTCGCCTTGCTCACCATCCTCTGGCTGGTTGCCCTCTTCCGCCTCCTCTTCCCTTCGTCGTGAACGCCCGGAGTCAAAGCGTGCAGCCGATCATCGCCGTCGTCGGCCCGACCGCGTCGGGCAAGAGCGAACTCGGCATCGCGCTCGCGCTGCGGACGGGCGGCGAGGTCGTCAACTGCGACTCCGTGCAGGTCTATCGAGAGATTAAGATCGCCACCGCCAAAGTCCCGCCCTCGGAGCGGCGCGGCGTACCCCATCACCTGATTGACTTCGTACCGCCGGAGTCAATCTACACAGCCGCGGACTGGGCGCGCGACGCGCTCAGCGTGATTGACGAGATAGAGGCGCGCGCTCACACGGCCCTGCTCGTCGGCGGCACGGGCTTTTACCTGCGTGCGTTTCGGCAGCCGTTTTTTGAAGCGCCGCCGACCGACGAAGACCTGCGAGGCCGCCTCTTCCGCTTACGCGAGCGGCGCGGCGCGGAGCACCTTCACAGATTGCTGCGCCGGCTCGACCCGGCGACCGCCGCCCGGCTCAACCCGCGCGACTGGTCGAGAGTGCAGCGCGCCCTGGAGGTGCGTCTGCAAACTGGCACGCCGCTCTCCGAGCAGCGGGGGGCGCGTCCCGCGCCGCCGCCGCACGCCGCGCGCCTGCGCGTCTTCGCGCTCAATCCCTCGCGCGCGCGGCTCTACCGACGCATCAACGAACGCACCGAGGCACACTTCCGCGCCGGCCTGGTCGAAGAAGTCCGGGGCTTGCTCGCGCGCGGCGTGCCCGCCACATCGAGCGCGCTGGGGGCGCACGGCTACCGACGGGTCGTCGAGCACCTGCGGGGCGAGCGCACGCTTGAGAGCGCAATCTTGCAGACGAAGCTCGACGTGCGCCACTACGCCAAGCGCCAACTCACATGGTTCCGGCGCGAGCCGGGCGTCGAGTGGGTTGAGGGCTTCGGCGACGACCCGCGCGTTCAGGAAGAGGTGGCGTCGAGGCTCGGCTTCTAACAGAACCGCGGGCCTCAGACTTGGTTTTTCTGTAAACTTCGAGACAAAAACTTTGAACTTTGAACTCGTTGGGTGTAATCTGAGCGAACTTGAATCCGGTTCAGTTTCCAAGCGGGGTTGACTGTGGACACTAAATCTACTCCCCAGAACATTCAGGACGCGTTCTTGAACACGGTGCGGCGCGAGAAGGACTCGGTGACAATCTACCTGATGAACGGCGCGAAGCTGTCGGGTCGCATACGCAGCTTCGACAAGTTCTCGGTGCTACTCGAATCCGGCGCGCAGGAACAGCTCATCTTCAAGCACGCCATCTCGACCATCCAGCACGCGCGCCGCCCCGCGGGCGAGCACCGCGGCCCGCACGCGGGCGACCACGCCCCGGATTCCGGCGAGCAGCCCGGTCGCGCCGAAGGCTGACGCCCAGACCACTTCACAGCGTCCGAACACGGAGAACCGAAAAAACTTTGACCGCCGCTTTCATCACCTTCGAGGGCATAGACGGGTGCGGCAAGTCCACGCAGTTGCGCATGCTCGCCAGCGAACTGCGCCTGCGCGGGCACGAGGTCGTCACGACGCGCGAGCCGGGGGGCACGCCGCTGGGCACGCGCCTGCGCGAAGTCCTGCTCGACGCCGAAGAGCAGGTTGACCCGCTCGCCGAACTCCTGCTCTACGCCGCCGACCGCGCGCAGCACGTCCGCGCGCTCGTCCGCCCCGCGCTCGACTCCGGCCACGTCGTCCTCTCCGACCGCTACGCCGACGCGACCGTGGCCTACCAGGGCGCGGGCCGCGGCTTCCCCGGCGAACTCGTCTCCGAGCTGGTCGCGCTCGCCACGGGCGGCCTCATGCCCGACCTGACGCTCATCTTCGACCTCACGGTTGACGAGAGCCAGCGCCGCGCGCAGCACCGCGCCCGCAAGGGCGACCTGCAAGACCGTCTCGACGCCGAGGACGCGGCCTTCCACGCGCGCGTCCGCGACGCCTACCTCAAGATCGCCGCCGCCGAGCCGGAACGCGTCCGCGTCATTGACGCCAGCGGCTCCGTCCAGGAAACCCACTCGCAGGTGATGAGACTCGTCATGCCTTTAATCAAGTAGATGTCAGATGCTAGATGCCGGATGTCAGTTCTGGTTTCTGCTAACATCTGACATCTGACATCTAACTTCTGCTTTTTATGTTCGACCGACTTGTCGGAAATGAGCGCGCGAAGGAGACGCTGCGCCGGATGCTGCGACAGGGGCGCGTCCCCGGCGCGCTTCTGTTCGCGGGTGATGAAGGACTCGGCAAACAACTCTTCGCGCTGGAGCTTGCGCGCGCGCTCAACTGCCGCGCGCGGCGCGGCGTCGAGGCGTGCGGCGTGTGCCCGTCCTGCAAACGCACGGGGAAGTTCGAGTCTCCGCCCGCCGAAAGGGACGAGTACAAGAAAGTCCTCTGGAGCGAGCACAGGGATGTCGGGCGCGTGCTCCCCTTCAACCGCAACATCCTCGTGGACGCCGTCCGCGACCTGGAGCGCGAGTGTAACTTCCGCCCCGCCGAGGGCGAGGCGCGCGTCTTTCTCGTCGAGGACGCGGAGAGCCTGAACGACGCCGCTTCAAACGCCCTCCTGAAGACGCTCGAAGAGGCCACGCCGACCACACACCTCATACTCATCACCTCGCGCCCCGCGGCCCTGCTGCCGACGATCCGCTCGCGCTGCCAGACCGTCCGCTTCGCGCCGCTCGCCGTCGAGGAGTTGGAAAGCTACCTGGTTAAAAACCGCAAGCGCGCAGGCGAGGAGGCGCGGCTCGCGGCCCACCTCGCGGCGGGCAGGCCCGGCGTCGCGCTAGGGCTTAACCTCGACACCTACCGCGCGCGGCGCGAAGCGATGCTCGGCGTCGTCGAAGCCCTCGCCGCGGGCGACGACCGCGTGCGGCTGCTGCGCGCCGCCGAAGAGCTGGGCGACGCGAAGAACAAGGACGAGTACGAGCCGCGACTGGACGCGCTTGAGCTTCTGATACGCGACCTCTGGCTCCTCGCCCTCCGCGGCTCTGACGCGCCGCTCGTCAACTACGACCTGCGCGACCGGCTCGCGCGGCTCGCCGTGTCTTTGCGCCCCGGACGCCCGGCGCTTTGGCTCGCGCGCGTTGAAGAGTTGCGGACGCACCTCAACGTCAACGTCAACCGGCGCTCGGCCACCGACGCACTCTTCCTCTCGATGGCCTTAGACTGATCGCTGAAGCCGTTTCACGTCGAATGTGGATTAGGAATGTTGAGGGAGGGAGTTGAGGCGGGCTGCCATCACTTAATCTGCACTAACTCCGGCACGTCTTCTGTCTGAGGCGGCGCAACTTCGGCGACGAGCTTCTCGGTCTCGGCCACGAAAGCCTCGACGATGTCCGCGCCTGACACTCTGCGGAGCGGCCTGCCGTCCTTGAAGATCATGCCGACGCCCTTGCCGAATGTGACGCCGAGTTGTGAGTCGTGAGCCTCGCCCGGCCCGTTCACCTCGCAGCCCATAATCGAGAGGTGCAGCGGCTCCTTTATGTGCGCCAGCCGCCGCTCGATCTCCGTGACGATCTCGACGAAGTTGGGAACGTCCAAGCGCCCGCACGTCGGGCACGCGACGACCGTGACGCCGCGCTTGCGCAGGTCGAGCGACTTCAGAATCTCCCAGGCGACTCTGACCTCCTCCCAAGGCTCCGCGGCCAGGGAGACGCGGATGGTATCGCCGACGCCTTCGTGGAGGAGAACGCCGAGGCCGATTGAGGACTTGATCGTGCCGCCGAAGGGCGTGCCCGCCTCGGTCACGCCGAGGTGGAGCGGGTAGTCAACTCGCTCCGCGAGCAGACGGTACGCGGCGACGGTTCGATGAACGTCGGAAGCCTTGAGTGAGACGACGATGTCTCGGAAGTCGAGGTCTTCTAAAATCGAGATGTGGCGCAGGGCCGACTCGACCATCGCTTCGGGCGTGGCCGTGCCGTATTTTTTGAGCAGGTCTTTTTCGAGCGAGCCGCCGTTGACGCCGATGCGTATGGGTACGCCGCGCTCCTTGGTCGCGCGCACGACCTCGCGCACGCGCTCAATCGAGCCGATGTTGCCCGGATTCAGGCGCAGCTTGTCAACGCCCGCTTCGAGCGCCAACAGGGCGAGCTTGTAGTGGAAGTGTATGTCGGCGACGAGCGGAACCTCTGGCACGCGGCGGCGAATCTCCTTGAGCGCGACCGCCGCCTCCGTGTTCGGCACGGCCACGCGGACGATCTCGCAGCCCGCGCGCACCATCTCCTGAATCTGCCCGACCGTGCCCTCAACGTCCGCCGTGTCCGTCTTCGTCATGGACTGCACGGACACCGGCGCGCCGCCGCCGATCTGCACGTCCTTAACTCTGACCAGCCTCGTCTGCCTCATGCCAATCTCTACGATAGTTCAAAGTTCAAAGTTGCTTACGTCATGAACCGTGAACCGTAAACCGTGACAAGAGAAAACTGTCTTCCACTTGTCACAGTTTACGGTTCACGGTTCACGGCTCTTTCATTTCTGCTGTGTCGCCGCGGGCCGGTCGCTTGAACGGAACCAGCCGGGGGCGTATTTCGTCACGTCGTTGATGATGACGAAGCCCATCAGGAGGAGTAGGAAGACGAAGCCGACCTGCTGGATGCGCTCGCGCATCCCCGTAGAGAGCTTCATCCCGACGACGCCGAGGGCGGCTTCCAAGAGGAGCATGAAGATCATGCCGCCGTCGAGGACGGGGATGGGCAGGAGATTGAAGATGCCGAGGTTAAGACTCAGGAAGCCGAGCATGCGGAAGACACCTTCGAGGCCGCCCTCCTCGGCGGCGCGCTTCGACGCCTGCGCGATGCCTATCGGCCCGGAGAAGGTGTCGCGCACGGAGCGCCGGCCCGAAAAGACCTGGCCCAGCGCCATCCCCGTCAGGCGCAGCATTTCGAGGTTGTGGCCGTAGGCGTAACTGGCCGCGGCCCCCGCGCCGACGCGCTTAATCGGGTACTCCTCGTCGGGCAGGAAGCCGAGCTTACCGTCGGGCTTGCGCACGTCGCCCGCGACGATGTCGAGCGTCTGGTCTTTGCGCTTGACTGTGAACGTGACCGCGCCCGTCGGATGTGACTTGATGTGGCGCACCACCTGGTAACTGCTGCGGATCGGCGTGCCGTCGAGCGCGACGATCTGGTCGTCCGGCTGCAACCCGGCTGCTTCGGCGGGCGAGCCTTTCTCCACCATGTCAATCACGACCTTGACGGGGATTTGGCCGTAGTCCGGCAGCACGCCGAGGTCGCCGATTGCCTGGCTGTCCTCCTCGCGCTTCTCCGGCGTGATCGTGAGCGGGATACGACGCCCGTCGCGCTCGACGGCGAGTTGAATCGTCTGCCCCGGCGAGATCGTCCCGTCGTTCCTGATCTCCTCCCAGGTCGCGCCTTCGCGCCCGTTGAAGGAGACGATGCGGTCGCCCGGTCGCAGGCCGGCGGCTTCGGCGGCGCTGCCGTCAATCACGTCGCCGACGACGGGCGGCGGCATCGAAGGCACGCCGACGACCAACGCGAGGATGAAGGGAATGGCGAGCGCCGTCAGGACGTTCATCACCGGCCCGGCGACGCCGACCGCAATCTTCTGCCAGCGCGGGCGCAGGTCGAAGCGCTCGCCCGCGGGAATCTCCTCGCCCGCACCGTCCTCAAGGCCGGCGTTCGACTCGTCGCCGCCGAGCTTGACGTAGCCGCCGAGCGGGACGAGCGACAGGCGGTAGTCGGTCGTCCCCCAGCGTCGCCCCCAGATGCGTTTGCCGAAGCCGACCGAGAAGGTCTCGACGCGTATGCCGAGGAGTTTGGCGACGACGAAGTGGCCGAACTCGTGCAGGACGACGGCAGCGCCGAGGATGAAGACGAAGGCGAGAATCCAGGTCATAAAGTCAGTTTCTCAAAAGGTTCACTGTCGGGAGCGCGAAAACGTTTAGAGGCGCTGCCGCCGCGCCCCGTTGCACCGAAAGTTTACGCGCCCGCGCGTAGTCGCGTCAAACAACTTGACCTCAAGCGACGACGCGCGACGGCGCGGCGACACGCTCAATCTCGCGCGCCGCTTCGAGCCGCGAACGGCGGTCAACCTCGCACACCACTTCGAGGCTGCTGACCGCGCGCGTCTCATGCGCGTCCATCACGCTCTCGATGACGCGCGGGATGTCGGTCAGGCGTATGCGTCCGGCGAGGAAGGCGCTGACGGCCTCCTCGTTCGCCGCGTTCAAAGCCGCGGGCAG